>NZ_BAAAFQ010000020.1:0-4010 GCF_039523615.1 Psychrosphaera haliotis | reverse complement strand
TTGCACGTTGTGCGAGGGGTTTTTTATTGCCTCCGTTTTATATTTATCCTTGGCGGCTCGCTAACGCTCTAGATTGCTCGTTCCCGACGCAATCAACCGACTGCATCCATGCAGTCGACCGCCAGGCCCCCATTCGAAGAAGCCCGTTATCGTATGATAGCGGGCTTTTTTACGTTTGGAATTCAGAAAAATCAATGACAACGCATACTAATGTGGCTACTCTAAGGCATCCTTGCCTTCGCAGCACTTGAGCATCCTGTTTTCCGTCTGCGGTTCGCTCTGTCTTTCATAACCACCTATGGGATAATGACACTTAGACTTATGTCCATCGCTGCTCCTTGAGGGGTAATTAAGTAGTTATTTCAGATAAATTTAATCTTTAAATAAAACCTTTTGAGATCTAAATCTAATTTCTACACCTCATTTTTAGTGAGTAAATCAATCTATAATGTTAAATTATATAAAATTATCACTACCTGGTTTTTAGATTGAGTTCACTTAAACCCCTACATACTTTTGGCTTGAATCATACAGCCGAATCTATTTCCTATCTTGCAACACCTTCTGATTTTCAAGAACTGGTGGGTTTAGCATTAAATACTGATTTCATCCTATTGGGTTCTGGCAGTAATGTAGTTTTTTTAGAAGACATCAGTATTCCAGTTTTTATTAATCGTTTTTATGGTAAAACACTAGAAGAAACAAATGACGCTTATATAGTCAAAGTCAATTCCGGTGAAAATTGGCACGAGTTTGTTGTATGGTGTCTTGATCACAATATTAATGGATTTGAAAATCTTGGTTTAATACCAGGAACAGTAGGAGCATCACCAGTTCAAAATATTGGTGCTTACGGTGTCGAAGTAGAAAGGTTTATAAAGGAAGTTGAATATCTAAATTTAAAAACAGGTAATTTTGAAACCCTTTTAAAAAACAAATGTAACTTTGGTTATAGAGATAGTATTTTTAAAAATGAGTTGTCTAAAAGTAGCATAATAACCAGGGTAACTTTTGAGGTTCCAAAAAAGTGGACACCTGTTACTACTTATGGAGAATTAAACTCGATAATTAATCCCAACCCTTTAGATATATTCAATAAAGTATGTGAAGTTAGAGCAAATAAATTACCTGATCCAACCAAGCTTGGTAACGCTGGCAGCTTCTTTAAAAACCCTATAATTGACAAAGAAAGGGTGGAAATATTGAATCAAGAGTTTCCTGAATTACCTTCTTATCCCATTGGCAAAAATAATGTGAAAGTCGCTGCAGGTTGGCTTATCGATCAAGCAGGATTAAAAGGAACATCGTTTGGAGAAGTTGGTGTCAACCCAGCACAAGCGTTAGTACTTACAAACCTAAATGGCAAGGCGAAAGGTCACGACCTACTACAAGCAACACAAGCTATAATAAAGACAGTTTTTTATAAGTTTGGAATTACACTAGAACCAGAAGTAAGAATGTTTGAGCGTTCAGGCGAAACGACCATAAGTGCACAACATGACACCTGAGTCCGATATTAAGCTACATATCATAAATGAATTATCAGCAGGCCAATTCGTATCAGGACAAGAACTTGCTGACTCAATGAGTGTAACTCGCAGTGCTATAGCTAAGCACATTAAAGTTATCAAAGAGCTAGGTTTAGATATTTACTCTGTAAAAGGGAAAGGTTATCGCCTCTCTGAGAAACTATCCCTGCTTGATCTTGAAACTATTAAAGAGGGTTACATAGCTAATAACCCCATAGAACTGCATCATGTTATCGATTCCACAAACGCCTATTTAATTAGATCATTACGCGAAAATAAGAACTTGATTAATGGTCATACGGTAGTTGCTGAATGCCAGACGGATGGGAGAGGCCGAAGAGGTCGTGCGTGGGTAAGTCCTTTTGGTAGTCATATTTATATGTCTCGTTATTACCAAACTAGTTTGGGGCTTTCCGAGGCTTCTGGTTTAAGTTTGGCAATTGGTATTGCAGTGGCAAACTCCATTAATCGATTTGTGGGCAATAAAGCGAAGTTAAAATGGCCGAATGATGTACTTGTAGATAATAAAAAAATTGCCGGTGTGTTAATAGAAGCTGAAGGGCAGAGTGATGGGATGTGTCATCTGATAATTGGGATAGGCATTAACATACAAATGCCAAAGGACTCCTCCCTCAAAATTGATCAGCCTTGGACAGATATAAACTCAAATGTTGACAAGCCGATGGATAGAAACCTCTTCCTTACCTACTTGCTGTCAGAAATTGACATTATCATGTGTACTTTTAGAGAGACTCGATTAGATGCTTTATATGATACGTGGAATAAAATGAATGCATATAAAGATAAAGGCGTAAAAGTAATCAGTGGGCGAAATGTTCGTGAAGGGACATGCCTAGGCATAGACTCCACCGGAGCATTGCTTGTTAACGATAATTTAACTAACACAGTATTCAAAGCTATCGGCGGAGAAGTAAGTTTACGAGCGGCCAATCAATGAATTTATTAGTAGATGCTGGAAATACTTCCATTAAGTTTGCTTTAGAAAGCCAACAAAAGATTTTAAGGGTCTCTGAAGAAGACGCTTTATCCCAGTTAGCTAACATAGAGGCGGTTATTGTATCTAAAGTTAAAGAATATGATGTTATTGATAATATAAAAACTAACTTTATAAACTTTGGTAAGCCATTTATTGTTGCGTCAGTTAGTAAAGAGCACAGCGGTGTTACTTGTGGTTATAATAATATAAAAAACTTAGGGATAGATAGATGGGTAGCTGTAATAGGTGCATGTCGTTTATACCCTAACCGCAATTTAGTAATTGTTGATGCTGGCACCGCGATGACGATAGACGCTATAGTAGACAGTCAGAACCATTTAGGTGGTTGGATTGTGCCAGGTCTATCATTAATGAAGCAGTCAATTGAACAAAAGGCTCCTCTAGTATTTTCTAGCAATGAGAGCGCAATCGAAGAATTTGGCACCGATACTCCATCGGCGTTGGAAAACGGTTGTATTTTAACATTAATTGGAAGTATAGAAAAAGCGGTCAATTTACTTAAATCGGATTACAACAGTCAAAATATTATGGTGTTGCTTACAGGTGGAGATGCACAAACCTTGTCTAAAAGGTTGTTAATTGAACATGCGTTAGAGCCTGATTTAATTTTTCATGGATTGTCGGAATACACAAAGTAACAAACAAAAGTATACTAAATAAACGATAAGTATCCTTTTTGTTTAAAACATAATCAAACAAACAAAAAACTTAAAAAAAAGCGTTTTTAGGCTTGCACAATCAAACCTCTTGCCATAGAATTCGCACCACTTGATGCAGTGCCGGCTTAGCTCAGTTGGTAGAGCAACTGACTTGTAATCAGTAGGTCGCCAGTTCGATTCCGGCAGCCGGCACCATCAAATAAAAAAGTGTGGAGGGGTTCCCGAGTGGCCAAAGGGATCAGACTGTAAATCTGACGGTTCTACCTTCGGTGGTTCGAATCCACCTCCCTCCACCATCTAATTCTCTTATTAAGGTTTAACCTTGATATTTAAGGTCGGCTCGCGACCTTTTGTGCTTTGTGCGGGAAATTGAACAAAGCGGACGTCGTATAATGGTATTACTCTAGCCTTCCAAGCTAATAACGCGGGTTCGATTCCCGCCGTCCGCTCCAATTATTTTTTGCTGATATAGCTCAGTTGGTAGAGCGCACCCTTGGTAAGGGTGAGGTCGGCAGTTCAAATCTGCCTATCAGCACCATATCTATAATTCCCTGCCCAAACTTTTTAAATTTAGAAACCACGCGTATTGCGTATTATTTTAATAAACTCAAGTAGGTCTGAAAATGGCAAGAGAAAAGTTTGAACGTACTAAACCGCACGTTAACGTTGGTACAATTGGTCACGTTGACCACGGTAAAACTACATTAACAGCTGCAATCTCTGCAGTTCTTTCTAAAACTTACGGTGGTGAGTCTCGCGATTTCGCACAAATCGATAATGCTCCAGAAGAGCGTGAGCGTGGTA
>NZ_BAAAFQ010000019.1:0-3556 GCF_039523615.1 Psychrosphaera haliotis | reverse complement strand
GTGCAAGGGGTTAGTATGGGAGCCTGGCGGTGAGCTACTCTCGCATAGCAAATGCTACACTACCATCGCCGCAGCTGCGTTTCACTTCTGAGTTCGAAATGGAATCAGGTGGGTCCACAGCGCTATTGCCACCAGGCAAAGCTGTTTGTAATCGATGTTTTATAAACACCGCTTACTTAAATTGTCTTAACAATTAGAAAACTGAAATAAGGTAATATTGTTTGTAATAATTCTGACCATCAGTGCTCAAGAACACTTAAGCGTTGTATGGTTAAGCCTCACGGGCAATTAGTATAAGTTAGCTTAATGCCTCACAGCACTTCCACACCTTACCTATCAACGTTGTAGTCTTCAACGACCCTTTAGGACAGTTAAACTGTCAGGGATGACTCATCTCGAGGCTCGCTTCCCGCTTAGATGCTTTCAGCGGTTATCGATTCCGAACGTAGCTACCGGGCAATGCCATTGGCATGACAACCCGAACACCAGCGGTTCGTCCACTCCGGTCCTCTCGTACTAGGAGCAGCCCCTCTCAATCATCCAACGCCCACGGCAGATAGGGACCGAACTGTCTCACGACGTTCTAAACCCAGCTCGCGTACCACTTTAAATGGCGAACAGCCATACCCTTGGGACCGACTTCAGCCCCAGGATGTGATGAGCCGACATCGAGGTGCCAAACACCGCCGTCGATATGAACTCTTGGGCGGTATCAGCCTGTTATCCCCGGAGTACCTTTTATCCGTTGAGCGATGGCCCTTCCATACAGAGCCACCGGATCACTATGACCTACTTTCGTACCTGCTCGACATGTCCGTCTCGCAGTTAAGCTTGCTTCTACCATTACACTAACCGTACGATGTCCGACCGTACTTAGCAAACCTTCGTGCTCCTCCGTTACTCTTTGGGAGGAGACCGCCCCAGTCAAACTACCCACCAGACACTGTCCACAACCCCGATAAGGGGCCAATGTTAGAACATCAAACATACAAGGGTGGTATTTCAAGGATGGCTCCACCTGAACTGGCGTCCAAGTTTCATAGCCTCCCACCTATCCTACACATGTAGGCTCAATGTTCAGTGTCAAGCTGTAGTAAAGGTTCACGGGGTCTTTCCGTCTAGCCGCGGGTACACAGCATCTTCACTGCGATTTCAATTTCACTGAGTCTCGGGTGGAGACAGCGTGGCCATCATTACACCATTCGTGCAGGTCGGAACTTACCCGACAAGGAATTTCGCTACCTTAGGACCGTTATAGTTACGGCCGCCGTTTACCGGGGCTTCGATCATGAGCTTCTCCGAAGATAACCCAATCAATTAACCTTCCGGCACCGGGCAGGTGTCACACCGTATACGTCATCTTTCGATTTAGCACAGTGCTGTGTTTTTAATAAACAGTTGCAGCCACCAGGTCACTGCGACCCACTTCAGCTCCGGCAGCAAGTGCCTTCACCTAACGTGGGCGTACCTTCTCCCGAAGTTACGGTACCATTTTGCCTAGTTCCTTCACCCGAGTTCTCTCAAGCGCCTTAGTATTCTCTACCTGACCACCTGTGTCGGTTTGGGGTACGGTTCTTAATCATCTGAAGCTTAGAGGCTTTTCCTGGAAGTATGGCATCAATGACTTCATCACCTTAGTGACTCGTCTCGTGTCTCAGTATTAGCCGCCCGGATTTACCTAAGCAGCCTACCTACACACTTTCACACGGACAACCATCGCCGTGCTCACCTAGCCTTCTCCGTCCCCCCATCGCAATGATTAAAAGTACAGAAATATTAATCTGTTTCCCATCGACTACGCATTTCTGCCTCGCCTTAGGGGCCGACTTACCCTACCCTGATTAGCATGGGATAGGAACCCTTGGTCTTTCGGCGTGGGGGTTTTTCACCCCCATTATCGTTACTCATGTCAACATTCGCACTTCTGATATGTCCAGCAGACTTCTCAATCCACCTTCAACCACTTACAGAACGCTCCCCTACCTAGCGAATAAATTCGCTACCGCAGCTTCGGTGTTATGCTTAGCCCCGTTACATCTTCCGCGCAGGCCGACTCGACTAGTGAGCTATTACGCTTTCTTTAAAGGGTGGCTGCTTCTAAGCCAACCTCCTAGCTGTCTAAGCCTTCCCACATCGTTTCCCACTTAGCATAAACTTTGGGACCTTAGCTGGCGGTCTGGGTTGTTTCCCTCTCCACGACGAACGTTAGCACCCGCCGTGTGTCTCCCGGATATTACTTTACGGTATTCGGAGTTTGCATGGGGTTGGTAAGCCGGGATGGCCCCCTAGCCCAAACAGTGCTCTACCCCCGTAAGTATTCGTCCGAGGCTCTACCTAAATAGATTTCGGGGAGAACCAGCTATCTCCCGGTTTGATTAGCCTTTCACTCCTAGCCACAGGTCATCCCCTAACTTTTCAACGTTAGTGGGTTCGGTCCTCCAGTTGATGTTACTCAACCTTCAACCTGCCCATGGCTAGATCACCGGGTTTCGGGTCTATACCTTGCAACTTATTCGCCCAGTTAAGACTCGGTTTCCCTACGGCTCCCCTATTCGGTTAACCTTGCTACAAAATATAAGTCGTTGACCCATTATACAAAAGGTACGCAGTCACAGAACAAGTCTGCTCCTACTGCTTGTACGTATACGGTTTCAGGTTCTATTTCACTCCCCTCACAGGGGTTCTTTTCGCCTTTCCCTCACGGTACTGGTTCACTATCGGTCAATTGGGAGTATTTAGCCTTAGAGGATGGTCCCCCTATCTTCAGTCAAAGTTTCTCGTGCTCCGACCTACTTAATATGTCCAACATGGCTTGTCGTGTACGGGACTATCACCCACTATCGTTGCACTTTCCAGAGCATTCCACTAAACCATGCTGATTCGGCTGTTTCCCGTTCGCTCGCCGCTACTTAGGAAATCTCGGTTGATTTCTTTTCCTCCGGGTACTTAGATGTTTCAGTTCTCCGGGTTCGCTTCGTATAGCTATGTATTCACTATACGATACCCTAAAAAGGGTGGGTTTCCCCATTCGGAAATTCTGGTTTATAACGGTTTTTATCACCTTAACCAGACTTATCGCAGATTAACACGTCCTTCATCGCCTCCAATTGCCAAGGCATCCACCGTATACGCTTATTCACTTAACCATACAACCTTAAATGCTCTCGCAGATTCAGTCGTATATTATGTGTCATATTTATTGGTTACTTGACTTGTATAAGGTCAAGAACCTGACATAAATAACGCTTGAGTTTTCTCTTACAGTGATAATCAAAATTATTTTTTTAGTTGTTGAATAACAAATAAATAAACAATAATGTTTACCTTATTTTTTTATCAGCTTTCCAAATTGTTAAAGAGCATGAGTTTATAAAAAACTCTAAACGATGCACACTAACTAATGTGTATGGTTTAGGGTTTTGAATCGAGAAACTGAGTGTCAGTATGGTGGAGCTACGCGGGATCGAACCGCGGACCTCTTGAATGCAAATCAAGCGCTCTCCCAGCTGAGCTATAGCCCCATACTGAAGTCACGTCATTAAAACGATTGTAATCT
>NZ_BAAAFQ010000018.1:0-1754 GCF_039523615.1 Psychrosphaera haliotis | reverse complement strand
ACCCCTCTCCCACCTCAAGATAATGAATTTGAAGCCCTGAAAGCTGGCTTAACGAAATATAACGAATCTCACACAGGGGATGTATTTAGGGAAAAAGTATCTTCATTTGTAAAAGATGAGTCAGGTGTCATTGTTGGTGGGATTTTAGGTGAAATAAATTGGGACTGGTTGCATATTCAAGGTTTATGGATTGATGAAAGTATCCGAAAACATGGATGGGGAGCTAAGCTACTATCTAGTATGGAAGAATATGCTTTATCTAAAAACACCACTAATATTCGCCTGGAAACAACTACTTTCCAAGCATTGGGGTTCTATGTCAAAGCTGGTTACTCTGTGTTTGGTGAATTGGCTGATATGCCTAAAGGGCACACTAGTTATTTTTTACAGAAACAATTGGGTATATAACAAGTGCCTCAATTCGCTCTCAGGCTCGCTCGGACAATTAACAATGGGCTATTGTCGCTGCGCTTAATTATTTTAGCCCATTAGTAATTGCCGCTTAGGCAAGCGTTAGATGCCCTAAGACCAAGAGGCCAATCATGGATGTAACAAAGAAAAAACTAGAAGATGCCGCTGCGAAAAATATAATTACACTGCATCAAGCAGATGCTCTCTACGAGTTTTTGGCTGCTCAATCTCAAGACGTGCCAAGATTTACTTTCACTCACGTTCTCTATTATCTTGGCGGGCTTATCGCAATAGGTGCCATGACTCTCTTTATGAATCTTGGCTGGGAATCCTTTGGCGGCGCAGGCATATTTTTTATCTCTCTTCTTTATGCTGGTGTAGGTTTTAAATTTTCTAATTCGTTTGCAACGAAGAGCATGGCTATTCCAGCCGGCATTTGCGCAACATTTGTCGTTTGTTTAACGCCTTTAGCAATCTATGGTCTGCAGCAATGGCTAGGTTTCTGGCCTGATGAAAGTGTATATAAAGATTACCACAGGTATATAAAGTGGCATTGGCTATATATGGAGTTGGGTACGCTAGCCGTGGGAGCCATTGTTGCCTGGAAGTACAAGTATCCTTTTTTGATCATGCCAATTGCCGTAACTCTTTGGTATATGACAATGGACATAACGGCGATGATTTCTGGTGGGGATATTACATGGGAACTAAGGAAATTGGTTTCCATGTATTCGGGATTACTAATGATAAGCCTAGCGTTTTGGATTGATATTCGCTCACATAAAAAAGCCGACTACGCTTTCTGGGTTTATATATTCGGTGTGATTGCCTTCTGGGGCGGCTTATCTTCTCAACACTCAGATAGCGAACTGTCAAAATTCATATATTTCTGTATTACTCTATTAATGATAGGTGTAGGCGTGTTGTTGGTTCGTAGGGTGTTCGTTGTTTTTGGTGCTCTCGGCAGCTGTGGTTATCTGGGGTATCTGGCGTCTGACGTTTTTAAAGATAGCTGGTTATTTCCTGTTGCTTTAACGGCTATTGGGTTCGGCATTATCTATCTTGGTGTACTTTGGCAAAAGCATGAAAAATCTATCACTGAAAAGTCACGATTACTACTTCCTGATCCGTTAAGAGAACTACTGGAGGCAAAGTCGTGAGACCGCATCTAACAAGTGCGTCAATTAGGACGCTCGCAGGCTCGCGCCTATTACGCAGGCGTTATATACCAAAACGGAGTTCGTAGCATAAATATGGAATTAACTACCCCTCTCCCACCTCAAGATAATGAATTTGAAGCCCTGAAAGCTGGCTTAACGAAATATAACGAATCTCACACAGGG
>NZ_BAAAFQ010000017.1:0-1511 GCF_039523615.1 Psychrosphaera haliotis | reverse complement strand
GGTTTTCTGAATATTAAACGTTGGCTAGTGATAGTTAACAAGTGGTTCAAGAGGGTCTCGTAAAAGCTTGCTCGAGCCTTCGGCAAACAGTTTAGCAAGCTAAAACTCGCCTCTTAACCAGGCGTTAACTTCACGTAAAATTCTGCAATATAATTAATCTGTCGCAATATATTGGTGTCATTAAATTAAAGTCCCCATTTCTCTTTATTCTGAATTTTTGAGTCTGCTTTAAAAAGTTATTTGCCAATATCACGAAACGCCAAGCCTAGCCGCTTGGCTATTGAAAGTTCAAATTAATAAGAACGTTCAGCAAGGTTTAAATTAGTTTCAACTTCTGTTGCTTAAAGTTGCTAAAGGTTTTGGAGCTTTTTTCTTTTGGTCTTACTATCGCCGCGCTCATGGCTTGGCTTCTCAACTATTCGAGTAGTAGGCCTTCGGTTTTCTGAACAATTAGCGAGTTGATTTAGAAAGGAAATTAGGTAAAGTGGTTTTCTATTAATTTCAACGTTGGCTAGTGATAGTTAACAAGTGGTTCAAGAGGGTCTCGTAAAAGCTTGCTCGAGCCTTCGGCAAACATTATAGCAAGCTAAACTCGCCTCTTAACCAGGCGTTAGTTGCCACCACTATTCGTTTTGAAGTTAATTCAAGTGCAGTGGAAAATGAAATGGTTTCGTTGTTGCTGCTTTATTCTTTGGTTTTGAGAGTTTGTGGCGCAACATGTTGTTTGGCATACTTGTTCGACAGTTTTCGCCTTTATCGTCGGGTGGTTTCGCTCGTGTATTTAGGTTGTGATATTTCGGTTTTCACGAATCGCTTAATTGGTTTTTGTGAAAGCGGCTCAAATTAACGTTGATCGTAGGTGGTGGTGGGTACTCGCGGGCTCTCACTTCCATCAAATTAAATGTGGTGCTTGTTGTGAGTTTTGTGCTCTTAAGTCAAAAACAACTAACAAGCTGTTCAAGCGGGACAAATAACAGTTGGCTTTTGCTCGTACCTCGCTTATTTTAGCCAACATATTATTTGCCCCTTAACGAGGGCGTTATGTGCACGAAATATTCAATTGTTATTTGTTTATTGAACTCTGCATTTTAACTAAACGTTTAGCGCGTGTGGCTATCGGGTTTTCGCTATTTGGGATTCGCGATGGCCACTAATAGGCTTTGCCTCAATACCTTTTTCAAAGGTGGCAAAGCCATTATTTCGTTCTCACTTTTGTGGGTAGCTCAAATTCAAAATTTGTGTAATTATAACGGCGTGTATTTAAGGGCTTGGTGAATTGGTTCTAAGTACCAAGCACATAACAAGTTGCTTAAAAGGACAAATAACAGTTGGCTTTTGTTCGTTGCACTCACTATTTTAGCCAACCATTATTCGCCTCTTAGCAAGGCGTTATAATTCTCATTAGAGTTTGGCTTATTCCGCAAGTTACATTACACTTTATTGTACAAGCAAAAGTACATCGAGAGTATTATGAGTAGAATTCACTTTGACCAAGATATACAACCCCTTTC
>NZ_BAAAFQ010000016.1:0-1115 GCF_039523615.1 Psychrosphaera haliotis | reverse complement strand
GCAAACAAATATTAAGGTTTGGTGTCGACGAATTATAACAAGTGGTTAAAGAAGGTCTCGTAAAAGCTTGCTCGAGCCTTCGGCAAACAGTCTAGCAAGCTAAAACTCGCCTCTTAACCAGGCGTTAGCACTATCAAAATGGAGTTTCGGTGTTTAATCAAATAGAAGTAAAAGAATTCCTGATTAAAATCGGTAAAAGGTGGCTGTTTCCTGATCTATCAAACAAAATAACTTGGTTTGTTGTTTCAGTAGGTGGAACCATCTTATTAACACCTGTTGTATTGAAACAATTATTTTATAACTGGCTCGTTGACACTATTAACTTAAATGCAGGTCAATATTTCACATTTGCAGAGCTTCAATCGGATTCACCAGATAACTTAATAGGTACAAGCCTTATTATATTGGGCTTAGTGCATAATATTGCGAATCGTTATTTTTTATACAAAACGGCTGTTACAGAGCAACAAGAATTAGAAGCTCTAAATGAAGTGGATAAGCATTTGTTCAAAGAGTTTCTATCAGTTTTCCCATCAGACTCCTTATCAATTGAGTTACTCAGAGATCATGATTTTGGTAATTCTTATCACGAAAACGGTACGACTCAATTAGATATATTTGTGAACACATGGAATGCCGCAGAAAAAGAGTTCTTAGATTCCTCACTAGAAATACAAAAAAAAGAGCTTTGGACTAAATGTCGTAAGTTTGTTTATGAGCTGGCATGTGGTTCTCATTTCATCGGCACAGGTCCCATATTGACATGCATTCCAGATGCATACCGTGGAACTGATGATTGGCCTCAACATGTTGATGATAAACTTAAAATGTTAAATGATTTAGCTACTGAATGTTATGAATTACATAGAGATTTTATACTTTTATCGAGGCGTAAATTGAAGTGCTAACAAGTCACTTAAAAGGACAAATAACAGTTGTTTTTTGCTCCTTCGTCGCTTATTTTAACCAACTATTATTTGCCTCTTAGTGAGGCGTTAGTAGCCCTAGTGTCATTCTGGAAACTTCTGCTTTGAATGAATTACTCTCATAACTCTAATATTTTTACCATCGAAGTAATATGACACGATCATTGAGATCTCTGGAATGATTAGTAG
>NZ_BAAAFQ010000015.1:0-904 GCF_039523615.1 Psychrosphaera haliotis | reverse complement strand
CCCTAAATACATCCCCTGTGTGAGATTCGTTATATTTCGTTAAGCCAGCTTTCAGGGCTTCAAATTCATTATCTTGAGGTGGGAGAGGGGTAGTTAATTCCATATTTATGCTACGAACTCCGTTTTGTATATAACGCCTGGTTAAGAGGCGAGTTTTAGCTTGCTAAACTGTTTGCCGAAGGCTCGAGCAAGCTTTTACGAGACCTTCTTTAACCACTTGTTAGCTTTACGACCAGTCAATTTTTAGTTCTTTATGTGACTTAGCACAGTCTTTCAAATAAAGATTAATTAAGTTTTGATAAGGAATGCCATTATCTTCAGACATATGTTTGAAGTATTCAATTACATCTTGATCTAGACGAATTGTAATTTGCTTCTTAAGCTTTTTGGCATAAGGATTTGGCTTGGATTGAGAAAAATCATATGAATCACGCATATTTAAATCCTTCATACTGTTTACGTTCTCGTTTATCAGCTTTACGAGCTGAAATGATTCGGATCAAGTTATCAGCGTCTCGATAGCAATGACAAACAACTAGTACTTTAGAGTCGTCACACTTTCCAAGGATGATAAACCTTTCCTCATTTACTGAGCTATCTGGATCAGAAATTAAACGAGCATAATCATCTAAAAAAACAGATTTAGCTGACACAAAATCAACACCATGTTTCTTTTGATTAGACTCCGCTTTAATTGGATCCCATTCAAAGTTTAAATCAGTCATAATTACAGTGTAGTTACATTGTGAGAGTTATGCAATATTTGATTAGTAAAGCTAACGCTTGCCTAAGCGGCAATTACTAATGGGCTAAAATATTGAGCGCAGCGACAATAGCCCATGTTAATTGTCCGAGCGAGCCTGAGAGCGAATTGAGGCACTTGTTATATACCCAATTGTTTCTG
>NZ_BAAAFQ010000014.1:0-746 GCF_039523615.1 Psychrosphaera haliotis | reverse complement strand
TAACGCCTGGTTAAGAGGCGAGTTTTAGCTTGCTAGACTGTTTGCCGAAGGCTCGAGCAAGCTTTTACGAGACCTTCTTTAACCACTTGTTATAATTCGTCGACACCAAACCTTAATATTTGTTTGCAATTACGTATCGTTAGAATTTGAACTGAAGCTCCAATACTATATATAACTCGATAATTTCCAATAATTAATTCTCGATAATTCTTTCCTGGTAATTCAGGTACTGCGCGACCCATTTCAGGTTGATTACCCAAGGCATCGGTAGAATCCAAAATATCATTGACCCAATCAATTGCTGCCGACTCTTTGTCTAGTGCAATATAATCAGAGATTGACTCAAGTTTCGAAACCGCTAGTGGAGACCAACTAACCTTCATTTTTAAACCTAGAAAGCAATTTAGCTCTAACGGCTTTGCTATCTATTCCAAGCCCACTAGAGATTTGCATTTCAGCCTTATTAATTTCCTCTAGCAATTCAATTTTCTCTTGCATTGCCTCATATTCCGAAACATCTAATACAACGGCAACGCCTTTACCACGTTGCGTGATTACCAGAGGTCTGCGTGTTTCATTTATTTGCTTTATGTAAGAAGCAACACCTGCTCTGAATTCTGAAAGGGGTTGTATATCTTGGTCAAAGTGAATTCTACTCATAATACTCTCGATGTACTTTTGCTTGTACAATAAAGTGTAATGTAACTTGCGGAATAAGCCAAACTCTAATGAGAATTATAACGCCT
>NZ_BAAAFQ010000013.1:0-675 GCF_039523615.1 Psychrosphaera haliotis | reverse complement strand
TGGCCAATAGTTTTTGAAAGCAGACGCATGAACTCAGAATAAAGAGAAAAGGGGACTTTGATTTAATGACACCAATATATTGCGACAGATTAATTATATTGCAGAATTTTATGTGAAGTTAACGCCTGGTTAAGAGGCGAGTTTTAGCTTGCTAAACTGTTTGCCGAAGGCTCGAGCAAGCTTTCACGAGACCTTCTTGAACCACTTGTTATGCGGACGTTACTGTGAGTACGCTAAAACTAACTGTATGAGTACTATTGCACCCATTACATACATATTAATAAGTCTAAACTTTTCGAACCGTTTTACTCTTTCATCGTTGATTTTTTTTGAAAAAAATCCAGTTTTAAGTGACTCGCTTAAATTTGCATTTGTAACAGACAAAGGAGAAGTGCCTAAAGAATTACGGGATAACTTTTCCCACTCTTCCGGGTAAGTATTAGATAAATATTTACACATATCTTTGTATTTCTTTATTTGAACAAAAATAAGTATAGAAATTAAAACTAAAGGGATAAAACTTTCCATATACCTGAAACTCCTGTACGTATAACGCCTCAATAAGAGGCTAAAAATTAATTGGTTATACTCTAGCGGTGTTTGCGTTGTAAACCAATTGATTTTAGTCCTGCTTAATTGACTTGTTAGTTGCCCTTCGCTAACCTGTGTGTACAG
>NZ_BAAAFQ010000012.1:0-514 GCF_039523615.1 Psychrosphaera haliotis | reverse complement strand
ACCCCTCTCCCACCTCAAGATAATGAATTTGAAGCCCTGAAAGCTGGCTTAACGAAATATAACGAATCTCACACAGGGGATGTATTTAGGGAAAAAGTATCTTCATTTGTAAAAGATGAGTCAGGTGCCATTGTTGGTGGGATTTTAGGTGAAATAAATTGGAACTGGTTGCATATTCAAGGTTTATGGATTGATGAAAGTATCCGAAAACATGGATGGGGAGCTAAGCTACTATCTAGTATGGAAGAATATGCTTTATCTAAAAACACCACTAATATTCGCCTGGAAACAACTACTTTCCAAGCATTAGGGTTCTATGTCAAAGCTGGTTACTCTGTGTTTGGTGAATTAGCTGATATGCCTAAAGGGCACACTAGTTATTTTTTACAGAAACAATTGGGTATATAACAAGTGCCTCAATTCGCTCTCAGGCTCGCTCGGACAATTAACATGGGCTATTGTCGCTGCGCTCAATATTTTAGCCCATTAGTAATTGCCGCTTAGGCAAGCGTTA
>NZ_BAAAFQ010000011.1:0-220086 GCF_039523615.1 Psychrosphaera haliotis | reverse complement strand
TGAGAAAGTTTTCTAAACCGTTTTGAGTCAATCCAAACCACCTTCACTTTACGTTTCAAGCCGTTTGATGTCTCCCTGACAACGAGGACGCATTATAGAGATCTAATTACGTTGCGCAAGCGCTTTTTTGAAAAAGATTTTTGTTTGGCTATAATAACTACAAACCGCATATTTATTGGCTTATTTGTTCGAAAAGTAGGATATTTAAGCCTTACCTTAGCTAATGGGAGCTAATCATGAGAAACATTAAGTCTTATAAAAGTATTACGCCTACAATAAAAGAAAACTGTTACATAGATGATAGTGCCGTTCTTTATGGTGATATAACGTTAGAACAAGACGTAAGTATTTGGCCACTTGTTGCAGCAAGGGGAGATGTTAATACTATATCTATAGGGGCAAGGACAAACATACAAGACGGAAGTGTGCTTCACGTAACCCGAAAATCTAAAGGAAACCCAAACGGCAATCCTTTAATAATAGGAGAAGACGTCACCGTTGGCCATAAAGCAATGTTGCATGGGTGTCAGCTCGGTAATCGTATATTAGTAGGTATGGGTGCAATAATCATGGATGGCGTAATTGTTAATGATGATGTCATCATAGGTGCAGGTTCATTAGTGCCACCGAACAAAGTATTAGAAAGCGGTTATCTATATGTTGGAAACCCAACTAAACAAGCAAGACCATTAAAAGAGTCTGAATTAGCATTTTTAACTATATCGTCACAAAACTATGTAAAACTTAAAAATGAATATATAGAAGAACAGTCCTAGTTTTTACTTATATATGTTACCTATCTTATTAACCACAACGGTAGGTAACATAAATAGAAGGGAGCCTAATAAAAGGGGACCTAATATAGAAATGAATAGATGGCCTAGTCAATCACGACTATACGTTAGACAATAGATTCCGTACCGCCTGCGTTTTTGGCATCACACCATTCCAAACATAAAAAGCCTCAGCAGCTTGTTCAACTAACATTCCTAGCCCATTAATAAGCGTTACATCTGGATTAATTTTCTCAGCCCATGCTAAAAAGGACGTTTGTTCGTTTGAATAGTACATGTCATATACTGCGATCGCTTCGCTAAATATAATAGAGCTCACAACAGGTAACTCTTTATATACTGAACTTGAAGTTGCATTAATTACAATATCAAATGAGTCAGTTACTTCATCTAAACCCAAGGCAGATAGCTTTTCACTATTAGACTCGTCGACAATTCGCTGCGCTTTGTCTTTTGTACGATTAGCAATCATAATAGATTTCGGTTTCGCATTTAACAAGGCAGGGATACAACCTCGCGTAGCGCCACCAGCTCCAATCACTAATATACGACGGTCTTCAATAGTTACCTCGTTGTATACAAGATCTCTCACTAAGCCCTCACCATCTGTATTGTCACCACAGAGAGTATTGTCTTTTATATATAAAGTATTCACGGCCCCAGACAATTTTGCTCGGTCAGTAACATGCTTACATAAGCTAAAAGCTCTTTCTTTAAACGGCAATGTTACATTAGCCCCAGCAATACCATTTTCAAAAAGCTTCAATACTTCTTCTTCAAAGCTATCTAATTCTAATAATTGTTTACTGTAAGTAAGCTCTATACCAAGTTGTTTTGCGAATTCTTCATGTATAATAGGCGACTTTGAATGCGCGATTGGATTTCCAATTACTAAAAATTTCTTCATGAGCTTCTTATGTTAAATAAACTGAAATCAAAATTACTCGGCAACGACCAGCAAAAGGGTAACTACCAATCCCATCTTTCACCAAGTCAGTCACCATATGACCGCATGGGCAAAGATAAAGTAATGCTATTGGCCAATGCTTTTTATGATGAAATGGAAAATAACACAGACGCAGAAGAACTTCATAGTATTCATCCACAACCAATGAATGCAATTAGAGTTAAGTTTTTCGAATTTTTAAGTGGTTGGTTAGGTGGACCTGACTTGTTTGCAGAAAAATACGGCCACCCTAGACTTCGAGCGAGACATTTACCGTTTGCGATAGATCATAAAATGTATGAACAATGGATGTTATGTATGACCATTGCACTCGATAAAGTACTGGCCGACGACCCAGTGTTAAAAGCTGACTTGCGAGCTAAGTTTGATCAATTAGCTGCGCATATGATTAATCAGTAGGTGATAGGCGAGTGGCTAGGAAACCCCAAGGCACTCGCATTAACTATTAACTATTAACTATAGGTTAAGATAGTTTTGTGGCTGCAGGTAGCGCTCATATAAAAGCGCTTCTAGCGATCCTGCTTCAGGGCTATATTGATATTCCCATCGTGCCAAAGGCGGCATCGACATTAAAATAGATTCCGTTCGTCCTCCTGTTTGCAGACCAAATAAAGTGCCACGGTCCCAAACCAAATTAAACTCTACGTAACGTCCTCGTCTATAAAGCTGAAACTGTCGTTGATGCTCAGTCACCGGAGTGTCTTTACGTTTTTCTACTAAAGGCTGATAAGCGTCTATAAAACCATTGCCAACCGCTTTGGTAAATTCAAAGCTTTTTTCAAATCCCCACTCGTTTAAATCGTCAAAGAATAATCCACCAACACCTCGAGTCTCTTCACGGTGTTTTAAGTAAAAGTATTCATCACACCACTTTTTATACTTTGGATAAATATCGTCACCAAATGGTGCGCACAAATCAAATGCCGTCTGATGCCAGTGAACAACATCTTCTTCTATTGGGTAATAAGGAGTAAGGTCAAAACCACCACCAAACCACCAAACTGGCTCTGCACCTTCTTTTTCAGCAATAAAAAAACGAACATTTGCGTGAGTGGTCGGAATATGAGGATTGCGCGGGTGGATCACGAGTGAAACACCACAGGCATTAAAGCTGCGACCTTCTAGTTCTGGTCGGTGTGCTGTAGCCGATGCTGGCATATTTGCGCCAAAAACGTGGGAAAAATTAACACCTGCTTGTTCAAATACATTGCCGTCTTTTAAAACTCGACTTCGGCCACCGCCGCCTTCTTCTCGAATCCATTGATCTTGCTCAAATTCGCCGCCATCTAATTTTGAAAGCTGCTGAGTAATATTGTCTTGTAAAGACATAAAAAACGATTTTGCTTGTTCCAATAACTTGTGTTCGTGCAAAACTAACTCCTGAAGATTTCGCCAGTTAAAGAATGTTTAATTATCGATGGTTTATCGCTGCCGCCGAGTGATTCATTTACATATATAGAAACATCACTACCAAATACTTTCATTGCTTCACCAATATTATTACATACCGGCTCTGTTGTTCGGTTGGCACTCGTAGACACAATAGGGCGATTAAACGTTTTACAAATACGTTGAATAGTAGGGTGGGCGCTTATACGAATAGCAATCATATCACTTCCACCAGTGATCCACTTAGGCGCTGAAGCTTTAGCTGGTAATAGCCAAGTAATAGGCCCTGGCCAAGATGAAAATATCTCAGGCCTCTTTTCAATTGGCACTTTATCAAAATCAAAGTAGTCATGGCATTGTGATAAATTTTGCGCCACGACTATCAAGCCTTTTTCTACAGGCCTATTTTTCGCGGCTAGCAGTTTCATTACCGCAGCTTCATTTTCAGGATCGCACCCGATACCCCAAACAGCCTCGGTAGGATAAACAATCAATTCACCTTGCTGTAAAGCTTCTATTTCATTTGTGGGTTTAATTAAATTTGAGTCTGTCATATTCTTCATCGCAATCTATAGGTAAATTAAGCTTCTGTGTGAGTATACCCACAAGACTTGTTTATGCATCGTTGATGATTATTTTTATCGAGCACCAATAACGGACTCTGGC
Source organism: Psychrosphaera haliotis (assembly GCF_039523615.1). NCBI lineage: Bacteria > Pseudomonadati > Pseudomonadota > Gammaproteobacteria > Alteromonadales > Pseudoalteromonadaceae > Psychrosphaera > Psychrosphaera haliotis. Next base: position 216,270 of record NZ_BAAAFQ010000011.1, on the reverse strand, counting down.
AATCAGGACAAGTGTGATTGAGCGGCCTGTCATTTAGTAAGAAGTCGCATTTAGGGTATTGGTCGCAGGCATAAAAAACTTTGCCTTTTTTGCCTGATCGCTGGTGTAGCTCACCTTTATCGCAAGCTGGACAAGGAACTGGTTCATAGTCTTCGTCATCATCTTCTTTTACAATAAAGTGACAATCAGGGTAATTAGTACAGCCAATGAACATACCGTATTTACCAGATTTTACCGCAAGGTCGCCTTCGCACTCTGGACAACACACGTCATCTAATACTTTAACAACCTGAACTTCATTGTGGGATGTCAGTGGCTTGGTATATTCACAGCTAGGGTATTGAGAACATGCCCAAAACGCGCCTTTACTGCCAGATTTAATCAACAATTCAGCACTGCATTCAGGGCATACTTGATTCGTTGAGCTATCAGTTGGTGTTGTCGCCTTCGAGTTTGAAGTCATAAATACCAAGGTGTTAAAAAGAAGATGGAGAGGATCTTAGCCACTCCATTTCTTTTAGCAATGAAATTTTGTCAAACCGTGTAATTTAATGCAGTTTAATGAAGTAAACCGTCTGGCTCTTCAAATACTAGGTTTTCCATTTGTTCAAATGCAGCTTCTTTACCGGGCACATTAAAGAGCACCATGAGCACAACCCACTTAAGGTCATCAAGGCCTATTTGAGACTCTTCCAGTTCCATTACTCGGTCAATAACCATTTCTCTAGTGGCTACATCTAGTAAATTGATTTGTTCTAGAAATAATAGAAACCCCTGACATTCAGTATCAAGCTTCATGGACTCTTCAAGGGTAAATATACGACTGGATAGGGCAGTCTGCCCAATAATGAAAGGAGCAATGTCGTTAGATTGCAGATCGGCTAGATCCTCTAACCACATCAACGCTTTGTAAATATCGTCTTCGTGAAAACCTGCCTTTTTAAGCTCTTTGGTTAATTCACCTTCGTCAACCCAAAGCTCTGAGTTGTCGTTAACGATATTTTCGAAAAGGTACAAAAGGATATCAAACATAATCTCGCCCCTTTGTTATTTATTATTAATGTTAGTGTGAACCTTTATATAGCCGCCGGGCACGGCGTTTATATGCCCCAATATTTCTAAATTCAGCAGCTCTATTAACACCTGTTCCACTGGCAAGTTTGAGCGCTGAGAAATAACATCAACTGAGGTGGTTTCATGATCAACATTAGCTAACAATGTTGTGTCTGCCAAGTTGTTTTTTTCAATTTCAACGAAACTCTCACCTTGGTATACGTCTGCCATACTTTTCCCGATGACATGTTCGTATTCAGTTAATATATCGGCCGGTGTTTGAACCAATTTAGCCCCTTTTTGAATCAGGTTATGACAACCCACTGAAACATCACTAAATATATTACCTGGCACAGCAAAAACATCACGATTCGCCTCTAAGGCATATTTGGCAGTAATTAAAGAACCACTTTTTAACGCAGCCTCAACAACTAAAGTGCCTAAACTTAAACCGGCTATGATTCTATTACGTCTAGGAAAGTGAAATGACTGTGGTGTTTCAAATGGCATAAACTCACTAACTAACAAACCATCATTATCAACAATGCGTTTTGCTAATTGCTCGTGTCTTTTGGGGTATATATTGGCATGGCCTGAACCCATAACCGCAACTGTATAACCTTTATTGTCCAAGGTGGCTTGATGAGCCATTGCATCAACACCTAGCGCCAAACCACTATTGGTAACTATTCCATGTCTGGAAATTTCTGCTGCCAAATACTTTGTCACTTCACAGCCATAGGCCGTTGGCGTTCTCGATCCAACAAATGCAATTTGTGGTCGATTTAAAAGGCTAATATTACCTTGTGAAAAAAGAACAATAGGCGGTCTTGCAGTATTTAGTAAGGCTTGAGGGTAATTACCATCTTCGATGGATATTAATTGAATGTGGTTGCGATTCAGATAGCTAATTACGTTTGAATAATCATGAGATGAGGTTAGGTAATCAATTTGAGCAGACGATAAACCTAATTCAATTAATTGTGCATTTGAAAGCTCAAAAAGAGTGAGTAAAGAGGGGAGTTTTTGGAATAATTTATGAAGTGTCGCAACGCCCAACTTAGGGCATTGCAACAAGGTTAACCACTCTTGCATTTAGTAAGTGCTCCATCAGGATCACCTACTAGTTTGGAGTGTTAATTTTATCTCCAACGTAAACAGGCGAATTGTTTTTAGTAATGATGCCGTAGCTAACTTTGTCATAAACTTTAAAAATCATTAGCTGGCCAACATCTTCAAATGGCATTTCATAAATACCTTTGTGCTCATCGCCTCTGAATAGGTTTTTAACAACCCCAACAAACTTCTCGTAACGAGTAGCATCTTCTTGGTATTTAGGACCTAAGCCTTGATCAACAACCGTTGGTGACTGTCTAGATATCGTTAAGATATTGCCAGCAGCAATATTGTCACCTTTGCCTTTATTAATAATCACCACATCATATTTGCTCACACCCGCTAAGTCAGATGGCGTGGCAATGATACTGGCATTCATTTCTGTATTTACTTCCACCATCTTAAAAAATGCAGGTAAAGCCTGACCTTCACGGATTGGCATAACCACATCGCTTGCTCTAACTTCTTGCTTGGCAGTAGTAATACGAATTTTCCCCGGTACGCCTTCAGCAGGATCACCAGAGTTAATAAGATCGGCCACCGCAACTAATACCGCTTCATAACCTAAAACGTCTTCCGAATCAGGATCAGTGTAGGTTTTACCTTTACGATAAATGGCAAATTTGCTTTCCGATTTTAAGTCACCCTTAATATAGAGCAAGTCTCCAGGTAATGCTCGCTTCACAGTGCGATCTGTACCTAGTACATAAGGTAGGCTATTGATAGTGTCTTCATCTAACGCTAGTTCGTAACTAAGAAAGGACTCTAGAGCGTTAAGTGGAACCATAGGAATAGGTTCATCTTTTTTATAGGCAATTCGCTTTTGAGGAGACAGGCTGAATGAGCGCTTACCCATTACTAATTTTGGTGTACCGTCAGCTTCATAAACTAACTTCAGCTGGTCACCAGGGTAAATCAAATGGGGATTCTTAACTTGCGGGTTTAATTTCCATAACTTTGGCCACAACCACGGGTCATTCAGGAATAAACTCGAAATATCCCACAAAGTATCACCTTTTTTAACGACATATTCCGACGGCGCGTCTTTGCGTATTGTTAACGTATCGGCTATTAATGTAGTTATATGAAGTGAACTAATAACTAGCGCTAGCATCGTTAAGCGAATTAGTACACGCATTCCCTTTTCCCTATAATTATTATTATCAACATGTTGTTCTGTTAATAGTGAATCTAAACAGTTAAAATTACAAGCACACGATGTTATTTGGCGAGGCATAAAAAGATTATGGCAATTTTAGACGTATTACGTTTTCCTGATGAGCGACTACGTACGGTAGCAAAACCGATAGAAGTAGTTGATGACACTATAAAAACTCTTATTGATGACATGTTTGAAACCATGTATGACGAAAACGGTGTAGGACTAGCGGCATCACAAGTAAACCAACACGTTCGTTTATTTGTAACTGATTGCGGTGATGAAGAACGTGAACCTCACGTGTTTATTAACCCTGAAATTATTTCTAAAGAAGGCATGATGATCAACGAGGAAGGTTGTTTGTCGGTTCCTCACTGTTATGCAAAAGTTGAACGTGGCGAAACCGTCACAGTGCGAGCGCTTGACCGTGATGGCAATACATTTGAAATGGATGCCGAAGGCTTATTGGCAATTTGTATTCAACACGAAAATGACCACTTGGATGGTAAATTATTTGTTGATTATTTATCACCGTTAAAACGTGAACGAATTAAGAAAAAGCTAGCTAAAGAAGCTAAATTAGCCGCTCAATAAAACTTAGGTAAAATATGACCTCTTCGCCTTTAAGAATTGTGTTTGCTGGTACTCCAGAATTTGCAGCACAACACCTTTCACATTTAATTACTGAGAACTTCAACATAGTTGGCTGTTATACACAGCCTGATCGTCCTGCGGGCCGTGGTAAAAAACTACAACCAAGCGCGGTTAAGAGCGTTGCTTTGGAACATGACATTCCAGTATTTCAGCCTCAAACATTTAAGGTTGAAGAAGCACAACAAGAATTGGCAGCGCTTAATGCCGATTTAATGATTGTAGTGGCCTATGGACTTATTTTACCTAAAGCGGTGCTTGATACGCCAAAACTAGGTTGCATCAATGTTCATGGTTCTATTTTACCTAAATGGCGCGGTGCTGCGCCTATTCAAAGAGCCGTTCTGACGGGTGATGCTCAAACCGGTGTTACGATAATGCAAATGGACATTGGTTTGGACACTGGTGACATGTTATTGATTGAAACCTGTGATATTGAAAGCACTGATACTAGCGGCAGTGTTTATGAGAAGCTTCAACAGCTTGGTCCAAAAGCTCTAGTCACTGCGGTAAATAAAATTGCCAACAACGACATTGTAGCCATCAAACAAGATGACAACGAAGCAACCTATGCGCACAAATTAACTAAAGAAGAAGCCATCATAAACTGGTCTGATTCTGCTGAACAAATTGAGCGTAATATTCGCGGTTATCAACCTTGGCCTGTCGCCACTACTCAGTTAGCTGAAAATACAATTAAAATTTGGCAAGCAAATGTGGTTAGTGAAAGCACTAGTGCGGCACCAGGTACTATTTTATCAGCAGACAAAAACGGAATTGCGATAGCTACTGGAAATGGCGTGCTTAACATTATGCAACTCCAACCTCCAGGTAAAAAACCTATGAGTGCATCGGACTTTGTTAATGGTCGTGGCGAATGGGTTGTTCCAGGAAATATAATTAAATGAAAGTAACAAATGTAAGAGCGGCTGCCGCGGAAACACTTTTAGCGGTAATGGATAAAGGTGTTTCTTTATCTGAAGCGTTACCAAAAGCCCAGCTTAAAATACCTGCAAAAGATCATGCCTTATTGCAAGAGATGTGTTTTGGCGCAATACGCTTTTTTCCTCGCTTTGACGCGATTACTAACCAGTTGCTATCAAAAAAGCTGAAAGGTAAACAACGTTTATTCCACCACTTGATCATTATTGGAATTTATCAGCTAGAAGAAATGCGAATTCCACAGCACGCTGCCGTTGCTGAAACGGTTCAAGCGGCGGTAAGTCTTAAAGCGCAAGGTTTAAAAGGGCTAATTAATGCCTGTCTGCGTAACTTTATGCGCAATAGAGACAACCTTTTTTCAAAAATAAACAATCCTGTAACAGAATATAGCCACCCAAGCTGGTTTATTAAAAGGGTGCAAGACGCTTACCCTGATCAATGGCAATCTATTTTAACGTCGAACTTAGAACGCGCACCAATGTGGCTAAGAGTTCATACTAATAATGTATCAACTACTGAGTTTTGCGCTGCATTAGATGAAGCGAAAATTGAATACTCTCAACCATTAGCTGATGCGAATGCCATATTATTAGCGGCACCAAAACCAGTAGACAAATTACCTGGATTTGAGCAAGGTTGGTTTACTGTTCAAGACGGAGCAGCTCAGCATGCAGCCCATTTACTGTCTCCTGAAGATGGGGAATCTGTGCTTGATGCATGTGCGGCTCCTGGTGGTAAAACTTGCCACATTTTAGATTTAGCCAAATGTGACGTTACCGCAGCCGATATTGATCAAACACGTTTAGACCGCGTCACTGAAAATTTAGAGCGCTTAGGCGAAACGGCGACACTTATTCAAGGTGATTTAACTATCCCTGCCACATTGCCAGAGACGCAATTTGATCGCATTTTATTAGATGCTCCGTGTTCTGCAACAGGTGTTATTAGACGTCACCCTGACATAAAATGGTTAAGACGTTCTGAAGATATTGATAACTTAGCCGGTGTGCAAAAAGGCATACTTAATACGCTTTGGGCAAAACTAAAGCCAGGTGGAATAATGGTTTATGCCACTTGCTCTATTTTACCTAGCGAAAATAAAGACCTAATGAAAGCATTTTTAGCCTCTCAGGCAGACGCTAAATTAATCCCTATTAATTCACCAATAAGCGGTGAAGAGTCAATTGAAAATCCGGGCTGGCAAATTTTACCTGGTGAGCATAATATGGATGGTTTCTATTACTGTCGCATACAAAAACAACAATAAAATTGATAGGTTAGTAAACCAAATACTATGAAAATAATTATCTTAGGGGCAGGTCAAGTTGGTGCCACTCTTGCTGAAAATTTAGCAGGTGAAGAAAACGATATCACTATGGTGGATATTGATCCTGAACCGCTTCATACGCTTCAAGATAAATATGACTTACAAGTTGTTGTTGGGCACTGTTCACACCCAGATGTGCTAAGGCAAGCTGGCGCAGAGCATGCTGACATGCTGATCGCGGTAACGCGCAGTGACGAAGTCAACATGATGGCGTGTCAGGTGGCGTATAGTATTTTTAATACCCCTAAAAAGATTGCTCGAATTCGCTCTCAAGCTTACCTACTTTATCAAGAGCAGTTATTCCAAAATAGTGACTTACCTGTGGACAAGTACATTGCCCCGGAAGAATTAGTGACTAAGTACATACACCGACTTATTGAATCTCCAGGTGCACTTCAAGTTTTAGAATTTGCCAATGGTTTAGTCTCCCTTGTTGCCGTAAAAGCTTATTATGGTGGTTCTTTGGTTGGTTACGCACTATCAACACTAAAAGAGCACATTCCCAACGTTGAAACTCGAGTTGCTGCTATTTACCGAAAGGGCCAAGCTATAAAGCCTGTGGGAAATACAGTCATTGAAGCTGACGATGAGGTTTTCTTTATTGTTGCCACCAAACATATTCGCCAGGTAATGGAAGAGCTACAAAAGCTAGAAGACAGTTACAAACGTATAATGATTGTCGGTGGCGGTAATATTGGTGCAGGTTTAGCGAAAATATTAGAAAAAAGATACCGAGTGAAGTTGATTGAAATGGATCAACAACGGGCTGAAAGCTTATCTCAATTACTTGAACATACTACTGTTTTTACTGGCGATGCGTCAGATCAGGAATTGTTAGCCGAAGAACAAATAGAACAAACCGATGTCTTCATTGCGGTAACAAACGATGATGAAGCAAATATCATGTCTGCAATGCTCGCTAAAAAGATGGGCGTTCAGAAAACCATGGTACTGATTCAACGTAGTGCTTATGTCGATTTGGTACAGGGTAGGGATGTTGATATTGCGATCTCGCCACAACAAGCCACTATATCTGCATTGTTAACTCACGTTCGAAAAGGCGACGTAGTAAATGTTTACTCACTTCGACGTGGAGCTGCAGAGGCGATTGAAGCAATTGCTCATGGTGACAAGAACACATCTAAGGTAGTGGGGCGTTCAATTCAGGAACTAAAACTGCCACCACAAACCACCATAGGTGCAATTGTAAGAAATGCAGAAGTCATCATCGCTCACGATGATACGGTTATTGAAAGCGAAGATCATGTGATTCTATTTTTGATAGATAAAAAGCACATCAACGAAGTGGAAAAACTATTCCAAGTCTCTGCGCTTTTCCTCTAGTTAACAGCTACCAACAAATAACAGTTACTTATAAAAGCTGTGTGTTATAAAAAAGGACCTGAATATAGGTCCTTTTTTGTAGTTAATAATATTCAGCCAAGAACGTAGACGCAGTCCACGCTTCAACTTCCTATCTTTTTACAAAGCCTTAAACCTAATAGCCGTGCCACCAGATGCAGCCAACTTCAAAGTCATTTTGTCTTTTGACGACACTTGCTTTGTCTCAATAACATACTCATATGGATTAGTTTCCCAATGCGCATTGTCACCGTCTCGATAAATCTGTGCTTCGTACTGCTTGTTTGCATCTAAAAAGTCTAAAGAGATATCAACCGTACGAGCTTCTTCATTCGTTACCGCGCCAATAAACCAATCATCTCCAGAGTAACGCTCTGTTTGTTTTGCCTGTCGTGCCATTACTACAAAATCACCTACCTCACCCGCTAAGCCAATACTTTTAGTCCAGTCTGTCGGTACATCTAAAATAAACTGAAACGCATCTCGTTTAGCTAGGTAATTTTCTGGTAAGTCTGCAGCCATTTGGATTGGGCTATAAAGTACAACATAAGCCGCTAACTGTTTAGCAAGCGTAGTTTGTGGTCTATTTTTATCAGCCTCTAAACCATTAAAGCCCATATCAAAAATACCTGGAGTAAAGTCCATAGGGCCCGACAACATACGAGTAAACGCTAACATTGGTAAATGCTCAGGAGGGTTTGGTGGATTGCCCCAAGCATTAAACTCCTGGCCTCTTGCGCCTTCTCTAGATAACCAGTTTGGATAAGTTCTGCGTAAACCCGTGTCTTTAATCGGTTCGTGAGTATTAATACTTATCTTTCTTTTCGCCGCTTCAGTAACGTTATATAAATATTCGTTAACCATAAACTGGCCATCGTGCCATTCCTTTCTAATAATTCCGTTTTCGTCTATTCTTTTGATATTGCCACCATCGGCGACATAACCGGTTTTTATCTGCTCAACACCGTGTTTTTTATATAAATCTAATGCGTCTTGCATTTGGTTTCTATAATTTGTCACATTACCTGATGTTTCATGATGACCAATTAATTTTGCGCTTTTATCATTACCGTATTCACTTAATGCGTTGATATCAAAGTCTTCATAATTTTCTGTGAAACTAAAAACGTCGCCGTTAAAGAACCAGTCTCCATCCCAACCTATATTCCAACCTTCAACAAGAACACCGTCAAAACCATATTCGCTTGCAAAGTCCATGAAGTACTTAGTATTTTGAGTTGTAGCTCCATGTTTCTCACCGCTTCCCCAAGTCGATTTATTGATGTGCATTTCCCACCAAATACCAACATATTTACCAGGCTTAACCCATGAAACGTCACCTAGCTTATTTGGTTCGTTTAAATTAAGTATTAAGTGAGAGTTTAGTAGTTCTGCGGCATTTTCTGCGATTTGAATTGTACGCCAAGATGACGTTAATCCATTGTTAGACTTGACTGCGACGCCATCTGACCAAGGAGTTAAGTCGGCAATATATTTACCAGGGCGGCGTTGATTTAGCGTCATGGCAGCATAATCAACTAGCGCAGCTTCATGTATGCTTAAATGAACGTTGTTCTTCGTTTTAAAAGTAGCTGGTGTATGTATATGGGCCGCTTCAGATAATGGAGTTTCGTTATAAGTGTATTCATAACGGTTCCAGCCACGAGCAGGAATCCAATACGCCGTTGTGTCATGAGCATTGGCAATAGTGAACTCGGTAGCTTCTTTAATTAACTCAATATGCTCAAAACCATCTTGATTTGGCACTAGATAACGAAAACCAATTCCATCATCAAATACTTTAACCTCTAATGTATATTGTGCATTTAATGTTGCTGGGGTTGGAGAAATTAACTCAGAAAACCAACCTTTATTCGTTTGATGGTTAGGTAGGTGGGTATTTTTTAGCGTAATGCTGGCGTAGTTATGGTGATCTTTAATGACCGTTTGCTCACCCCAAGGTTGTTGCCATTCGCTGCGTTGAGTATTTGTTTTTGTGTTGTCGATTTTAAAGTTAGACGTGAACGACGCTTGTTCTTTAAATACTAAACCTAATACAGAAGGCTCTATAACCATCTGATCTTTAAATGAAACGGTATATTCAACTTGTTCTTTGTCGTCATTAACTTGAACAATGATATCGCCGTTTGGTGATGTAATGGTAACGGTTTCCGCTAAACAAGCTGAGCTACCAAGTAAGAGAAGTGTTGCAGATATAAATCGCATGAATTGATCCTGTATTTCTTTTTATTATGCTCAACAGGATATAAGGTAGTCGCAGTAAGCTCTAACTTTTGAGCCCCTCTACATACGTATTCAAAAGTTTAACCATCTGATTTCGAATATTTTTTACTAATTCTTTTTCACCTGTACATTGATAATTAACAATTAGCTCTTTGTTACTTAAGCCATTTAAAAACTTATCCTCTAGCAACTCAAAAGGCTTGTTCAGCGTTTCTCTAAAAATACTCTGTACTGCAAAAAAGCAGCTATCCGGTGAACGATGATACGAACCTAAATGATTCAAGTCGAGCCAATTTTGGTTTTTCGACCATATAGAGTAACCAGCTGGAGGAGAAGCTTCAAAAGCCTGGATAAGCAAATAAACCGCATCCTGTTGGCTTTTCCGTTGGCCGGTTTCAAGCTCAGTATTTATCGTTTCAATACAACGTTGTTGCCATAACTCTAGTGATGTTTCAGCGTCGGAGTTTAGTGCTTTGGCCATAAAAATACTGACTAATCCTGTACTTGTATCAGCCTTTAACCCTAATCGTACTGGGCTAAATGCATTGTTAATCCAGAAATTTAGAACCTGTATATCAAAACCGAAACTAGTGCATAAAAAGTCTATTGCTGAGCTGCTTTCATAATACGACTTTATATTGGCCAACAGCTCACTACCTAGGCCCTGTGACTGCATTGATGGCGTAACTGCAATCCTTACAACTCTCGCATATTTGAAATACCCTGCGTTAGCATAACCACAATGAGCTAATAGAGACTGCGGAAACAAGTGGCCTCTCGGTCGCCTAATTCCTTTTTGTATATCGCCCATTAAATTGCCATCAAGCTCAGGTTCAAAACCACCCTCTAAGGAAATGAGTGCAGTCGCGATTAATTCATTATCTTCAAATAGACCAAATATTTCCATATCTGGATTATCCAGCATGGCCCGTAAATCATTCGGTGACGTTTGATAATGAGCTTCGGTTAAAAGCCCAAATACGTCGGCAATCTGACCTGTTTGAAGCAATTGCTTTGCAGACAGTTTAATAAAGGTTCTTTGTTCTGCAGAGCCACTGACTATAGCCCCATTGACTTGCGACTGAATGACAGTGTTTGATATTGGTGAGCTTTCTTCTTTTATAAAACAAATGCCCTGATTTACAATGCGTTCTAGATCGTCGTTTTCGGTCCATCGAACAGGCTGAGTTAGCATTTCATGCTTATAATTATTAAAGCTATCTTTAAGCCAAGGCTTAAGTTTGTATTCAAACCCTCTGCCTGTACCCTCATAACCATGAATTGTTGTTGCTAAGATAGCCTTACCTGTTAGGCCTACCAGTTCTTTTACAACAGTTACTGGCAAACTTGCCGCTTCATCAATGATCAACAAGTCGATATTGTTTTTAAAGTCTTCTGACTGATTAATTATATGATCGGGTGAACAAAACTTAATGGTGGGATTTGTAACACGTAATAAGCGACTAAAGTGTTCCGTTAAAATACCCGTAGAATCTAAGCTAGAGGACGTAACAACAATATTAAAAGGGCGATCAACTGATAGCTGATTTAACCATTGAGCCACCGCAATACCGATAACCGAAGACTTCCCTCGACCTCTATCTGCTGTAATCAATAAACAATCTTGTAACTTACTTTTATCAATATCATTATCAGGTTTGTTTAAGGACTCTGAATTTATTGGTTTTGTATTCAAAAGATCGGTTATTGATATCGCAACGCGATCTTGATCAGTGGTTAAGTAAGGGGAGTCTTTTTTAGCGTTGTCGTTTTTATAAGTATCGCTTTTAGATTTTTCATATTCATGAAAGCTTACTTCGGCGCTTCCATTAGAAACATCATTAGTGACACTATTAGGTACACCACCAGAAGTTGGTTCCTGAATTATTTGTGAAGTTCTTTGAGAAGCTTTTTGAGAATTGTTTTCAGAAGTTAAATCTAAGGAGTCATCAGCAATGCCTTTGTCGGCATTATACAAATAAACTCCGTTATTTGAGTTGTTCTCAAAGACACTCAACAGATGAGAGATAAAATTGTTATCTATGTCGCTAACATTTACCTTTTCAGAAATAAAACGACTCTGCTCTGGGTCTTGAAAGGCAAGCCACTTAGCATCAGGCGGTGTTATTAATATAAGTACACCGCCTTGTTTAATAACACCAGAAAGAGCTGCAACCGCATCTGCATTAAACCCCTGATAGGCGTCATAGATTAATATGTCACACTCTTGCCCTAGATATTTTCGAAACTTTTTAATTCGCCATTCGTTTTTTCTAAGCACTGAGTCTGCACTCAATGACTCGGGCTCTAAAAAGGGAATTATTTTAAGGTGCTCAATACCCTGCGGTGAGCTATCTAATGAACATTCAATTAGCGGGTAAACGCACTCATAACACTGACTAACAGAGCCAACTAAACGAACAATGCCCCGTTGTTTTTGTTGGGACAGCTTCTGCTTTAGCTGAGCAATGTAATCAATAAATTCTGTCATTTAAACAGCGGTTAATTTTGCATAGGTTGTTACTAACCACTTGGCGCCAAACTGATCAAAGTTAACTTGTATTCGAGCGTGCTCACCGTCACCTTCGCAGTTTAATACCGTACCTTCACCAAACTTTGCATGCATAACTCGCTGTCCAAGTGAGAAACCTGTCCCCGTGAATTTTACATGGTTAGTGGCAGCTTTAGGCTGTGATGAATAACTAGAGCCTGAACCGTAACCCGTTGAACTTCCATAACTTGAGCTACTGCTACGGTATGCCGGTTGACTAACAGACGTGGTCAGTTTTACATGATACAGACACTCTTCTGGTATTTCGGCAATAAAACGAGAAGGGCGGTGACGATGCTCTTGACCGTACATTCGCCTAACTTCAGCATAAGTAATAAATAAACGTTGGCGAGCTCGGGTCATTCCTACATAAGCCAAACGTCTTTCTTCTTCTAATCGCTCAGGTGCATCTGCGCTTTGTTGACTCGGGAACATGCCTTCTTCAACACCCACCATAAATACAAGTGGAAACTCCAAACCTTTAGCACTATGTAACGTCATTAACTGTACGGCTTCTTCATAGTCGTCAGCTTGCGATTCGCCCGACTCTAAAGAGGCATGAGATAAAAATGCAGAAAGTATTGGCATTTCTTCCATGTTTTCATCAGGTTCATACTGTTTACAAGCCGTCACCAATTCCTCTAAGTTTTCTACTCTAGTTTGACCTTTTTCGCCTTTTTCCGCTTGATACATGGCCTTTAGGCCAGACGCTTGTATCGCCTGATCCGCCTGTTCATGTAAAGGTAATTCGGATACATCTTGTTCTAGCTGATCAACCAATGAAATAAACTTTTGCAATGCGCCCGAAGCACGTGCTGACAACCTATTTTCGTTAATCAGTCGGCCACTAGCTTGCCACATTGTAATACTTTGACTTCTCGCTGCATCACGAATGGTTTGTAAGGTTTTATCACCAATTCCACGTGCTGGCGTATTAATAACACGTTCAAAAGCCGCATCATCATCACGGTTCGCTAATATTCTTAGGTAGGACAGAGCATCTTTGATTTCTTGACGTTCGAAGAAACGTAAACCGCCATAAATTCGATACTTTAGACCTGCTTGCAATAACGCTTCCTCTAAAACACGAGACTGAGCATTGTTACGATATAAAATGGCTGCATCGGATAAGCTGCCACCTTCTTCTTGCCACTTCTTAATATTGCCAACAACAAACCTAGACTCTTCGATTTCGTTAAACGAAGAATATACTGCAATTGGATCGCCTTCTTTGTCTTCGGTCCATAAGTCCTTGCCGAGTCGATCACTGTTATTTGAAATAACGGCATTGGCCGCTTTTAGTATATTTGCGGTTGAACGATAGTTTTGTTCAAGACGAATGGTTTCTACATCGGCAAAGTCTTTTTGGAAGTTGTGTATATTCTCAACTCTCGCACCACGCCAACCATAAATAGATTGGTCATCATCGCCAACAATCATTACGTATGAAGGGTCTAGCTCATCTACAACACCGCCTGGATGTCCACCTGAAATTAACTGAATCCAGGCGTATTGAATGCTGTTGGTATCTTGAAACTCGTCCACCAGCACGTGACGAAAACGTTTTCTATAATGACTTAATACATCAGGGTGTGTCGCTAACACCTCATGGCTGCGCAATAATATTTCAGCAAAATCCACCAAACCAGCACGGTCACAGGCTTGTTGATAAGCTTCATATACTTTTACCATCACCTGTTCATTTGGATCGTAAGTTTCAATATGTTTTGGACGCAGACCTTCATCTTTTTTGCCGTTGATATACCACATGATTTGTTTAGCGGGATAGCGTTTTTCATCTAGATTGAGGCTTTTTAATAATCGGCGAATTAATCGGTGTTGATCATCAGAGTCTATAACTTGGAAGCTCTCTGGTAGTTTAGCTTCTCTAAAGTGAGTTCTTAAAAAGCGATGCGCTAAACCATGGAAAGTACCTATCCACATACCATGATTACTAAACTGAGACCCCACAGTGCCATGACCCATTACCGTTTCTAAACGGTGGCGCATTTCTGTAGCGGCTTTATTAGTAAAGGTAACCGCCATTATAGAATAAGGTGATACGTGATGCGCCCTTATTAAATAACCAATTCGGCTAATAAGAACTTTTGTTTTACCTGATCCCGCACCTGCCAGGACTAACATATTTTGCGGCGGTGCTGTAACGGCCTCATGTTGACGTTCATTTAATTCATTAAGTTTGAGCGCGGCTAAAACGTGATGATCGGGTTCCTGATTAGGAATAAAAACGTCCATTATGTACTGAGGCCTTAAACTGGATATAAAAACAGGTTTTGATTATAGCAGTTGTAGTAAATCATCCAAGTCTGAATATTCAGCATTAGGCAAAGAAGCGCCAATCGACATGGCTTTTTTTGCTGGGTTATACCAAAAACTGCTGCAAGACGCGTTTTGTGCAGACTTTAAATCGGAGCCAATATTATCTCCTACATGCAAAATAGACTCACTAGGAATATCCAAGTGACGAGAAACCATCTTCAACATATCAGGAAAAGGCTTCATTCTATTTCCATTGGCTCCAGCTCTATAATAACCAACAAAGTATTGGGATAGACCAAGCCTATCGATATCAGCATTGCCATTTGTGACTGCAACGATTGGAAACTTCTCTTTAAGGCGCTGCAATACTTGGTGGGTTTTAGAATCTATTGAAAAGTTAGACCTTGCGTTGTAGAAAACATCAAAAGCCTGTTCGACCAATTGCTTTTCTTTGATTTTTTCTAATTTTAAGTAGGATAAACCGTGCTGAATTGCCGCCTTTCTCCACAATGTCACGTCATGTTTGAGTTCAGGGTTTGCTTTGATAGCATGCCACTTAGCCTTTAACCACGGCTGTATACCAGCATCAATAATGATTGGAACTTCGCCACACAAAAACTCAAATTGAAGCTGTTCGGCTTGATGGATTACAACATCATTGGAATATAGAGTGTCATCAAGATCGAAACTGATAGCTTTAATAGATGCTTGAAAATGTTGGTAGAATTTTAACGCCAAAACAATAAACCTTTATTTGAACTGTGTTATTCGGACTTATCGCTGACGCAATTACGTCCATTATTTTTAGCATCATACATTGCCTTATCAGCTCTACGCAGCAAAATATCAATTGGTTCATTGGTTTGATACTCGGCAGTTCCAAAGCTTGCGGTTACTTTAATCGCTTTGTCATTATGAATAACGGTATGGTCTGACAGTGCTTTACATAAAGATTTTGCTAATTGGTTGGCTTCCCTCTTATTGGAATCTGCCATTAATATAGCAAACTCTTCGCCACCTATTCGTCCGAGTATATCTGTTTCGCGCAATCGTTCATCTACCACGGTAGCAACATCAATTAATACTTTGTCTCCCACCTCATGACCGAACTGGTCGTTAATGTGTTTAAACAAATCTATATCAAAGGTAATAATGCTCAGTGGGGTAAATTGTCTATCCGCTCGCTTTTTCTCTCGGCTCAAATGATCCATAAAACTGCGCCTATTATCAACTCCCGTTAAGGCATCTGTCATTGCTAGCTTTTTAAGCTGCTCTTCTAGCTTTTTGCGTTGTTCAATCTCGACTTTAAGCAGCATGTTATCTCGTTCTCGCTCCTGCTGATTTGACCATGCCTCTCTAAAATTTTTATTGATGGTGTACGAAATAGATAAACCAATAGTATTGGCTAACAATATGAAGGTTGTTGAAAAACCTATTCGTGATGCATGATCAGGAAAAACAAAAATCGCAGAGAGCACAAATAAAACCACAAAACCCAGTGCAGTAATGAGTTGCTGGCCTAAACTTAGTGGTACAAAAATATAGATAAGAATTGTTAAAAAAGAACAACAAATAGCTAATTCAAATAACGTAGCAGGATCTTGTAACCATTGGCTATAAATATAAAAGGTAATAAACAGCGCAAAAAGAAAGGCCGCCAAGAAGAAGTTAACAACCGTATAAATCCTTTTTCGAGTCATGTCTCTAATAATTACCATATAGCAGACAAAACCCACCAGCCCAATTGTAAATTTAACGCCAACGCTAAATAGCTTTGCTTCTGGGATAACAAAAGAAACATATTGATCAGAAATAGAAAACAAAGAAAAAAATAGAGCAAGGACAAGAATGCCGCGGGCAACGGCAAACCCATTGACAGAAAATTTTTCCAGATGATATCGGCTTTCTATGTATTTATTTTCGAAGTTAGGCCACCAATGCCTAAGACGATAATTTGTTTGATGCCATGAATGGTTCATAATCCATTACGTAATTTTTATTATAATAATCAAACTATAGATTAGTTTTTAAACAAAATCTCCAATTTAACCAATTTCTGCACCCAACTGCTTTAAGTACAGTTCCATAAACTCAACTCGCTTTAGGGCCAACTCTTTTCCAGCTGTGGTTTTTAATGTTTTTGCTGTGCGGAATAATTTTTCATAGAAGTGATCAATAGCGGATAATTTGCTATCGGCACTACGGTTTTCACAAAAGGGATCTTCCGTGTGATAGATGGCACTACCAAGCTTTCCAGATACAGCAAAGCAGCGAGCAATTCCTACCGCACCTAAGCCATCCAACCTGTCGGAATCTTGCACAACTTCGGCTTCCAATGACGTTGTTGCAATATTAGCGCTATAACTGTGAGCTTCTACAGCGTGAAATACGTTCTCAAGTTTATGTTCAGGGAATCCCGATGCGCGTAAAAAGTCTGTGGCCACTTTGGCAGCTTGAATACTCGACGTTTTATTTCTTGGGTCATTTTTAGGGTAAGTTACACAGTCATGTAACCAAGCTGCCGCTATCACTACCCAAACATCCGCGCCTTCTGCTTCAGCAATGTACTTTGCATTACTCACGACTCTTTTTATATGATTGATATCATGTGCAGTATCATGAACAACTTGCTTACTCATAAAGTCTTGGCAGAGTTTTTCTAACGATTCTAACGAATTAATTTTTAATGAGGCCATAACAAATCTATAATCGGTTAAATTGGTTCGTATTATGATGAATAATTTTAATTTTTTCAGGAATTTCTATGTCTAACTTTAAACATATCAATATCGTCGATGCACAAAAATTAATAGCCGACAATTCAGCTATCGTTGTTGATATCAGAGATGAACAATCTTTTTCTGCTGCACATGTAGAAGGGTCGTTCCACCTTACAAACGGAACTCTGCACTCATTTACACAACAAAATGATTTTGACCAAACGGTTTTAGTTTTTTGCTATCACGGCAATAGCTCTCAGGGCGCAGCTCAGTACTTAGTAGAGCAAGGCTTTGATGATGTTTATAGTGTGGACGGTGGTTTTGAAATGTGGCGTAAAAACTTCCCATTTGTTAACGCTGACAATTAATAGTGACTTACATTGGCGAATTAGGATCACAGCGAGCATGCTTAGCCTTTTGTGATTACCTGAAAGTTAAAAACCTAACCTTCCGTGTTGATGAACGGCATGATAGCGGTTTAATTACCTATACCATTTATGCACCTGAGCAAGATGCACAGGAAGTGGAACTCGCTTTTAATAACTTTATCTCGAACCCTAATAGAGAAGAGTATTTAAATGCGTCATGGCAACTTGCTGAACCAGCTCAATCATCAGCAAATCAAAGTTTAGGTTTATCGAATATCTGGTCTAGTGTCGGCTTTTTTACTCGCCTAATAGCAGGTCTTTGTATTCTAATTTTTGTTTTGTCTTATTTAGGCTGGTATAGAGAAGTATTTTTTGCGCTTAAATTTGATTGGCTGTGGACGGAACCATATCGCCTCATTACACCTGCAATCATGCACCTTAGTGCCATACACTTACTTTTTAATTTGGCGTGGTGGTGGTACTTAGGTGGAAGGATAGAAAAAACTCTGGGTTATCAAACGTTAATACAAGTTTTTTTGATTAGTGCGCTAGCATCAAATGTGTTGCAAGTTTTACTAGTCAACGATCAGTTTGCCGGATTATCGGGTGTTAACTACGCGCTAGCTGGCTTTGTCTGGGTTTGTGGCACTGTACACAAGTCAACTAGGTTATATCTGCCTAACAACCTCTTTGTCTTTTTAATTGTATGGATGCTAGTGGGTTTTGTAGATGTGTTGCTTATTCCAATGGCGAACTGGGCTCATTTAGGTGGGTTACTTGCTGGTATGTTACTAGGCTTATTGCTCGTCAAAAGATCAGTTAAAACGGTTTAGTACAAAAAACTAACGGTTCGCGCCGCTTAATAAAAAAGGAGCCAAGGCTCCTTTTTAAATTTAGATACGCGTTAACTATACAAATATTTGGTAAATATTAAGTCTTTAATAACTGGCTGACCCGTTTCTTTCTTCATCAGTTCTTTAAGTTTCTCTAAAATCAAGATTCTGATTTCTTCTCTGCCTGTCATTGATTTTACTTTTTGCTCTGGCTGACGAATCAGAATATCAATCATTGCGTCTCTAAGCAATGGAGCATGATGCTCTACAGCTGGCACATTTTGAACATCTTCAACCATTAATTCTGCGGTAATTCTCACAAAACCAATACGACGTTTGTTACTTACATAATTTGTTATGATGTCCGGTTCAAAACCGTAATAACCAACATTTGGTTTTTCACCAGCTGCATGAAGGCTTAATGAACTAGCTAGTACAATAATAGCGATAAAAATACGTAACAAAACGAGCATCCTTTGTTTTTATGATTTAGCGGTAATTTTAGTGAATTATATAGGTTCTACCAGCTTTTATTTTGAGAACTAGCAATAATTTTTGCTACCATAGCGGTTCTAATCAAATTGAGATTAAAATTTTGTTTCCTATTGAATTACCAACCAATTGGCAGTTAGCCGACAATAGTCAATCGCTAGCGGCAAATAAAGGGCTTAAAAGTTGGGTCTGTAGTGAAAGCTCTCTTACTGTAAAAATTAAAGAACTTGGTACCGCATTCTCAGTAGAAGTTTTAAATCAGTGTTACCAAGCTATTGATGAGAAAACTCAACAGCAATTAAATACAAAAGATAGCGTCGCTCTAATACGCGAAGTATTACTAAAGCAAGGCGACAAGCCTTTAATATATGCCCAAACTATAATACCTGAATCAACCATTGTAGGCACAGAGTCTAGGTTGGCTGAGTTGGGTAATCAGTCTCTTGGGCAAGTGTTATTTCAGAGCAAAGAAACGCAGCGTGGACATATAGAAGTAAGTACTGTGTCTGACTCTTCCGCTCTTGGCTCATTTATACAAAACAAATTGGGCCAAGCTTTAAGAGATGTTTGTTTTATTCGTCGTTCAACATTTAATTTAAATAACAAACCACTGATTGTTAATGAATGCTTTTTGCCTTTGTTAACTAACGGTAGTGAGGAATAAGTAGTGCGCTGGGAATTATCCTTTAAAAATTACCCTTCTTACCACCAGCTCATGAGGCTAGACAAGCCTATTGGGATTTATCTGTTGTTGTGGCCAACGCTTTGGGCCCTATGGATTGCTTCTTTTGGAGTTCCTCACTGGCATTATCTATTAGTTTTCACTGCAGGCGTTGTATTAATGCGCTCAGCCGGTTGTGTTATTAATGACTATGCCGATAGGCATTATGATGGTCATGTTGAACGCACGGCCTTAAGGCCTATTCCTGCAGGAAAAGTATCTCCTACAGAAGCACTACAACTGTTTTTTGTATTAATAGTCGTGTCATTTTTATTGGTATTGACGCTTGATAAAGAAGTTATATTTTTGTCTATAGGAGCATTACTTCTAGCCTCAGCTTATCCATTTATGAAGCGGTATACCCACTTCCCACAAATTGTGTTGGGTGCAGCATTTAGCTGGGCAATTCCAATGTCATTTATGGCAGTGCAAGCAGATCTTCCTATCGAAGTTTGGATTCTTTATTTGGCAAACCTAACTTGGACAGTAGCTTACGATACGTATTATGCAATGGTTGATAAAGACGACGATTTAAAAATTGGCGTTAAATCGACAGCAATAGCTTTTGGTAAAAATGACTTATTGGTGATTGCGATGTTGCAACTTTCAACATTATGGTTATTTGCACAATTGCATGTTTATTTGCACTGGCATTGGCCTATGACGTTTGCGTTAGCTGCAGTGGCCACTTTATTTTTGAAACAGCTGTGGAATTGTAGGCAAAGAGACAAAACGCAGTGTTTTAAAGCCTTCTTGGATAACCACCATGTTGGGCTAATTATCTTCCTTGGTCTTTTTGTTGAATACTGGCTTTATTAATTGATCACTTTATCCGTTATATTACCCTTGGCTATCATTTGCTTTTTAGGCTTTTTGTTAGCAAAAGTTAACTGGCTAAAACAAGCACAAGTTCAGGCCTTGTCTTCAGTTTGCTTTTCATTACTCATCCCACTTTTTTTGTTTAAAAGCACTTCACAAACTAATTTATCCTCTGGGCTTTCTTGGACTTGGTTTGCCGCTTTATATTTGGGTATGCTGGTGGTATTTTTTGCTCAATTCTACTTTATGACTAAAGTGCTTAAGCGAAGCAATGCAAATGCCTCGGTTTCATCTTTAGCAGCAACTTATTCAAATACGGTATTAATCTCAATTCCAGTACTTATAGGACTGCTTGGCGCAGAGACAGCAGGGCAAGGCTTTGTATTAATTGCTTTTCATAGCGCCATGTTGTTTATCATTACCGAATTGTACATAAGCTCAATAACAATAAAAAATGTGGTGAATAGTTTAAAGAACCCATTAGTAATGAGTATAACGGCCGGTTTATTGTGTAATGTTTTGGGGGTGACAATTCCAACTGTTATTTTAGAACCATTAGACATGTTATCAACATCAGCAATCCCCTTAGCTTTATTCAGCTTAGGCGCATCAATCAAGTTTTTACCTATCAAAGGCAATCGTAGTGAAGCTTTACTATTAAGTGGCGTAAAACTTATTGTATTACCTGGCACTGTTTATTTATTGGCAACTTTTATATTTATGCTTAGTGTTGAGGCAACCTTAATTGTCGTACTCCTAACAGCGAGTCCTACTGGCGTTAATGCATTTATCATTTCAACAAAACATAGAGTTCAAGAGGGCATAAGTGCTACGACTGTTGTGTTTTCTACAATTTTAAGTGTTTTAACGATCACTCTTTGGAGCTATTTGCTCTACTAACGTAAGTTGCAGTCAAACTGGCTATTAATCGCCAGTTACCTTACTTTCAAATGACAACAGCTTTTGTTTGTTATCAAGTCCACCAGCGTAGCCTGTAAGCGTCCCATTAGCTCCAATCACTCGATGGCAGGGCACAACAATAGCTAGCGGGTTTTTACCGTTAGCCGCCCCTACAGCGCGAACTGCTTTGGGGTTGCTAATAAAGTTTGCTAACTCCCCATATGACCACGTCTGCCCGCAAGGGATTTGTGTTAGCGCTTGCCATACTTGTTGCTGAAACGCGGTCCCGTAATTACTTTGATGGGCTAACAAGTCGGAAAAGTTTGTTTCTTCGCCACGAAAATATTTGGACAATTGTTCTTGTGCTAAATCAAGAATAGGGTGCTGATCTTGGTTTTTAGGATCTCTAAGGTTTTCTGTTGCCACAATTTCGACATACCATAATGAAGGAACTTCACTGTCTAAATTAATACCTATTTCAACAGCGCCTATAGGCGTTTCAATCCACCTTGTGGCAAGTTTGTCAGGCATAGGTTGATTCACAACACTCATAGCATATTCCACATGTTAAAAGTTAAATACGTCCGCCACGGAGAAGCTTTAGCCGGCTCAATAAGAGGGAATATATCTAATGCTTTTTTAATACCTAAGTCGGTATCTAACCATATATCGGTATTCGACTGACCTCGCATTTTTGCATATTCAACTGTCCATGGACCAATGCCTTTTAATTCAAGCCACTGTTCTGGATCAGTGTCCGGGTTATCTATACAAAACTTAGCAAGTCGGATTAAGGTTTGCTTTCTTGCTTCCGGGATTTTCAAAAACAATAATCTAGATTTGGCTAATTGCTGAGGTGTCGGAAACCATCGATAGTCGACTCGGTTGACCGTCTCTTTGTCTCCTAACTGTTCCACAAGCTGGTTCAATAAGTTAGTTGCTGCTTTAACAGATACTTGTTGTCCTAATATGGCCCTAACACCAGCTTCAAAAACACTCCAACAACTAGGAATTCGAATACCTGCGCTTAGGTTATGTTCAGGTATCCCAGATTCCTGTAGCGCAGCACTAATAACGCCTACGTTCGCATTGAGATCAAATACTTGTCTAATTTTCTGAACAACAGAATATAAGTATTTTGCATCATCTATAACGATACTTACGTTAAAGCCTTGTTTATCTGGTCGGTGAACGGCATTAAATCGGCCTTTAATATACCCACTATCTGACGGCCAATAAAAAGTGCGACCATATGAGCTGCTCCCCACATGCTCCATACCCGCAATTTTTCTAAAATCCACAAAGTCATGCCAGTGCTGCCAATCAAAAGGCGGCTGATAATTTAACTGAAGGCGAATTGGAGCATCGCTGACCGGGTGTTTTCGAACTTCTGAAGGTGTTTTTGTGGTTATCTTTTTAAAACTGTCATTAAACCGTCTTACATTATTAAAGCCACTAGCAAATGCTACGTCTTGAATTGGCATATGTGTTTGATGAAGCAGTGACTTGGCAAATAACACTTGTTGATGTTGTACATAATGTTTTGGAGAAACGCCAAGCTTCTCAACAAATAACTTTCTTAAGTAGCGATCGGTAATACCCAGCCGGTCGGCTAATTCACTTAACTTTAAGTCATGAAAACCCTGCTCATGAATAATATTTAAGGCACGTTGTACGGTTGTTTGTGTTCCATTCCAAGCTGGAGAGAATGGCGCTGATTCTGGACGACACCGTAAGCAAGGTCGATAGCCAGATACTAAAGCTTCATTGGCTGTTTGAAAATACTCAACGTTTTGCTCTTTGGGGGCATTTGCTGGACAAATAGGACGACAAAAAATGCCCGTTGTTTTAACCGCGACATAAAACACACCATCAAACCTCGGATCGCGTGACAACCTAGCTTGTTGAAACTCATTTAATTCCATTTAACTGCTCATTAACTGAATTAGTAATGTATTGAGTCTAACCTATAAACTTCATATTACTAGATGAAATCGGAAGTGAAGGTTAAATCGGAACAAACTGTTTGAGTTTGAGTTTGGTTTGGTTTGGTTTGGTTTGGTTTAGTTTTATAAAACTCTAGTAATCTGGCAATAGAAATAAAATATTTTCTAAATCTACCACCCAACCAAATTCTTTGATGCTGACTCTTTTACCTTTAACCGTGATGCCTTCGTCAATTAACAAAGCTCTCTGATTAGCAAATTCGTCGCTACCAGGTGAGAAAGCTATTTCACCGCTAGATCGAATGACTCTATGCCAAGGTACTGGTTTATTATTTAAGCCTTCGCTAGGAACAAACTTAAGACACTTTCCTACTAACCTTGCTCGTCCAGGTAACCCTGCTAAATCAGCAATTTGACCATAACTACTAACTTTACCAACAGGAATTAGTTGAATAGTTTTCCAAATTTTAACGTACTGTTCGTTCATGAGTTTAATTACATCAGGTAATTAGGTTCCATGTGGAACTTAACTTATTGGTTACACAGACTTAAAATATTCGTAGCGATCCATAAGATGCTGCTGAAGGTCGGCTTCTAGGAAGTGCTGGTGGATATATTTGATAATTTCTGGTCGGCTCATTAAGCCTCGCTTTTCTTTATAAGCCCAAAAAGACGCCATTAAATCATGTTGAATAGCGTCTTGCTCTTTTTGAGGCATAGTAGCTATATTGTAACTCATGCTGAATTTCCCCTATGTTTTCTCTCCACAAGTTTACGGAAATTCCAACTGATATACAGCTATATATTTAATAATCTGTAGATAAAAAAGAATTGTGTCCGTCGTGTCTGGAGAGAAATATGCGTTGTGAACGCGCTGTTATTGCTTGCTTATACTTACTCCAAGCTTTTACTGCGAAACTTTGGCTTTCTAACCCTTCACATACTGCTTGTTGAAAGTGTTTTTCATCTTCATTTTCAGGAGTACGAAGCTTAGATTCAAGTTCTCGTAATGTATGACCATGAGACTCTAAATACTCAGCCTCACGTATTGTAAATACGCCACTGCGACGAAAACCATGTGGAAAGTTATGATCGTCATAGTAGTTGTATTTGCCTGCACCGATGTTTTCCATATTAATCCACCTATCAATTTTTGAAATAAACGAATTGCCAACTTTGCGTTGGCTAGTTATATAGATTGTTTGCGACAAATCTGTGGCGTTTTTATTACAATTTTTAGAAAAAGGGAAGTTTTATTTGATTAAATTTCAGACATAAAAAAACCCAGCCTAAGCTGGGTTTTCAAAAACATCTGTAAGGAAGCTGAATTAGCCTTTACGAATTTGTTTGATAACACGTAATTGTGCGATAGCGCGAGCAAGCTCTGCTGTAGCTTCTGCATATTCAAAGTCTGCACCAGAATCAGCTAATTGCTGTTCCGCTGTTTTCTTCGCTTCAAGTGCAGCTGCTTCATCAAGATCTTCAGCTCTTATTGCGATATCGGCCAACACAGAAACACTGCTAGGTTGTACTTCTAAAATACCACCTGCAACGTAGAAGAACTGTTCTTCACCGTGCTGTTTCACTACGCGTACCATGCCAGGTTTAATGGCAGTAAGTAAAGGCGCGTGACCTGGGTAAATACCCAAATCACCTTCACTACCTGTTACCTGTAACGTTTCAACAAGACCAGAAAATACTTTCTGCTCTGCGCTTACTAAGTCAAGGTTCACAGTCATTGCAGCCATTGTACGCTCCTAATTAGGTATGCTTATTTAGCTTTTTCTAAAGCTTCTTCAACCGAACCAACCATGTAGAACGCTTGTTCTGGTAGGTCATCATAATCGCCGTTTAAGATACCTTTAAAGCCAGCAATTGTGTCTTTAAGAGATACATATTTACCAGGAGAACCAGTAAATACTTCTGCAACGAAGAAAGGTTGAGATAAGAAACGTTCAATCTTACGAGCGCGAGATACAGTTTGCTTATCTTCTTCAGATAATTCATCCATACCTAGAATCGCAATGATGTCTTTAAGTTCTTTATAACGCTGAACTACTGTTTGAACACCACGTGCAACGTCATAGTGCTCTTGACCAATTACTTGAGGGTCAAGCTGACGAGACGTTGAATCTAGTGGATCGATCGCTGGGTAAATACCTTTTGATGCGATATCACGAGATAGTACAACTGTTGCATCTAAGTGAGCAAAGGTTGTAGCTGGTGATGGGTCAGTCAAGTCATCCGCAGGTACGTATACCGCTTGGATTGAAGTGATTGAACCAGTCTTAGTAGAAGCGATACGCTCCTGAAGTACACCCATTTCTTCAGCAAGTGTAGGCTGGTAACCTACCGCTGATGGCATACGACCAAGAAGTGCTGATACTTCAGTACCCGCTAGTGTGTAACGGTAGATGTTATCAACGAAGAAAAGAACGTCACGACCTTCGTCACGGAACTTCTCAGCCATTGTTAAGCCAGTTAGGGCAACACGTAAACGGTTTCCTGGAGGCTCGTTCATCTGACCGTAAACTAGAGATACTTTATCTAGTACGTTTGATTCGTTCATTTCATGGTAGAAATCGTTACCCTCACGAGTACGCTCACCAACACCTGCGAATACTGAGTAGCCGCTGTGCTCGATTGCGATGTTACGGATAAGTTCCATCATGTTTACGGTTTTACCAACACCGGCACCACCGAATAGACCAACTTTACCACCTTTAGCAAATGGACATACAAGGTCGATAACCTTGATACCAGTTTCTAAAAGCTCAGTTGAGCTAGATTGTTCTTCATATGAAGGAGCTGCACGGTGAATCGTGTAACGCTCTTCTTCACCAATAGGACCCGCTTCATCGATTGGGTTACCTAGTACGTCCATGATACGGCCTAATGTAGCTGTACCAACTGGAACTTCAATACCTTTACCAGTATTTACTACTTCTGCACCACGTGCTAAACCGTCAGTAGT
This sequence comes from Psychrosphaera haliotis, assembly GCF_039523615.1. Taxonomy (NCBI): domain Bacteria; kingdom Pseudomonadati; phylum Pseudomonadota; class Gammaproteobacteria; order Alteromonadales; family Pseudoalteromonadaceae; genus Psychrosphaera; species Psychrosphaera haliotis. The sequence goes on along the minus strand of NZ_BAAAFQ010000011.1, from coordinate 189,812 downwards.
ACCTAGCGCGATTGCACGAACAACGCCGCCACCTAGCTGCTGTTGAACTTCTAATGTAAGACCTGAAAGGCCTCCAGTAGTAACTTTAATCGCGTCATATACCGCAGGTACTGCATCTTGTTGGAACTCTACGTCCACAACCGCGCCAATGATCTGTACGACCTTACCTTGACTCATGACATTTCCTCTAAATTTGTTTTTAAACCTAAACCGCTGCAGAACCAGCACATATCTCAGAAATTTCCTGAGTAATGGCGGCCTGACGTGCCTTGTTGTATACCAATTGTAAACCGTCAATGATTTCACCGGCGTTATCTGTTGCGGCTTTCATCGCAACCATACGCGCAGCTTGTTCTGACGCAGCGTTTTCAACAACGCCTTGATATACCTGAGACTCCACATAACGAACCAATAATGTTTCCATTAATACTTTTGGATCTGGCTCGTAGATGTAATCCCATTTATGAGACATGTCTTCGTCTTCTGCTTTTGGTAAAGGTAGTAATTGATCGATCGTTGGTTGTTGAGTCATGGTATTTACAAATTTATTGTAAACCACGAACAAGCGGTCGATTTTGCCTTCATTGTACGCTTCTAACATCACGCGTACTGCACCTACTACATCTGAAACAGATGGTGCATCACCTAAGCCTGTTTTAGCAGCAACAACTTTGCCACCAAATCGGTTAAAGAATCCAACAGCTTTAGTACCTATAGCTGCAAAATCTACTTCAACACCGTCTTCAACGTATTTTTGTACGTCGTTTGCAACTGCTTTAAACTCATTTGAGTTCAAACCGCCACAAAGGCCTCGGTCAGACGAAATTACCACATAACCTACACGTTTAACCTCACGCTCTTCCAAATAAGGATGGCGATATTCAAGGCTACCGTTTGCAATGTGACCAATCACTTTACGCATTGTTTGCGCATATGGACGGCTTGACGCCATACGGTCTTGAGCTTTCTTCATTTTAGAAGCCGCAACCATTTCCATAGCACTGGTGATCTTCTGAGTGTTTTTAATACTCCCGATCTTACCTTTAATCTCTTTTGCGCCGGACATGTGATTCTCCGATTAACTTTCAACGAAAGAGAAAGCCGAAGCTTTCTCTCAACTTATTTACCAAGTTTGAGTGGCTTTGAATTTTTCAATGCCAGATTTCAAGCTTGCTTCGATATCGCCGTTGAAGTTACCGGTCGCATTAATGTCTTTCATAAGATCAGCATGTTCACTGTTCATGAATGAAATTAACGCCGCTTCGAAGTCTAATACTTTAGAAACTTCGATGTCCTTCAGGAAACCTCTTTCAGCAGCAAACAATGAAACACCCATGTCAGCAATTGACATTGGAGCATATTGCTTCTGTTTCATTAGCTCAGTTACACGCTGACCATGCTCAAGCTGAGCACGTGTCGCTTCATCTAGATCAGATGCGAACTGAGAGAAGGCCGCTAATTCACGGTACTGCGCAAGTGCTAGACGAATACCGCCCCCTAGCTTCTTGATGATCTTAGTTTGAGCTGCACCACCAACACGAGAAACCGAAATACCAGCGTTTACAGCTGGACGGATACCTGCGTTGAACATGTCTGACTCAAGGAAGATCTGACCATCGGTAATCGAGATTACGTTAGTCGGTACGAATGCAGATACATCGCCCGCTTGAGTTTCAATGATAGGAAGTGCAGTTAGTGAACCAGTTTTACCTGTCACTTTACCTTCAGTATAACGCTCTACGTACACTGAGTTTACTCGAGCAGCACGCTCTAGTAGACGTGAGTGAAGATAGAATACGTCACCTGGGTATGCTTCACGACCAGGAGGACGTTTAAGAAGCAATGAAATTTGACGATAAGCAACAGCTTGCTTAGACAAATCATCATATACGATAAGTGCGTCTTGACCGTTATCACGGAAGTATTCACCCATTGTACAACCAGAGAAAGGTGCTAGGAATTGTAGCGCCGCAGACTCAGAAGCAGTAGCAGCAACAACAATAGTATTTTCTAATGCGCCGTGCTCTTCTAATTTGCGTACAACGTTAGCAATAGTAGAGGCCTTTTGACCAATTGCTACGTATACACATTTAATACCAGAGTCTTTCTGATTGATGATTGCATCGATTGCCAAGGCTGTTTTACCAGTCTGACGGTCACCGATTACTAGCTCACGCTGACCACGACCAACAGGGATCATGGCATCAACAGATTTATAACCAGTTTGAACTGGCTCATCTACTGATTGACGTTCGATAACTCCAGGTGCAATTTTTTCAACAGCTTCAAAACCAGCTGCATCAATTGGACCTTTACCATCGATTGGCTCACCTAGTGTGTTTACAACACGACCAAGTAGCGCGTCACCAACTGGAACTTCTAAAATACGACCAGTTGATTTTACTTTTGTGCCTTCTTGTAGATCCGCATAAGGACCCATTACTACTGCACCTACAGAGTCACGCTCTAGGTTAAGTGCGATAGCATAACGATTACCAGGAAGCTCAATCATTTCGCCTTGCATACAGTCAGCAAGACCGTGAATGCGAATGATACCATCTGTAACAGATACGATTGTACCTTCGTTACGAGCTTCGCTGACAACGTTGAACTGTTCAATACGTTTCTTGATCAGTTCAGCGATTTCAGTTGAGTTAAGTTGCATGCTCAAATCCCCAATTACGATTGCAATACATGTGATAAACGGTCTAATTTGCCTCTAACGGTTGCATCAATAACGGTATCACCCGCCTTGATTAACAATCCGCCGACAACCGCACTATCAATGTTGCAATTCAGCTTAATTTTGCGTGCTAGACGTTTTTCTAAAGAAGCGGCCAATGTTACTTGATACGCTTCGCTTAATTCAGTTGCAGAAGTGATTTCAACTTCAACTTCATTCTCATACAGTGCTTTTTGTTCTGCGAACAATTCAACAACTGCAGGAAGAGCAACTAAACGTCCATTTTCAGCCATAACCTTAATTAGGTTTTGGCCTCGTTCATTCAGTTGTTCACCACATACTTTGATAAATAAATCAGAAGTAACTTCTGGTGAGTGAGAGCCTGCTAAGAAGCCTGTAATGTCGTCGTTTTTTACTACTTCCGCAGTAAAAGACAACATTTCAAGCCATTCAGCTACTGCTCCGCTTTCAACAGCGAAATCAAACGCAGCTTTGGCGTAGGGACGAGCTACTGTAGTCAATTCAGACATTTGCTCTATTCCTCTGCTTATAGTTCTGCAACTAGTTTATCTAGGATATCACTGTGGGCAGCAGCATCAATTTGACGCTCTAAAATTTTCTCTGCACCAGCAATGGCTAAAACAGAAACTTGTTGACGAAGATCTTCCTTCGCGCGGTTGCGCTCAGCTTCAACTTCCGCTTGACCTTGAGCAATGATTTTCTCACGCTCATCGTGTCCACGAGTTGTTTCTTCGTCTACGATCTGTGTTGCACGCTTTTTAGCTTGCTCAATGATTTCAGCTGCTTGAACTTTAGCGTCTTTCAACTGTTCTTTCGCTTTTTCTTGAGCAAGTTCTAAGTCTTTCTCTGCACGTTCACCGGCAGCAAGACCATCTGCTATTTTATTTTGGCGTTCTTCGATTGCACCGTTCAGTGGTGGCCACACATATTTCATTGTGAACCATACAAAAACGATAAATGCGATAGATTCGCCTAATAGAGTTGCATTAAGATTCATTAACGCTCTCCTTACTTAATTAATACTATTGTTCGAATGAAAATGAGTGATTAAGCAAGTACGAACAACATGTATAACGCGATAGCTACACCGATCATCGCGATAGCATCGATAAGACCTGCTACGATGAACATTTTTACTTGTAGCTGAGGTGCTAGTTCAGGTTGACGAGCAGCTGATTCTAAGAATTTGCCACCTAATAGACCGAAACCAATAGCAGTACCAAGAGCACCTAAGCCGATTAGTAGAGCAACAGCGATAAATAACATATGTATCTCCAGTTTTTAATGTTTAAAGTTTAAAGTTAAATGTAAAAATAAATTCTTTGCGGGCTTCCTGCCCTTAACCCTTCGGGTCCAGCTAATGCTGTTCTAATTTTATCCCGAAAAATTAGTGTTCTTCGTGCGCCAAGCTTAAATACACGATGGTTAACATCATGAAGATAAACGCCTGAAGAGGTATTACTAATAAATGGAACGCAGCCCAAATAAAGTGCGCAGGTAACTGCCACATGCCCATAAGGCCAGCAATTAGAATGAAGATTAATTCACCTGCATATAAGTTACCGAACAAACGTAGCGCCAATGACATTGGTTTAGCTAGTAGTGAGATAACTTCAAGAATAAAGTTGAACCAATATAACCACGGCGTATTAAACGGGTGAGCATATAGTTCTTTCATGAATCCACCAAAACCTTTGATTTTGACAGAGTAATAAATCATTAGAACAAAAACACCAAGCGCTAACGCGGCTGTCATGTTTAAGTCAGTGGTAGGAACAACCTTCATGTAGATATGAGAGTTGCCTGAAGCGATAGTTTCCCAAGACTCGCCACCAATTAAGGCTGCTAGTGTAGGTAACCAGTCAACAGGAATAATATCCATAAAGTTCATTAATAGAACCCATACGAATATAGTTAATGCTAGCGGCGCAATAAGTGGGTTTTTGCCGTGGAAAGTGTCTTTAACACTTTGACCAACAAATTCCACAATCATTTCAACAAAACATTGAAACTTACCAGGCACACCGACGGTTGCCTTTTTTGCTACGCTACGGAACGAAAGAATAAACACCAAGCCTAAGATGATCGACCATGCCAACGTATCAACGTGCCATGTCCAAAAACCTTCACCCACTGACGCATTGGTCAAGTGGTGCTTGATGTAACCCTGAGTAGTGAGTTCACCAGACATTGTTTATTTCCCAAAAGTTTAAAGTTTAAATAAAAACCGATTGTAAAAACTGACTTATTTTCATAGTTAAAAAGCCGATTAAAAGCGCCGGAAACACTACCGGTAGCAGCTTAATAACGCAGATGAATAACGCGCCAGTAATCATTATCTTTACGGTTTCGCCTCTGTACATGGATGCCGCTATATGTTGTAAGCGTTGCGCACCTGAAAATCGAAAGGCGTATATTGTAAAGACAAAAGAGGGAAGTACATCTAACATAGCGCCTATAAAAAAAGACTGCCCAGTTTGCACTTCCCAAAAAATTCCAATAAAAAAAGCAATGACGACAGCAAAACAAGCTTGAAACGCTAAAAACTTAAAGGCGTTATTTCTATGCTTGGTTGTAACATGTTGTACCAAAGCCTATTTCCTAATAATTCTGTCTATTTAAAAACCAGCTAATCGATTGTTAATCAATCATAGCGGCAGATTGCCAGTTAGCTAGGTTAAAATCAGGCGAAATTATACGTTTAAATAAAGGTTTTGCAAGTATGAGCGGCTTTTAAACACTTGATACCTAAATACGTTTTACTGGGATAGTTTGGTAATAAATTTACAGTTACTTTTGTAAGTTACTAGGTAACTGAATTGAAAGGTTAAATTTAGAGGGGTGTTATGTATAAAAACTACTTATTACAGTTTGATAGTGACAAAAAAACGTTATTTTTTAATGATTTGTTTTTTTGCCACCGAATTTTATTTCAATTATTTATTCTTCAGTCGTTAAATGCGCAATAATTCCATCTAGCTCATCAAGTGATGAGTAAGAGATAACCATTTTACCTTTACCTTTGCGGTTGTAGGTAATATCCACTTTTGCACCTAAACGTTCTACTAGCTGTTGCTCAAGCAATTTCACGTCTGGGTCTTTTTCAGCCACCTTTTTTTCCGCTTGTTCTTGAGTCAGGCTATTTACTAGTTTTTCGGTATCACGGACAGTTAAATCTTTAGCAACTACTTTACGAGCAGCTAAAACTTGCTCATCTCCAGTAAGTGCTAATAAAACTTTTGCATGGCCAAACTCTAGATCACCATGTTCCATTAACGTCTTAACATCACTTTCTAACTTATTCAGTCGTAAATAGTTTGTTACTGAAGTACGAGATTTACCAACGGCATCGGCAACTTCTTGATGAGTCAATTCAAACTCATCTTGTAAACGCTGTAATGCGATGGCTTCTTCCATGGCATTTAGATCTTCACGCTGAATATTCTCAATAAGTGCGATTGCAACAGCCGCTTCATCTGGCACATCTTTGATTATGCAAGGAACGGTATCAAGCCCAGCTAACTGTGATGCTCTCCAACGACGTTCACCCGCAATTATCTCAAACTGTTCGTCGTTAATAGGGCGAACCACTATTGGTTGAATAATGCCTTGATTGCGAATTGACGCAGCCAGCTCTTCTAAGGCTTCCGGCGACATGTCTTTACGTGGCTGATATTTACCAGGGACTAGTATCTCAATAGCCAAGTTAACTAAGTTTTTATTATCTGCAATTAATTCAGCTTCTGCTGACTCACCTTGATTCGGCTCTTGTTGCTGGCTTTGTGCTTGAGTTGCTAATAGGGCATCGAGGCCGCGACCTAATCCACGTTTACGGGGAGACATATCTTTCCTTTACACTACAAATTAATTTAATTTACGCCGCAGCGCTTTTATTTGAACGACGCAACATTTCACCAGCTAAAGCTAAATACGCTTTTGCGCCTGACGATGATTTATCGTAATACATAACTGGCGAGCCAAAGCTTGGTGCTTCAGCTAAACGAACGTTTCTTGGAATTACGGTACGATAAACTTTATCACCAAAGTGATGTTTTAATTGTTCGGAAACGTCATTGGCTAATCGATTACGAGGATCGTACATCGTTCGTAAAATCCCTTCTATTTTTAAATTAGGGTTTACGATACTGGCCAACTGGCTAATGGTATCCATTAATGCCGTTAAACCTTCAAGAGCATAATACTCACATTGCATTGGAACAATAACAGAATCGGCTGCAGCCATAGCATTAACCGTTAGCATGTTTAGAGATGGTGGACAGTCGATAAAAATGAAATCATATTGGTCTTTGATCTTATCGAGGGCGTTTTTAAGACGGAGTTCTCGGCCATACATTTCCATCATTTTAACTTCGGCAGCTGTTACATCGCCATTCGCAGCAACAACATGATAACCACCAGAGGTTTCAGTTTCTACGACTTGATCAAAAGGTACGTCTTCAACAAGTAAGTCGTAAGCACTATATTCAACTTCATATTTGTCTATACCCGAGCCCATTGTCGCGTTGCCCTGCGGGTCGAGGTCAATAAGAAGTATTTTTCGTTTTGTCGCAGCCATTGATGCAGCAAGGTTTACTGCAGAAGTTGTTTTTCCAACTCCACCTTTTTGATTGGCTATTGCTATTATTTTTGCCACGTTCGTCTCAATCCCTTTTATCAATTGTTACGTTTACTCAACACAACTAAATGACGTTCACCTTCTAATTCAGGCACGGTTAATTGAATAATTTCTTCAACTTTAACAAATTCAGGTAAAGCTTCAATTTCTTCTTGATCAACTTGGCCTTTTAGAGCAAAAAATCGACCATCTTCAGCCACCAAATGATGACTCCAGTTAACCATATCAGATATTGATGCAAAAGCTCGACTCAAAACGCCAGCATATTGACCATGATGCTCTTCAACACGACTTAACGTCGGGTTTACATTTTTTACACCAAGTTCATGATTAACTTGAGTAATAAATCTTATTCTTTTGCCTAATGAATCTAATAACGTAAATTCATTATCCGGATTCGCGATAGCTAATGGCATGCCTGGTAGTCCCGGGCCAGTACCAACATCAATAAATTTACCATTTTTGTTTGGTGTAAGTTGTAAGTGAGGACTTACAACCAAACTATCAACAATATGTTTAATTAACATTTGTTGAGGATCACGAACCGACGTTAAATTATAGGCCTTATTCCACTTATGCAGCATTTCTACATAACCAACAAGTTGATCAATTTGTTGTTCCGAATAAGACAACTCGGTCTTATCTAATAGTTTAATAAGCTTTGTTTTTAACATGGTATGACATTTTTCTAGAAAATATTAAAGAAAGTATAGCGAGCAATGCCCGCCATACCTAGGATTATTTGGATATTGTTACAGAGGAGATTTATGCAGATTTTTTAAGTGCGCTATGCTTTTTCAAGTAAACCAGAATCATTGAAATTGCTGCCGGTGTAATTCCTGAAATTCTTGCTGCCTGTCCTACCGTGTCTGGTCTAGCATCTTCAAGCTTAGCAATAACTTCATTTGATAGGCCGCTGATTGACGCATAATCAAAATCTGACGGAATAGCTGTATCTTCATTTTTTTGCTGCTTTGCGATCTCTAGTAATTGACGATCTATATAACCTTGATACTTTATCTGAATCTCAACTTGTTCAGCAGCTTGTTTGTTGGAGTTTGCAGGGCCAACACCTTCAATGCTCATCAAGTCGTCATAACGAACTTCTGGGCGGCGAACCAAATCTTCTAAACTTGCTTCTCTAGAAATTGGCGTTTTTAGTAAATCATTGATTTGATCTAACGCGGCATGATCTTTGTGGATCCAGTTCGATTTTAATCGTTCTTGTTCAACTGCAATCTGTTCAATTTTTTCGTTGAAGGTTTTCCAACGTTCGTCACAAACTAAACCAAGCTCGCGACCTTTTTCCGTTAGGCGTAAATCAGCGTTGTCTTCACGAAGCAATAATCGATATTCAGCGCGGCTTGTGAACATACGATAAGGTTCTTTTGTGCCCAATGTAGCTAGATCATCAATTAACACACCAATGTAAGCTTGATCTCTACCAGGTGACCATGCTTCTTTTTCTTGTGAGCTTAACGCTGCGTTCATACCAGCAATTAAACCTTGTGCGCCAGCTTCTTCATAACCAGTTGTGCCGTTGATTTGGCCAGCAAAAAAGAGCCCATCAATAAATTTGGTTTCTAACGACTGTTTTAAATCACGTGGATCAAAGTAATCATACTCAATAGCGTAACCAGGACGAGTGATGTGAGCGTTTTCAAACCCTGCAATTGAGTGAACAAGATCTACTTGAACGTCAAAAGGTAAACTTGTAGAGATACCATTTGGATAAAGTTCATGAGTTGTTAGACCTTCGGGCTCTACGAATATTTGGTGTTTGTCTTTATCTGCAAAACGAACAATTTTATCTTCGATTGAAGGACAGTATCTTGGTCCGATACCTTCAATAACACCTGAGTACATTGGCGATCTATCTAAGCCGCCACGAATTACATCATGTGTTTTTTCGTTGGTATAAGTTATAAAACAAGGGATCTGTTCAGGATGACAACCGTTTTTACTGATGTAAGAAAAGTTTGGTGTCGGTGTATCACCTGGTTGCGCTTGCATGACAGAGAAGTCTACGGTTCGGGCGTCTATACGAGGCGGAGTACCTGTTTTTAGGCGATCAACTCGGAATGGCAATTCTCTTAAACGATCCGCTAATGCGATTGAAGGAGGATCGCCTGCGCGGCCTCCTGAGTGGTTTTCTAAACCAATGTGTATCTTGCCACCCAAAAATGTTCCAACAGTCAGTACAACGCTTTTGGCTTTGAATTTGAGGCCCATTTGAGTCACAACACCAACTACACGATCTTGTTCAACAATAAGATCGTCACAAGATTGTTGAAATATTTTTAAATTAGGTTGGTTTTCTAAAATTGATCGAATAGCCGATTTATATAACTGACGATCCGCTTGTGCTCGAGTTGCTCTAACGGCTGGGCCTTTAGATGAATTTAGTGTTCTAAATTGAATACCACCAGCGTCTGCAGCTAGTGCCATTGCACCACCTAAAGCATCGATCTCTTTTACAAGATGACCTTTGCCAATTCCACCAATGGCTGGATTACATGACATCTGACCTAATGTGTCTATGTTGTGAGTTAGCAACAGAGTGCTTTGGCCCATTCTAGCTGAAGCTAAAGCAGCCTCAGTACCAGCGTGACCACCACCAATTACGATGACATCAAAAGTTTCAGAAAAGATCATTATTACCTCAAAACAACAAAAAATTACGGATCCTCAAAAAGAGGGCGCATATTCTAGCTCGGTTTAATAGGCTTTGGAAAGCTTATTTTTTATTCATAACTTGCTTTGATTTATAAGTTTCTGATCGCTTTATTAATATAAGATCTATTTAAAGATCTTTTATTTTTATTACTATTAAGCAGCGCCTTTTCTGTGTGTAAGCCACTTTTCTTTAATTAAAATAGGATCTTATAGCGATCAATAACTGTGATCTAACTTGGATCAAGTGTGTTTAAACCCTTGGATAACTAGCCCTTTTATCCACAGGCAAAATACCTGCAAAAGTTATAATCTGGATATCTCCAGTTAGATCAAACGATCTTAACGATCTTATACACAGGCCTAGTAACGAAATAACATCTCTGTGTGCATATTGTTAGTAACTAGGTTTAACCCTGTGATCAGGTTAATGATCGGCTAATTAGAGCATGTTGATGTGCATAAGTAGATCTAATTAACCCATGTTAAAAAAGATCGTTATATTTTTTAGATCCAGCCAAATATATGTGATTAAGTTTAAAATTACATAAAAACTGAGGCGTAATCGTTTATGATCTCTGTCTCATTTGTTATTTGGACCATCGTTTTTATGCAATTAAACCTTTTTATCAAGTCAGTTTGTCTAGTCTTTATTCTACTTATAAGCGCTTGTTCGGTATCAGAACCAGTTAAAGAAAAGGCGTCTCCAACCTTAACATTACGCATTATGGAGACCACAGACATCCATATGTACTTCGCTAATTATGACTATTTTAGAAAAACTAAGACTGAATCGATAGGCTTTGTTAATACGGCAACTTTGATCAAGGAAGCACGATCAGAGATGCTTAATTCAGTTTTAATTGATAATGGAGATCTACTACAGAATAGTCCACTTGGTGATTATGAAGCTCAAATTCGCAGAGATAAGATACTGGCCGGTGATATTCATGTTGCTTATAAAGCGATGAATTTATTAGATTACGATGTAGCAAACATTGGTAATCATGAGTTTAACTTTGGTCTTGAGTTCTTAAAAGCCTCTATCAAAGGCGCCAACTTCCCATATATAAGCGCAAACGTTTATAAGAAGAATAAAAATGCAGAGGTAGTAAATGCTTTCTCGCCATACATTATAAAACCAAAAACATTGATTGATGTTAACGGTAATAACTACGAGATTAACATTGGCTACATAGGCTTTGTTCCACCTCAAATAATGCAATGGGACAAAAGTCACCTAGAAGGAAAAGTTTTTGCGGAGGACATTATAGAGACAGCACATAAATTTGTTCCAGAAATGAAAGCGAAAGGTGCAGATATCATAATTGCGGTTCCTCATTCTGGTTTATCTATGCAAGATCATAAAGATGGGGCAGAGAATGTTGCCTTGATGCTATCTAAAGTGCCAAATATTGACGCTATTTTGTTTGGCCATCATCACCGATTGTTTCCGGGTGATCCTACTTTCGATGGTTTTGAGCATTTAGGTGTGAACAATAAAACCGGTAAACTTAATGGTGTTCCGGCAGTGATGCCAGGCTTTTTTGGAAACCATTTGGGGTTAATTGATTTAGAACTAAAGCTAAGCCAAAACGGTCATTGGTCAATTGAAAAGTCTACTGTTTCTGTCAGAGCAATCGCTAGTGGCTCAAAGCGGAACAATACATTTGTTGATCATGCTAAAGCGGATAAAGCGGTTTTTGAAGCGATAAAGCCGCAACACGAGGCAACCATAAAGTGGATATCGGAATCTTTTGCTGAATTAGCACATCCAATTAATAGTTTTTTCTCTTTGGTGCAAGATGATCCTTCAATACAAATTGTTGCTAACGCCCAAATTGATTGGGGAAAACGTTTTATATTAGGAACTGAACTTGATGGTCTGCCTGTTTTATCTGCGGCTGCACCGTTTAGAGCCGGTAGGAATGGCTTTGAAGACTTTACTTATATTAAAGCGGGTAAGGTGTCGTTATTAGATGTTGTTAGCTTATATGTGTTTCCAAATACAATTAGAGTGGTCAAACTCACAGGACATGATGTAAAGGAATGGCTCGAGCGCTCAGCCGGTCAGTTTAATCAAATAGATCCTACTTCGCCAAAAACTCAGTATTTGTTAAATGAAGCGTTTCCAAGTTTTGATTTTGATGTCATTGATGGCGTTACCTATGAAATTGATGTGACACAGGCTTCTCGTTATAACACAGAAGGGCATCTTCAAAATGATTCCGCTCATCGTATTGTGAATCTCAAATACAAAGGATTGCCTATTAATTTAGAAGGTGAGTTTCTTGTGGTGACTAATAATTACAGAGCATCTGGTGGAGGAAAGTTTCCAAATATAGATGGAGTTTCAAGAGAAACATTTGAAGGACCAGACGAAAACAGAACTGTATTAAGAAGTTATATTCAGGCCCAATCAAACAAGAGTAAGGGAATGGGTATTAAAGCAAAACCAGATAATAATTGGCAATTTAAGGCGATTAAAACTTCGATCAAACTTGACGTTATATTTAAGTCTTCACCTTCATTAAATGCTCAAAACGTTTCTGAAAAAATTAATGCTATTTCTATTACTAATCCAGTGCGTGTTGATAATGATGGACTTGCGCTATACCAGATAGATTTAACAACAAACTAGCAAACGAGATGAAAAAATGAGCAGTGTCTTACTTTATGTATCACTGCTCATATGTTTAAACAAACTTATCTAAATGGGCTTTTAATAAAGGAAGAATTATATCTTCTGGTAGTTCATCGGACATAGCGTCCGCAAAAATTGGTGCAAACATACGGTTTGCGTTTGCGCTGGATAATAATTCATCAAGTGATTTTGCAGCTTTGCAGAACGTATCGTAACTCGAATCACCTAAGCCAATAACAGCAAACTTTTTGTTGTCTAAGTTTGGCGACGTTTGTAACCATTGCTCAAATTTCTTTAGGTTATTTGGAACTTCACCTGCGCCATGTGTTGATGTGCAAATAACGAGTGTTTCGTTATCGTCTAGTGACAACTCAGATATTTGATCAATCACTTCTGCATTTAAATCATGTTCACCTAGCAGATCTAAGACTTCATCTGCTACATATTCTGCGGTACCGGTTTCCGTTCCAACAATTATCTTAATCATGGTTATTCTTCTTTTTTATTTGTCTTATCTTATTTACCAATACAAAACGAACTAAATATTCTGCCTAATAAATCGTCTGAACTGAATTCACCGGTAATTTCATTGAGGTGTTGTTGAGCGATTCTTAATTCTTCTGCCAAAATTTCACCGGCAATAAATGAATGAAGTTGCTCCTTACCTTGAAGTAAGTGCGAATATGCTTTGTTTAATGCATCAAGATGACGTCTACGAGCCATAAAGGTGCCTTCCGTACTTCCTTGAAAACCCATGGCTGACTTTAAGTGCTGTTTTAGCTCTTCGATACCAAGCTGCTGCTGAGCTGAAATTGAAATAACCGGAATATTGTTAACCTCTGTCACTTGAGATTTACTTTCACCAATTAAGTCGATTTTATTTCTGATAATACTAAGAGGCATATTTTCTGGAAGTTTATCCATAAACTCAGGCCAAATATCATTTGGGTCGATATTTTCACCACTTGTTGCATCAACCATCAGTAATACTTTGTCAGCATCATTAATTTCCTGCCATGCTCGCTCAATACCAATTTGTTCAACGGTATCTGGGCTTTCTCTAAGGCCTGCTGTATCGATAATATGTAACGGCATACCATCAATGTGGATATGTTCTTTTAATACGTCCCTGGTGGTTCCTGCTATATCAGTGACAATCGCACTGTCCTTACCAGATAGAGCATTAAGTAATGAAGATTTACCAGCATTTGGCCTGCCCGCAATAACGACTTTCATCCCTTCACGAATAATTGCCCCTTGTTGGGCTTGGTGTTTTACCGAGTCCAAATAATCGATAATGCCATCAAGATCATTTGCTACCTTTCCATCAGATAAAAAATCAATTTCTTCATCAGGGAAATCAATGGCCGCTTCTACATAAATACGCAGGCTTATCATTTTTTCAACAAGGCTGTTAATTTTGTTAGAGAACTCGCCTTGCAGAGACTGAAGCGCTGACTTGGCTGCTTGCACAGAGTTACTTTCAATTAAGTCGGCAATGGCTTCCGCTTGGGTTAAGTCTATTTTGTCATTTAAGAAAGCACGCTCACTAAACTCACCCGCTCTGGCTAACCTTAATCCGTCTATCTTTGTGATTTCTTGTAAAATGAGATCAATTACAATTGGACCGCCGTGACCTTGAAACTCAACAACGTCTTCGCCTGTAAACGAGTTTGGTCCTTTAAAAAATAACACGATACCTTGATCAAGCGTTGTGCCGTCTGAAGACTTAAAAGACATATATTCAGCTTGACGAGGTTCTGGACAACGACCAACGATATGAGCTGCAATGTCTTTTGCTTTTGGTCCAGATACGCGAATGATACCTACACCTCCTTTTCCAGGAGCGGTTGCTTGGGCTGCAATTGTGTCATTGTTTTCAAATGGGCTGGTCATATCTGGTCTCTGTTGCGTTTAAATTGAAAAAGGCGACCCGAAGGCCGCCTTTAATTGTACTTTATTTTTCAGGTTAAAGGGTTAGCCTTTTTTAGCTGCCGCTTTTTTATCAATATTTTTGTAAATAACTAACATCTGAATAATTGAGATTAAGTTAGAAACAAACCAGTATAAAACTAGACCTGATGGGAACCATAAGAAGAATACAGAAAATAATACTGGCATCCACGTCATCATTTTTTGCTGCATTGGATCAGCAGATGGTGTTGGAGACAGTTTTTGCATCAAGAACATTGAAGCACCAAATAAAATTGGTAATACAAAGTATGGGTCTTTTGCAGATAAGTCAGTAATCCAAAGTCCAAATGGTGCATGACGAAGTTCAACACTTTCTAGGAATACCCAATACAAGGCCAGTAATATCGGCATTTGTAGTAATAGAGGCAAACAACCGCCCATTGGGTTTACTTTTTCTTTCTTGTAAAGTTCCATGGTTGCTTGACCAAACTTCTGACGATCATCACCGAAACGTTGTTTCAGCTGCTCCATTTTTGGTTGAAGCGCACGCATTTTCGCCATCGACTCATACTGCTTTTTAGTCAATGGATATAAGAACATCTTAACAACAATAGTTATTAAGATAATCGCGATACCCCAGTTTCCAACTACACCATAGATAAATGCTAATCCTGAGAATAAGATTTGACTGATAAACCAAAGGAAACCGTAATCAACCGTTAAATCTAACGTATTGTGGATTTGCGATAATTCTTCTTGGTTTTTAGGGCCCGCAAATAATGTAGATTCAACTTCAACCGTTTGACCTGGCTGAACTGCTACAGAAGGCGATTTAACACCTATAATTGCTGCGCCACCGTTGTTGATAACACGAGAGTAAATGCTGTTTTGCTCTGTTTGACTCGGTACCCAAGCACTTACAAAGTAGTGTTGAATCATACCAACCCAGCCGCCAAGGGTGTTTTTATTTAAACGCTCGTCAGCCATGTCGTCAAAGTCATACTTGTCGTAAGCTTCGTCGGCAGTAGAGTAAACACCACCACGGTAAGTTGGCATCATCATGCTGCTTTCATGTTCAACTAAGTCTTGCTTCAATTGATAAAAAGGCTGAATAGTAGCGGCAGTCGCATTGTTGTTAGTTACTTTAAAAGCAACGTCTATTGAATGTTTTTCACGTTTAAAGGTAAACGTTTTAACAACGGTTAAACCTTGTTCAGATTGAAACGTCAATGGAACCACTAAACTGTTGTCTTCAAGTGTCCAATCTTGTTGTGTCACTGAATAAACAGGGCGACCGTTTGAGTTACCATCTGGACCTTGTGCGCCTACTAAACCAGACATGGCAACATAAGCTGGTGACTGTTGAAGTAAAACAAACTTTTCTTCAGATAAGTGAGTTCGGTCATGCTCTAATAAAATAGCTGAAACAACATCACCACCGCGTGGGTCAATAAGAATTTCAAGAGCGTCAGTTGTTACTTTAATTAATTGTGATGAAGCTACTTTTTTAACTTCTGCAATTGGCGCTGCGTCTGATTCTGGTAAATCAGCAGAACGGTTTTTTACAATTACATTAGACTGACCATTGTCAGTAACGACTTGTGTATTCTCAGCCGATACTTGCTGAGGTGCTGGCGTGTTGTAATCGACTTGCCACTGTTGGAATAGCAAAAAGCTAACCAAGGCTAAACCAATAACTAAGAACGAACGTTGCGATTCCATAGCGCTTACTTCTCTTTATTTTCTGTGTTAATTGATGTTGGTTTTGGTACTGGATCAAATCCGCCATCACTAAAAGGATGGCATTTTAGAATACGTTTCACACTTAACCAAGAACCTTTTGCAGATCCATGGGTATCTAGTGCTTCAATTGTATATTCTGAACAACTTGGATAAAAACGACATTTAGCTGGAAACCAAGGACTAATAAGTATTTGGTAACCCCGAACTATTTTTTTAAGGATTGTTCGCAACGGAGCGCGATTTTTTTCCATAATTTATTCAGCTGCTTGTTAAGTTTTTCATTATCTACTTTGCCAATACCATCTCGAGCGATGACTACTATATCAATATTTGGCAATTGGTGTTGATTTAAACGAAAACTTTCTCGCGAAACACGTTTTATTCTGTTTCTGCCTACTGCAGTTTTTTCTTTCTTTTTCGCGACAACAAGTCCAACACGTGGATGTGGTAAATCATTGTATTTAGCAAGAAGAGTAAAATGGTCTGAAACAGCTTTAACCGGGCGGTCAAAAATGCGGGAAAAATGCGAGGGAGTTACTAAACGTAACTCCCTTGGAAAAGTGAAGTTATCCACTTTATTACTTAGAAAGAACTTTACGTCCCTTCGCACGACGACGAGCTAGAACAGCACGGCCGTTTTTAGTTGCCATACGAGCACGGAAGCCGTGAGTACGTTTACGTTTTAGTACGCTAGGTTGAAATGTACGTTTCATATTTAATCCATCCGATCGGTTATTACTACAAAATTACCCGCAGGTCGCGACCCCTGCAGGGCCCCAAAAAAGGACGCCGAATAATATAGATTGATCCACTTTTAGTCAATCAAAATGATCCAATAAATTTAAAGTTTATATTTTATACACAAGCTAGGCCCCAAAAACACCACAAATTGTGGATAAAAACTCAGTTGTTCTTTTGGGTTTTACCGCTAAAAGTATCGGTTTGATTGGTTTGTAGAGGATAATAAAAGTCTTTAGTTGGCGCTACGTTTAGCACACACAAATTAAGTAAATTTAATCGTGTTTTTATGCGTATTCTTAGTTGAGTTTGTGGATAAAATTAAGGCATAATAACCGATGCGATTTTACATAAACGCAATAATTATAACCGGACATCATAATAGGATATTCAGTGTATCAGTCTTTATGGCAACATTGCCTTCAGGTTTTAGAACAAGAGTTGTCTCAACAACAATTCAATATGTGGATTAGGCCGTTGCAAATTCACAGTTCTGACCAATTAATTACCCTGTATGCGCCAAATCGTTTTGTTTTGGACTGGGTAAGAGATAAATACATGAATCGAATTAACGAGTTGTTAGTGCAATTTAGTGATTCAAATCCAGCACCGCGATTAAACTTTGATGTTGGTTCAAAAGTAAATATTCAGCCTGCACCTATTTCTCATGCTGCTGCTACAAGCAATTCAAGTCCTTCAGTTTCTCAAGGCAATATAAATAGTGGCCAATCAACATCTAGTCCAGCAAGAGAGCCTGCAAGACCAAAGGCTGTTTTCAGATCAAATATAAATGACTCATATACTTTCGATAGCTTCGTTGAAGGTAATAGTAACCAATTGGCAAGAGCAGCAGCGATGCAAGTAGCTGACAATCCTGGTGGAGCATATAACCCTCTGTTTTTATATGGCGGCACGGGTCTAGGTAAAACTCACTTACTTCACGCAGTTGGAAACGGAATCATCCAGAATAAGAAAGACGCTAAAGTAGTGTATATGCACTCAGAGCGTTTTGTGCAAGACATGGTTAAAGCATTACAAAATAATGCGATTGAAGAATTTAAACGTTATTACCGTGGTTTAGATGCGTTATTAATAGATGATATTCAATTCTTCGCTAAAAAAGATCGTTCACAAGAAGAGTTCTTTCATACCTTTAACGCCTTGTTAGAAGGTAATAAACAAATTATTTTAACTTCAGACCGTTATCCAAAAGAGATTGACGGTGTTGAAGATCGATTAAAGAGTCGATTTGGTTGGGGACTTAATGTTCCTATTGAACCACCAGAATTAGAAACTCGAGTCGCTATTTTGATGAAAAAAGCGCATCAAAGTAAAGTGAAGTTACCAGAAGAGGTGGCTTTCTTTATAGCAAAACGTTTACGTTCAAATGTTCGTGAATTAGAAGGCGCTTTAAATCGAGTTATCGCAAACGCCAATTTTACAGGTCGTCCAATTACCATAGACTTTGTTAAAGAAGCATTACGAGACCTACTTGCGTTACAAGACAAGTTGGTTACGATAGACAATATTCAAAAAACGGTTGCTGAGTATTTTAAAATACGAGTCGCTGATATTCTTTCTAAGCGCCGCAGTCGCTCTGTAGCAAGACCAAGACAAATTGCGATGTCCTTGGCTAAAGAATTAACAAACCATAGCTTACCTGAAATTGGTGACGCCTTTGGTGGGCGTGACCATACAACCGTGTTGCACGCTTGTAGAAAAATAAAAGAATTAAAAGAAGAAAGTCACGAGATAAAAGAAGACGTGCAAAACTTAATGCGAATTTTGTCGTCATAGTGGGGAATGGATAAATGCATTTTATTATAAGTAAAGATTCATTATTAAAGCCTTTAACTATGGTTTCAGGTGCAATTGAACGGAAGCATACGCTACCAATCCTTTCTAATGTATTAATAGAAGTATCGTTAGACTCTGTGAAGTTTACTGGTACCGATATGGAAGTTGAGCTCGTAGCCTCAACAACACCAGACAATGTTATTCAAGCGGGGGCAATTACTATCCCAGCTAAAAAGCTGTTTGATATTTGCCGCTCTTTACCTGGTGATGCTGAAATAGAATTAAAAGTGGATGGCCACTCAGCGGTTGTTAAATCAGGAAAGAGTCGATTTAGTCTTTCTACATTACCTGCTAGTGACTATCCAAACCTTGAAGAGTGGCAGTCTGACGATCAAATTGAAATAGCCAGACATACACTGCGTGCTTTAATTGAAAGAATAAACTTTTCAATGGCGAACCAAGATGTGCGTTATTACTTAAACGGAATGTCGTTTGAGTTAGAGACGGACATTATTAGAACGGTCGCGACAGACGGTCACCGTTTAGCATTAGCACAGCAACCGGTAGTTAATGGTGTAAAGCAACAGAAGCAAGTTATTGTTCCTCGTAAAGCGGTCTTAGAAATCTTACGTTTAGTAGAAGACGATAATGAACCTTTGCAAATACACTTAGGCAATAATCACATTCGCATTATTGATAAGCAGTTTGTGTTTACAAGTAAGTTAGTAGACGGTCGTTTTCCAGATTACAGACGTGTTTTACCGCAAGGTGGTGACAAAACCATTGTTGCAGATAAAAATATGCTTAAAGACGTTTTCCAACGCGTATCTATATTGTCCAACGAAAAGTTCAAAGGTGTTCGACTTAACCTTAGCCAAGGTGAGCTATTAGTAAGTGCTAATAACCCTGAGCAAGAGCAAGCGGAAGAAACGGCGATGGTTGATTACAACGGTGGTGACTTGGAGATCGGTTTTAACGTTTCTTATATCATTGATGTTTTAAACAACATAAACACAGATACAGTAAAAATAATGCTGGCAGACGCAAATAGCAGTGCATTGATTGAAGGTTATGATGACCCTTCAAGTTTGTACGTTGTTATGCCTATGAAGCTTTAGGTCATAAATTAATTAATGCTTGTTGAAAAAGTAAATATTGTTGGGTTTCGTAACTTGAAACTCGTAGCTATTGAAACTAAAGCAAGCGTTAATTGTTTTTATGGAAAAAATGGAAGCGGAAAAACGAGCCTTTTAGAAGCTTTATATTTTTTGAGTAGAGCTCGCTCTTTTCGAAGTAACAAGCGTAACCATTTAATAAATTCAGATGAAAGCTACTTAGCGGTAGCTGCATCATTAGAACAGTCAGGCTCTCATAAGTTAGGCTTAGACCTAGACGAAAAGGGAAATAGTAGATTAAAGCTCGACGGTGAAATACTTAACCGTTTGTCAGAAGGTACCGCTATTTTTCCTGTTCAGCTAATTACACCAGAAAGCTTTGATGTGTTTTTTAGTAGTCCAAAAGCTAGAAGAGGCTTTTTAGATTTTGGCTTGTTCCACGTGGAACATGATTATCAAAAGTGTTGGTCTGACTACCATAAGCAACAGAAACAAATAAACGCGTTATTAAAATTAGGTAACGCGGATCCAAAAGAATTAACTTTTTGGTATCGCGGTTTAGTTGAAAGTGCCAGTTTAGTTGAAGAGTTTAGAAATGGTTTTATCGAAAACCTACTTCAACCAATATTGGATGAACTAACCAAAAATTTAAAAAATAAAGAAACAGTTGAACTGCTAAAAGCCATTAAGGTGAAATATAAATCCAAGTTGTTTGATGCTACTGAAGATTTAGACAAAGCAATTCAGCACCAGATATTTAAAGACCAGAGATACAAGCAAGTAGGCTTTGGTCCGAGTAAAGCAGATATACTGTTTACTCAAAACGGAGAAGATATAACAAACAAGCTATCCAGAGGCCAAAGTAAAATGTTGTTTTATTTACTAGAAGTTGGGATGGTGCGTTTAGTTAAAAAAGTCAGTAACAAGAATATGTTGTTATTGATAGACGATTTACCATCAGAAGTTGATGAGTTTACTCGCGAAACAATGCTTGAAATGTTGCTTAATTCCGAAGCCCAAGTATTTGTAACAGGGATAGAAAGTAAAATAGCAATGGAATTTAAAAAATATACTAATTCTGTGAATGTGTTCCACGTGGAACATGGAACAATTAAACCAGAGAATATGGAGCAGTTATGTCCGTAGAAAATGAATATGGTTCGTCTAGTATTAAAGTCTTAAAAGGCCTTGATGCAGTTCGAAAACGTCCTGGAATGTACATTGGTGATACTGATGATGGTTCTGGCCTACACCACATGGTGTTTGAAATACTAGATAACTCTATTGATGAAGCCTTAGCTGGCCACTGTAGTGATATAGTTGTAAAAATCCACTTAGATGGCTCAGTCTCTGTAAGAGACAATGGTCGTGGTATACCAACGGAAATCCATCCTGAAGAGGGTGTTTCTGCTGCAGAAGTTATCATGACTGTACTGCATGCCGGTGGTAAATTTGGTGGTGAGGACTCAGGTTATAAAGTATCTGGTGGTCTTCACGGTGTTGGTGTTTCAGTAGTAAACGCATTGAGTGATAAGCTTGTTCTTACAGTTCGACGTGATGGCAAAGTCCATGAGCAAGAGTATCATTTAGGTGTTCCTGTTGCGCCTTTAGCTGTTGTAGGTGAAGCTTCTGAAAATGGTACAGAAGTAAGATTCTGGCCAAGTGCAACTATCTTCTCTGACGTGACATACCACTTCGACATATTAGTTAAACGTATCCGTGAACTGTCTTTCCTTAACTCTGGCGTATCTATTCGCATTATGGATGAGCGTGAAGAAGATAAAAGTGAGCACTTTTTCTTTGAAGGTGGTATCCGAGCGTTTGTTGATTATCTAAACCAAAACAAAAGTGCAGTAAACGAAGAGATCTTCTATTTTTCACTAGAGAAAGACGACGGCATTATTGTTGAAGTTGCGATGCAATGGAATGACTCATATAAAGAGCATATCCTTTGTTTCACCAACAATATTCCTCAGCGTGATGGTGGTACTCACTTAAGTGGTTTCCGTGGAGCCTTAACACGTACGCTAAATAACTATATGACTTCTGAAGGCTTGAATAAAGGCAAAGGAAAGAGTGCAGTTGATGTTTCAGCAAGTGGTGATGATGCTCGTGAAGGACTTACAGCTGTAATATCTGTAAAAGTACCAGATCCTAAATTCTCTTCTCAAACTAAAGACAAACTTGTTTCTTCTGAAGTTAAATCTGCAGTAGAACAAGCAATGGGTGAAAAGTTAGGTGAATACCTAATCGAAAATCCTTCGGTTGCTAAGAACATCATAATGAAGATTGTTGATGCGGCTAGAGCTCGTGAAGCAGCTCGTAAAGCAAGAGAGATGACCCGACGTAAAGGGGCTCTAGATATTGCTGGTCTTCCAGGAAAACTGGCCGATTGCCAAGAGAAAGATCCTGCAAAATCTGAACTATACATAGTGGAGGGTGACTCAGCTGGCGGATCTGCTAAGCAGGGTCGTAACCGTAAAAACCAAGCTATATTGCCTCTAAAAGGTAAGATATTAAACGTTGAGAAAGCACGTTTCGACAAAATGATATCTTCTCAAGAAGTAGGCACTTTGATTACAGCACTAGGCTGTGGTATTGGTCGAGACGAATATAATCCAGAAAAACTTCGTTATCATAATATCATTATCATGACCGATGCCGATGTCGATGGTTCTCACATTCGTACGCTTCTACTTACGTTTTTCTATCGCCAAATGCCAGAGTTGGTTGAGCGTGGATACATCTATATTGCGCAGCCACCACTTTATAAAGTGAAAAAAGGCAAGCAAGAGCGTTATATTAAAGATGACGAAGTACTGACTGAGTACTTAACTAGTCTTGCTCTTGAAAGCGCTACTCTACATGTTAATCAGGATGCTCCTGCAATTAACGGTTTAGAATTAGAAAAACTGATCAATCAATATCATAAAGCTGAACATGGAATATTAAGACTTAAGAAAAAAATCAATATTGAGATATTGAGAAACCTTATGTTCTTCCGTCCATTAACTGATGACCAGTTAAATGAAGAAGCTACTATTACAGATTGGTTAGAGTCTTTTGTTAAACATCTTAATGATAAAGAAACTGAGTCTGTTGTTTATAATGCAATTATAAAACGTGATGAAGAGCGAAATATTTGGGTTCCAACTATTCGTGTGCGTCAGCATGGTGTAGACAGAGACTATACATTGACTAAAGATTTCATCAATTCTAGAGAGTTTAAAGAGATTAGTTCAGTTGGTGAAATCAACATTGATTTACTTGAGGAAGGCGCTTACGTAAGTCGTGGTGAAAAACGTTTCCCAATAGACGATTTCGGAATGGCTGTAGAATGGCTAATGAAAGAGTCTAAGCGTGGCTTATACATTCAGCGATACAAAGGTTTGGGCGAAATGAACCCAGAGCAACTTTGGGAAACAACAATGGATCCAGAATCAAGACGTATGCTTCAAGTAACTATTGAAGATGCTATTGGTTGTGACCAACTATTCACTACATTGATGGGTGATCATGTTGAGCCAAGAAGGGCATTTATCGATCAGAATGCACTTAAGGTTGCAAACCTAGACGTATAATTTAGGTTTCAACTAAAAAAGCCTAGTCGTTTTTAACTGCTAGGCTTTATTTATTTAAGAGTTAGAATTTTTACGACAGCAAATTGGTAAACACAAATCATGAGCAAATATAATATTAATACCTTTCAAGGTTTAATCCTTGCACTACAAGAGTATTGGGCAAAACAAGGTTGTGTCATTATCCAACCTTTAGATATGGCTGTTGGCGCAGGTACTTTCCATCCAATGACTTTTTTAAGATCATTAGGTCCAGAGCCAATTAGTTCTGCATATGTTCAACCTTGTCGCAGACCTACAGATGGCCGTTATGGTGAAAATCCAAACCGTCTTCAACACTATTACCAGTTTCAAGTAATGCTAAAGCCATCTCCAGATAACATTCAGGAGCTTTACCTTGGCTCTTTAGAAGAGCTTGGCATAGATACGCTAATTCATGATATTAGATTTGTAGAAGACAACTGGGAGTCGCCTACGTTAGGTGCCTGGGGTCTTGGTTGGGAAGTTTGGTTAAATGGCATGGAAGTAACTCAGTTTACCTACTTCCAACAAGTTGGTGGCCTTGAGTGTAAGCCTGTGACAGGTGAAATAACTTACGGTCTAGAGCGTTTAGCTATGTACCTTCAAGGCGTTGATAGCATCTACGACTTAGTATGGACAGATGGTCCAATGGGTAAAGTGACTTACGGTGACGTATTCCACCAAAACGAAGTAGAGCAATCAACTTATAACTTTGAGTATGCCGACGTAGACACTTTGTTCCGAGAGTTTGATGACGCGGAAAAGGCTAGCCAATTGTTGATTGAAAAAAGCTTACCTTTACCAGCATACGAGCAAGTTATGAAAGCCTCTCATGCATTTAATATGCTTGATGCAAGACATGCTATTTCTGTTACTGAACGCCAACGCTATATTTTAAGAGTTAGAGCGTTATCTAAAGCAGTTGCTCAAGCTTATTATGATGCTAGGGAAGCTTTAGGCTTTCCAATGTGCAATGTACAAGACTCGAAATAGTAGGGCATGACGATGAAAGAAAATTTTATATTTGAACTAGGTACTGAAGAGTTACCACCAAAAGCCCTGAAAAAACTAGCACAAAGTTTAATGTCTGGCTTTGAAGCTCAGCTCAAAAACGCTGAACTAGAGTTTGATGCAATCAATTGGTTAGCTGCACCTAGAAGGCTTGCAGTGAAAGTAACCAACCTCCAATTTAACCAAGCTGACAAAGCCGTTGAAAAAAGAGGCCCGGCAGTTTCATCTGCATTTGATGCAGATGGTAACGCTACAAAAGCAGCGTTAGGTTGGGCTAGAGGTTGCGGTATTGATATTGCTGAGGCGACAAGACTAAAAACTGACAAAGGCGAGTGGTTACTTCATAAAGCGACGGTGCCTGGTAAAACACTCAATGAGTTATTAGAAGGTTTTGTAAAATCCTCTTTAAAACAGTTACCTATTCCAAAGCCTATGCGTTGGGGCGCGAATGACGCTGAATTTATTCGTCCGGTGCATACGTTAATCACTATGTTTGGTGACAAGGTGATTCCAGTAGAAGTATTAGGCTTAACTTCAGGTAATTTATCTCAAGGACATCGTTTTCATCATAGAGGAAAAGTAACTATCTCACACGCAGATAGCTACGAAGCTGAGTTAAAAGAAGCTCACGTACTTGTAAACTTCGATGAAAGACAGTCTTCAATAAAGTCACAAATGACGTCTATATGCACAGCTAATAACGCCGTTGTCAAAGACGACCAAGACTTATTAGACGAAGTAACTTCTTTAGTAGAATGGCCGGTTGCACTAGTGGGAACTTTTGAAGAGAAGTTCTTAGAGGTGCCTCAAGAAGCGCTTATCTATACGATGAAGGATGATCAAAAGTACTTCCCAATGCTAGACGAAAACGGAAATCTTCTTCCTAAGTTTCTATTCATAAGTAACATAGAAAGCAAACAGCCTAGTGCCGTAATTGAAGGTAACGAAAAGGTTATTCGTCCTCGATTAGCGGATGCTGAGTTTTTCTATAATACAGATAAGAAAACGTCTTTGGAGTCGAGACTTTCTAGCCTAGAAAGCGTTTTATTCCAAAAACAACTAGGTACGTTAAAAGAAAAGTCAGAACGAATTTCTTCACTAGCTGGCTTTATTGCTGGCAAAGTAGACGCAAATGAAGAACACGCTAAAAGAGCAGGCCTACTGTCAAAAACAGATTTGATGACAGAAGTTGTTATGGAGTTTACCGATATCCAAGGGATCATGGGTAAATACTATGCGTTAAATGACGGTGAAAATGCGGTTGTAGCTGATGCACTTTATCAACAGTATTTGCCGAAGTTTGCAGGTGATGAGTTACCAACTTCCAAAGAAGCATGTGCTGTTGCGTTAGCTGACAAGTTTGACACTTTGGTGGGGATTTTTGGTATTGGTCAATTCCCGAAAGGTGACAAAGACCCATTTGCACTGCGCCGTGCTGCAATTGGTATTATTAGAATAATGATTGAAAAAGAGCTTGAGCTAGACTTTAAAGAGTTAGCAGAGCAGGCTGCTTCATTATTCGGTGATAAGTTAACAAACGATAACGTTGTAAATGATGTTTTTGACTTTATGTTAGGGCGTTTTGAAGCGCACTATAGAGATCACGGAGTGTCTGTTGAAGTTATTCGTGCCGTTGAAATTAAAAAACCAACGTCAGCGTTAGACTTTAATAAGCGTTTAGCGGCAGTTGTTGAGTTTGCTAAATTGCCAGAGTCTTCAGCGTTAGCTGCAGCAAATAAACGTGTTAACAATATTTTAAGCAAAAACTCACAAAGCAGCTTTTCCGATATCGATAAGACACTTTTATCGGAAGCAGCTGAAATTAGCTTAGTTAATAAAATTGAAGACGTTGCGCCTGGCGTAGAAACAAGCTTTTCAAATGGTAAGTACAGCGAAGGGTTAACCTCTTTAGCTGCATTGCAGACTGAAATAGACTTGTTTTTTGACGGCGTTATGGTTAATGATGAGAATGAAGCTATCAGAAGCAATCGCTATGCTATTCTGGGTCGTTTACAGTCATTATTCATGCATACAGCTGATATATCAGTTTTATAGTCTTAAAATGATTTACAGAAGCCCAGTTCTAAAATGACTGGGCTTTTTTTTGACTTAAATTTGGCACTACTTGTGGTCTTAGAATTGCAGGTGCAATTGAAGCCTATTTCATATGGCGCGACTTTAACAGAGCTTTAGTCGC
This sequence comes from Psychrosphaera haliotis, assembly GCF_039523615.1. NCBI lineage: Bacteria > Pseudomonadati > Pseudomonadota > Gammaproteobacteria > Alteromonadales > Pseudoalteromonadaceae > Psychrosphaera > Psychrosphaera haliotis. The sequence goes on along the minus strand of NZ_BAAAFQ010000011.1, from coordinate 163,041 downwards.
CCTCTGGAACAGCTTTAGAATAACTTTGGAATAATAAGACGGTAAACTGCCAGATTATTTTATTACTAGTGTGTAATATGAATTCTGCTTTACTACATTCGAGGAGTACGTGTAAATGAAAAAAATATTAGCTCTAATGACGGCTTCTCTGATGATTTCGGCTTGTGTTTCGCATCAACAGAAAGACGCTACAGGCTTCTTTTTAAGATCTGAGTTTTCTTGGTGGGAAGCTAAACGAGAGTATGAATTTAAAACGAGTTCAGAGAATCAAGCCGTAATTTACGTGGACCTTCAAAATGACGGTCAGCCGTATCATATTAAAATTGCTGATAAGGCTTGGTCTAGTGGTAAAAACTGCGGCGTATATAACGGTAATAGTAACACAATAAAATTGAGTGAGACTGTAAAACTAACTTGCCCAAAATTAACTAAGGAAGAGATGTTAATGCCTTTGGCTGGCGCTATAAAATTTACGCCTACCATAAACACTAAATATAAATTTATTGTTTATATGCAAAACAATAAACCTGTGTCGTTGAATATTGAATTGGCTAAACCAAACTAAGTTTATTCTAAAAATAACGCCTAGGTTAGCCAGTCTTTTGACTTATCTCGCTAATTAATCGGCCACCACTCTGTTTCGGCCTTTTTCTTTCGCCGTATATAATCGTTCATCTGCCAATTTTATTGCACTATTAAATTCGTCAGAGGACACTATTTCAGATACACCAAAGCTACTTCTGATGGTTAATAATTTACCATCTTCTAAAACCATCGGTGTATCTTGTAAAGAGACACGAATTTTTTCAGCAATTTTTTCAGCCTTTTTGATGCCCATTTGAGGTATACATACTAAAAATTCTTCTCCACCGACTCGACAAAGTACATCGGTATTACGAAGTGCTTTTCTTATAACATTTACACAGTGGACAATAGCTTTATCACCAACATCATGACCATAAGTATCATTGATAACTTTAAAGTGATCGATGTCTGTCATGATAAGAGAAGCTGGCAATAATAAGTTTGCGTTTGCCTTTAAATATGGAAAGTAGGAGGCTTCTAAGAAGCGACGGTTTGGAATATCCGTTAGTGCATCTGTGTTTGCATCTCGCTTGTGATCGATAGATACAGATTCAATTTTGGAATGGCTTTGCTCTCTATAAAACTCGTTTATGAAAGAAAATAAAATGATCACAAGGCTAGATAAAAGAAAGCGACTTCGCTCTGCCATTGCATACTCTGCTTTGATAGCGCCGTCGGTATAGAGAAGAAGAAACGCAATTACCACAAAACAAAATGAAAAAAATGAGCCCCACTTTTTACCAGTTACGGAATAAGTCATAAGAGGATAATAGAACAACCAATATAGAGCTGTACTCTCAGTGCCTCCGGAATAGATGAGCATGCCATTAAATACGAGTAAACCTGAGCATAAAACGATACGCCCAACTTGTTGATATGATGTTAAGTAAAAAATACAGGCGCTGACGATTACAAAACATAGCCCACCAAAAATTGATGCGTTAAGAAGTGCAGAGTACTCTTGATGATTAACGATCAATAAGCCTGCAAGTACTATAATTGCTAAGGTAATCATTGCTAAAAGTGACATGTTTTGACGTTTTACTTCAACGTTGTCGACGTTGTCAGTATTTATATATCGGTGCCACTTTTCATACTTTTCTTGCATATACATCCGTCCCAAATATGGTTACAAGATTATGTTCCCTTTTTTATTAGAAAAACAAAAGGTATTTCTTCAATATTTTGGTCTAATAATTCATGCCCCATAAACCTGCAAAATGAGGGGATGTCTCTAACTGTAGCAGGGTCATCGGCTTTTACTAACAGGGTTTCCCCTACATTCATTCCGCGAACTTCTTTTCTAATTATCATCACAGGCTCAGGGCATCTAAGCCCCATAGCATCTAATGTTCTGTTTGGTGAAGTCATATTAGGCTCTTAGCAATAGAAGTTTTATGTTACTGAAATTATGTAACAAAACATGAATAAGATTTTAACCAGATAAAAAAAAAGTGCAATGGCTTCAAACCACTGCACTTTTCTTGATTGGTTTAAGGTTATGGACGCTCAAAAATAGTCGCAATACCTTGGCCAAAACCAATACACATAGTTGCTAAACCATATTTCGCGTCTGCACGCTCCATATTGTTGATTAGCGTTGTAGATATTCTCGAGCCTGAACAGCCTAGTGGGTGACCAAGCGCAATTGCACCACCGTTTGGATTGATATCATCCATACGGTTTTCAATGCCTAAGCCTTTAACAACTGACAATGCTTGGGCTGCAAATGCTTCGTTCAATTCAAATTGACCTATGTCTTGAATGTCGATGTTTGCACGCTTAAGTGCTTTTTCAGTTGCAGGAACTGGACCCCAGCCCATTGTTGACGGCTCACAACCAGAAACACCCATAGCTTTAACTCTAGCGCGGAATTTAAGGCCCAGTTCATTGGCTTTTTCTTCGCTCATTACTAACATGCCTGAGGCACCATTAGAAAGTGCAGAAGACGTCGCTGCTGTTACTGTACCATTTACCGGGTTAAACACTGGACGTAGTGGTGAAAGTGTTTCCATTGTGGTTTGCGGACGAATTACTTCGTCGTAGTCACACATGGTTAATGCGCCATTCTCGTCATGGCCTTCAACAGCAATGATTTCATTTGCGAATCGACCTTCTACAGAAGCTTCATAAGCTAATCTGTGCGAACGAACACCAAACTCATCTTGTTGCTCACGGCTAATGCCATGTTTACGAGCTAGCGCTTCAGCAGTTAAACCCATTGAACCAGCAGCTTGAGCTGTGTTTAAGTTTAATCCTGGGTGGAAATCTAAGCCATGTGTCATTGGAACGTGAGTCATATGCTCAACACCACCAATAATAAACATGTCGCCTTGATCAGCCATTATCTTGTTGGCTGCATCATGAAGTGCTTGCATAGAAGAGCCACATAAGCGGTTAACCGTTACAGCAGGAACTGACGTTGGAATGCCTGCCAATAAAGCAGCTTGACGGCCTACGTTAAAACCTTGTTCTAGAGTTTGCATTACACAACCCCAGATAACATCATCAAGTTCAGCGGCATCAACCTTTGGGTTACGCTCAAGTAAAGACTTCATTACTGCTGCAGACAAATCTTCAGCACGTACATTTTCGAACATGCCATTTCTGGCTTTGCCCATTGCAGTACGAACGCAATCTATAATCACTACATTTTTCATTTTATTCGCTCCTACTTACCTGTGTATGTGCCGTAAAAAGTCTGGCCAGCTTCAGCCATTTGACGTGTTTTATCGGTTACATGATAAATCTCACCTAAGTCTTTGTACTTATCAGCTTTTGCAACAAAGTTAGCAAGACCTACTGTATCAACGTAACGGAATACACCGCCGCGGAATGGAGGGAAACCAATACCATATAACAACGCCATATCAGCTTCAGAAGGAGAGGCAACAATACCTTCTTCTAGACAACGAATAGTTTCGTTAATCATAGGGATCATTAAGCGGTCAATGATGTCTGCTTTGTCGAACTCTTTGTCCATCGCAGCAACATCACCTAATAAAGATAGTGTTTCATCTTTAATTTGTTTTTGAGGGCGACCACGTTTGTCTTTAGAATGCTCGTAGAAACCTTTGCCATTTTTCTGACCAAACATTTTGCTGCCGTAAAGAACAGAAATAGGGTCGTTTTCTAGCTTTTGCATTCTTGTTGGGAAAGCATCGGCCATTACGTCCGTACAATGATCAGCAGTATCGATACCAACAACGTCTAACAACATTGCAGGTCCCATTGGCCAGCCAAACTCACGTTCCATCACTTTATCAACTTGCGCAAAGTGAGCGCCGTCGTTAAGTAATAAGCTGAAACCAGCGAAGTAAGGGAACAATACGCGGTTTACGAAGAATCCAGCACAGTCGTTGACAACAATTGCCGTTTTACCCATCTTAGTTGCGTAGGCAACCGTTGCAGCGATAGTTGCATCAGATGTGTTTTCGCCGCGAATAACTTCCACTAACTGCATTAATGGCACTGGGTTGAAGAAGTGCATACCACAGAAGTTTTCTGGACGTTTTAGGCTTTTAGCCAAACGGTTGATAGAGATGGTTGATGTGTTCGAAGTAATGATGCCATTGTCTTCAACCAAACCTTCTACTTCAGCAAGAACTGACGCTTTTACATTCGGGTTTTCAACCACAGCTTCAATAATAAAGTCTGCAGACTTCAACGATTCATTGCTTAAAGAAGGCTGAATGTTGTTTAACGTTGTTGCCAACTTAACACCGTCGATACGACCTTTTTTAAGTTTCTTATTAAGAATCTTAGAAGCTTCAGCCATGCCTTGATCTAGCGCGCCCTGTGCAATGTCTTTCATTACGATAGGTGTGCCTTTAGATGCAGATTGGTAGGCAATACCGCCACCCATGATTCCTGCGCCTAATACAGCGGCTTGTTTAATTTCGTGAGTATTAACTTTACCCGCTTTTTTCGCTAAACCTTTAACGTACTGGTCATTCATGAAGTTACCAATCATGGCCGTTGCAGCATCTGTTTTAGCTAATTTCGCGAAGTAACGGTTTTCAACACGTACAGCGTCATCTCGGCTCATGCCAGCTGACTCATATACGCTATCTACTGCAGCAACCGGCGCAGGGTAATGTTTACCTGCTTTCGCCATTACCATTGTTTTGGCAACAGTCACTGCGTTTTCTAATTCTGTTGGGCTAAATTGAATAGGTGCTAGTTTTTGAGCTCGACGAGCTTGCCAATCTAGTTTGCCTTCAATTGCCTGTTGTAACATAGACGTTGCAACATCAATTATCTTGTCGTTGCTAGTAAATGCATCTACCGCACCCATTTTAAGGGCATCTTTAGGCTTCTTAGGGCGAGCTGATGTAATCCACTCAAGTGCATTATCAGGACCAATAACTCGTGGTAAACGAACCGTACCACCAAAACCTGGAATTAAACCTAAGTTGTTTTCTGGTAAGCCAACTTGCGCTGTTTCATCTACAACACGGAAGTCAGTTGCTAAACAAAGCTCAAAACCACCACCTAACGCAAATCCTGAAATAGCCGTTAGCGTTGGTACTTTAATGTCTTCGATGCCATCAAACATGTCAGAGCTAGACTTTACCCAATCAACAAGAATATCTTCGTCTTGCTTAAAGGTTTCTAAAAACTCAGTGATGTCAGCACCTACAATAAAGGCAGATTTAGCAGAACGGAATAATACGGCTTTAATCGAACTGTCTTCATTAATCGCTTTAGTAGCGTCTTTGCAGTCTTGAATAGTTTGTTGATCAAACTTGTTGACTGAACCAGGGGCATCGAATGTAAAGTGGGCAATTCCATGTTCACCCATGGTTACATTGACGGTTTGGCCTTTAAAAATCATTGTTATACTCCCAAAATTAAATGGTACGACCAGTTGATATTGTTCTACGAGTGTCGCCTTAAATACACTAAAAATCAATGTTTTTCCTTAGATACGACCACAAGTAGTACGTACTATTTAAAGATTTGGTTAAAGAATCTAAAAAATAAGGTCAAACACTCAGCGATTTTTGTTAAGTTAGTTTAGACTAAAATATCCGGTGTATAAGTGGTGAAGACTCATGGCAGTAAAAAAGGTTCAAATTAGTATGAGCAAATTCGTAAAGTTAAGCGCAATTTGTTTGGTTACCTTGCCGCTGCAGTTAATGTCTGCACCATTAAGTTCATCTTCTATAAATACCAGTAAAACCCAAATATCTTTTACGGAATTTGAAGAGATTGCCCAAGCAGGCGATACCAACGACTATTTAAGGTTAGTTAATACTTTTTCAAATTACCCATTATTTCCCTACGCAAAAGCTAATTATCTGTCAGCCACGTTAGATATAGATAAAAAAGCGGTCATTAATGAGTTTATTAATGAATTTGACGGTGCGCCATTTATCCCTTCCTTAAAGCTAAAATGGATGCACTATTTAGCAAATAATAATTACCGAGACGCATTTTTTGATGTTTATCAGTTTGGTGCGGACAGGGTACTTGATTGCCGCTATTTAGATTGGCAGTTAGAACTCAGCTCGCTAGAGCAATTAAGTGACCAAATAGCCGATGTTTGGGTCACCAACAAGTCATTGCCAAAAGAATGTGATGGCTTGTTTTCTGCGTGGTACAACAGTGATCTACTCAAACCTGAAGACGCATTGCAAAGAGTAAAGCTTGCGGCACTTTCTCGTAATTTTAAACTCGCACAGTATTTAAAGCGATACTTACCTACCGATCATCAATACCTAGTGGATTTATGGGTCAAAGCGAGTAAGCGCCCTAAAACAATTTATCGAGATGGCTTTTTTCTGTTCCACAATAAAAACGAGTTAGATATATTGAAGGTGTTTTCTGGTAAGTTAGCGTTTGCAAACCCAGAGGGTTTTTATCAATGGTGGGAAGGTAAAAAGTCGACACACAGCTTTGAAGACAAAACCAAAGTCTATATTGATAAAAAATCAGCAATTGCTCTAGCGGTAAATAAATCACCGATGGCGCTAGAATTACTTAATGCTTTGCCAAGTGATGTTGTTGACGAGAGCGTAAAACAGTGGAAGTTGGCAAGAGCGTTGGCGACCAATAATTGGCAAGTGGTTTTGGATACGCTTGATTCTTTACCTGAGTTATATCAAGTCGACCCATCGGTTGTATTTTGGCGAGCAAAGGCTGAACTAGAGGTTGGCGATAAAGATTATGCTCATCGATTACTCTCAGAACTTGCAGAACGTCGTGATTACTATGGTTTTATGGCTGCCTCATCGTTAGATATAAAATTAAATATTCGACATGAGCCAATAACCGCTGACTTAGTGATGCAAGCTAAGATAAAAAGCAACGATACGTTTAAAAGAGCGCTCGCTCTGTACCACTCAAACTCGTTGTTGCAAGCGAGAAAAGAATGGAATTACTTGGTCAGTAAAGTTTCTGAAGAAGAGTTGTTAGTCGCCTCTCAAATGGCGGCAGAACATGGCTGGGTTGATAGACCAATCTTCGCTTTATCTAAAGTGGATTACTTAAATGATGTTGAGTTACGTTTTCCTCTTGCCTTCAATAAGATTATCCAACAGCAGGCAAAACGTACTGGCTTACCGGCAAGTTTGATTTTCGCTATTATTCGTAGAGAAAGTTCTTTTATTGAAGATGCCTTTTCTTCAGCAGGCGCCGCAGGCCTTATGCAGATTAAGCCTGCTACTGCATCATTGGTTGCTCGAAAAAGAGTGTCAAAACACGACTTGTTTGAACCCGAAACTAACTTAAAGTACGCCTCGTCATATTTAGAAAATTTATTGGATAAAACCGATCAGCACTTGGTGTTAGCTGCTGCGTCTTATAATGCGGGTTACCACAGAGTTAAAAAGTGGTTACCAGAAGAAGCCGTAAATGCTGATGCATGGATTGAGTCTATCCCGTACAAAGAAACAAGAAACTATGTAAAAGCCGTGCTGGCTTACAAACAAGTCTATCAAAACCTTTTAAAAGAAGAGTCAAATTTGACGGCTGATATCACAACGCTACAGGTTAAGCCGGAAATTTAACGGCTTAGCTTAATGTTATAAAATATAGGTGTTACACTCCTTGAATATATAAATAGGAGTATAGAAAATGACACTAATGAATAACTTAGCGGATACTTATCCAGCTCATATTGAACGTTTACAAGCGTTAACCAAAGAAATTGTTCAAACTGAACGTTTAGACGGCATTGTTATCCATAGTGGTCAGCCTATGCGTCAATTCTTAGACGACATGTACTATCCTTTTAAACCTAATCCTCAGTTTAAAGCTTGGGTTCCTGTTATTGATAACCCTCATTGTTGGTTAGTGGTTAACGGTACAGATAAGCCAAAACTAATCTTTTATCGCCCTGTAGATTTCTGGCATAAAGTTCCTGACGAACCAACAGAATACTGGACTGAAAGCTTTGATATTGAATACCTTAAAAACCCTTCACAGGTTGAAAAGTTATTACCTTATGATAAAGCTAATTTCGCATATTTAGGTGAGCAAGTAGACGTCGCCAAAGCTCTTAACTTTGGTCATATCAATCCTGAGCCTGTGGTTAACTTTATTCACTATCACCGTGCGTATAAATCTCAGTATGAAATGCATAGCCTTCGTGAAGCAAACAGACTCGCTGTTTTGTCGCACACAGCGGCAAAAAACACATTTTTAGCGGGTGGTTCAGAGTACGACATTCAGCAAGCTTATTTAGCCGCTAGCCATCAAATGGAAAATGACACGCCGTATGGCAACATTGTAGCGCTAAATGAAAATGCTGCGATTTTGCATTACACCCATTTTGATCGCATGCCTCCAGCTGAGCATAGAAGTTTTCTTATTGATGCTGGTGCTCAGTGTAATGGTTATGCAGCGGACATTACTCGTACGTATGCCAAACAACAAAACCAATTTGCAGAGCTTATTAAAGCCGTAGACGACATTACTGTAAAAATGGGTAATGGTTTAAAGCCTGGCGCGAGTTATGTAGACCTTCATATTCAAACGCATCAATTAATTGGTGAAACGTTAAAAGAATTTGGTATTACTAATGTAAGTGGTGATGTTGCCGTAGAAAGTGGATTAACAAGCACCTTCTTCCCGCACGGACTAGGCCATCACTTAGGATTACAAGTTCATGATATCGGTGGCTTTATGGCTGATACTCGAGGAACACATATTCCTTCGCCTAAACAGCATCCGTTTTTAAGAACAACTCGCCCAATTGAAGCAGACATGGTCTTTACGGTAGAACCAGGACTGTACTTTATTGATTCTTTACTTGGCGATTTAGTCGGTACAGAACGTCACGCAATGGTTAATTGGGACAAAGTAAAAGAGCTTAAACCATTTGGTGGAATTCGAATTGAAGATAATATTATTGTTCATCGTGAGAAAAATGAGAACATGACAAGAGATCTTGGTTTAGAATAGTTCTACTTTAACGAACAATAAGAAAAACAATGCAATATCGCGCCATTATTCGAATATTAGGCTTACTGGTTTGTATTTTCAGTTTAGCCATGTTGCCACCGTCAATCGTATCGGTGATATATCGTGATGGTGGTGCGTTACCATTTGTATTAGCGTTTTTCTTTGCTTTATTTGCTGGTGGTTTAATTTATTATCCAAACCGCCATCAAAAATCAGATTTGAGAGCCAGGGAAGGGTTCTTAATCGTCGTCTTCTTTTGGCTAGTACTGGGCTCATTTGGTGCACTGCCATTTATCTTTTCTGTCACACCTGAAATAAAAATAGCCGATGCCTTTTTTGAATCCTTTTCTGGGTTAACGACCACAGGAGCCACGGTTCTAACCGGTTTAGATGAACTCCCTAAGTCATTTCAATTTTACCGTCAGCAACTGCAATGGCTAGGTGGCATGGGTATTATTGTATTAGCTGTGGCAATCCTTCCTTTACTAGGTGTAGGTGGTATGCAGCTTTACAGAGCTGAAACACCAGGGCCAATGAAAGACAGTAAAATGACCCCGCGTATCGCCGATACGGCTAAGCACTTATGGTATATCTATGTGATTTTAACCTTAGCGTGTGGAGTGAGTTATTGGCTCGCAGGGATGTCTACATTTGATGCCATTTGCCATGCCTTTTCAACAATCGCAATTGGTGGTTTTTCTACTCATGATGCCAGTTTAGCGTACTTTAACAGCCCAGCCATTAATATGATTTGCGTGGTGTTTTTGTTAATTGCTGCGGCCAATTTTTCGTTGCACTTTGCTGCGTTTAGAAATAAATCTGTTATGCATTACATTCGAGATCCTGAGTATAAGGCGTTCTTGGTCATTCAATTAGTTTTGGCAGTGATCTGCTTTTACATTCTTATTGAATATGAAGTGTTTGGGGATAAGTTTGAAGCATTAGACCAAGCGCTACTTCAGTCTGTTTCAATGTCTACTACCGCTGGGTTTGCGACAACTAACTTTGCTGCTTGGCCAGTGTTTTTACCTATATTACTAATCTTCAGTTCATTTATTGGAGGTTGCGCAAGTTCTACAGGTGGCGGCTTAAAAGTAGTAAGAGTGGTATTACTCTTCAAACAGGGAATGCGAGAGATGAACCGTTTAGTGCACCCTAAAGCAATATACTCAATTAAACTCGGTAAAAAAGCTTTACCAGATCGTGTTGTTGAGGCTGTTTGGGGATTCTTTTCTGCATATACGTTAGTGTTTGTATTAATTATGCTGGCATTAGTGGGTACAGGTTTAGATAACTTAACCGCATTTACGGCGACGGCAGCAAGCTTAAATAACCTTGGTCCTGGACTAGGTGAAGTTGCTCAAAACTATTCAAGCGTGACCGATACCGGCAAGTGGGTGTTAATGCTTGCAATGGTATTCGGTCGCTTAGAAGTCTTTACTTTACTCGTGTTATTTACACCTGCGTTCTGGCGAAGCTAAAGCCACGACTTTTCGCTTCTTTCTATTTGGTAGGCGCATAAGTTTAAGAACGCACGAGCTTTGCGCTTTGGCACAAAAGGCAAACTCTCTTTACCATAAGGTAACTGCAAAACAATATTAGCTAAGTTGTTTCTGCGCAACATTGGGGTTTGTACTTGAGATACATTTTGCACTTTATAGAGCGGTAAAACGGTAATTTTTTGTCCTACAAAGCCAGTTCTAATGGCTACAAAGTTATCGTTAAACCAAAGCCCATAACGTCGCCACTTCAAATAAACTAAACCAGCTCCAATGGGTGTAATAGCTAAAAGCCAAATCCAATTAGAGTCTAGTTGAATCAATATCAGCGTTAATACTGAAAGCGGAAATAACCAAAAAACAGCAATGACGTGTGATATATAACGAGCACTAATTCCCACAAAATTTAACTCGCTAGTGTTTAAATCACTGAACGTTTTGTCAACGATGTTCGGCCATAACTCTGGGTATAAAGTGGGAATGGATAGGTTGTTCTTATTTTTTGCATTCTGGCCATGAGCAATAGCCAGCTGATGGAACTGCACTGTAACGCGTTTAAGTAACTTAAACACCCAGTTCTGTTTTATGCTGATAGCTTGCACTCTATGTTTCGCAATTGAGATTTGATGTTTCTCAAATAAGCCCGCAGTGCGCTTAAATTGCTTGCCTTGATCATACAACTCATAGTTGTAGAACTGCACGATAGACGAGAGTACAGAGAGCATTAGCGCCGTAAAAATAACTAGAACACTGAATAACACAACGGCAACAACATTTAACAATGGCGATTGTGGTAATACGGTAGCCAATACGGCAACGATGTTAGGAACAATAGAGTCCTTTGAGAAATCAATAATGGTTTCCATGAAAGGGGCTAACACCGCTAATAAAATGAACGTCATATTTGAGGACAGTCCAAATCGTGCTATTTCAGCCAGCGACAAACGTATCATTGGTTTGTCATTAACCATTGAGCCAATGCTGTCTGCGTCACTACTTTCCTGTGCTACATCTGCTTCAATACCATTGGCTTTCAGTTGACTCTTATAGTCAAAAATATCGGTACGAACTTGTTCTGCATAGTCATTTGAAATACCTGGTAAGCTGATTTCTTTTTGGGCTGAGCCGGCGGAATCGAAAATACAGTTAACAAGATTAAGAGGCGCGAAGTAAAAAGGGGTCGCAAGGTTCACATTTTGGACCTTTTCAAACTTTAACGTGGTTCGTTCTTTACTTAAAATCCCTCGTCGTAAAATGATTTGTCCGTCAGAAACTCGGTAGCGGAAATTACGATAATAGAGAATTGAGAAGATGACTAAGCCAACCACAAAAGCAGTACCGGCGATGCCTAACCAAAATAGCTTGTCATCAACCTGAGTAATGAAAATGGCTAACGCTGGCGCTAGGTTGATAATACCTTCGCGTATAAAACGTATCGTGAAATTTATAATAAAAAAGACAATGGAAAAAGGAGACAGTTGATGCCACTCAGATTCACTTTGTTTGGGCGTGATAATTTCAGTCATTTTTTAACTGTTCCGAATTTGTCTTATCTAAAATTATCTGACGCAACTGCGATGCTCTAAGTACGCTCAATCCGCTAATTACTAAATCCGATGACAGTCCGCCGGCACTAAATATTTTTACAGTTGCTAAGCCTAACTTTCGTTCAAATAAGCCTCTTTGCGTTTCTATGTGCTGTATTCGATTAAATGGAACTATGGTTGTGGTTCGCCAAATTAAGCCACGTTTATAAAGAATGTCTTGCTCTCTAAGTGCAATACCTCGTTGTTTGTGACTAGCAAAAATGTAGTAAACTATCCAAGCCATAACGGCTAACAATCCTAAACCAATATACAAAGCGACGTCATTTGGAATATTGAGTACCAACCAAGCAACGATTAAAACCGTGTATACAATGGCAAAAGTAATTCCCCAGCCTATTAACTGCTCAAAAGGCGCGTTTTTATCCATTTTTTTATAATCAACTTGGGTGAAATCAGGTAGAACGTCAATATCGATTTGTTCGTTGCTAAACATCTTTAATCCTTTAAATAGGGTTATATTTCGCTGTCAAAACGCGCTTGGAAGGAAAGGGCGATCATTTGTTTTAATACGTCTACATCGATATCTGATAGTTTATTGATATAGAGGCAGGACTTGCCGGTTTTGTGTTTGCCAAGCCTTTCTAATAGATGCTGGTATTGGCTAAAGCCATTCATGATGTAGAGGGTGATGTTTTGTTTGCGAGGCGAAAAGCCTACTCTAAACCATTCACCCTTTCTGCCACTGGCGTATTGATATTTGTATTGCCCAAAACCAATGAGGCTGTCGCCCCACATGGTTGGTTTTTGTTGAGTAATGTCAGACATGATAGTGAGCAACGCATCTGCGTCATTACGCTTCTTTTCATCGGACAAACCATCAATAAAGGTTTTGGGCTCCATTAATGTTGGCTTGGTTTTCAATTCTGACATTACTAAATTCCCTTTAAGTATTGATTAATCCCAGTTTAAGATTACTTTTCCTGATTGGCCTGAACCCATAGTATCAAAGCCTTTTTGGAAGTCATCAATATGGAATTGATGCGTAATCATAGGTGAAATATCTAATCCGGATTGAATTAAGCTGGCCATTTTATACCAGGTTTCAAACATCTCACGACCATAAATACCTTTGATGACTAAGCCTTTAAAGATAACTTGGTTCCAATCTACAGCCATGCTTGATGGAGGAATACCTAACATGGCAATTTTGCCACCGTGATTCATGTTATTGAGCATAGAGCTGAATGCGCTTGGTACACCAGACATTTCTAGCCCTACATCAAATCCTTCCGTCATGCCTAAATCATTCATGACTTCTTTAAGATCAGTGTTTGCAACATTTACAGCGCGAGTGGCGCCCATTTTTTCTGCAAGCTCTAATCGATAAGGGTTCACATCGGTGATCACAACATGTCTTGCACCTACATGCTTGGCTACTGCTGCGGCCATAATTCCTATCGGTCCGGCACCAGTTATAAGTACATCTTCACCCACTAAATCAAAAGATAACGCCGTATGCACAGCATTGCCAAATGGGTCAAAAATAGAGGCTAAGTCATCTGAAATGTTATCTGGCATTTTAAAAGCGTTAAAAGCAGGGATAACTAAGTATTCTGCAAATGAGCCTTCACGATTAACACCAACGCCAGTGGTATTACGACATAGGTGTACACGACCAGCACGACAGTTACGGCAATGACCACAGGTAATATGACCTTCGCCTGAAACACGGTCGCCAACGCTGAAACCACGAACTTCTTGTCCCATATCTACAACTTCACCAACGTACTCATGACCAACAACCATAGGAACTGGTATCGTGTTTTGTGCCCATTCGTCCCAGTTGTAAATGTGCATGTCGGTACCACAAATAGCCGTTTTACGGATCTTAATTAAAAGATCGTTGTGGCCCATTGTTGGTTTTTCAGCATCTGTCATCCAGATGCCTTTTTCTGATTTTAATTTAGCGAGTGCTTTCATGATTAAATAACCTTCAGCTCTTTGCCAACTTCAATAAACGCATTAATGGCTTTATCTAATTGCTCTTGTGTATGCGCTGCAGAAATTTGAGTTCTAATTCTTGCTTGGCCTTTTGGCACTACTGGGAAGCTAAAACCAACAACATAAATACCGCGTTCAAGCATTTTGTCGGCAAAACTAGAGGCTAATTTTGCATCGCCCAACATTACAGGAATAATAGCGTGGTCTTTACCGGCTAGTGTAAAACCAGCAGCTGACATTTTGTCACGGAAATAAGCAACGTTAGACCATAACGTGTCACGAAGTGCCGAGCCTTGCTCTAACATGTCCAATACTTTTAACGACGCCGTTACAATAGATGGCGCAAGTGAGTTAGAGAACAAATATGGGCGTGAGCGTTGACGTAACCATTCAATCACCTCTTTTTTACCCGACGTATAACCACCTGAAGCGCCGCCTAAAGCTTTACCAAGCGTACCGGTAATAATATCAACACGGTCTAGCACGTCACAGTATTCATGTGTTCCACGGCCATTTTCGCCGACAAAACCCACAGCGTGAGAGTCATCAACCATTACCAATGCGTCGTATTTATCCGCTAAGTCGCAAACGGTCTTAAGGTCACAAATTACACCGTCCATTGAGAATACGCCATCAGTGGCGATTAACTTGAAACGAGCGCCATCAGCATCAGCTTGTTGAAGTTGCTTTTCTAAGTCGGCCATGTCGTTATTTGCATAGCGGTAGCGTTTACATTTAGACAAACGAACGCCATCTATAATAGAAGCATGATTTAAAGAATCAGAGATAATGGCATCTTCAGCGCTTAAAATGGTTTCGAATAAACCGCCATTGGCGTCAAAACAAGAGCTGTAAAGAATCGTATCTTCTGTTTTTAGGAAGTCACTCACTTTAGCTTCAAGTTGTTTATGGATGTCTTGTGTACCACAGATAAAACGAACAGAAGCGACACCAAAACCATGATTATTTAATCCGTCATGTGCAGCATCAATTAACTCTTTGCTATTTGCTAAGCCTAAGTAGTTGTTTGCACAAAAGTTTAAAACTTGTTGATTGCCAACATCAATACTCGACTTTTGTTGAGAAGTAATAATACGCTCAGACTTATATAGTCCGTCTTGTTTTACTTGTTCAATTTGCTCATTTAGGTTTTTAAAAAATCCAGCTGCACGCATGTAAAATTGCTCCAATATGAGTTTGGGTGGCACGATTTTAGTTGCCACTAAGTGTGGCTGATTGTACTGTTTTTATTTCTGCTCGTCAGCACTTAGCATAGACATCCGAGCAGGGAATGGTAAAAATAAGATTAAAAAACACAATAGGTTGTAAACGAGATGAAACATCTAGAAATGAACCAACAAGCATGGAACCGTCGAACTGAAATTCATAGGGATTCGGAGTTTTACGATCTTGCGGGCTTTTTATCAGGAAAAAGCTCTTTAAACCCTTTAGAAATAGAGCTGTTGGGCGATGTTACTGATAAGTCGTTGTTGCATCTGCAATGTCACTTTGGGCTAGACTCACTGTCATTGGCACGTTTAGGTGCATCAGTAACTGGCGTAGATTTATCTGACACTGCTATTAAACAAGCAACCCACATTGCGAAGGAAACGGGTTTAGATAGCAAGTTTATTTGCTCTGACGTACTGCAGCTACGACAGGTTGATGATTCAAAGTATGATGTGGTTTATACCTCTTATGGCGTTTTATGTTGGTTGCCGGACCTTACTCAATGGGCCAATGTTATTGCTGAGTCTCTAAAAGAAGGCGGAGAGTTTCATCTTATAGAGTTCCACCCGTTTCATGATGTGATGGCGGGTTATCCATATTTTAATACATATGAAGCGTATGTTGAAAGTGAGTCTACTTATACTGAAAACAGTGGCGATGAAGAGCAAGAAATTGCAACCTGGGCACATTCTCTAAGTGAAGTCATTTCTGCTTTAATAGCTGCAGGACTTTCGATCAAAGCATTTAGAGAACAGGACTATAGTCCATATAACTGCTTTGATGGTTTGGAGGAAACGTCACCGGGTCATTTTCAAAAACTCGTTGAAAACGAACCCGTGCCTATGATGTATTCAGTTACTGCGGTTAAACCAGTATTGAGTAAGCGCTGATAAGTCTGAAAAAACGGCGTCAGCTGATTGTGCTTGCTGATCCGAAAATGTCTGTCCGCTTTCTACTAAATACTTGAATTGGACGTTTGCGGAACTGGCCGCTTTCATATCAGACTCTTTATCACCCACAAAGATAGATTGAGCAGGGTCGATGTTTAACTCTGAAATAGCGTCCAATATCATTCCAGGTGCAGGTTTTCTGCAATCACAGTCCATTAAGTATTCAGGCTGTGCATTTTTAGGGTGATGCGGGCAAAATTTAACGGTAGAAATAGTAATGCCACGGCTTTTAAACTCGTTCATCATCCATTGTGTTAAGTGATCAAACTGAGATTCGCTATAGTAACCTCGGCCAATTCCAGATTGATTAGTAATAACGACAATTAAAAAACCATCATCAGAGAACGCTTTAACAGCGCTGAATACATCAGCTATAAACTCAAATTCTTCAGGTTTATATACGTAACCATGGTCAACATTGATAACCCCGTCGCGATCTAAAAATAGCGCTTTGTTTTTATTGTTAAACGTTAGGCTCATAACGAAAAGTCCTTAACCAGGCGATCAAAGTTAGTAATAGCACTTTCAACCGTTATTGATTCCATAAGGTTTTTACCTTTTGCTCTAACGCCCCACTTTAATTGCTTAGCAGGTTTACCTAATTGTTTTTCAATGTGTTCATCATAAGCACTGCAAACATAATCTTGGTACAAGTAAGGGCCAGTTCGTTTAGGGTTTGAGTGCGCATACAAACCTAAAACTGGCGTTTTTTGTGTAACGGCCATGTGAGCAGGACCAGTGTCAGGGGCAATAACTAAACTGGCATTGTTCAACAAAGCTAACATTTGCTTTAGTGACGTTTTGCCAATCAAGTCTTGAATAGGGCATTTAGCACTGGCTATGATTTTATCAGCTATGTCTCTATCTAACGGACCTGGTCCGCCACAAAGGCTTATTTTAAAGCCTTGCTCATGGGCATAATCAGCAAGTTGTGCGTATCGTTCTGGTAACCAATTTCGCTCGGCCTTACTAGCTGCCGGCGCTATTACAATGTGTTTGCTGTTCGCCACTATTAATGAGTCTGCAAATTCTTTGTCTTGCTGAGAAACAGGAATATCCCATGACAAACTATCTAGAGTATTAGCGGGTACGCCAACCTTTTCAGCAAAAGCAAAAAAGCCTTCTAATACATGAGGCTCTGTTTGAGGCTTGATTCTGTTATTGGTAAATAATGCGTGTAACTCTTTTGCTCGGCTCCAATCAAAGCCAATTTTCTTTTTAGCGCGAATTAAACGAGCAGCCCAGTTGGCTCTAAAAGCGACTTGCATATGAAGTAGTACGTCAAAGACTTCGCCGTTTAAGTCTTCCTTTAGCTTCCTGAAAGCTTGCTTGCCTAAGTTTTTTTCAAAAATAATGAAGTTTACACCAGGCAATTCTTTTAAAAGTTGGTATTCCACTTTACCTACAATCCACGTGAGTTTTGCCTGTGGATGCTGCTTTTGGATTGCTTGCACTGCAGCCACCGCGTGACATACATCACCAATAGCTGAAAGTCTTAAAATACAAATAGATTGCAGAGGTGTGTTCAAAAATAACTCCAAAAAACGAATTGGCATAAATAGGTTAAGCTAAGGTATGATCTTAGCTAAATTAAGGCTTAAAAGAAACGTGCAAAAAGTGCTAAATAAACGACCTACTTTAAAATCTACCGAAATAACAGATGGCTCTATTCAGTTTAAGTTTTTATCTGAATTTGAAGGGCTCTTAAACAATGATTGGTTTGATGCTGAGTATTGGCTATCCCTGAAAAAAGTAACAGGCACGTCAAAAGGTCGTTTTACTACGTACTTTATTGAAACCGACAATAATAATGATGAATCGGTAGAAATGGTTTTACGCCACTATTACCGTGGTGGCATGGTTCGGCATTTTAACAAAGATAAGTTTATTTTTAAGAATGTAACTCATTCTCGCGCATACTTAGAGTTTGAGTTACTAGCAAAAATGTGGGAAATCGGTTTACCAGTGCCAAGGCCTTTAGCATGTAAGGTGAAACACCACTCATTGAGCTTTTATAGCAACGATATTTTAATAGAGCGGATTGCTGGCGCAAAAGATGCTTATAACTTATTGCTTAAAAAAGAATTACCGCCTAATGTATGGAATGAAATTGGTAAAACGATAAGGCTTTTCCATGAGAACAATGTTTTTCATGCAGATTTGAATATCCATAATATACTTATTTCAAATCAAACAGATATTACATTGATAGACTTTGATAGGTGCGAGTTTAGGTTAAGCTCAGAAGATTGGAAACAATCAAATCTGGAACGCTTAAAAAGGTCTTTATTGAAAGAGAAAGGTTTGAATTCGAACTTTCATTTTAACGAACAAAATTGGCACGAATTGCTAGCAGGATATAAAGAATGAAGCAATTGATGGCGTTATTTCCATATAACGTTTTACTTATAATCGTTGGTGCCGTTGAACTGGCAAAATGGTTATTGTATCTACTTCATAAGTCGACAATTCAGGTGTTTAATCACAGGGCTCGAGCTAACGTTAAAATGGACCTCGATTGGGGACAGAAATTCGGTTTAATGCCGAGGCGATTACCTAAAAAAATTAGACATAAATCTGTGTTGTTTCACTGTGCGTCAATGGGTGAAGTGACCGCCACTATCGGTCTTATCAGAGAAATCCTCAAGCAGCACCCAGAACACTATGTAGTAGTCACCACAAATACATTAACCGGCAAGCATCAACTACAAAGGCGTTTATCCGATGAAATGGGAAAACGTGTGTTTCATACCTATTTACCAATCGATTTACCTTGGATGATGTCGGCTCTGTTAAGGCAAGTGAAGCCTGTTGTTACTTTGATAATGGAAGTGGAGCTTTGGCCTAATCTTATTAGGAAGTGTCGAGCTAAAAAAATACCTGTGGTTGTGGTTAATGCCAGAATGACCGACAAAACTAAGCGAGGCTATCAGCGCTTTAGTTGGCTTTCAGGGCAAATGATCAAATCATTATCTAAAGTATTGGCCCGTAACCAAGATGACTTTGATCGCTACGTAGAATTGGGCCTTCCAGAGTCACGCATAGAAATTGTTGGCAACTTAAAATTTGATATTGAAGTGCCTGCGTCTGAACTAAGTCAGATTACTCGTAAAGAATATAATGTTGAAAACCGTTTGGTATTTATTGCTGGCAGTACTCACCTTGATGAGGAAGAAGTTGTCATTTCAACTTATGTGAAACTTAAAAAGAGCTTTCCAGAGTTATTATTGGTAATCGCCCCTAGACACCCTGAGCGCTTTCAGCAAGTGTTAGAGTACTTATTGGTCCAAGACGTAAAAATTGCTCAGCTTAGCTTAGACGAGTCCGTAACCGATAAAATAGATGTATTGCTTGTTGATAAAATGGGTGAGCTAAATCGTTTATATGGAGCTGCAGATGTTGCTTTTGTTGGCGGTTCTATTGCAGAAAAGGGCGGCCACAATCCGCTTGAAGCCTCAGCATATGCTAAACCTGTTGTAATGGGACCTCATGTTTATAATAACTCGGAAGTTTGCAGTGAGTTGGTTGAAGCTGGTGGGTTAGTTATCGCGAATTCAGAACCAGAGTTTACTCAAATAATGACTGGCTGGTTAAGTAATAAAGAAGCGCGGGAAGCTGTGGGGAAGGCAGGACTTAATGCCATATTGTCTCATGCGGAAATGACAGCAACAATTACCACTGTTGTTTATAATATTATTAACGATTAACGATTAACGATTAACGATTAACGATTAACGATTAACGATTAACGATGACTATTCGTGTCATCTTTATTTTGAGGCAGTTGAATGAAGTCCGTGTTTAATAAGCCTCAAATTGAAATTACTGCGCAACTACTCCACCAATACTTCGACTCACAACCGCATCCATTCGAGCCAGAAAAATTCATAGATATTGCCAGTGATAAACTGGAACAACGCGAATTAAAAGATCGCAGCGAACAAATTGTTATAGCGTTGTTTAAAACATTACCTGACTGTTATTCAGAGGCTATTGCGGCTTTAACGACCGTTTTATTGCCAGTTAGTGACAACCAAGACTTAAAAGAAGTGACCACCACAGAAGAGGGCGTTGCTGGTTGGATGATAATGCCTTTTACCGAATATGTTGGAAGGCGGGGTGTTCAAGAGCAAAGCTTAAAAACCAATACCGCTGTGGGTACGGCACCTGAAGTCGACTATCAACCTTTAGTGCTCGCACTTGAAGCACAAAAACAATTAACTAAAAGATTTACCAGCGAGTTTGGTATCCGCCACCTGTTGATTGAATACCCTTCAAAGTGTTTAAAAATAATGGAGAGCTGGTGTTTAGATTCTTGTCATCATGTTAGACGTTTAGTCAGCGAAGGCACAAGACCGCTATTACCTTGGGCGATGCAACTTCCAGAGTTTAAAGAACACCCTGATTGGGTATCTACCCACCTCGACACATTAAGGAATGATGAGTCGGAATATGTAAGGCGCAGTATTGCCAATCACCTTAACGATATTAGTAAGTCTTATCCGGAAAACGTTAATGAAATAGCTCAAAAATGGCTATCGGAAAGCAACAGTATTAACAGACAAAGAATGGTTAAGCACGCTTGCCGAAGTTTAATAAAGGCAGGGAACGTTGATACGTTGAGGTTATTTGGTTATAGCGATCCCAAAGGATTGGTCAGCGAAGTGTACTTGAATAAAGCGATTGTAAAGGTTGGTGAAAGCATTGATTTATCGCTCAATATTAAAGCGTCTACGATGCCGTTACTGGTGGATTATAAAGTTTATCACTTGAGAGGCCGCGGCCAACATATAGGTAAAGTATTTAAGTGGAAAGAAATTAAAGCGCCCGAAAAAGAGATAAAACTAACTAAATCACACTCTTTCAAACCAATTAATACCCGACGTTATTACAGCGGAACTCACTATGTTGAAGTGTTAATAAATGGGGTTTCGCAAGGCAAGCAATCGTTCGAACTTATAGCCGATTAAACTAAACCTAAACGTTTCACCTATTGCGCAACGTTTAGGTTAGTTGCATTAAAGGTTAACGCTTAATTTTCTCGATTATTTTAGTTGTTGAGCAACCGTCAACAAACTCAATAACCGCAACATCACCACCGTTTAATTGAACGATATCAGCACCAACTATGGTTTCTGGAGTGTAATCACCACCTTTAACTAAAACATCAGGTGCAATCAATTTTATTAACTCGTACGGCGTGTCATCAAACTCATTACCGTTAATTTCGCCAAACGGAATGACCCAATCAACGCTCGCTAAGCCGCTAATCACAGTAGCGCGTTGTTCAAGTGGATTTACTGGTCGTCCTTCACCTTTTAATCGAGTGATGGAAGCGTCATTGTTTAAACCAACAACAAGCCTATCACCAAGCGCTTTTGCTTGTTCCAAGTAATGCACATGACCCGCATGAAGAATATCGAAACAGCCATTAGTGAAAACAATTTTTTCACCGCTTTGGCGCGCAAATCGAATATGCTGCAAAACATCCTCAAAAGGCGTTTGATAATGACGTTGCTTTGATGCGAATAAATGTTTATTCACAACTCGGTATAACTCTTCCGGAGAAACAGTTGCCGCACCAAGTTTAGCCACCACAATACCCGCAGCTAAGTTAGCGACTTTTGCGGCATCAGCTAACTCTAACCCTGACGCCATCATCATTGCCAACGTCGCAATAACCGTATCACCAGCACCCGTTACATCGGATACTTCGAGTACTTGAGCTGGCATGTCTACTTTTTCAGACTTAGTGATGGCCGACATACCTTGTTCACTTCGCGTGAGCAAAATTGACTCTATATTGCAGTTTGTCATTATTTGCTGTGCTGACTCGACAATAGCTTCTTCACTATGCACTAAGCCACCTGCAGCAACAAACTCGGTTTTATTAGGCGTAATAACAGACGCACCAGCGTAATCAGATAAATCTTTTGATTTAGGATCCACCAGCACGGTTTTGCCCGCGCCACGTGCAATTTTTATCATCTCACCAATAAAGCGTAACGAACCTTTGTTGTAATCCGAAAACACGACAAACTGATGATGTTGTAGCTCAGCTTTAAACTGTTCCACTAACGCTTGTGCATGCTCTTCAGCAAACGCTTCTTCAAAGTCCAAACGGACCACTTGTTGCTGACGACTAATAACTCGTAGCTTTGTAATTGTAGGCTGATGAGATTGAGTCAGTAACTTAGCGCTAACTTGTTCTTCTTCTAAAAGTTGAGTCAGTCTTTCGCCATTTTCATCTTGTCCAATAATGCCCATTAACGTAACTTTGCCATCTAAGTGGGCAATATTACGTGCAACGTTTGCAGCGCCTCCCACTTTGTCATCCAGCTCTGATATTTTTACAACAGGCACTGGAGCTTCAGGTGAAATACGTTGTGAGTCGCCTGTCCAATAACGGTCGAGCATTACGTCGCCAACCACCAAAATATTGTTATTAGAAAACTGGCTAAAGATAGAAAGATCAAACATTAAGAATTCCGAATTTTAGTCGTTTTGAGTAACAAGTTCGTCAATGGCTTCACACAACCAATGACCAATAAACATGTGAGCTTCTTGAATACGAGCTGTGATGTCGTTTTTGATAATAATAGGTAACGTAGCAATATCTTTTACTGCACCACCATCACGACCAGTTAACGCAACAGTATAAGCGCCAAGTTCATTAGCCGCTTCTAGTGCAAGGTTTATGTTTTTGCTTGTGCCGCTGGTGGTTAAACCAATCACCACATCTTGTTCTTTAACTAATGCTTCAACTTGACGTGAAAACACTGAGTCAAAAGAGTAATCATTGGCGTTTGCGGTTAAAATTGAAGTATCAGTTGTTAAGGCAATAGAGGCCAATGCGCGACGCTCTTTTTTAAAGCGAACAACAAACTCAGCAGCTAAATGTTGGCTATCTGCGGCGCTTCCACCATTGCCAAAAAATACGATTTTTCCGCCGTTGTTTAATGCTTTAAAGCAGGCATTTGCCAACTCTTCTGCTTGTGGCAAATAAACTTCCATTTGTTGGAATAACTCTAGGTGTTGCTTAAGGTTTGCATGGTAGCAAGCTTTTAAATCAAACATTATGTGCCTCTAAATTAAGATTCTACGTTGGCCAAAGACTTATAACGAGCCGTTAAGTCTTTAACTACGTCAGTAAATTCTGGTGTGACATATGGCTTAAATAATAGTAGTACTTTTAACAAGCCGTTATAAATTAACTCATCCGTGATAGACGTATCTTCTTGACTAGTCTTACAGTAGCTAATCCAAAAGGTAACTTGTTGCTTAATGATATTAGAAAAATCGTCCACGTCGTCATGATCTATATTAATGACTTCAGCACTTTGCAAACCAAGTACCAGTGCATTGATTTTATCCATCATTTTATTATGGATTTCCAAATACTGAGACTTTAACTCAGGATCACGAGCCATAATGACAGGTAAGTTGTCGTACAAAAAGCTGAAATGGAAAAGTGCTGAGAAAACGGCATCTAAATAGTTAGATAAAAATTCAACGGCATCTTCACTTGGCTTTACCGGTTCAAATGAGACTTCCATGTGCTGGACATATTTTTCAAAAATATTACGAATGATTTCTTCTTTATTTCTGAAATGATAGTAAAGGTTGCCTGGACTAATATTTAAGTGAGATGCAATGTGGTTAGTCGTTACATTGCGTTCGCCATGGGCATTAAACAATTCTAAACTAGCTTGAATTATACGATCTTTTGTTTTCATAATCTGTCTCTGTGATTAGCCATCTTGGCCAATGAACCATCCCTTAGTATCAATTAAAAAAGGAGACGGAGTAATTACTCGTATTTAACCACAAATTAGATCATTAGCTCTACTTGTTTTCTTCATATTGCTTTTTTAGGTAATCACAAAGCCAAGGTTTTAACCGAATCCAATATTGGTGATATAGTGCAAAAAGCACAGTCTTATTTAGGAATTTCATTTAATGGTTACAGCAATTTATCCAGGTACTTTTGATCCAATTACCAATGGTCATATCGACCTCATTAGGCGCTCAGCAAAGTTGTTCGATAAAGTAATCATCTCAATCGCCATGAGCTCAAGAAAACAGCCACTATTTACGCTAGAAGAGCGTGTCGAATTAGTGAAGTCTTCAGTATCGGATTTAACGAATATTGAAGTTGAGGGTTTTGAAGGTTTGTTAGCAGACTATGCGCAACAAAAAAATGCCACTGTACTCATTCGAGGGGTGAGAGCGGTAGCCGATTTTGAATATGAATATCAGCTTGCGACGGTGAATCGTAAGTTAAATGCAGACTTAGAAAGTGTATTGTTAACGCCAAGCTCTGAAACTAGTCATATCTCGTCAACCATAGTTAGAGATGTTGCGGCGCATTACGGCGATGTTTCTGCTTTTGTTCCTGATGTGGTAAAACAAGCATTAATTAATAAGTTTAAGAAGTGATATTAATGAATAAAATAGCTTTAGTATTAGCGTTCACATTATTTTCTATTAACACAAGTGCTGAACCAACTTGGCAAGGTACTGGCGAATATAAAGATGATTACTTGGTTGGCACCATTCATGTTGGTGACGAACGATTAAAAGAATTGTCAGAGCAATTAAAAAAGCGCATTGAAGCGGTAGATGTTGTTGCTGTTGAAGTGGATTTAGCGAACGTGTCGGCATTGCAACAACAGCAAATAGTGATGGAACTTGCTATGTTGCCAAGAGGAACCACGGTTACACAGTTAATATCACCGGTTGTCGCCACTAAAGTTAATCGTTACTTACAGCAGTTTGGTGGTGAGATTTTCCAGTACGAACAGTTTAAGCCTTGGATGCTAGCCGTCATGATGGTTCAAATGTCTTATCAAAAAATGGGCTTGGTTGCTGAGCATGGTATCGATCAGCAAATTATTGAACATGCAAAAAAGCACAATAAAACCATACTTGAACTAGAAACCTTTGAGCAGCAACTGAATATATTTAATCGCCTATTTGATAATAATGATTCTATAGATTACAACGATATGTTGTTAGATACCCTTGAAGAGTTAAATACCATGTCAGATATGCCTCAAGTAATGTTAGAGGCATGGATTAACAGCGATATATCGGCGTTTGAAAAGATTTACGATACTACGTTAAAGCAAACTGATTATGACAAAGCATTAGAAAACGTATTACTTATTGAGCGAAATGTCGCGTGGCAGAAAAAGCTCAACCCTCTTTTAAAAGAAAAGTCAGTGATGGTCGCTACTGGCACGTTACATTATATTGGGCCGACAGGCTTGCCAGCATTGCTAGATGGGGACTTCCAACTCCTTAAAAAATAAAAGATATAACCAAGGTGGTAAAAAATGCTGACAACAGAGCCGTTATTTTTTGCCACCATTTTTCTTCAAACAGTGCTATTCCCAATTTGATAAGGCAGAATTGCGCCAAATAAAAATTGGAGGAAAAATCCATGGCATTACCATCATCAGCAGAAACTATTTGGTTTAACGGTAAACTCATTCCTTTTGCAGACGCAAAAGTTCACGTATTAAGTCACGCAATTCACTATGGCTCGTCAGTATTTGAAGGTGTTCGCGCCTATAATACGCCGGACAAAGGCACTTGTATTTTCCGTCTTGACGATCACACTCGTCGTTTATTCGATTCAGCAAAAATCTATCGCATGACCATTCCTTTTACACATGAAGAAATGAATCAAGCACAAAAAGACGTTGTTGTTAAAAATGGCTTTAAATCAGCATACCTAAGACCTGCAGCCTTTTATGGCGAAATTGGTTTAGGTTTAGCCGTACCATTTAATACTGAAGCAGATGTTTTAGTAGCAGCAATGGAATGGGGCGCATACTTAGGTGAAGAAGCCTTAGAAAAAGGCGTAGATGCTGGTGTTTCAAGCTGGAATCGCTTAGCTGCTAACACTATGCCTACAGGCGCTAAAGCCGGTGGTAACTATTTGTCATCGCAGCTAATTTCAATGGAAGCGCGTCGTCACGGTTACGGTGAAGGTATCGCCCTTGATGTAAACGGCATGGTATCTGAAGGTGCAGGTGAAAACTTATTTGTTATTCGCAACAATATTGTAACCACAACACCGGTAACAGCGGCAATTTTACCAGGTATTACTCGCGATACTATTATGACGTTATTGCGCGATATGGGTTATGAAGTTCGTGAACAAAATATTCCTCGTGAAGCACTGTATTTAGCTGACGAAATATTAATGTGTGGTACTGCTGCTGAAGTTACTCCAGTTCGCAGTGTTGATGGCATTAATGTTGGCGAAGGCAAACGTGGCCCAATCACTAAACAAGTTCAAGATGCATTCTTTGGCTTGTTTAACGGCACAACAGAAGATAAATGGGGTTGGTTAACGCCAGTCAAATAAAACCATCTACTTTTTGATAAGAAAACCGCATATTTTTGCGGTTTTTTTTTGCTTTGAAATTCAGGTTTTTGAATCTTGTCTATACTCCATAAAGGTTTTTAGATTATTGGAGAACGCATGAAAAAAGCAGGTGGAGCACTTTTAATTTTACTAGGCTTATCAGCAACACAGGTTGAAGCAAACGATAAAATTAGAATCTCGGGCTTTGGCAGTATTGTTGGCGGTATTGTTATTGACGGTGACGGGTATTGGGCGAGGTTACCTGAAGGTGCAGGACAGTATAGTAATGGTATTGAGCTGCAAAGCGAGTCCAAAGTAGCCGTTCAGACAAGGTATGTAGCTACAGATAAGTTAAGTGTTACGGGTCAAGTTTTGGTGAGAGGGGTAAATGACTTTGAGCCTAATTTAGAGTGGTTATATGCAACTTACGATATTACTCCCGACACTAGCATTAAAGCCGGGCAAATGAGATTGCCGGTTTATCATTTTTCTGACTATATGGATGTTGGATTGACCTACCCTTGGCTTCGAGTTCCTTCCGATGCATATTCACTAGCGCTTACTAATTATCAGGGTATAAGTATTGATATGAACTTTGACTTTGATGAAGTGACTTCGCATTTAAAACTGTATACGGGTAAAAAAAATACAGATCCAAATAAGCTAATTACGCTAATCGATCAGTATAAGGGTGAACAGCTTTATGATGACAATGGTAACTTCAGAGGTTTAAGAGGAATTCGCACAACAAAAGACTATAAAGACATGATGGGCGTTGTTTTAGATTCAAATTATGATGCTCTGACGCTTCGTTTGTCATACTTGCAGGGTGAAGAAAAGTTCACGTCGTATTCCGAAGGGCAATATCCATCTAATCCTGCATTTGGTGGAGAGTGGTTGGATACAGAATTCCTAGATATATCGTTTCAATACGATCAAGACGAAGTGTTGGCCATGATTGAATGGAATAACTACGATAATATTTATACTTCTTGGTTTGTTTCATTCGCATATCGTTTAGATGAACATTGGACTCCTTACATCTTTTATTCACAGTTTGAAGGTGATTTCAGGTTTATAGCACCAGGCGGAGTTAGTGCTGGTTTTGAAGATGCTGAAACCGGCAGCTTAGATGATGATTACAACTCTATAGGTATTGGCGCTAGGTACAACTTGACACCTTATTCGGCGTTGAAGTTTGAATTACTTCAGTTTAACGATGATGGTGATGCTGCAGTCTATATCGATGAAAACCAAGACGGAAATACCGATAGCACGGCATTTTTTGTTTCCTTAGACTTTATGTTTTAGAAAGGGGGCCAATGATGAAATTTAACAAATTAACAATTATTACATTGGTTCTGCTTTTAACATCGTTAAGTTCTATTGCCGGCAATGTTGTTGTCGTAAATGCGGGCAACAGCAGCAAAGTATCTATTAGCGACATCAAAAAATTATATCTTGGTAAAAAAGGTGCATTTAGCAACGGAAATAGAGCTGAATTAACCACCCTTATTGCAGGTAGCAATATACGAGAGAGTTTTAATAGTGAAGTACTCAATAAGTCGGAACCTCAATATGCCGCGTATTGGGCGAAAATGGCGTTTACCGGACGGGCTGTACCTCCAGTGGAATATAATAATTCAGAACAAGTAAAAGCGTTTGTTGGCAGTACTCCTAATGCAATAGGAATCATTGATGACTCGTTAGTGGATAGTACGGTGAAAGTCGTTTTAAATTTTTAACGTGAATTTAATAACGTTTTTTTAAAGCCAGCCTCGAGCTGGCTTTTTTATGCGGTCATATTGTAATCAACCTAGTAGCCGACAATCTTTCTAGAGTACGCAACAGTTTATATCTTTAGTTACTTTCATTCCTCGCTCCAATTCAAATAGCTTGTTTTGTAAAAAATCAAAATCAAAATCAAAATCAAAATCAAAATCAAAATCAAAATCAAAATCAAAATCAAAATCAAAATCAAAAAGAAAAGATAAAAAAGTTAAACTTTTTTGCATCGTGCCGCGACTATAGATACAAAGATAACGGTTATACCTAAAAATAATAAATAAGGACTGCTTTGTTTTTAAATCAAGATGACAAAACATTAATTGCAAAGGCGCTGAATGGCAGTCAGTCGGCCTGGTGCAAGTTAGTTAAACGTCATGAAAAGGTGCTTTATGGTTATACGTTAAGAATGACGAATAACCAGGCAGATGCTTTAGATTTAATGCAAGAGACATTTGTTTCTGTTTGCCGAAATCTTGCTGACTTTAAACAGCAAAGCAGCTTTAAGACATGGCTACTTTCCATGGCCTATTACAAGTGTATGGATTTTTATAGGCGTAAAAGAATAGTAATCCATGACGGTGAAGAACCTGATGATATTGAAAGTGATGGCTCTACTGATTGCCCAGCTATAAGTTTGGAGCAGTTGCAGGATAGCGAAGGATTAAGGGTGTTATTAAGTACTTTAAGTTTTGAACAAAAACTAATCGTGGAATTAAAAATATTTCAGCAACTGACATTTGAACAAATCGCCCACCAAATGGGGCTGTCGAGCAACACAGTAAAATCTAAATTTTACGCAAGTTTGGCAAAGTTAAAACAACTACTAAAAGGCAGCGACTATGCAGCATGATAAAAAAAGCCAAGCATTAGAAGCATTATTCGTAGCTTGGTCAAATGGCGAAACCTTAACTCCACTGGAGTTTGAGCGTTTGAATAGCTCTGCGGAATACAAAGAAAAAATAGAGTTAATAAATGCGCTATCAGCGAGTGGAAGAGCGTTTGATGAATCTATAGAAGTGCCTTCATGGGACCGAGCTTCTACCTTTTCAGGTCACAATTCTGAAGATTCACGTAAAGGTGTTTTTAGCTGGTGGCCACAAGGTATGTCTGCTTTTGCCATGTCCGTATCTCTGGTTATTTGCACCATGTTTGTATTTGACCTAAAGCTACAGTGGAAAGAAGGGAGCGTTAAGCTTTTAACCGCTTCGGAGCAAAAGCAACAGTGGCAACAAGAGCAAACACAAAAGCTTCAACAACAAATGAATACTTTAATAAACGAGAACAGAGCACAGCTAACATTGGCCATTAAGCAACTAGAGGCAAATCAAACGGAAAGTACCGTTTCGCTGGCAAATTATCTTATTGAAAGTGGTCGTACGGAAAGACAAGAAGACCTTGAACACGTCGTTTCTATAATCCAAAAACAAAGAGCGGAAGACCTTATGTTTTTCCAATCAGAGATAGATGAATTGCAATATAAACTAAAAGTAGCGTCACTTAGACGAGGCAACGCAATGACTCGTGATGAGCAAGTGGCTGGTGCAGAAGAATAACTGGAGAGTAATATGAAAAAAGTAATTAAACAAAAGTTGTTACCTATTGTTGCAGCGTTATCCACACTGATGATAGCCGCAAGTGCCAATGCTAAAGGTGAGCTGTCTGACCAGCACTTGGACAATGTTAAACGTGATATCAAGATGATGTCGACGATATTGAAAACGTCATTGTCAGATAAACTAGGTAAAAATGCTGGGAGTGTTTCGGCTAGCTACTTAGCTCATCAAGGCATGTTGTTTGAAATTAATGCGAGCCGTAGGTTTTCGGCTCCAAACGTTTTTGTTAGTCACGACGGTACCGTGTTTTCGTCAGATAGTGATTCGTCATTTATCCCACCGCCACCACCTAAGCCGGGTACGCCAGCTAAACCAGGCGTTGAAAGAGAGCTAGAGGAGTTGGTTGAAATTCGAATGGAGACGGAAAATACCGAACACTATTTTGAATTAAGTCATCATGACATTGAAGACTTAGAGTTTGAAATCCATAAAGCAACGACAATTGCAGAATCGTTTGGCGGTAAAAATATTGAGGCGCAACGAGAAATGCGAGCGGCAAAAAATGAGCTACGAAAAAAACAGCGAGAGTTGTCTAAACAAGCGAGCAAGTTAGAGCGAAAAGCTCGACAGGTTGAGCGAGAAATTAGAGACGCTGAACTGGTTAGTGACATTAATAATGGTGGATCCGACAAACAAGTCATGAAACTAGAAGCAGAGATGCAAGAGTTACAAAAGCAACTAAAAACCGTGAATAGTAAAATGGTTAAGCATCAAGAAACGGTAAGAAAGGCGGCGGAAAAAGTCAAAGCGGAAGTCATTAAAAAGCAGCAGGAGTTAGCTAAAAAGTATGCATTTGCTATTAGTGAAGTGGTTTGTGATTTTGGCTCGGGACTTAGAAGTCTTAAAGACGATAAGTACATGACGTTTTATGTAAATGATGCCTCAAAGCTTTACTACGTATTTAAACAAAAGGACATTGAAAGCTGCAACAAAGGCAAAATCAATTACCGAAGCCTATTAGATAAAGCGGTTAAGTACTCAATTTAATAAAAACGGACTTGAATTGAGCTATATCAAGTCCCAGATCATAAACAACCTATAAACTTCTCTTATTGTGTTGGCCACCTTATTTTAAGGTGGCACTTTTTTTGAGAGAAAGTTATGAATAATCAATTGCACTGGCTACAAAAATACAACGTAAACGGTCCTCGATACACGTCTTACCCAACTGCACTTGAGTTCAATCAGAAAATTGCCGATAACTTTCAAAGAGCCGCAGCAATGGCCTCTGAGAATAAGACGCTGTCACTCTACTTTCATGTCCCATTTTGTCATCAACTTTGCTTTTATTGTGGGTGCAATAAAATAGTCTCTAGGCATCAAGAAAAATCCGTTAAATATGTTGAAACTATGTTGCAGGAGCTAAAACGCCGCGGCGAAGCCTTAAAACATAAGCCTATTAACCAGATTCATTTTGGTGGTGGTACACCAAACTTTTTGCGTCCTGAGCAATTTGTTGAAATTTTCACGGCAATTCAGCAAGACTTCGATATAGCAGAAAATGCGGAAATTAGTGTTGAATTAGATGTTCGCCATGTTGATGAAAAGTTACTCACAACACTCAAAGCCTGCGGCGTTAATCGACTTAGCTTTGGCATACAAGATACCAATCCTGAGGTTCAGATAGCTATTAACCGAGTTCAATCAAATGAGCTTGTTGGTAGTGTATTGCGTTGGGTGAGAGAGATTGGGTTTGATTCTGTTAATTTTGATTTGATTTATGGACTACCTCACCAAAATAAAGAAGTGTTTGAGCAAACATTAAAAGATGTGCTGATGTTTGATCCAGACCGCATTTCATTATTCAGTTACGCACATTTACCTGCGCGATTTTCATCACAAAGAAAAATAAAAGATGAATGGTTGCCTTCTGCCCAAACGAAACTTGAGTTGATGTTATTTGCCAATGATATGTTGTGCGGTAAAGGGCAAGGCGAGGGTGGATATGAAGCAATTGGTTTTGACCATTTTGCAAAGCCTACAGATAATTTAGTAACGGCACAGAATAACAATCAATTGCATCGTAACTTTCAAGGTTACACGATCCTAGAAGACTCAGACTTGTTAGCTATTGGCGCGTCGTCAATCAGCCATATTGGCAATGTTTATATGCAAAACCCGAAAAAAATATCAGACTATTATGACGCTTATTCTATAGGAGAGCACTTGCCTGAACTTGCCGGACGAATTTTAACTCATGACGACTTAATTCGAGCTAATGTTATTCAGTCTCTTATGTGCAATTTCAAAATTCAATTTAAAGAAATTGAGAGTCAGTGGGGAATTGAGGCTAGTCGTTATTTTAAATCAGAGCTACAAAGTCTCAAAACATTTGAGCAAGACGGCATGCTCGAAACATCAAAAGAATCATTGTCTATTCGTCGTGAAGCTCGTTTATTTGTTCGCAATATTTGCATGACGTTTGATACCTATTTAGCGAGTCAGTTGAATAAGCGACGGTACTCTCAAGTTGTTTAACTTTTAGTCTGCATTTTTGTTCTAAAATCCTAGACCGGAAATATAAAAACTAATTGGCACAAAGTCCGGTTTGGTCATTCCAATTTATGGCTTGTATAGGCACAATGTCACTCTTGTTAGTTTGGAATAGAAGTCTTTGATTCGTGGAAAATTTTCATCTCCAGTTTGGCCAATCCGATTTTATAATTGCCTTATTATTAATTGCTTTAATAGTGATTATAAGGTTGTATTTTCGTGCCAAAAATAGCCTTCAAAGCGCGGCGTTGCAGCTGCAAGAAACAAATCAAACCTTACATCAACATACTCTTAAAGTTGAAGAACTGACCCAAGCACTTGAAGCTAGTGAACAGCGAACCTTAAACTTTCAAACCCAAGCACAACTTTCACATCAAAAAGTAGCAGCGTTAACGGCTGAAATTGAAGGCTTAGAAACTCGAATTGACGAGCGTAACTTATCTATTGATGAACTTAAAGATCACAACATTGCGATGCAACATCAGCTGCAAGGCAAACAGCAAGAGCTGATGTCATTAACGTCGGAGTTAACGGAAATCAAAACTAGTTTTGTTGAAAAACAAAAGAATTTTGAGCAACAACAGGCGCAAGTTGAGCAACAACGTGAACAGTTAAAACTAGAGTTTTCTCATTTAGCGAACAAAATTTTAGATGAAAAAAGTCAGTCTTTTAGTCAATCTAATAAAACCGAACTCGATGCAATCTTAAGACCCTTTAAAGAGCAAGTTGAAGGCTTTCAAAAGCGGGTGAACGAAGTGCATAGTGAGTCAGTCAAAGGGCAGGCAACGGTAAGCTCTGAGCTGAAAAAAGTGCTGGATATTGGTTTACAAATGACTAATGAAGCCAACAATTTAGCAACGGCGCTTAAAGGTGATAAAAAGACCACCGGTAATTGGGGTGAAATTCAACTAGAACGAACACTGCAGTTAGCTGGGCTAATGAAAGGCGATCATTACGATACGCAAGAGAACAGAGTTGATGAGGAAGGTAACCGAAGGCTTCCTGACTTTGTTATTAAACTGCCAGACAATAAACACATTATTATTGATAGCAAAGTATCTTTAGTGGCTTATGATAAAGCGATAGCTGCCGAATCAGATGCAGAGGTTAATTCCGCCTTAGATGAGCACTGCAATGCCATTAAAAATCATATTAATGATTTGTTTAAAAAGGACTATTCAAACTTGATTGGCTTGCGAAGTCCTAGTTTTGTATTAATGTTTATGCCTATTGAGCCAGCTTATATTGAAGCTATGAAACACAAAAAAGACTTGTTCAATTACGGTTACGAAAAAAATGTTATCTTGGTGTCACACACAACTCTAATGCCAATATTAAAAACAGTATCTAACTTATGGCGTATTGAGCAAGGTAATACTGAAGCTAAAGAAATTAGCTTAAGAGCAGGCGAAATATACAATCAAGTTTGTGTTGTAGCTGAGCGTTTACAAAAGCTGGGCAAGTCACTAAATACAGTAAGCAACCAATATAATGAAACCGTAAAGGGACTCGCGGGTAAACAAGGTTTGGCTGGTAAAGTTGAGCGGTTTAATCAGTTATCTAACAAGGTAACCAAAACGATGCCACAAATTGAGCCTAATCATTCAGACTTTGAGCATGAGCGACTAGAATTAGTAGCGGAGCCAATGGCGGACAATACGCCGTTAAATACCAGCGAAGAAAAAGGCGAGTAAGATGCAAGACCAGCAAGAGGCATTTAAGCAGAAACGAAAATTTATCGTTCGCTTGGGAAAAATGCTCCATAAATATGGCACACCCGCTTATCGATTAGAAGCGCACTTAATGACGCTTGCTGATGCGATAGGTCTTCGTTCATCTTTCATAATATCGCCTACATCAATGACCTTTGTATTGTGGACGGAAGGGCATGAAGATGAATATACACATGCTGCAAGGGTTGATCCTGGCGACTTAGACATGGGCTCTTTATCACGTACCGATGATGTTGTTGATTTAGTGTTAGGTGGTGAACTTAGCGTAGAAGAAGCACAAGAGCGCCTTGATGAAATTGAATTTATGCCAAATCCTTATGGCCGTTTAGCTACTGGTTTTTCATTTGGCATGTCTGGTAGCGCATTTGCGATGCTGATGAATACAAGCTGGAACACGTCATTGTGGGCTGGTTTATTAGGTATCGTTGTTTATCTGTTTATTTTATGGTCAGAGCGTTCTAAAGGCATAGCCAATATGTTGGAGCCATTAGTGGCAATGATGTCGGCTATGGGGGCTTGTGCAATCGCAGCCTATGTAGACCCTGGAATTAACATCCATTTAGCTATTTTGTCATCCATTATCGTTTTAATACCTGGTTTAGCGTTAACGATTGGCTTGCAAGAATTGTCTGCGCGCCACTTAGTATCAGGCACGGCCAAAATAATGGACGCTGTGATGATGCTGTTTAAATTGTACTTTGGAGCATTTGTTGGCGTTGAGCTTGGACAGGAAATGTTTGGCAAAGTTGAGTTTGTAGCTCAAGAATTGTTGCCGTGGTGGACGGCTTGGTTGGCGATATTTATTCTAGGCTGGGCGCTTATTATTGCTTTCAGAACTAGGCGTCGACATATGGTTTGGTCATTACTGATTGGTTTTGTTGCTTACGGCACAAGTCACTACGGTTCAATACACTACGATGTTGGTATTGGCGCCTTTATTGGTGCCTTTATGGTTGGCATATACGGGAATCTATTTACACGTTTAGCTAATGCACCAGCTGTAATTGTTACTATGCAAGGTTTGATTGTCTTAGTACCAGGCAGTAAAACCTTTATTAGCTTAAATTCATATATTGCGGGCGAAGGTTTTGCTTCAGCAGAAACCGCAGGACAACAATCTCTAATAATACTTATGTCATTGGTAGCAGGACTTATTTTTGCTAACTCTGCGCTCCCTCCTAAGAAAAGTTTATAACCTTTTAAACCGTCAATTGATTAATTATTGTTCAATTGGCGGTCATTCACCGATTAAAATTTGCACTCCTTGGTTAAAAGATATACGTTAATTTTGTTGAATAAAAATTAAACTAAATCAACGTCAAACTGCATGAAGCAGTTTTGGACTATAAAAATAATAATTTAAAAGCATACGGGGAGCACTGTCTAAGGCCGCACATTGGTTGTGCGTTGGGTCTTGGCTGGTACTGAGGTGGGTTGTACAGAATCCCTTACTGTTTTTCATTATGGAGGATTCTGTGTGACTGCTAAGCAATTAAGTTGGTTAGTCCCAACTGCCGTATTTGCTAATTCCGCAATGGCCGATGACATGCGTCTTAACCTTACTAAAGGGGTGACAGACATAAGTTCAAGTGTTTATGACTTGCACATGATCATTTTCTACATCTGTTGTGTGATAGCTATATTAGTTTTTGGAGTGATGTTCTATTCAATGCTCCATCATCGTAAATCAAAAGGCGTAACGCCGGCTAATTTCCATGAAAGCACCAAAGTTGAAATAATTTGGACCGCGGTTCCCTTCATTATTCTTATCGGTATGGCATTTCCAGCCACAAAAACCCTGATAGAAATGGAAGACACCAGTGATGCGGACCTCACCGTTCAAGTGACGGGTTCACAATGGAAGTGGCATTATAAATACTTTGATCATGACTTAGAGTATTACAGCCTCCTTGCTACCGCCCCCCAACAAATTGCGAACGAACGCGAAAAATCCGAAAATTATCTATTAGAAGTGGATCGCCCTTTGGTGATCCCTGTGGGTAAAAAGGTGCGCTTCTTAATTACCTCAGATGATGTAATTCATTCGTGGTGGGTACCAGAGTTTGCCGTTAAGAAAGACGCAAACCCGGGCTTTATAAATGAGTCTTGGACCCGTGTAAACGAACCAGGTATTTATCGAGGTCAATGTGCTGAACTATGTGGTAAAGATCATGGCTTTATGCCAATCGTGGTTATTGCCAAAGAGCAGGGTGACTTTGATGCGTGGATGAAACAAGAAGTTGAAATGGCACGTATCGCTAAAGAAGAAGAGCAAAAACTACTTGCCATGAACATGTCTTATGATGAGTTAATGAAAGTGGGTGAAAAGGCATACATAGCTAATTGTGCTGCTTGCCACCAAGTTTCAGGTGAAGGTATTCCTGGTGTATTCCCTGCGTTAAAAGGCAGCAAAATTGCCATTGAAGATCTTGGCGCTCATATTGATATTGTTGTTAATGGTAAACCGGGTACTGCAATGCAAGGTTACGGCAAGCAACTTGGCTTAAAAGACCTCGCAGCAATTGTAACTTACGAGCGTAATGCTTGGGGTAACAATACCGGTGACGCAGTGCAAGCTGCTCAAATTAACGCTTACTTAACAAGTCAATAGGAGGCATGTCATGAGTTCTATAGAAAATAGTGCAACCGATCATCACGACGATCATGAACACCATGGTGCCCCTAAAGGCATTATGCGTTGGATACTAACAACAAACCACAAAGACATTGGTAGCCTTTACCTGTTGTTTTCACTACTAATGTTTTTTATTGGTGGCGCAATGGCTATGGTTATCAGAGCTGAGCTCTTTCAACCAGGCTTACAAATAGTAGAACCAAACTTCTTTAACCAAATGACCACGGTTCATGGTTTGATTATGGTTTTTGGTGCGGTAATGCCAGCCTTTGTTGGTTTGGCAAACTGGATGGTTCCAATGATGATTGGCGCGCCAGACATGGCGTTACCAAGAATGAATAACTGGAGCTTTTGGATTTTACCGTTCGCGTTCCTTATCCTTTTAATGTCATTGTTTATGGAAGGCGGTGGTCCTGCGTTTGGCTGGACGTTCTACGCTCCTTTATCAACAACCTACAGTGGCGACAGCACAGCGTTTTTTGTGTTCTCTGTTCACATTATGGGTATCTCATCCATCATGGGCGCCATTAACGTCATCGTGACCATTTTTAACCTTCGAGCACCCGGCATGACATTCATGAAAATGCCGCTGTTTGTTTGGACCTGGCTAATAACGGCCTTCCTGTTGATAGCGGTTATGCCGGTATTGGCTGGTGCGGTAACTATGGTATTGACGGATAAATATTTCGCTACGTCATTCTTTAGTGCAGCCGGTGGTGGCGATCCCGTCCTGTTCCAGCATATATTCTGGTTCTTCGGGCACCCTGAAGTTTACATCATGATTTTGCCAGCCTTCGGCATTATCTCTCAAATCGTTCCTACATTTAGCCGCAAACGTTTGTTTGGTTATTCTTCAATGGTTTATGCAACGGCCTCAATAGCGATTCTATCGTTTATGGTTTGGGCGCATCACATGTTCACGACGGGTATGCCATTAGCTGGTGAGTTATTCTTTATGTACTTCACCATGTTGATATCGGTCCCTACCGGCGTAAAAGTCTTTAACTGGGTAGCTACAATGTGGCGAGGTGCATTGACCTTTGAAGTACCAATGATGTTCTCCATTGCCTTTATTGTGCTATTTACCATAGGTGGATTATCCGGCCTTATGCTGGCAATCACCCCGGCAGATTTCCAGTACCACGACACCTACTTTGTGGTTGCTCATTTCCATTATGTGCTGGTAACGGGTGCCATCTTCTCCATTATGGCGGGTGCTTATTATTGGTTACCTAAGTGGACAGGGCATATGTTTGACGAAGGTCTGGCTAAGTTACATTTCTGGTTATCGCTAGTATCAGTGAACGTTTTATTCTTCCCTATGCACTTTGTTGGGCTTGCTGGTATGCCTCGTCGTATTCCAGATTACGCGACTCAATTTGCAGACTTTAACGCCATTATAAGTATTGGTGGTTTTGCATTTGGTTTATCTCAGTTGTTATTTGTAGCTGTGGTTTATAAGTGTATTAAAGGCGGGGAAAAGGCGACGGATCAAGTATGGGAAGGCGCAGAAGGCCTAGAGTGGGAAGTACCATCTCCGGCTCCTTATCATACGTTTGAAACGCCACCGACCATTAAGTAACGGTCAAAAGAGGTTTTTATGAGTGCTCAACAAAATACTAAACCCGATCACGTAAAGCTGATCAAGAAGTTGGTTTTTACCGTGGTATTTATGTTTGGTTTCGGTTTTGCGCTCGTGCCTCTTTACGATGTCTTTTGCGACATCACGGGGTTAAATGGGAAAACAAGTAATTCGGTGGCGTCACAATCACAAGCCGTAGATGTTGATAGGTTAGTTACCGTTGAGTTTATCGCCCATACCCAAGGTCGTTTGCCTTGGACTTTTGAACCAGAAATTAAGCGTATAAAAGTCCATCCAGGTGAACATCATGAAGTTAATTTTTTAGTTTCGAATCAATCAGCAGGTGACATGGTCGTGCAGGCAATTCCTTCGGTTAGCCCGGGGTTAGCTGCAACTTATTTTAATAAAGTTGAGTGTTTTTGCTTTAACCATCAACCGTTGGAAAAGGGCGAACTAGCCAAACTAGGCTTGCAGTTTTATATAGACCCAGAATTACCAGCGGAATACGGCACCGTTACATTGTCTTACACCTTGTTTGATATTAGTGACAAGATTGAAGCATCTGCTTTTGCAGAGCTTTTTGCTGATTCAGAATAATAATGCTCATAGAGAGGGCAAATAATGTCTAGTGAATATCAAAAGTATTACGTACCAGCTCAAAGCCCATGGCCAATTGTGGGGGCTATCGGCTTATTTTGCATAGCGTTTGGGGCTGGAGGTTATGTTAATGACGTAACCAAAGGGGAGTCCGGTTTTAGCGGTTACCTGCTGCTAGCAGGCATACTGACCATTATATTTATGTTAGTTGGTTGGTTTAGAAACGTTATAGATGAATCAATGAGTGGCATGTATAGCGCTCAAATGGACCGTTCATTTAAACAAGGAATGAGCTGGTTTATATTTTCTGAAGTGATGTTCTTTGGGGCATTCTTTGGGGCTTTATTTTATGCCCGAATGTTTTCCGTTCCATGGTTAGGCGGAGCTAGTAACAACCTCAGTACACATGAAGTATTGTGGCCAGCTTTTGAAGCTATTTGGCCGCTTGTTAAAACACCAGATGGAACAACAACTGAAGCAATGGGTTGGACTGGATTACCGTTATACAACACCATTATTTTACTTATTTCGTCAGTGACACTCCATTTTGCACATGTTGGGCTTGAACAAAATAAACGTTCTCAACTTAAAGTGTGGTTAGGTGCGACTATATTACTTGGCTGTATATTCTTGGTTTTACAAGTTGAAGAATATATTCACGCATACAGAGAAATGGGATTAATGTTGTCCAGTGGCATTTATGGTAATACGTTTTTCTTGCTAACAGGATTCCATGGTTTACATGTAACGCTAGGGACCATAATGCTTATTATTATGTTCTTTAGAATAGTGTTGAAAGAACACTTTACACCTGAAAACCATTTTGGTTTCCAAGCAACAAGCTGGTATTGGCACTTTGTTGATGTGGTTTGGGTTTGCTTATTTATATTCGTTTATATCCTATAAACAAAAGTTAAGCTTTGGTGTAAGGGCTTGGGTTAGGTTCAATAATACCAAGCCCAAGCAATATGAGTAACAACAACATTAGTGCGCCGGTAAATAACAATCGACGTCCTATAAAATGCGACATAGGTGGTGCTTTTTCATCACCTTTTAACATAGTAAACATCGCTTTAAACAAGTTGAAAATAATACTTAAAAGTAAAATGACGATGATGGCTTTAACTATAAATTCCATTGTCTTGCCTATATTTTAGTAGTTGGTTGTTAGGTTGAATTGGTCATGAAAAACGTATGCATATTTTAAAACGCTTTAAATTCACACCATGGTCGTTAGTGATTACTGTGACGGCATTTTTGATTTTGTGCAAGTTAGGCTTTTGGCAACTTGAGCGTGCCGAACAGAAACGTATTCTCCTAGAGCAAACAAACGGCGTTGTTTTATCTCAACAAAATCTCTTAAACAGCATCACACTTGGTGACGTCTCTGAGTTAAACAATAAAGAAGTTACGTTAGAATTAACATTAGACAACCGGTCAATTTGGTTGATAGACAACAAGATATACCAAGGTCAAGCAGGTTATGACGTAGTGGTGCCGGCACTTGTTGGTAGCTCAGTTACTCACACTAACAATGATAGCTTTGTTGGCAAGAGTGATGGCTTTGTTAGCAATAGTTCTGTTAACAATGGTAATGCTTACGTTTTTGTTAATTTAGGTTGGTGGAAAGCGCCAGCAACACGAGCCGAGTTGCCAGAAGTGTTATTGCCGGAAAAGGTGAACGTTACGGGCCTACTAAAAACCACTGATCTTGAGCAATTTACTTTAAGTGACAAAACAGGTGAGTACTCTTTTCCACAGAGAGTTCAGTCGGTTAATGCAATTTTGGAATTTCACAAAAATAAGACGCCTTCCACGAGCCCAGTGTTTTTGTATGCAAGTTCAAACACGATAAACCAACACCCTCAACTTTATAAACCCGTTGTTATGCCGCCAGAAAAACACGTTGCCTATGCGGTGCAGTGGTTTTTGCTAGCGGTAGCGGCGGTGATTGTATTTCTCTTCGCTAGTTTGCGATCAGGTAGTTCTAAAACTAAAAGGAATAATAATGAAGTCTAAATCATTCTTTGGGATATTTGTGGCGATGGCTGTAGTGCCATTGGTGCTTGCATATTTAGTATTAAAAATGGGTTGGTATACGCCAGCAGCGACTAATAAAGGTAAGTTTTTACAACAAGAAATAGTTTTACCTATAAAAACTGAAACGCCCATGTGGAGCATTGTTTATCAGCCACAAGCATCTGGTTGTGATGCGTTTTGTGAAGAGCAACTTTATGGACTAAATCAAACCTATTTAGCGTTAGGTAAACTGCAAAAAAGAGTCAATGCGTGGGTATTAACAAATGAAATGCCATTGCAAGATTACCCAGCGACAAAAGCCTATTCTGCTAATAATCAAGACTTAGACAGTGATCATATTTATGTAATCGACCCAATGGGCAAAGTTATTTTGAAGTACCCGGGCAGTCAAACGCGTGAAATCACAATTAGAACTAGTAAAGACATACTTTCTGATTTGAAAAAGCTGTTAAATTATGCTCGTATAGGTTAATAATTAAACACCCCGAATAATAAAAATAAGAAGGGTTCAGATGTTAAATTTTCGTTATAGATTATCTATTTTATCTTTGTTGTTAGTTTGTGTCGTTATTATATTAGGTGCTTATACTCGGTTGACTGATGCTGGGTTGGGCTGCCCCGACTGGCCTGGTTGTTATGGGTTTCTTACCGTACCTACTGAAGTTGAGCATATTGAATTAGCAGAGTCAGCTTATCCAGAGCGTCCAGTTGAATACCACAAAGCTAGAAATGAGATGGTTCACCGCTATTTTGCTGGTGGACTTGGCATGTTGGTTTTTGTCATGTTTATACTAAATGTTATGGCTAGACAACATCTAAAGCTTTCTGGATTATTGCTTGTTACCGTTGGCTTTCAAGCAGTATTAGGGATGTGGACAGTGACCATGAATTTAATGCCACTCGTGGTAATGGGTCATTTACTTGGCGGTTTTACTACCTTCTGTTTAATTCTCCTTTTGACGCTCAAACTCCGAACACAAAGCCTAAATCAAAGCGACATACTCCATGGTGTACCTGAGTCGGTTAATGTATCGTCAAAATTGAAACTAGTTATCAAAGCCAGTTTCCTTTTGGTTGTACTTCAAATTGCTTTAGGTGGTTGGACAGCAGCTAATTATGCAGCGGTAGCTTGCACCGACCTACCTATTTGTGAACCAGGTTGGCAACAAAAGTTTGATATTGGTAGCGCACTATCAGTGCCAACGGGTTATGAAGATTACGAGTTTGGAGTATTTCCTTACGAAGCAAGAATGACTATCCATGTTTTACATAGAGTAGGAGCAATGGTTGTAACCGCTAGTATTCTTATGCTGCTCTATCTTTTGTTTAGACAAACCCAGCTAAGGCCTTTTGGCATTGTAATCATGGCAATCACCACAACACAGATTGCCTTGGGGATCTCAAATGTTGTATTCCATCTCCCTTTGTATGTTGCAGTGAGTCATAACTTTGTTGGCTTGTTGCTACTCGCCAGTTTACTGGTTTTATGGCATTACGTTTCAAGGCAACAAAAGCTACATCAACAAATAGAATTTAATAAAGTACCAAGTGAAAATCCCAATAATAACAGCATATTAATGCAACAAGGGGCGTAACAATGGCTTATTCAAATACCCTAACTAGTTCATTCAACTCGTTTTCAGGCCTGTTAAAAGACTTGTATGAAATCACTAAACCTAAAGTGGTATTCATGTTAGTGATAACGGCAATTGTCGGCATGGTTTTAGCTCAATCAGGTTGGCCTCCTTTAGACCTACTTTTAGTGTCGTCGATTGGAATTGGTTTGCTTTCAGCTGCAGCCGCGGCCATGAACCACATTGTAGATCAGAAAATTGATGCAAAAATGGCACGAACATACAACAGGCCAATTGCTAAAGGACGAGTAACAAATCGCTTAGCTATCATATTCTCATTCTCTTTAGCGGCATTTGGTTTTGCATTGTTATACGCCTTCGTAAATCCACTCACAGCGTGGCTAACGTTAGCCAGTTTGTTTGGATATGCCGTGGTTTATACCTTGGTATTAAAAAGACTTACGCCCCAAAATATTGTTATTGGCGGGTTAGCAGGTGCAATGCCACCACTTTTAGGTTGGGTTAGCATGACCGGTGATTTGCATCCCAACGCCTTTTTGTTAGTGATGATTATTTTCACTTGGACACCTCCGCACTTTTGGGCATTGGCTATTCATCGTAGAGATGACTACGCAAGGGTAAATATTCCTATGTTGCCAGTGACTCATGGTTTGGCATTTACAAAAAACTCTATTGTTTTATATACGGTACTACTTACGCTGGTCTGTTTTTTACCTTATTTGGTCGCGATGTCTGGCTTAATTTATTTGATATCAAGTACAATCCTAAACCTACTGTTTCTTAAATATGCTTGGCAATTAAAAGTAAGCGAAGACAAAAAAATAGCGATGGACACTTTTAAGTTTTCCATTTGGCATTTGTTAATTCTCTTTGTTGCTTTACTCGTTGATCATTTCTATATAATTAGATTTTAAATTATGACAAAAACTCAAACTCTTATCGTTTCAATATTGGCCTGCGTAGCATTTGCTGTGGGTATTTACTCGTCGTTGGATAAAGATGAATCGGTTTCGAAAAATACACACTTGTATACACAACCAAGGGAACTTAAAGAGTTTGAATTAATCGATCAGAATGGTGAGCGCTTTTCCAAAAGCAATATGATGGGGCAGTGGAGCGTACTGTTTTTGGGATATTTGTCGTGCCCAGATATTTGCCCTACAACGATGATGAAGTTGAGCCGTCTAATTCCAGACTTAACTCAGGTTCAAGAAAACACTCAAGTACTGTTTTTGTCGGTGGATCCAAAAAGAGACAAAGTTGATAATATTCAGCAGTATACAAATTATTTTCACGAATCAATATTAGGCCTTCGAGCGGAACATAAATCCTTATATCCATTTGTTCGAAACCTCGGCCTTATGTACTCCATTCCTCCTGAAGAAGTTTCAGAAGGTTACTTTGTTGATCACAGCGCCTCGGTTGTTCTCATTAACCCGCAGGGACAAATTCACGCTATGTTTAAACCCTATGTAGAACTTGGCGAAATACCTTCCATTAATCCTGAAGTTCTATTGTCAGACTTTAAAATTATAACTGTGGAATAAAAATCGGTAATAACGGTAAATATCTGGAAATATAGATTTTTCAGACTACGCTAAAGTTAAATGATTTTTATAGAACTCCACAGAGCCGATGAAACTTGCATCAAAATTACACATTAGTGAAGCTGAAGCGCTCAGTAAATCTCTAATTGAA
This sequence comes from Psychrosphaera haliotis, assembly GCF_039523615.1. Lineage (NCBI taxonomy): Bacteria > Pseudomonadati > Pseudomonadota > Gammaproteobacteria > Alteromonadales > Pseudoalteromonadaceae > Psychrosphaera > Psychrosphaera haliotis. The sequence goes on along the minus strand of NZ_BAAAFQ010000011.1, from coordinate 118,668 downwards.
CTGCTGTCTTCAGAACAAGAAGTCTGTATAGACATTAGTGAAGTTAGTGACGCTGACACCGCTTCGCTTCAAGTATTGTGTTCACTGCAAAAGTCCCTCTCGTTAACCGATAGTGCAATAACTTGGCAAGGTGAAAGTGAATCCTTATCAAACATTGCAAATCAAATCGGTATTAAAGAGTTTCTAAAATTACCTAATTAAATTCAAGTTTGAACATAAAAGGTGACTTTATGAAAAAGATTCTGGCCGTTGATGATTCTGCTTCTATGAGGCAGATGGTTGGCTTCACTCTAAAAAACGCAGGTTATGATGTAACCGAAGCTAAAGATGGTCAAGAAGCACTAGACGTAGCTAGAGACGCTGAATTTGATGTGATCATATCAGACGTAAACATGCCTAATATGGATGGCATTGAGCTCGTTAGGAACTTAAGAACACTACCGCAATTTAAATTCACACCCATATTGATGCTCACCACGGAGTCTGGCACCAACAAAAAAGGTGAAGGCAAAGCGGCGGGGGCAACCGGTTGGATAGTTAAACCGTTTAATCCAGAGCAGTTGTTAACCGTCATTAAAAAAGTCGCTCGTTAATTCTGCACATTTTTAAAATGGGGTTGCTATGAGTATTGATCTCTCACAATTTTACGAAGTCTTCATCGATGAAAGTTTTGAAGGCCTTGAAACTATGGAATCCGAGTTACTTAATTTGTCCCCGGGTGACGTAGACAGTGAAATTATCAATAACATCTTTAGAGCTGCCCATTCTATTAAAGGTGGCAGTGGTACCTTTGGTTTTAATGCGATTGCCAATTTCACTCACGTAATAGAAACATTACTAGATGAAATTAGAAACGGTGAGCGTGAATTAGCTGCAAATCATGTAGACCTAATGCTCAAAAGTATTGATTGCCTTAGGAATATGCTTAGGTCGATTCAAAATAATGACGAACAAGAGTCACAAGAAGCGAATACGCTTCGTGTTCAATTTGAAGCTATTTTGGAACAGAAGAACACCGCAGATGTTAGCAATACAAGCAATAGTAACGCGGTAGCTACGCAACCTGAATCCAATGGCCTAGCAAGTAAACAAACAAAAACACAAATCACTAACTTCTTTGAAATTAAGTTTAACCCTGAGTCTCATGTATTTAAGACGGGAAATGAACCTCTATTTATTTTTGAAGATCTAGCGGAGCATGGAGAGCTATCGGTAGAAGCAAATATTAAAGGCATTCCTGAGCTTGATAACTTAGTTGCTGATGATTGTTACTTAGGCTGGACAATAAATTTAGATACCACTAGTGAAGAAGAAACCGTAAAAAGTGTATTTGAGTGGGTTGAAGACGACGCTGAAATAGAAATTAAATTAGTTGCCCAGTTTGAAGATGAAATCGAAGTGGAGAGTGAACTTGACGAGGTTGAAGCTTCTAAACCTGAGTCTTCATTAACTGAATCACCAGAATCACCGGCTTCAGCAGGTTCCACTTCAGCGAGTCCAGCAACAACTCCAGAGTCTCTATCACCAGATAATTCAAAGCCGAAAGACTCTGCAACGAGTGATACGGTGGAAGCAGAATTTAGACCAGTACAAAAAGCGCCAACAGACAATAAAAAAGAACCAACAAAACAAGAATCAAGCTCAATACGAGTAGGCACAGATAAAGTTGACTCACTTATAAACATGGTAGGCGAACTAGTAATCACGCAAGCGATGTTGAATGAGCTAGGTGAAGATGAGCAGATTGATCACGCAAAATTACTAGCGCTTAGAGAAGGGCTTGCGCAATTGGCTCACAACACCCGTGACTTACAAGAAAATGTTATGCGCATTAGGATGTTACCCATTAGTTTTGTTTTTTCTAGATTTCCTAGACTAGTACGAGATATCTCTCAAAAATTAGACAAAAAAGTTGATTTAGTTCTGAAGGGTGAGGGCACTGAGTTGGATAAAACAGTGATGGAAAAAATATCTGACCCTATGGTGCATTTGATTAGAAACTCGTTAGACCATGGTTTAGAAACCACGCCAGAACGTTTAGCCGCAGGAAAAAGTGAAGCGGGTAAAGTGATTCTTAATGCCTACCACCAAGGCGGTAATATTATTATCGAAATAATAGACGACGGACGTGGCCTTAATACAGAAAAGATAAGGTCAAAAGCAATAGAGAACGGGCTAATTACAGAAGAGTCCGTGTTAAGTAATCAAGAAATCAACGAACTCATTTTCAAACCTGGGTTTTCTACTGCTGATGAAGTTAGTGACATATCTGGTCGCGGAGTAGGCATGGATGTGGTTAAGCGGAATATCAATGCGTTAAATGGCACAGTGGAAGTCGTCTCTGAACCCAATAATGGGTCCACATTTACAATTAGACTACCTTTAACATTAGCCATATTAGATGGTCAGTTGGTTAAGGTTGGCAACCATATTTATATCATTCCGTTAGTTTCTATTGTTGAGTCATTACAAATAGATATGTCAAAAGTAAATTCTGTAGGCGGTGGTATGGATGTATTGCGATTACGTGATGACTACATCCCTATTTTAAGAATGCATCAGCTATTCAACCACCCAGAAGCTTGTCAAAAACTTCAAGGTGGGCTTTTAGTTGTAGTGGAAAGTGACAACGAAAAGGTCGGCCTGTTAGTTGATGAGTTACTGGCTCAGCAGCAGTTTGTAATCAAAAGCTTGGAAGAGAACTATAAGAAGGTAGACGGTATTTCGGGCGCAACTATTTTAGGTAGTGGCAGCGTATCGCTCATTATCGACATATCCAGTGTAGTTAAAATGGCAGGTTTAAAACGAGCTGGCCATGTAGGTTTAGATTTCGACAAACCACTATCGGAAGCGGTGTAGCATGAATGAAGTTCTATCAACAAGTCAGCTTGATAACAACGACAACGTCGATCTGGTTCAGTATTTGACGTTCATGATGGACGATGAAGAGTACGGTATTGAGATCTTATCGGTGCAGGAAATTAGAGGTTGGGAATCAATGACGAGCATTCCTAACTCAGAAGAATACGTAAAAGGTGTGATTAATTTGCGAGGAACCGTTGTTCCAGTGGTGGATCTACGTATTCGCTTTAATCTCAGTAAATTTGATTACAACGAGTTGACGGTCATCATTATTGTGAAAGTGATGATAGACAAAAAAACGAAAATAATGGGCATAGTTGTTGATGCAGTTTCTGATGTTTACAACATCGAAAAACAAAAAGCCAAAAAGGCACCAGACATTGGTGACTCTGAAACAAAAAACTATATTGAAGGCCTCATAAATGTAGGCGACAAAATGGTAGTCCTTTTAGATCTAGAAAAAGTGTTATTAATATAACAAGGCAGGTGATGGTATGGGTTTTTTAAAAAATTTATTGGGTTCTTCTGATTCCACTGAACGACTTGTTCTAGATGCACTAGACAAGTCTCAAGCTGTTATTGAGTTTTATCCAGATGGCACGATTAAAACGGCCAATAATAATTTTTTAAATGTACTTGGATATAGATTAGAAGAAATCCAAGGTCAACATCACAGCATATTTGTAGATCGACGTGACGTAGCCAGTGATGAATATCGAAAATTCTGGCAAGACTTAGCTCGAGGTGAGTTTAAATCTGACGAATTTAAACGAGTAACCAAAAGCGGTGAAGACATTTGGATTAGAGCCACGTACAACCCAATAATGGACAGTGAAAATAAGGTTTTTAAGGTTGTTAAATACGCATCTGACATAACAGAGCAAAAGAAAAAAGCGTCTGAATCAAACGGTCAGTTAAACGCTATTAACAAGTCTCAAGCGGTCATTGAATTTGAAATGGACGGTACAATTATAACTGCCAACGCTAACTTTTTATCCACAATGGGATATTCACTAGAGGAAGTTAAAGGGCGCCATCATAGTATGTTTGCACCGGATGGAATAGCTGAGACTAGCGAATACAAAGAGTTTTGGGCTAAATTGAATCGTGGTGAATTTGATTCTGGCGAGTACAAAAGGCTTGGTAAAGGAGGCAAAACCATATGGATTCAAGCAAGTTATAATCCTATTGAGGACTTAGACGGTAACCCAATTAAAGTGGTTAAGTTTGCAACTGATATTACCGAGCAAAAAGAGATGGAAGAAGAGGCTCGACAAGCTGGTAATTTGGCACAGGCACTAACGCTTTGTCAGGCAAACGTCATGATTGCTAATAATGAATTAGAAATTGTTTATATGAACAATGAAGTGACAAAAATGTTCCGTAAACGAGAAAGAGAAATCACAAAAACGCTACCAAACTTTAATGCCGATAAGCTTATTGGCACCTGTGTTGATGACTTCCATAAAGATGCTTCTCATCAACGCAATATGCTAAAAAAACTTTCAGAACCCTATCAAACAAATATAAGAGTTGGGAAATTAACGTTTGAATTATTTGCTTCCCCTTGGGTCGACTCAAACGGCAATCGACTTGGAACGATTGTAGAGTGGGTTGATAAAACCAATGAAATGACTATTCAAAACGAAATTGCAAAAGTTATAGATGCTGCCACTAACGGTGATCTAACGATAAGAATTGCAGAAGATGACAAAGAAGGCTTTTTCAAAGAGCTGTCGATGGGCTTAAACCAAGTAGTTGGTATAGCCGAAGGTGTGATTCAAGATACCGTGAATATTTTTGATGCCTTGGCTCATGGTAATTTAACTCGTCGTATCGATACAGAATATCAAGGCATGTTCGATAAGCTAAAACGCGATGCCAACGCTACTGTTGATAAGTTAACAGAAGTTATTGGGCAAATTGATCGTTCCGCCACAACAGTGAGCTCTGGAGCTGAAGAAATTGCACAGGGTAATGCCGATTTAAGCCAAAGAACTGAAGAGCAAGCATCTTCGCTTGAGGAAACGGCATCTAGTATGGAAGAGATGACGGCAACAGTTAGGCAAAACGCTGATAATGCACAAATGGCCAATGACTTAGCTGAAGAAGCGGCGAGCAAAGCTGAATCTGGCGGTTCTGTTGTAGGTCGAGCTGTAGAAAGTATGGCGGAAATTAATGAGGCTAGTAAGAAGATTGCTGACATCATTGGCGTCATTGATGAAATTGCGTTCCAGACAAACTTATTAGCGTTAAATGCTGCTGTTGAAGCCGCGCGAGCTGGCGAACAAGGCCGAGGTTTTGCGGTTGTTGCCGGTGAAGTAAGAAACCTCGCTCAACGTTCTGCAGCTGCAGCAAAAGAGATAAAAGATTTAATTAGAGATTCTGTTTCAAAAGTTGAAGATGGTACCTCATTGGTAAATCAATCGGGTGAGATGCTTCAAGAAATTGTTAAAGCCGTTAGAAAGGTGAACGACACTATTGGTGATATTAGCGTTGCATCTATCGAGCAAACATCTGGCATAGAGCAAGTTAATAAAGCCGTTTCCCAAATGGATGAGATGACGCAACAAAATGCGGCACTCGTTGAGCAGGCATCAGCAGCTGGAGAGTCAATGTCGGAGCAAGCTCGTTCTATGAGAGAGCTCTTAACCTTCTTCAAAATGTCTGAGTCACAATTAAACGCCGCGCCTCGATTGTCCCAAAGTAATAGCCGTAAGGCGATTGCGCAGCCAACACGAGCGGAAATTAAGTCTCCGGTTTCGTCGCAGCCTAGTGACGATGAAGAATGGCAGGAGTTTTAGTTTAACCAAATTTGCTTGGAATACGGGTAACAGCAAGGAGTAGGTGATTGGATAACAAAGAGTTTCTAATGACAAACAAGGACTACAGCTTCATAAGTGAAAGAGTTTATGAAGCCTGTGGCATTGTTTTATCTGAGCAAAAAAAAGACATGGTATACGCGCGCATTTCAAGACGACTGAGGAAGCTTGGATTATCTTCGTTCTCTGAGTATATCTCGTATTTAAACAATAACGAGTCAGTAGAATTTGGTGAGTTTATAAATGCAATTACCACAAACTTAACGTCGTTTTTTAGAGAAACACATCACTTCGATTTTTTGAAGAAAACAGCGGTACCTGAGATACTCAGTCGGCATAAAAGTGATCATCGCGTGCGAATATGGTCGGCAGGCTGTTCACTTGGAATGGAGCCTTACTCAATTGCAATATGCTTAGACAAGCTTATCCCTTCAAACTGGGACTTCAAAATTTTGGCAACAGACCTTGATACCAATGTTTTAGAGTCTGGCAGAGAAGCTATATATGAAGGTGGTCAAGTATCAGGATTGAGTGATGCTCAACTAAAAAAATACTTCCTTAAAGATGGCAGTGCAAAGCGTTATAAGGCCAAGCCTTATCTCAAACAAAACATCAGTTTTAAACAACTTAATCTATTAAAAGAGTGGCCAATAAAAGGGCCATTTGACGTTATATTTTGTCGAAACGTGATTATTTATTTTGATCATGAAACCAAGGTAAAGCTGTTTAACCGTTATGCAAACTTACTGGCTCCGGGCGGGTACTTAATTTTGGGACATTCTGAGTCAATGGGAAGGGAAAATCTTCAGTTTAAAGGGTTAGGGCAAAACGTTTATCAGAAGATAGCGCAATGAGTGCAACGCAGTTCAAAGCGACACTGCCGGGTTTTGAACACATAAAACGTTATGTGGACAATGGTCGGAATATCGTAGTCGCAAAAATTTTACCGGGCGAGTTTTACGTAACAAAAGAAAAAGAAGCCATCGCAACGGTATTAGGATCATGCATTTCAGCCTGTATTTGGGACGAATACGCAGGCCTAGGCGGAATGAACCACTTTATGCTGCCATTAAAGGGGAATAATCATGGTCAAGAAATGTGGGAGTTTCACGATAGCTACAGTTGTCGGTATGGGATCTGGGCGATGGAATGTTTGATAAATGAAATTATAAAACATGGTGGTCATCGCAATAGAATGAAAGTGAAACTGTTCGGTGGTGGCAATATTATTAAAGAGATGCAAACGCCGATAGGGGAACAGAATATTGCCTTTGCTAAGGAGTTTATTCTAAAAGAAGAGTTGCCGTTAGTTGCTTCCGATATGGGTGGACCTTGGCCACGAAAGGTGCTTTTTTATCCTCAAGAAGGAAAGGGATTGGTTAAACGTTTACAAAGTATGCATAACGATACGATTAAACTTCGTGAAGTTAAATACCGCTCGAAAATAGAAAAACCAGAGCATGAGACGTCGGATATAGAATTGTTCTAAAAGGTAAATCAATGATTAAGGTTTTAATAGTAGATGACTCCAAGCTGATTAGGATGATTCTAAATGAAATAATAAGCGCCGCACCAGATATGCAGGTGGTAGGTGAAGCTGAAGATCCGCTAGAAGCTAGAGATCTCATCAAGTCTTTAAACCCAGACGTTTTAACGCTTGATATAGAAATGCCAAAAATGGATGGCATCACTTTTCTTAAAAACTTAATGCGATTAAGACCAATGCCCGTTGTAATGTTGTCAACACTTACAGCAGAAGGTGCACCAATAACGTTAGAAGCATTGTCGATAGGTGCTGTGGATTTTTTAGAAAAGCCCAAAGTTGATGTTAAAGAAAGTCTTGGTAAGTATGCCGACGTACTAGTCGACAAAATTAGAGCGGCAGCCGGCGCTCGACTAAGTCAAATCATTCGCTCAAGAAAGAGAGCGCAACAAAGTGATGCAGTCCCAACAGCGACTGGTGATTTTAAAAAGAACCACTTAATTGCCATTGGTGCGTCTACAGGTGGAACAGAAGCAATAAAAGAAGTGGTTATTAACTTACCAGCGAATTTCTGTCCAATTGTTGTGACCCAACATATCCCTCCCGTGTTTAGTAAAACGTACGCAGAGCGATTAAATAAAGTTTGTAAAATGACGGTGCATGAAGCAAGTCATGGTCAGGTCATTGAACCTGGACATATCTATATTGCGCCAGGTGACAAGCATTTAACGGTATTAAAAAGGGGCAGCAAGTTGTTATGTCAGCTTGATGACTCTGAGCCTGTAAATAGACACAAACCTGCAGTCGATGTGTTATTTGATTCCATCGCAAAGTACATGGGCAAATATAGCTCGGGAGTGATTTTAACGGGAATGGGCGCTGACGGCGCTAAGGGTTTGTTAAGGCTCAAAGAGTCAGGTGCATATACCATTACTCAAGATGAGAACTCCAGTGTGGTTTACGGCATGCCTAGAGCGGCAAAAGAGTTAGGTGCAGGGAATGAGGAGTTACCATTGGATAAGATCGCTAAACGCCTAATGGAGTTAGCGACCCGTTCGATATAGCTTTAAACAAATATAGTTTTAAGTGAATGTCATATGTTTAGAGATTATTCACTTTCCTCATTTAACTCACTTGATAAGTCATCAGGCAATGTAATCCAAAGCTTACTGGTCCAATAAAAGCGGCCACTATTTTTAATAGATGGGGCCGTACAGTTGTATTTGACACGTCCTGTTTGAAGAGATTTAGGCGCTGCAATTTCAAATTCGAAATCGGAAATCCAAGTTGGTTTTACAGGACCTGATTGACCTGTGATAAAACAGGCTAACTGACTTTGGTAGAAATCTTTACCTTTAAGCTTAACTCTCCATAGAGGTCCCTTCTCAGAATCTATTTTTTCAATGTTGCGGACTAAAGTTTCTGTTGGAGACTGGTTCTCAAAATCAAACGCTAAGCTTTTAATTTTGTTTTTTAGTGTTTTTGGATTGGCATAAATGCCATTAGCAGGAAAACGAGTCAAAGCTAAAAGGTCGCTAGTTTCATTAATAGCACCCGAGTGTTGGGCAAAACCCACAAACCCATTTTTGCCCAGGGTGGCTTTAATATTGTCAGAATATTCACCAAACGGATAAGCGACCATTTTGTGATTTTGTCCTAACTGCTCTTTAATCATTTCTTCTGCGACTAATATATTGGTTTCAATTTGTTTGTTGGTAAGTCCACCTTGCACTAAGTTTTCATGCTCCAAGGTGTGATTCATTATGTCACCACCATGTTCCGTTAAGGTTTTAAGCTGTGACCAATCCATATATAGTTTGCTTGGCTTGACCATTAGCGGATTTACAAACACAGTAAAAGGCCAGTTTTTTTCTTTGAGCATAGGGAAGGCCATGTCATAAACATTTCTAAAGCCATCATCAAAGGTAATTGCAATCCAATTTGGGTTAACCGGCTTATTGGCCTTTATGGCATCCACAATTTGAGTTAATGGCACAACTTCTAGGCCTAGTTCTTCAATCATGGCTAAGTGCTCAGCAAATTGTTGTGGAGAGACACTAGTAGATTTTGGGGTAGTTTCACTAACATGGTGGTAAAGTACAACCGTTGCGGCGGAAACAGATTGATGCCATAACAAGGTAGTCATCGTCGTTAACATCAATAAAACACTAATAGGCTTAAGTAATAATCTAATCATATGTTATCTCTATTTCAGTCCTCTGCGTGGTCAGGTACCCGCATCAATTTAAAAATTTGGCATTTAGCCTGGCCTATGATTCTAGCAAATATTAGCATTCCTATGTTGGGATTTGTTGATACTGCCGTTATTGGGCATTTGCCCGATAGCCAATTTCTTGCTGGTACAGCGTTAGCTGGTTTGTTTATTTCGGTTATATTTTGGTTGTTAGGCTTCCTAAGAATGTCTACAACAGGTCTAGTGGCTAAAGCTAGAGGTGAAAAATCGGCAGCTTCAGCAATATTGCACTTGTATCAAGGGTTGCTTTTAAGCGTAATCTTAGCGAGCTTTATTCTGCTATTTCAGTCACCACTCTTCTCTCTTTTAACTTTTGTATCTAGCGATGACCTTGCCATGCAGGCTACCTATGCATCGGCAAAAACCTATTTTGATATCCGTATTTGGGCCGCCCCTTTTGTATTGGCGAATATGGCCTTGTCTGGCTTTTTGATTGGCTCGGGTAAAACCAAATGGGTGCTTAGAGCCTTAATCGTTTGCAATGTAGTGAATTTATTTGCTGATATTTTGTTTGTGCCTGTTTTGTCTTTTGGAGTTGCTGGCGTTGCGTTTGCCTCAGTGCTTGCTGAAATTGTTCAGTTTGGCATGATGATTTACTTAATTCGACCAGAGTTAAAGAAGGTAGCGGTGTCTTTACAGTCAGTATTGACAGGCTGGATAGCGTTACTAAGAATGAACGGCAATTTGTTTATACGAAGCGCTGTACTGCAACTTTGTTTGTCTTTCATGACTATTTACGCGACGCAGTTTGGCAGTCAAACGGTGGCTATTAATTCTTTAATTATGCAGTTTTTCTTGTTTATCTCTTTTTCATTGGATGGCGTTGCCTTTGCGTTAGAGTCATTAGTGGGCAATTGTGTAGGTCAAAAAAAGCAACGTAGACTTCGATTGTATATTACTCAAGGGATCAAAATGGGGCTAGCCTTCGCACTCTGTTATGCTGCATTTTATGTATTAACAGTTGATGCCATTGTTTGGCTTTTAACGGATATTGAGTCACTGAAGAGCGGAATTACTGATTACTATATTTGGATTTATCTACTGCCATTAAGTTGTTTTTTAAGCTTTATATTTGATGGGATATTTGTTGGCTTAGGTTGGGATAAAAGCATGAGGAACAGTATGATTGTCGCCGCTTTGTGTTTCTTTTCTATTATTTTACTGTCAAACGCGTTAACTGATTCGTTAAGCAATGCCTTCAACTACACCTTCAACTGCACCTTCAATAATCATATTTTATGGGCTGCATTTACAATATTCATGTTGGCAAGGGGCTTGTCGCAGTGGTTTATCTTACGATTGAAATTTAAGTCTGAGATAAAATTGAGTTAGCCGTAGGACGAGAACGTTAGAGTTAGTTAAGGAGCGATAAGCAATTGATTAAAACATGATTAAGAAGTTCTTAAAGGATCAGGGTTATTCTAAATGCTTAAATTTTTCTTTGTTTAATTGTGCCTGATGACGAAAGAACGCCAATCGATTGGCAACAATACCTAGGTAGCCTTTAAGTGTGACCAGAACACCAGCAAACATTATCGCAACAGCGGGGATTTGCCACCAAATCCAAACGTTTGCACCTAAGTAAAGACCTACAACACCCAATACAAAAAGACAAAGTCCAAGAATAAAAAAGCGAACACTGCGCTTTGGGTTTTCGCCCCATCGCACTAATGTCCGCTGTAATTTATCTGGCTTTGCCATGCTCAACAATCAAACTTAGTAGTAAGAGTGCTCACCAGCTTGGTGTTCAGTGACGTCTTTAACGCCAGTCACTTCGCCTTCAAACTGTTGTAGCATTTGAGTTTCAATACCATCTTTTAGTGTCACATCTACCATAGAGCAGCCGTTACAACCGCCGCCAAATTGAAGAACAACGATACCGTCTTCCGTCAATTCAACTAAGTTTACGTGACCACCGTGGCTCGCTAATCCTGGATTAACTTCAGACTCAATGAAGTATTGAATTCTAGCTTTAAGCGGAGCATCTGATGATACTTTACGTGCTTTTGCATTCGGCGCTTTAAGCGTTAATTGTGAACCCATTTGATCGGTAACAAAATCAATCTCAGCGTCTTCTAAATACGGCTGACTTTCTTCATCTACAGCTGCTTCAAAACCTTCATAAGAAAGGATTTTGTCTTCTGGCTCTAGTGAATCTTCTGGGCAGTAAGATACGCCACATTCAGCACTGCTAGTACCGGCGTTTACTACAAAAACTCTAATTCTAGTGTTTGGTGCTTGCGTGTCCAACAGCTTTACAAAGTGCTGTTGCGCTGATTCTGAAATATTGATCATAATAATATCTGACTAATTTACTCGGTTATTTGCAATGATACGTCTATCGCTTATTTACTGCAACCTTGACGCCTTTTAGTTATCTATATGTTTGGGCAATTTTTAACAAATAAACCCCTGTTTACAGTTATTCAACGACTAACTTTTAGTCAGACTTGTTGTTTTATATAGTTACTTGTTATCTTTAGCTTAATTAATAATAAAAGATGGCTACTGATAACCATGAATAAACTTATCTCAACAGTAAAAACAGCCTTTTTACTGCTTTTAGCATTGTCATTTACAGCGGCTGCAAAAACACCGCTACATAATGAATTATCGTTTTATTTGCCTGCTGAAAACTACAATCAAGCAGTCCCAACCCCAGAATCTGTATTGGGTTACCAAGTGGGTGAATGGCACGTAAGGCATGACCAGCTGGTGGCTTATTATAAAGCGTTAGCCGCGGCCAGTGACCGAGTAGAAGTGAAAACCATTGGTTATTCACATCAGCAACGAGAGTTGTTGCATGTCACTATTACTAATCCAAATCGTTTTAGTTCGTTAGAAAACCTTAAAAAGCAGCGCTCTGAGTATTTTAATGAAAATAAGAAAAACAACTCAAATGGCAAGTCAGCACCGCTTATTGTGAACCTAAATTACAGCGTGCACGGTGATGAATCATCGGGTAGCAATGCCTCAATGTTGGTGGCGTATTATTTAGCGGCCTCAAACAGCGCGATGGTTAATCAGTACTTAGATGAAATGGTGATTATTATTGACCCAAGCCTAAATCCTGATGGTTTGAGTCGTTTTGCGCTTTGGGCCAATCAGCACAAAGGTAAAAACATTAACAAAGACCCAAATAACCGTGAACATAATCAAGGTTGGATTCGTGGTCGCGTAAATCAGTATTGGTTTGACTTAAACCGTGATTGGTTATTGCTACAACATCCAGAGTCGCAAGCGCGAATTGCTGAATATCAACAATGGCGTCCGCATGTATTAACGGATCACCATGAAATGGGCACAAACAGCTCGTTCTTTTTCCAGCCAGGTATTCCTTCGCGAAAAAATCCATTAACGCCAGATAAAAACGTAGCGCTGACTAAACAGTTAGCCACGTATCATGCAAAAGCCTTTGATGAAGCAAACAAACTTTATTTTACTGAAGAAGCTTTTGACGACTTTTATGCAGGTAAAGGTTCAACGTATCCTGATTTGCACGGCAGTATTGGTATTTTGTTTGAGCAAGCCTCTAGCCGCGGTCACATTCAAGAATCGATTAACGGTGATTTAGATTTCCCTACTACTATTAAACATCAAGTAATGTCTTCGTTTTCAACGTTAGAAGGCAGCCTGGAAAGTAGTGATGACTTAAAAAGCTTTCAAGACGAATTTAAATCGAGCGTTAAAAGCTTAGTAAAAAAAGCCGATTTTGATGGTTATTTATTAACTGAGAAAAACGACAAAACAAGACTTAATAAACTGTTAGCGCTTTTATCTAAACATAATATTAAATCTTACGCGTTAAACTCTGATACTAAAGTGAACGGTAAAAAGGTAATTGCATCAAATTCTGTTTACCTGCCTTTAAATCAACCACAAGTCAGACTAATTCAATCAATATTCTCAACTCAAACATCGTTTAACGACAATACATTTTACGATGTATCGAGCTGGAATTTAGCGTACGCGTTTAATATTCAATTTGAAAAAGTAGAGTCTGCAAGAAAGTTAAAGCTGTCAAACACACCTTGGCAGTTACCGCAAAATACAGCCGCCAAACTTGATATGAACTCAGCATATAGCATTGCTATCGATTGGCATGACTTTAACGCTCCAGCACTTGTTTATGAGCTATTAAATAACGGAATTAAAGTAAGAGCTGCGCTTAAACCATTTAATGCAAACACCATTGCTAGCATCAAATCAAATACAACAAGTGGTCAAAAGGCGAAGGCATTTGCGGCAGGCACAATGTTAATTAATGCAGGTTTGCAACAAGAAGGTTGGCAAAACAAGGTCAACAAAGCGTTGGCCAAATATCCTGTTAGCGTATCTACAATCAAAAGTGGCTTAACATCTACGGGCATTGATTTAGGTAGCCGACTAATGATGCCTGTTACCTTGCCAAAAGTGCTAATGGTGGGCGGCATGGGTGCAAACCTATATGAAGTGGGCGAAGCTTGGTACATGCTAGATAGTCATGTTGGCTTTTCTCCGACCATCATAAATAAAAGCAGTTTAGGTTATGTAAACCTATCGGATTACACGCACGTTGTATTAACAGACGGCAGCTACTCTAAAAAAGATGAATCGTTAGCTGATGATTTAAAAGAGTTTGCTAGGCAAGGCGGTACAGTTTGGGGACAAAAACGTGCTGCGCTATGGTTGGCCAAAGAAGGGCTTTTAAAAGTAGACACTATTGCTCAAAGCGAAATGTATAAGCGTTTTAATACGGACGATTTAAAGTTTGGCGATAAAGAAGCGCTAGGCGGTAAGCAACGTGTAGCTGGTGCTTTCTTTGAAGCAAAGCTTGATTTGTCGCACCCGCTGACCTTTGGTTTAACAAACAATACTATTGCGCTATTTAAAAACCGCACAGACTTATTGTTAACACCAAAAGTACCTTTTAGCGCAGTAGCAACTTATACCGACAAGCCTTTAATGGCTGGTTATGCCGACAATACCAACGTAGAAAAAATTGCCGGAGCGACTGGACTAGTAGCGCAAAGAATGGGCCGAGGAGTGGTAATCGGAATGACGGATAACCCTAACTTTAGAGCAATAATGTACGGTTCAAACCGTTTATTTGTGAATAGTTTATTTATGGCCCCTGCGGTTCGTTATTAAATAAACAAACGTGTTGCGCCACAGGCAATATAAACGTCTGTGGCGCCTGCGTTCTTTAAGGCAAGGGTAGCGGCTTTTATGCTTGCGCCCGTTGTCAGAACATCGTCTATCAATAATACTTTTTTATCTAAAATTGGCTCTATGGCAATAAACGCATTGGCAATATTGGTTAAGCGTTTTTCTCTATTACTAGCCGACTGTGCTCTAGTATATTTATGTCGAACTAAACCTGTATATACAGGAATTTCAATCTCCTTTAAAAAGGCAGACATGATAAGCACAGACTGATTATACCCGCGAGAAACCCACCTTAACGGATGAAGTGGAAGGGCACATACAAGATCGATTTCAGGCCAGTTTTGTTGTTCAACTTGGCGCGCTAAAAGGTATCCAATTAACCGACTAGCTTGCAGCTCCTGCGAAAATTTAAGCTGGCTAAGCCACATTGATAAAGGCCAGCTATAGTCTCCAATGGTGGCAATGCCATCAACATTATCACAAACAAGTTGAGCCATTATTTCAGTTTGAGTTAAGTCCAATCCGTTGGGTAAAAAGCGTAAATCATTAAAACAAACCCTGCACAGAGTTGGCACCTGATACCTTCGGGTTTGTTTTATTTTTTCATTACATAAACAACAGGGGGCCACACTTTGAATGAAGGGAATAATCCAAGTAAACTTCGTCAATAATTGATCAATAACGGTTCGCCTTTGGGCCGATAATTTTAAATAGAATTTAGGTATAAGTGACTTATGAATGATGCGCCAATAATCCTGATCCATGGATGGGGAATGAATAAACAAATTTGGAACGGTGTATTAGATTCACTTAGCCCTGAGCTATTAAGCAGAGTGACCGTCGTGGATATGCCCGGCTATGGCAACAACACAGAAACACTTGAACGTTATGATATCGACGAACTTGCGGGTTGGTTAAAATCTGTAGTTAAAAAGCCAAGTCATATTGTTGGTTGGTCTTTAGGAGGTTTGTTGGCAATCAAATTTGCTCAGCAATACCCAGATTTAACGGTAGGCGTTGGTTTAGTTGCAAGTACACCTAAGTTTATGGAAGAAGGCGACTGGCCTGGTATAAAGCCGAATGTATTGGCGATGTTTTCAAAGCAACTGCTGGTTGATCATAAAGACACGGTAAAGCGCTTTTTAAAGATACAGGCGTTAGGTAGCGAGTCGATGCGAGCAGATTTAAAACTAATTCAGGATTGGGTGTTTTCTGTGCCTGACCCAAAAATTGAAGCTTTAGATGCTGGTTTAACAATGCTTCAAAATGTTGACTTGAGAGAAGAGTTTTCCTCATTAACTATGCCTGTGAATGCTCTTTTAGGTCGCCTAGACTCTTTGGTGCCAAATAGTGTTGAGCAAAAACTTATAGACTTGTTACCAGGTG
Source organism: Psychrosphaera haliotis (assembly GCF_039523615.1). NCBI lineage: Bacteria > Pseudomonadati > Pseudomonadota > Gammaproteobacteria > Alteromonadales > Pseudoalteromonadaceae > Psychrosphaera > Psychrosphaera haliotis. Next base: position 102,713 of record NZ_BAAAFQ010000011.1, on the reverse strand, counting down.
CAAAAATAACGGTAATGCCTGGCGTATCACATGCCCCATTTATTTCGAAAAAAGAACAATTTATTAAGTGGTTACAAACTCTGTAATGAAATAGGTCTATAAAGCAGATTTTATATAGCAAATAATCACTTTAAAAAATGCCTAAAGTGGTTAATAATTGTACTTCGAGTAGAAGTTTAATTCAGAGGTGTTCATGGAACTAAAATCTATTCCAAGTGCGATACAGTCGGGCTTAAATGGTTATCAAACCGCCGAACGAGGTTTAGCGCAAGCTGCAGACAATATTAGCAAACTAAATCTTGATGCTAATTCCGCGGCCGAAGGCGCGACAGAGGCTGTACAACAAGCCCCGCAGGTCAGTTTAACTACTGAAGCTGTTAATTTAGTGGTAAATGAGCATTTAGCGAAAGCAAATATTAAAGTGATTCAAACAGCAGATGAAGTTGTTGGCACACTTATCGATACCAAGGTATAGATTCTGAGGTATAGGTCTAAGGTATCGTACGAAACCTTCGTTCAGGTTTAACTTTGACACATTTTAGTTTTTTATTAATTGTAACTTTGAAAAGGTAACATTAGTTAATGTCATTAAATATTCCTCCGCATATTCCACAAGTAGTTGTGAATGCATCAGTACCTTCTACTGAAGCGTTAGTGCGTAGTAATGCCATTAAAGAAGTGGTTCCAGCTCCGGTAAAGGTAGAGGCAAACGTCCCACAAAAATCGAGAGATCAAGAAGCTCGTTCACCAATTACCGAAGATGTAACTTATGAGCGAATTTCACCTCAAAGTAACAAGGTTATTCCTGACGATCCACAAGGTGGCGAACAGGGCAGTCAAAACCAAGAGAACAGTCAAAACCAAGAACAAAGCTCAAATCAAAATCAAAACCAAGAGTCTAATAGCGCACCGTCAGATCAAGAACAAACGGACAACGCAGCTAGTGATGATCCTTCAGACATTACAAATGCTGTTAAAGGTGAAAGCGGCGATGAATCGGCACAAAGTGATGAGTCAAAAAAGGCTGATGAACAACAACGTCAGCAAGAACTAAGCGAAATTCAGCAATTATCAGCTCGAGACATGGAAGTGCGAAATCATGAACTAGCGCACGCCGCTGTTGGTGGTAGTTATGCTGGTGCTCCAAGTTATGAATATCAAACTGGGCCAGACGGTAAAAAGTATGCTGTAGGTGGTGAAGTTTCAATTGATGTGTCTAAAGGCGCAACGCCACAAGAAACAATAGAAAAAATGCAAACGGTTAAAGCCGCAGCGTTAGCTCCAGCGGAACCTTCTTCGCAAGATAGAAAGGTAGCGGCGGAAGCAAGTCAAAACATCGCAGAAGCACGTGTGGAGCTCGTAAGGGAGTCTGAGCAGAAGAGGCAAGACGCAGCAGCGTCAGTAAAAAGTTCATTTGATCAAGCGGTAGATGATGGCGTAACTTCACCAACCGGTTCGCAAAGCGGTACAGAAAACAATTCATCAAACAGCTCACAAAGCTATTCGTCAAACGTTGAGAGCGCTCAACTTCAAAAAGCCTCAAGCGTCATAGCACAACGATATAATACAAGTTACGTAGAAGACACGGACCCATCTAGTCAGTTCACTGCAGTAGCATAAGTATTAGAGCATGTTACTTAGGCGTTGGTAAATACACTTCATCATGGTGTGCTTTTAACCAGTTTTTTGTTTGGCCACACTCATCACAGAACTCTGCATTCAACTGCCAAAACTGTTTACTATGATTCATATGTTTACGGTGACACAACTCATGAATTATCACGCATTCAATAGCCGACTCAGGGGCAGCCATCAGCAGCGGATTAAGAATTATTTTACCGTTGTTATAACAACATCCCCATCGCCATTGATAAAACTTAAACTCAAGAGCAGTGCTAGAGAGGCGCGTTTTATCTTCACACTGCTTTAATAGTGTCGGCAGATATTGTTGTGCCTTGTGAAGATAAAACTGATGAAGCTGTTGCCTAACTTGAATGTCTCGATTTTTCACGCGACCAGAAAGACTGATCATTAATGTGTTTTGGTCAGGGAGATAGTGCCAGGAAGTTTGGTGTGTTTTCACGACTTTTAGTTCTAGAGGTTTTCCCATAAACCAAATAGGCTCGCCGTTTTTGTACTCACGTATGAAAGATGGTTTTGTTGCTGCAATGGTTAATCGAGCTTTTAGCCAACGCTGTTGTTGGTTTAGGAAGGTTTCTACCAAATTGTGAGTGCATAGAAGAGGGGCTTTTACGACTACTTCGCCCTGGTGAATTTCAATTGCTAAACGTTTACGTCGTTGATGCACTTTAACTGTATAAGGCAAGGGCGCCTCAAAGCTAGTTAAAGAGATAAAAAAAGCACCAGGCTTTACAGTATGTTTAGCTGTTCGCCATGGTGCTAGTAATTCACTAATCAATGAAAATAATTACTTTTTCTTAACTAGCTCAAGTGCGGCACTTTCTATTTGATCAAATAGCTCACCATAAGTACGTGCATTAAAGCCTTTGCTAAGGATTTTGTATTTGCCATTAACAACAAACGTTGGAACGCCCGTTAAAATGCGTTTACTTGCATATTCATCTTGTAGCTTTTTCATGTTTTTAGCTTGTGCCTTAACACCAAAGCTATTAAACGTTTTTTCGAACTCTTCGCCACTAACACCGTTCGCGATGAATATTTGGCGCACGTCTTTTTCACTTGTGAATACAGAGCGGTTTTTATGAATGTATTGGAATATCGCATCGCTTATTTCTGGCTTGTTTAATCTGTCTCCCGCCACCAATGCTTTAGTTAGCATAAACTGGATGTCTGGACCCGCTGCTCTTAAAAAATCGACGTGGCTTTTTTCAAACTTGAAATTACCGTTATCTGCTTTTGCTGACAGACGTTTTGCTAAAGGTTCATAAGTGAAACAATGCGGACAGTAATACGAAAAGAACTCTTTAATTTCTGGTGTTGACGTTGCTTTTTCACCAATAACTTCATAATGAACGCCTTCTTTTAATGTTTCCGCAGAAACAGAAAGGCTTAATAGGCATACAGCCAATAGGCTCAATAACTTCTTCATTCAATACTACCCTTAAAAATTTTTAATAATTATTGCGACAACGATACAAGATTACAACTTAAAAGTGGAGACTAATATCCTAACTTAAGTAATGGTTGTTCTATCGCAGAGAGCTGCTCTTTAAGCGCTAAAACTTGTTGTTCCCAGAATTTGTCTGTATTAAACCAAGAAAAGTTCCTTGGAAAAGCTGGATCAGACCATCTTTTTGCTAACCAAGTCATATACATAAGCATACGCCTTGCACGAAGTGGCTCTATAATCGCAAATTCTTCGTGATTAAAAGGCCTAAACATTTCATAGCCCTCAATAATGGTATCAAGCTGCAACGTTTGTTGTTGCCTATCACCACTTAACATCATCCAAATATCTTGAATGGCAGGGCCTGTAATACAGTCATCAAAATCTACAAGTACCGCGTCATCTGATTCTGAACCCAGTTGCCACAAAATATTACCCGTATGGCAATCACCATGGAGGCGAATGTTTTTCAGGTTGTTTGGCAAATGTTGGCAGCTTAACGTTATGACTTTATCAAGGTCTTGGAAAAAGGCGTCTTGTAAATATCTTGGAACAAGTTCACTTTTTCTTAGATACTCGGCGGCTTCTATTAAGTCTTGTTTAATATTGATTGTTAAACGATGTTCAAACGGTTTTGCGTCACTAATATTATGGATTCTTCCTAACAGTTGACCTAAGCGCTCTAAATGATCTAAATCATCCAGTTCAAACATTCGGCCACCTACGCTTGGAAATAAGCTAAAGCGGTGACCGCCATACTCAAGCAAGGTTTTGCCGTCAAACTCAATAGGCGCAACCGCTTCAATATCGTGTTCGGCCAATTCCAAACTAAACTTGTGCTCTTCAATTATTTGTTCGTTGCTCCAGCGCTCAGGGCGATAAAACTTCACCACGTAGCGCTTCTTTTCTTCCGCTACAAACTGATAAACCCGGTTTTCATAGCTATTTAATGCAAGAAGACCAGACTCCGGATAAATACCCGTTGACTCAATTGCATCAAGAATTAAATCTGGTCCTAGCTCTGAAAAATCAAATTGTGACATTAACGTCCCTTAAAAAATCGAGTCTCTTCCGAAACTTCTAACTCACCATTGGAGCTACGTATAATAATAGTTATGCCAGTTACCGGGCGCTTTAACTCAACCGGGTCAACTGCAATACTTATTGGTTGGTTGTACACTTCGCCCGCCGCAACCGCAAATTCACGCTCGCCATAAAACTCATAGTCGGATAAACCGTCAACAGAAATTGAATAAGTCGCATTTGTCTGGCTCTTGTTCAATACTTGCAGAGTAAATGTGTTTTCAACTAAACCATCGTTATTAACTCTATAAAGCGCATTTCTATCACGTTCAATGTTTAGTTCCAATGGGATACGTGACACTACCTGCCATACAAATGCAGCAGACATTATTACGGTAACTAATCCATAGCCAATTAATTTAGTACGAAGCTTTTTGGTTGGTTTGCCTTCCAAGCTGTGCTCAGTAGTATAAGAAATAAGACCTTTTGGATAGTTCATTTTGTCCATGGTCTCATCACAAGCATCAATACAGGCACCACAGTTTATGCACTCGTACTGTAAGCCATTTCGGATATCAATGCCGGTTGGGCAAACTTGTACACACAAGTTACAGTCAACACAGTCGCCCATACCAATCTCTTTAGGATCTGCCTTTTTAGGGCGAGGACCACGTTTCTCACCACGTGCAGCGTCATAGGTAACTGTGTAGGTATCTTTATCAAACATTGATGATTGAAAACGAGCGTAAGGGCAGATATGCAAACACATGATTTCACGCATCCAGCCAGCGTTTGCATAAGTACAACCTGCAAAAAAGAGGGTCCAACCTACGACCATGGCAGAAGAGTCAAAGGTGAAAAAGTCGATGAATAACTGATCAACCGGCACAAAATAACCAATGAAGGTAAGTGAGGTTAATAATGAAATAACCCACCAAGCAGTATGTTTTAAGCCTTTTTTCCAAACCTTTGAAAAGCTAAGCGGCATGGAATCAAACTTTTTACGTTTGTTAGCTGAGCCTTCAATTTTTTCTTCAAACCAAATAAACATGAAGGTCCAAACGGTTTGCGGACACATATATCCGCACCAGACTCGACCATAGAAGGTAGTGACAACAAACAGGAGGAAAGCAGAAATAATTAACAATGACGAGAAAATAGTTAAATCTTGAGGCCAAAGCGTTAGCCCAAAAATATTGAATTGTTGATTCACAATATCCAATAAAATTGCTTGTTGACCATTCCAGTTTAGCCAAGGCAATAAGGCAAATAAGCCTAAAAAGAATATACCCATTTTACGACGTATAGCCTGATGCAAACCTTTAACTGCTCGCACATAAATGCGACTTCGTAGGTTATAGGTTGCATTTTCATCTACTTTAGGCTTGTATACCTTTACGTCAGCTGGGATGTTCTTTACGTCAATGCGATCGTTCATTGTTTTACCTGCTACTGTATGTCAAAACAAATTATAAGTCAGAAACTGAAATAATAATGAAACTAAATTATAAAACGTTGATCTAATTCTATAGATCATCATTTTGTTAAAATTTGATGCCAATTATTGGCTGTTGTTCAAATTGGAGTACCCATGAAGTTCTTAATTTTTATTATATTAGTGATTACTGTATTAACGGTTGATCACCCTGAAGTAAATAAAGTTAGAAGCTACCTCGTAAATCTTATTGGCCAAACTGCTGAAGGCGAATACTCAAGAGGTAAAGTTTCACAACGTATTTATAATGAAATCAGTATGCAATTTGATTCATTTAAGCCTCGCGAAGAGGAATACGTTAAAGAAATTACCAAAAGCTCCAGAGACTTAATGACCTTTTATGGTACTTACTGTCAAAACGGTGAATTTAACCCAAAAATGTCGGCTTACAATGTTCGAGTTGTCTGTGCAAAAGTAACTGAGCAGTTTACCGACTTGGAAAACGAAATTATTCGAAAACGAGACTAATTAAAAGTCATCGTAAGGGGCAATGGATATGCCTTTCATCGTATAGCCCACTTGAGCTAGCTCTCCACTCCACGTTTCCGTCGCTATTTTACCCGTCACCCAAATTGGGTCGTACATTGACGAGGCTGGCGCACCTTCTTTAAACGTGACATGAATAATTTGATTCGACGGCGGTGGTGGAACGTGTACGCAAGCACCAAAATACGGAACCAATAAAAACTCCGTTACCAATTCATTTTCACCTTCAAGCGGTACAACAAATCCAGGAATTTTAACGGTTTTACCATCTAGTTCTTTTACAACGGGGGCATTGATAGATTGAGGACCGGCCATAGCATGACCAATTTCTTCAATGGTAGGAATTGCTTTCACATAATCTTTAGGTTCTAAATCAGACCACTCTAATTCCTTCACGTCATCATTAGCGAAGGCAGGCATTAAAAAAAGTGAAAATGCGAGAAGAAAACCAGAGCGAATTAAATGTGATGTCATAGTGCGTTAACCTAATTGATTAAATATGAGGCCGCAGAATACCTTACAGGTGGCTAAAAAACCAAGTCTATCTGTTATTTTTGCGATAAACGTGGTTACATTATCGACTAGTGAATAAAAAGAACTTAAATGTATGACCGATCGTAATATCCAATGGCAGATAAAAGCGTTTGCCGAACTCACAGTGACCGAGCTGTATGACATTTTGCAGGCACGTTCAGACGTATTTGTAGTAGAGCAGACCTGTATCTATTCAGATATGGATGGCGTTGATAAACTACCTGATTGTTATCAACTTTTTGCTTATGACGGTGACCAATTGGTTGGAACTTGTAGGCTTATTGCAAAAGGGATTGCGTATGATGAGTACTGTGCCATTGGCCGAGTATTAATTACCGATTCATACCGAGGAAAGAAGTTAGCAGCGCCAATGATGGAAGCAGCAATAGCGGAGGTTCAGCGTTTGTGGCCAACGACAAAATGCAAAATTTCGGCACAACAACATTTAGAAAATTTTTATGAATCTGTGGGTTTTGAAACCGTGACAGAAATGTATTTAGAAGATGATATTCCACACATTGGAATGATTTTAAATTAAACAGGGCTAGCATTTTTTATTTAAATCAATAGAATGGCGCCCGAAACACCAAGGGGTGTATGCGTGTAAAAGCGACATACTGAGACGTTAATCGGACCCTTAGAACCTGATCCGGCTTGTACCGGCGTAGGGATGGTAAATCCAGGACTACTCGCGCTTACGACCGGGTCTTTTGTTAATTTTATCTACAAGAGATCCAAATATGACACTTAATAAAACTGCAATTGCAGTATTAACCGCACTTCCGTTTTTCAGTTTGGCCGCAGAGCCAACAAGCAAAAACAACGCTATTGAAACCATTGAAGTAAAGGGTGAACTTTTACCCACTCCAGAAAGCAAAGCCGCAAATTCGTTGCAAGTTTTAACGCAAGAAAGCTTAGAGCAATCAGGCGCTAGCCATTTACAAGACGCATTACAGCAACTTGGTAATGTGAACTTTGCCGCAGGTGCTTCTCGTGCTCGTTTTATCCAAATTAGAGGCATTGGCGAACGTAGCCAGTTTGTTGATCCAATAAACCCATCTGTTGGTATGGCGATAGACGGTATTGATTACTCGGGTATTGGTACCGCCGCTGGCTTGTTTGATATTGGCCAAGTAGAAGTTTACAAAGGGCCACAAGGTAGTAGCGTTGGAGCAAACGCAATGGCCGGCTTCATTAATATGTATAGCACGCAACCTCAAGAAAACGCCGCTAACCGCTTTCGTGTAGAAGCCGGTAATTACGGCTTGTTTAATGTAGGTATTGCCGCAGGCACGGAATTCAATTCTGATGTACAAGGGCGTTTTTCGTTAAACCAGCTAACAAGTGACGGCTTTGTTGAAAACAAAACACTGAACAAAGACGATACAAATGACATTAATGAATTGTCGTTTAGAGGCTTGTTAGATGTAGAGTTTAACAACGAAGTGACTTCACAGTTTGTTTTGCATTACTTTGACATTGATAACGGTTATGACGCATTTTCACTAGACCAAGACCGTACAACATTGTCGGACGAGCCTGGCGAAGATAAACAAGAGACTTTAGCATTAGGTGTTAATACAACGTATACCGGATTTGAAAACACCGACCTTACCGTGATGTTAAGTCATAGCGATTCAGACTTAGCCTACGGTTATGACGAAGATTGGACATTTGTTGGCATTCACGAAGATGGTTATTCGTCCATCGACAACTATGTGCGTGACCGTGTAGCAAATCAAGCAGATATCAGGTTTGTAAGCAAAGATAAAAGCTGGGTTGCCGGTGTTTATTTTCAATCTAAAGACGTTGATTTAACACGTGAATACACTTGGTTATCAAATAACTTTGTTAGTAACTATGAGCAAACAAACGCCGCTATTTATGGTGAAAAACGTTATGCGCTAACAAACGACATTAATATTTCTGCAGGTTTACGAATCGAAAACCACGATGGCGACTATTCAGACTCTAACTTAGTCAACGAAAGTACCTCGGACACTATGATTGGCGGCCATTTAACGGCGACCAAACAGTATGACGAAAACACTATGGTTTATACACGTTTAAGTCGTGGATTTAAGTCTGGTGGTGCTAACGGCGAAGCTTTAAGTAAATTAAACGAACCAGGCCTAGAGCGTTACTACAATTTACTTCGAGAGAATGGTAGCTTTGATCCAGAAGTATTAAACAACGTTGAATTAGGTATGCGTTACAACAATACAGACCGTGGTGTAAAAGCCAGTGCCGTAGTGTTTTACTCTAGCCGACACGACATGCAAATCAAGCAGTGGTTTACCAATGAAGCGGAAGTTCGTGAATTAGGTGAGCAACCAGAGTTTGTAGGTTATGTTTCTAATACGCCAAATGGTGCTAACTATGGTGTTGAAACAAATATTCAATATCAACTAAATCAAAACGTGTCGGTATTTGCAGGCGTTTCGTTGTTAAGTACTGAAATTGATGACATGTACCGCTTAGAGACTGATCCTGAAACATGGGAAGACGTGCGCGTAAATATCAACGGACGTGAACAGGCACACGCACCAAGCTATCAATATCAGCTTGGCTTCAATTGGCAGGTTGCGGATAGAATTACGTGGAATACGTCAGTTAATGGTCGTGATGAGTACTATTACTCTTTTAGTCACGATGAAAAGTCACAAGCCATTAACCTAGTAAACATGTCAGTAACTTATCAAGGTGACAATTTTGACGTAACACTATGGGGTCGTAACCTTGGTGATAAAGACTATGGAGTTCGCGGATTTTACTTTGGTAACGATCCACGAGATGGTTGGGTTGCAAAGTCATATGAGCAGCTAGGTGAGCCAAGTGTATTTGGCCTTAAGTTAGACGTGTTATTTTAGGAGAGACTATTATGAAACTAAGTGTAGAAATAAGTAAGTATCCACTAACTGAAGGCGATTACGTTGCGGCGATTCAAGATTTTATTGACCGTATTAATGCGTACGAAGACATCAGTGTGATCACAAATTACATGAGCACCCAACTATTTGGTGATTTTGATACAGTGACAAATGCTTTAAACAAAGAGCTTAAAACAAGCTTTGAGAAACACGGCACGAGTATCTTTGTATGCAAATTTATTCCTGGAGATTTACAGGCCAAATACGGCAATAAATAATCAAACTAGGTAGACCGTTATGATGGAACAACTGTTAACAGGTTTTAATGCAATGTCCGTGTGGGAATACATTGGCGTTGCAACAGGATTGATGTATTTGTTGCTAGCGATCAAGCAAAGTAGCTGGTGTTGGCCAGCTGCTTTTGTAAGCACGCTAATTTATATGAATCTATTTTGGCAGGGTGCTTTGTTGCTTGAAAGTGCGCTGAACTTTTATTATTTATTAATGGCTATTTATGGCTGGTGGCAATGGAACGGTGGTTTAGAGGAATCTAATACTAAGCCTGTCGTGTCTTGGTCATTGAACAAACACACAAAAATAGTGGTTGTATTAACTATTATAAGTTTAGTGGTTGGCTTTTTAGCCGATGAGTACACCACTCAAAAAATGGCCTATTTAGACTCTTTCACTACTTGCTTTGCTGTATATACAACTTATATGGTGACGCAAAAAGTATTGGAGAACTGGCTGTACTGGTTATTTATAGATGTAGCGTCTATTTACCTTTATTACCAAACTGGATACTTGCCAACTGCGGCTTTATTCGTACTTTATACTTTCTTAGCGTTAAAAGGTTATGTGGAGTGGCGAGACGAATTACAAGACAAGCCCATTGGCGATAAAAAGCAGGCAACAACGCTTGGATAAAACAGGCGTATTAGAAAAAATCACTGAGCTGCTTGGTAGCTTGGTGATTTCATTTGAACCGAAAAAAGAAGCGCGTAACAGCGTGTTTAAAATACACCTTCAAGATGATTCCGTTTGGTTTTTAAAGCAATTACCACACTCACCGCATTTTCATGAAACATCTGTTGCTAATATTGACTCAAGATTAATCCCTCAAGCCTCAGTACCAAAAGTTTTAATATTTGAATACGACAACCAAAATTTTGCATTACTNTAGTAATAGTAATAGTAATAGTAATAGTAATAGTAATAGTAATAGTAATAGTAATAGCACGAGCAACAACAACGAGTTAGTCGTACGGGCTTTAAGGCAAGTCCATACAATGCCGCAGTGGCCACAACTTGTGGAGCTAACACTGCCAGCCGTAACACCGTTAGTTGACGCATACCTACCAAATAGTCCATCTCAGGTTTATGAAAAGCTACAGCAAATTGAATTAAGTATAACGGACAGTGCGTTTCAGGGCGTTTTACATGGCGATTTATCACAAGGTAATATTTACCTAACAAATGATAAAAAAGTGGGTTTAATAGACTGGGAATTTGCTGCAATTGGCGATGTTCGTTGGGACTTAGCGGCGCTTGCCGTTGAGCACGCATTATCAAGAACGGAATTTAGCGAGTTGCTGGAACAATATTGCCAAGTAGCCAATTACAACTGCCACTTATTCTTAAGCGAAGCTGAATATTGGCTAGTTTATTATTGGCTTGTGACTATGGATTGGTCAGTACAGAATGAATTTAAAACGTTAGATTATCGAAATCTTACTCAAGATATGAAATCGATAATCCAGCAGTTTTAATAACGACTTAGATTCCACCAAGTCGTTGTGCAATCTCTTTGTACTTCTCTACATCAGTTTGATCAAATAACGGGTTACCATCGTCATCTTTATCTGCAGCGCGCAATAAATGCTCACGCTCTAATCGGATTACTCGTACGTCTTTAACACCTAAAAATTCTGCAACTTCATCCACCGTCATTAATGACATTGGCTATCTCCTGAAAGTAATTGTATAAAATTTAATAAAACTATAGCTGATATTTAGTAAACCATACTAGTTCATGACCTTTTTTTTACCATATTTTAACCAAGATTAAAAATTAACCGTCTAAAAACCAACGCGCTAGACTCATTCTTGTAAAATGCGTATGATTCACGACGCTAATTAGCAGCGCCTTAAGCGCGGCCATAACTAGCAATAAGTCATTTGATGCTTTCCTAGTGAAACCAACATGACGTATCTCTGAGGAGGTTACGCCATTTGGCCAAACCCAAATTGAGGGTTACGTCATTTTGGCGAAAATGCAGCAAATTTGAAACACCTCGACGCAAGGTCGAAAACGCAAAAAAGTTAGTAAACGCTCCCGTGGTGAAATGGATCTCACGTGTCTCTCCGGAAGATAAGTTACAGGTTCGATTCCTGTCGGGAGCGCCATGCTTAAAATTTCCAACCGTAACAATGTCCGCAAACCTTGTGGCCAAAATTCGCTGAAAATTGGCTCTGTGACCAATGTGTGACCAAATTTTTATCGAGTAAGCAATTCTATCGATTTTTACCAGCTCCCCAGCTGCCAGGTACCCTATAATCCATTGCGTCTGTTTTTAGATTAGAATTTTGTTTACCTTTCTTCTTGTTGTTAGATTTTGTCTTCTTTTGCTTTTTTAGAATACTCTTTTTGGCTTTGGCAACTAATATAAGTCTATTTTGAGCTTTAGAGTCATTAGGATCAGTATTTAGTCGAGCAACTAAAGAGTTGATTTCTTTTGATAGGTATTCGATATCCTTTTCCAAAGCTAATTTAGACATCACACCTTCGAACTTTTTATCTAATTTTTGTTTACTAGCCCATTCATATGAAAACCCATTGCCAATTACTTTGTTTGTAACTCCTTTAGTATTTGATTCTGTTTTCTTAGCAGAACATTTTTGAATATGATCAATTAGTACCTGCTTAAGTTTGAAACGCTTCTCGCAATGGGGGCAGGTTAAAAGTTCTGGAGACTTTTGCCAAAGTCCTTTTTTTTTCTTCAAGGTTTTGTTGGCTTTACTAACGGTGTCTTTGGGCTCACTCTGGTCTTTTCGCTCTATATGTACTTTCCACTTATGAACTTTCACTAAGTGATGAAACAAGTCCTTTTCAGGAATTATTTTTTGGCAAAGTTGGCAACTCAGAGCTTTCAAATTTATTTCCTTGAGTGAAATGTACTGTTAATTAAACGTTCAGTTTAGGCCTTTGCTTCTTGGAAATCGCCATTAGAATAACTTTGAATTAATTCAGAATGCCTCTCCGCAATAGTTTCAATCACAGACTTATATAGCTGCTGCAGTTCAGCATCTAATGCTTTTAATTCCTCAACTTTGTACTCAGGCTCAAACGTAATTGGTTCGTGATATTGGAAATAGATAATAGCATTTTGCGGCCATGCCGAAAATTCCAAGACACAATTTCCGTATTCCGATTTAAGTTCATCTCGGCTCATATCCAAGGTCGTTCGATAATAAGGGTCATGCTTGGTTAATAAGGTAAGTAACTCTTCATAAAATTGATTATAAGTCGTTAAATAAGGCTGAAATTCATTTAGTAAGTCGGGCAACTTTTGTTTCACTTCAGATGAAAAATACTCCAGGTTACTTGGCCCTGGCAGTTCGAGAGTTTTATTTTGGGACTGAGCAACAAAATATTGAAGGTTGTTATAGCCGGCTAATCCACTAGTAAAGTATGAGGCAATGTTTTGAACGTACTGCGTTTCAAATTCAGAAACTTTGTCATGCAGGCGACTAATTAATTCGAAATTATCAAACATTAAAATTATCCTTTGGTTTTGCAAAAATCCTTTGCGTTAATATCCATATCAGTGCGACCAAATATATTAACCTATCTGTGCAATAGATTGAATTTAATATGATTCGTAGGTGAAATAAGGTTACTGGTTATATATGATGTTATTGCAGTATTGTTGCAAATAATTAAGGATGATAGGTAATGAAGCAGCAAAGAAACGTTTTATCTTACAAATTTGGCCAAAGGCAGCGACTCGTTTTTATCGAGTGTATGCTGTACTGGGAAGGCGAAATCAACAGTTCAAAGATAGTTGATTATTTTGATGTAAGTGCCAAGACCGCAAAAGAAGATTTAAGAGAATATGAAAGTTTCTCTTCGAACAAATTGACTTATAACCCAAGTTTAAAACAGTTTTTAACTAACGATTCATTTGAGTTAACCATCACAAGTGGCCAGATAAATGAGTACCTGTCTTTTGTTCAGCCTGTAAATTTTGAGTTAGCGACATTTGCTAGTCAAATGTCTCCGATTGAAGTTCTTCATAACCATAGAAATCAAATTGACCCAGACATTTTTAAACGAGTACAAATAGCTTGTAAAAAGGGCCTAATCCTTGAAGTTGATTATCGTTCTTTATCAAAGCCTGACAAACAAGGAAGAATGATCAAGCCTCATACCATCGTTTTTGCGAATCACAGATGGCATGTGCGCGCTTTATGTTTAGCGTCTACTCAACAGGAAAAACCATATAAAGACTTTGTATTATCCAGAATAGTCGGGCTTCCTGAAATCGTAGAAGAAGAAAAGAAGGGTTTAGACTTTAAAGATGTGGACTGGCTGGAATACGAGACTGTCACAATACGACCTGACAAAAGACTATCAAATGAGCAGCAGCTGATAGTTCAGCAAGATTTTAATATGAGAGCAGGCAAATTAGACATCAAACTGCGCAGAGCTCATATCAAATATTTAATAAACGATCTCAATATTGATGAGCACAATTTAAAAGCTGATCCTGTTCAGCAACAAATCACCATTGCCGATATTGAAAGAATCAAGTCCATGGCATTTTAAGGAGTAGACATGAATTTTGAAATTGATAAATCGTTACCATTAGAAGAAGCAATAGCGAACGTACCCAAGAAATATGTGAAACAAGCGCGAAAGGCATACTTCGAAGATACGCCAACTGAAGCCGCCATTAAAAGAGTAAAAGCATTACTTTTTCCGGAAGAAACAGACTTTATCAGTGATTCAACCTCTGAGGCTAAAGGCAGGCGAGTGGGCATAAACCCAATGTCAAAAGAATACCAAGCGAAAGTGGATTCGAAGCGAGCCCTGTTTGGCGTCAGCCCATTAACAGAGTCTGGCATGGCAGCAGATAAAAGTAGTCTGGAATACAGTGAAAAACTGTTGGAAGGGATGACACTGGAACAAGTATATGAGTTTATCGAGCGACTAATTTTTTTAAAGGAAGACGCCAGTGAAGCTCAAGATTTGTCTCCGTCAGCAGTAGAAAAGATAAGGATATAAAGTGAAATACGACATTATTGGCGATATTCATGGCCATGGAACCAAGTTAGAAAATCTGTTAATCAAAATGGGCTATAAGCTAACAAGCAAAGGCTATTCTCATCCAGAGCATACGGCTATTTTTGTCGGTGACTTTGTAGATAAAGGCGTAGAATTAAAAGAACACAAAAAAGTGTTGGATATTGTCATGGCGATGGTTGCGAACGGAAACGCATTGGCCGTTATGGGCAATCATGAATTTAACGCCATCGCATTTCATACTGAAGTTGATGGGAAGCCACTTAGAAAGCATTCATCTAAAAATGTTGAGCAGCATGAAGCTTTTCTTAATGAGTTCCCTGTCGGCTCGCAAGAAGCACAAGAAGTAATCGCATTCTTTAAGTCACTGCCTTTGTTTATTGAGCTAAATGATTTTCGTGTTGTTCACGCTTGCTGGGATGACAAACAAGTTGAATTTATTAAGAAGGTATTACCTGACAATAGAGTCACTAGCGACTTTATGATCCAAGCCAGTACAAAAGACACACCAGAATACTTAGCGATAGAAACATTATTAAAGGGCGTAGAGATTGAATTGCCAAATGGCTTAACTTTCAATGACTCATACGGCAATACCAGAAGCGAATTAAGAGTTAATTGGTGGGATACCAAAGCGAAATCACTACAAGAACTAAGTAGGCAGCCTGATTTAGATGTTTCTCATATAGACATCGATTTAAAAGCAAATATCCCATTTTATCCTGAGCCTTCTCCAACGTGCTTCATCGGCCACTATTGGTTACGAGGTGAGCCTAAAAAGTTATCTGACAACGTAATATGTGTTGATTATTCAGTGGCTGGTGGCGGTGACTTGGTCGCATACCAATTTGAATCTCCTACCAAAGGGAGTTTCACATCATGGTAGATGAGTTAATTAAACCAGTTATAAAGCTAATAAAGAAAGTTTTATCGACAATAATCTATCTCATAATGTGGGTTATTTTAATTGCTGTAATTATCGATCATTCGACTTAAAATTAGCTAAGAAGTGTTGAATGTTTAGTAGCGTTAAGCGCGTAATTCTACGTTGGCAATCTAAAAGGTGTTGTTCGAATCTATCAGCAGACATTCGTTGATACCTATAGCAAGGTAGCTTTCGCTAAACTTTACACGACCAAAACGCCAATTACGGCCGCAGACATACTCAACGATAAAGTCTTACCATACTTTGAGCAACATGAGCTACCAATGTTGCGTATTCTGACAGATAGAGGAACGGAGTATTGTGGCAAAGTTGAACATCATGATTACCAGCTATATCTGGCCATCAATGATATCGATCATACAAAAACTAAGGCAATGTCATCTCAAACAAATGGGATCTGCGAGCGATTTCATAAGACGATATTGCAAGAGTTTTATCAGATCACATTCCGTAAGAAGCTATGCGGCTCACTCGAAGAGTTACAAAAGGATCTGGACGAATGTATGATTTATTAAAATAATGACCGAACTCATCAAGGAAAAATGTGCTGTGGTCGAACGCCATTTGAAACATTAATTGATGGGAAATCGATTTGGACTGAAAAGAATTTAGCTCAAATCTAAACTGACAGACACCAATTGAAAAATGGGTAACTGTCAGATCAAGTTTGAGCTAGTACATCAAAAATTAGATTAAATTATAGACGCCAATAGTTTATTAAATTTCGAATAGCAATTTGAAATAATTTAGGAGCATTAACGTTTAATATCATTTTTCCATTATCATTTAATAAAAAGCTCACTTCAACTTTTTCAATTTCTGTATTTTTACTGCCGAATAGCACAACAGTTCTTATTATTTCTTTGTACTCTGGAAAGTGTTTTTTAATATAGTGTAATTCAAAACCGTCAAAATTGCTTAACTCATCGATTCCTTGTTGCATAGTCGAGTATTTCTTACCTTCGACATTAATTACTAATTTTCTGTCAATATCAGCAAGTACAAGATCAGGTATGTGAATTATTTGTTTTTTATCACCACTTTTATATGCCTTTTGGTCTAAATATTTACCTACAACGATAGGCTCACCTTGCTCTGTCATAAAGTAGCCGCGCTCACAACCAGCATGATTTTCATAAATAGAAAAGCCAGAAGTGAAATTTTCTACGACTAAATGAATAAAAATAGTCCCTAACTTTTCACCTTTAAGATCATATCGCCAATAAGCATTTTTTGACTTAACTTCTGGACGAATTAATCCTTCAAAATCAATATCAAACCTGTCTGCAATCTGTAAAAACTTACTACTATTTTCAATATGGCGTTGTTCTAACCCATGCATTGTAATTTCTATTTTTTTTGACCAACCAAGTGACCTTAAAGCAGAGGACATCAAGCTTAATTGCCCTATATTAGGATCATAAGATAAGGAACCTGATTTTATCAATCTTCCTGATATTTGAATTTTATCATCAAATACTTTGAATCTAACTGGCACATTCCCCTTTGGCGGCTGCTTCATTCCATTCTTAAATGCAACCATTTCATCGATTGAGTCCCAAGGCGTATTAACACCCTCATCCAAACGCTTTCCTAAGATAGAAACGCCAATAGTATGAAGGCATTTAGTACCAAATACATTAGTGTCAGTCTGCTCTTGTTTTTGCTCTATTTGCAAACTGTATAACATTATTTTAGTAATAGAGGGGTAGTAATACTCTATATAGGGAAACTTTGAAGCTCTTTGATACACCCCTGTATTTCGACTCTCTGCATCGTCAGTTTTAGTTTCTTCTATTGCATATATTGGCGTATCTTTTTGATCAGGGATATCATCTTGATAAAAAATCAAGAAATCAACAAAACTTGAATAACCTGAAACAGTTTTTATATATATATTTTTTACAATCTGTGAATCAAACCCCTTTACAACATATGTAAAAGAAAAGCTTTTATCTTTATTTAAAATAGGTAATATCTTTATATTATCAATAAAGCAGGCGACTTTATGATCTTGAGCAAATTTTTGTAAAATTTCCCCAATAACCGAATCTTTAGGTCGCTCTTCTGTCAATATCCATAAATTTGATGCTTTCATCTTCATACATTCCCTTTTTAGTTTAGTCTTTAACTAATTCCATTCAAAAGTTTACTGAACCAATTTACTTCCATACCCTTTCTCTTTAAATATTTCAAACAATCGTTCAATTGGTCTTAACTCATTATCATATAATACAAAATTATCTAAATAATTTTGGTTTTCAATTCTATTTTTTTTTAAAAAATCTTCCCTTACACACCAACCGACCACAACCCCTTCACGTTTTTCAACAAAGAGTCGGATTGATATATATAGAGTTTTTGGTGACCTATTTATCTGCTCAACCATCTCTAA
Source organism: Psychrosphaera haliotis (assembly GCF_039523615.1). Taxonomy (NCBI): domain Bacteria; kingdom Pseudomonadati; phylum Pseudomonadota; class Gammaproteobacteria; order Alteromonadales; family Pseudoalteromonadaceae; genus Psychrosphaera; species Psychrosphaera haliotis. Next base: position 84,571 of record NZ_BAAAFQ010000011.1, on the reverse strand, counting down.
TGTTCTAGTATGATAATGCTTAGTTCGTGTTTTAACATCAACTGTACAATTATCTGGTAATAAAAAATCAAAGGTATCTGCTTCTTTATAGCTTGAAGAATCCTCTTTATAAGGAATACAGTTTTCTTCTAAAAGTATTTTGAATATTTTTTCACCAAGCTTACCCTCAAACATCTTTTGAGCTTTATTATCTAAACCTCCTTCATGAAAGTCGTGCCGATTAGATGTAAATTTTTTTGATAGCACTGCATAATCCCAGGCTTCTGAAATTAAATGTTTTGGGATTTTTATTTTTCGATTTTCCATAGCTTATTGTAATTTTTGACAAAAATAATAATTTAGATTAAATCTAACATGAGTAGAAATTACAATGATAAAATTAAGCATTCTTTCGATAAATCCTATCAATCTATGGCCTTGTTAGGAAAAATTAAAATAAATAGTGGTATGTATGAGGTTTATTGGTTCAAAAACATTACTTCTTAGTGAAATAGATGAAGTAATTACAGAAAATATTAAAGACGCAAAATCGTTCTGCGACCTTTTTTCAGGTACAGCTACCGTAGCGAGACATTTTAAAGAAAAATATGAAATCATATCAAATGATTTACTGCATTTTTCATATGTATTACAACAAGCTTCCATTAAAAATGAAGGATATCCAAAGTTTGAAAAATTAACTAGTCACCTAAATTCTGACCCCTTTGATTATTTTGATTCAATTGACTTGAATGATATTAAAGTCACTTCAGCAATGTTTATTCATAATAACTATACACCTAATGCACATTGTGAACGAATGTATCTAAGCAATGATAACGGTAAGTTTATCGATTTTATCCGACAAAAGATTGAGGAGTGGTATAGCGATAAATTTATTGATGAAAATGAATATTATTATTTACTAGCTGGGCTTATAGAAGCTGTGCCATTTGTATCGAATATTGCAGGAACATATGGAGCATATTTAAAGCATTGGGACAAAAGATCTCAAAATAGGCTGAAATTAATCAAATTACGACCAGCTACAAACAATAAAGATAATCAATGCTTTAATTTAGATGCAAATCAATTAATAACTAAAGTTAGCGGTGATATTTTGTACATTGACCCTCCATACAACAATAGGCAATATGCACCAAATTACCACCTACTAGAAACAATATCGAGATATGACAATCCTGAGATCTATGGCAAAACAGGTATGAGGCCATATAAGGATATTAAATCTGATTATTGTTTAAAAGGTAAAGTTCTAAGTTCATTTGAACATTTAATTTCTAATGCAAAATTCGAACATATAATAGTTAGTTATAGTACTGAAGGAATTCTTGAGCTATCTGAAATAGAAAAAATATTAAAGTCACATGCCGAAAATGATAGCTATAAATTGAAAAAAATACCTTATAGAAGATATAAACACCAAGCAGGTGACATTAAGCATGATTTACATGAACTTATTTTTTATATAAGAAAGAGTTTCTTATAATTTCTTTGGTGTGAAATGTAACGATACAATTGACATTTTTACCAAACAACATGTACTGTATAAATAAACAGTTAATAGAGTTAATTATGAGTTATTTAAATCAAGGTGCTTTATCAAAGTTGTTAAAGAAAAAAAAACTTGAAGAATATGAAGATAGTTTAACGCTAGAAATAGAAAACATATTACAAAAAGCCATTGATGATAAAATTAGAATAATTAAAAATAAAAATAGAGTTATAGCAAATGACAATGCCAAAGAGCATTTTGCAGCAACTGATATCTTTGATGATAATCAGATTTCAAGATTTCCGAGTTGGGTTAGAGAAGATATCGATAATGCACAAGTTATAGGCAAATCGAATAAGGTTATTCAAGTTAGTAATGGTAAAAAATATCATGCAAGTAATACTCTAAATGATTTATCGGGGGGGGAGTGGACGTTTTTTTTAAATTCAGTAATTAATACGAGATACACGACTAATGGAGAAGAAGGATTTGCCCATCACATAAGAAAAATACACCCTTCCCCTAAGCCCCCGCAATTAATGAAGGAAATAATAGAATTTTTCACTAAAGAAGGTGATTTAGTTTTTGATTACTTTATGGGGGTTGGTGGTTCATTATTAGCAGCTTCGCAGAGTAACAGAAGAGCTATAGGGATTGACCTATGTGATACTTATATAAATGCTTATAAAGAGGCTAGCAACTTCTTAAATTTAAAGCATCAAAAAACAATTCAAGCAGATTCAGTCGAATTTTTACAAAACACTTGTAACCTTTCTGATGAAATTGGAGACGAAAAGCTATCACTTATATTAATTGATCCACCTTATGGTGATATGCTCTCAAGACCTAAGACTGGCGAAGCTTTGAAAAAAAATAAAGATGCTTCAGCAACTCCATTTACAGACTTAGATCAAGATTTAGGAAATATGCAATGGGACAAGTTCTTAATCACTTTTAATCAAAGTGTTAAAAATGCTCTTATACATTTAAAAACTAAGGGACATTTAGTGGTTTTTATTAAAGACTTGCAACCTAAAGATGGGCAATTAAATTTACTCCATGCGGATGTAATTAGAGATTTAAATAGCATAGATGGTTTGAATTATGTTGGTACAAAAATATGGGCAGATCATACTGTGAATTTATATCCTTATGGTTATCCTCATGCCTATGTATCTAATCAAATTCATCAATATATTATGATTTTTAAAAAAATATAATTTCCTTTTATAATAAGAGATAAAAAGTGACCTCTACATTAAAAAAGATATCAAAACCTAAGCAATCTATTGATTTTGAATGTAATTTAGTATCAAGCCCTTTGAATTATATCGGAGGGAAATTTAAATTATTACCTCAGATACTTCCTTTATTTCCCAAAGAAATAAATAACTTTGTTGATATGTTTTGTGGTGGCTTAAATGTAGCCGCTAATACCAATGCAAAAAATGTTTATGCAAATGATTTGAATGATCGAATGATTGGTGTCTTACAATTAATTAAAGATACACCGATAGATGAATTGTTATCCAATATTTATTTAATTATTAATAGATACAACTTATCAAATCAAAACAAAGATGGATTTTTAAAGTTAAGAGAAGATTACAATAATAAACCTAGCCCTATTTTATTGTACGTTTTAGTTTGTTATTCATTTAATTATCAATTTCGTTTTAATAACAGCTTAAAATATAACAACCCTTTTGGAAAAGACAGAAGCCAATTTTCAGAAACACTCAAAAAGAAATTGATTAAATTTAATGAAAGAATTGCTAATAGAAACATTAACCTAAGTAGTCTTTGTTTTCAGGATTTTATTAAAAGTTTAGATTTAAATGATGGTGATATGGTCTATTGTGATCCCCCGTACTTGATAACTACAGGAAGTTATAATGATGGAAACAGGGGCTTTAAAGATTGGACTGCGCTGGAAGAAAAAGCTTTGTACGGTATTCTTGATATGTTGAATGATAAAGGTATTAAGTTTGCCTTATCAAATGTATTTGAGCATAAGGGTATAAAAAACCATGCTCTTATCGAATGGGCCGAAAAATATAACATCACTTTCTTAAATTATAATTATAAAAATAGTAGTTATAATACTAATAGGTCAGGCTCAATAGAGGTACTTATTACAAATTACGAGCCTTGATACATTATTACAGTGTCGGCTAATGTTTTAAGGTGTTTAAATTTCAAATAATAAATGAATCTATAAGTTTAGGGCTGTTATGTGTCACCAATCTATAGAGTAAATGCAGCAGTTTAGCTAGTTAATGTTTCGATAAAAAAAAGAGTTATTTGAAGTTCATGGTTTGGTAGTCGCCCATAAGAAATTGGCTTTATTTGGGCACTGCTTTTGGTGTTGTTACTGTTTTCATTAGCTGTATATTGTTTAACTAGTTTCGCAAATGCATTGATTACAGCTTGGTTAAGCCTTATTCGTTTGTTTTTACTTTTGCCAGTCAGCAATTCAAGTAATTGGTTAGTGTCATTATTGACAATAACCCTAATCCTTTCTCTAGATAATTGAAACTTTTTAGACAGTCGGCTAAGAGTGTAGATATCTTTACCATAGATACCTAGTCTATAAAAAAATATGTTTCGATCCCTTAATCTAAACCTTCCCTTTTTGTACTTGAAGTATTGCTCTATTAAGTCAACTATTTCTTTTACAAAATCACCTTGAAATTTTGGAAATATATCTTCTCTTCTTTCAAAAGCTTCCTCTAGCTCCTTTCCTTTCATTTTCTCAAGTCTTAATAATAACCTTCTAATTGTAATCCAAGACTCATTTACTGTTTTTACACCTACATTGTTGTAGGCACAAAAGTCACTATTAACGATTCGAACTGCATCCAATGCATTATTAATATTTAATAGGTTAAGTGCTTTTGTAGCTCTTGGTGGTAGGCATAAATTTTCAACGCTTGATTTTGAAAGAAAAGTAGCTACCCTTTTCGAGGTGGTTAAATCCTCCACTTTCTATTTTATAGTCTTTCAAATATCCCCTACCTTAATGCAAAAAGTTCTTATAATTTATTAAAAGTATGTCGGTAAACTAGCTATTCAGTGAGTTTAAAAGCAATTATATATTACAGTCAAAAAAGTTGTGCTTTACTGTTATTCTATTACTTTTAATTCGCCCAAAAGGCTCGCCGACATACACTTGATTGTAGCTATTAACTAAGGATCATTATAATGACAACTTAAATATTAAAATGAATACTTATTAAACTAATTTACCATGCGGTTTAGTAGATTACTACGCAATTAGATTCAACCTTTGAGTCGAGTAGCAAAGTGATTTTTGCCATCCAATTAGAGCAGATCACTGTTTATATTTACCAATCCAGCTAACAAATTCACCAAAGGGATCTGATTCACTTTACTTACGGAGGTATTAGCCAACTCAGGGTTCCCAACGACAATTGCTAGGCATTGTGCTCTTGAAATCGCGACATTTAATCGATTTTTATTAAACAGGAAGTCTAAACCTCTAGGAGACTCATTTGCATCGCTTGCACACATACTTAATATGACAATTGGCGCCTCTTGTCCTTGGAATTTATCTACACTACCGACGCTAGCATTTGGACCCAGCGCTTCTTTTAACTTAGTAACCTGATGGTTATAAGGCGATACGAAAAGAATATCATTCAATGTAATCAAACGAGTAGGCTGGTCTTTTTCGCCGGTGTGAAAAGTTCTGCCAATTAGCTGTTTAACTAGGCTTTGAATTTCATCAACTTCCTCTTCGGAGGCTTGGCTGTTGCTAAAGTGCTCAACAGGTACAAATTGTAAGCCAGCTTTTTTTGTCAACTTGCCAACATAATTATCCGGAATGGTAATGTACCTTTTGTCATTGCTGATATGGGAAGCTAACTTACTTTCATAAACATAGTCACTAACAAATTGATTAACTTTTGAATGCATCCGATAGGTTGTATCAAGGAATACGCCCATATTATCTGGTATTGTCGCTTGTTCATGTAACAAGTAGTCCAAAATAGATAAACCACTTTCCATAGGGTGAGTACCTTGTGAAGGTTGTCCTAATTGCATTTGGTCTCCCATTAATACAATATTCTTAGTACTCATTCCCATTGCGATTAAATTAGCAACACTTACTTGGCCCGCTTCGTCTATAAACAAGTAATCTAATTGGTTTTCCATATCATCTCGAGCATAACCCCATGCGGTTGTTCCCACCAGAGAAGCTCCAATAGTCCGGGAAGATAAGTCTTTGTTTTTTATAACATCTACATTGTTTTCTAATAAATCAGGCTCTGTTTCTTTAGTACAAGCAAAGCTGGCTGTCACACCCAGTTGTTTACAGTGCTTCGCAGTACTAAGTAATAAGTTATTTATTGCCTTGTGACTATTGCTTGCTATGCCGACACTTTTACCTTGTCTCAAAAGTTCTGTTATAACATGTTTGCCTGTAAATGATTTGCCAGCGCCTGGCGGACCTTGAATTGGAAGGTAGCTATTTTTAAGGTTTAAAACTACATGGGTGATTTGCTCTAACTTTTCCTCCGAACTCGTCGCTGAGACTATTGAATCGTTAGGGAGATGCGTTTTTATTCTCGGCTTAGCGCGCAACAGAAAGTCAATTACAGCATTTGGTGTTGTGTCGAATATTCCTTTTGAATATTGTTTAATAAATTCAGTTAACGCATCTGGAATAGGTTTTGGGTTTACATACTCATCTGGAACAAGGTTGATTAATGAAGAAGGTTCGTTTCCTGAAGTAACAACGATTAATCCGCTGCTAAGGTCTGATAGATTTGGAGCAAAAGTCACTTTTTTCGATTTGCCTTCAGGTGTCTCTTCTCCCAATATATAAAAGCTTCGTTGTGTAGCTTTAAACTCTTGGCTCGTATCAAAATGGTATTCATATGCCAGACTTCTTGAACGAGTAGTGGGTTTAAATGGCTCCCTTTCTGTTCTAACGCAAAAGGCCAAGCAGTCTAAGTCGTCTAATAACGCTTCTGGGTCTTGGCCTAATCTATCAAAGAGTTTCCAAAAAATAGGCTTGGCTTCGCGTCGATGAAACTCCAACATCCAAGCTAAATTTTCAGTTAACTTTGATTTTGCAGGGTCCGTTTCTTTCTCCTGTTCAGCTTGAATTAACAACTTGTCTCTTAACTTTGTGCGTTCAGACACTTCCTCTTTTACTTCAGGTTCTTCAACTTCAGTTTTACCAATAAATTTAATTTGATGCTCTTCTTGTTGAATTCTAAGCCAATCCACCAGTTCCTGTGTCGAATCACAATCATCAATATTATAATCACGAATATCATTTAATATTTTTGATGTTTGCCAGGTGTCTCCTTCAAGCCCCTGCTGATTAAGTTCACGCCATTGTTCGTATACAACGATAGAGTCGCCGCCATTGCCGACTTCCGTTTCACGATTACCTCTATATAAATGTTCTACATTTTTAATTGAATATCGAGGCTCACCAATATAAAAGCCGCTTTTTACAACTTTATATAGGTCTACAAACACCTCATTTCTTAGCAACTGATCTACTTCATACTCGCAAACACCATAACGACTCATTAACTTGCGACATGCTGCAATTTCATAGTTCGCATAGTGGTAAATGTGCATACTAGAATCTTGCTGCCACCGGCCAAATACCCAAGTTATAAAATCAACGAAACACTGCTTTTCTTGTTCTGCATTATGTGCCCAAAAATCAATAAACTGTTTGTCGCCATTTTCATCAAAATAAGTATTGCCCCATAGGTATTCCAAACCGCCTTCATCTAATGGATAACCCTCAATATCAAAAAACACGTCCAATGGTGACGCTGGTGGTAATAGCGCCAAACCTTGTTTACTTTGCGGGCTTGGTTTAATCACTTCAAATTTTGGTATTTCAGAACCTTTTGATAAACACTGTATTCGGGCCTGTTTTTTAAGCTTAGAAAATACAATGGGATTCATACCAGCAACTTTATCAATGTGTGATTCGGCAAGACCAGTCATGGTGAATATGTCAGCTGTATTCAACTTCTTTATTTGCCCCTTGGTAATAGTGGCCACTTGAAATAAATGATCTTGTTCTAACAACAATTGCTCAGCATATTTTGACCAGCGTCCCCATGATTTAGACTCCGAAGGACTTGGCTGTAGTTTTAGTTCAAAAGTAGATTGTTCGTTGAGAAATCGTTCTTTGAGGTTTTGATAATAAGCGTAGTAGTCCAATAGCAATAACTCAACAACATCACCATTGCCTAGGGCAATGGTGATGTTTTTAGGCCGGCACCCTTGAATTTCAGCTATCATTTCGGCATAACAGCAAAGTTGAATTACGTGTGAAGGCTTAGATTTGCTAGATAGTTTCGTATCCCAAACTTCATAGTGATAGTTTCCTAAGTCACTATTGCCTGGCACTTTAATTAGAAAATCAGCAAAGCCATAAAAATCGTCTTTTTTAAGCAGGGCTTGAACGATAACATCAGGCCCTTGCTGCATGGTCTTAACTGTTTCTTCATACCAAATATCTGTAGATTTGAACTCTAATGTAACAACTTTTTTGCCCTGATCTTCAAACCCTTTGATTAGGTTATTTTCATGAGTATATCCACGCTGCTGCATTGATTTTGTCAATGCGTCGTCTTTGTCTTTTTCTGGAGCTTGCTTGGGAAACTCCAACTTAAATCGATTCATCCATGAAGCAAAAGGAGAGTCTAAGTACTCAGTCAGATCACTTGGACTAAATATGAGTTTTCCATTAACTTTTTTCATTTTTATTCCTTTGGTTATCTAGTCTTATTGCAGCGGCATAGTGATTTTGGCCACCTAATTAGAGGGTGTTATGATTCTTTCGTAGCATGATTAGGTTACCAAAATTTAAAGTTGTTTACTCAGGATAAAACTATGGTTTTTCAACTTTAATATAACGATCCCAAACATAAGCCACAAAAAAGACATAGATCCACCGGCACTATCGCTTTTTAGCTGCGGTGGCTCGTCATTATCCTCTATGGTGATATTTAACGAACTTTGTCCCAGGTAAGCATCCTCTTCAGCATTTAAAACAAGTTGAACAGTTTCGCTGTTTTCAACGGATTGGTCATCAGTTGCCGAAATTGTAATAGAAGCTTCTGTCTGGCCATTATCAAAAGTGATATCTGTATTTGATAACTCTAGATCGTCACTAAGACCATTGACTGTATTTAAAGACACCCTTATTCGAAGAATGCCGTCAACGCCATTATCTCGTTGCAATTTAATCGATTTGGTTTCTCCTTCACTAAGGTTGACTTCGGTTGCGCCAAATGAAACTTGGCCAGGGTTACCTATGTCATCTGATATGACCGTAATAGATACTTTATCCATAGTGTCATCAATGTTGATACCATGGCCGTATAAGAGTTCAACGGAGAATTCTTCATCTAATTCATAATCGTCATCATCAAGAGTGTTGATAAGTATTGAGTTAACCTCGTCTTTGCCATTAAAGTAAACACGACGCAATTTTGGGGTGATATCGTTGAAGTCAGCTGAAGATTTTCTCGTTATTAACTGAACAGAGTCACCTAGTTCAGCGTCTTGCCAATTTATGTTGATTCGAAAGGTGTCACCTTCCTTTATATTTAGGGTATTTGTTGTTATAGAAACATGGCCTGTTTTTGCTTTGCTTGGGCGATTGTTTCTAAACGTCGCAGTACGGTTTGGGATTTCGAATACAATGGCTTCTTTATATGCTCTGGCGCTGTCCATTTCGCCTTCAGTACCACATTCCTCACCATTAGCGGCGGTAACTAGAGGTGATGAAAAGAATGCTTCACTTCGGTCTCCTTGGCCATTCTTCATAATACTGGAATAACCATCACAAAATGCTCCGATAGCAAAATATCGTATTAGTGTATCTCTAATTGTACCTTGTCCATGAGTTTCATCAGCGGCTTCCCCATCGTGAGTTAGACCATCATTATGTCCTAGTTCATGTGCCAGAGTACGAGTCACCATTTGGTTTCTATATGGTGATACCCAAGAGTATTTGTCGCCTAGCCATGCAGAGCCCGTATTAGATGTAACTTCCGTATGGTATCTATTTAGCGCCACAACATATGCCACATTATAAAATAGGTTAAAATTGTATTTATCTTCGTTGTGAAGCTTTTTAAGTGCGTTTAATCTTTGTATGCCTGTGTAAGTATCGTCATAATCGAGATCATCTGGTATACGAATAACCCCTGCAATCTCTCGGCGAAGCGGAATGTCTTGTCGTTCAAAGGCGGTATTATTTAACTCAATACTGTTTTCAATGAATTGTAATAGAAGCTCAACATCATTATTAAAATAGTCCAGCATGTCATCAGTATAATAAAAAACAACTTCATGATAGATGATGTCTCCTTCAGTGTGCGTGATTTCAGGATATGTAAAGCCTGCATTCAAACTACCGGTATGACTTTGCGTGGATACCTTAGCAGATGGAAGCTTACTTTCTCTAACGGGGTAGCTATCAGCGCTACTTTTAACACTAACAAAAAGTAAAACCGATAGTAATAATATAGTTATTTGTTTTGTCATAAACACTCCTCATTCGACTGATGCGGAGTACTTTAATGCTTGGAATGGAAACTGTCTTTCCATTAAAAACGAGTTAACTGGAAAGACAGATTCTAAAGTAGTTCTTATTATTGAAGCCCTCAGAACAACACCGCCTTAAGGGGTAGATATGCAAACAAATATGCAAATAAATATAGACTCAATCAATTCACGAGGCTTTCTACCTCATACACAATTGGATAACAGGTTACTTGTTGATAAGAATAGCCGAAATTATCAAGCGTTATTGAGTGTCGCGGTGGGTGATGCTTATGGTGAGCCAATAGAGTTCAAAACAGGCAACCAACTTCCTATATATCAAACGGGGGCGCTGTTGTGTGATTACAAAGGCAAGATAACAGACGACACTCAGTTAACACTATTTACCTTAGAAGGTATTAATGATTTTTTGTCAGAACAATCAAACTTTAAAATAGATAGTTTTGAAGCAGCTTCATCGATGAATAATAAAGTGACTAAGTCTGTTGCGAAAGCTTATCAACGCTGGCTGATGACGCAGGATGAAAGTAGCATATTTCAGGAATGTGCAGGGGACAACTCAGGCCTAGTAATGATCCCAGAGCTGAATGAATCAGTAAATCCAGGAATGACACTTATTTCTGCCTTAAAAGATATGGAGTACAGCGGCCAAGTAGCGTTTAACTATAGCCAGGGCTCTGGCTGTACAACAAAAAACTTACCCATAGCAATGTTATATCAAATGATGCAGGCAAACGCTGAAGCTAAAAATACTGACAATTCTTACTTACGTTTTGCAGCATTTGAATTAGGTTTTAAGGTAGCGCAACTAACTCACGGCCATCCGATGGCTAAGCTGGTGGCAGGTGCAATCGCAACGATTCAGTTTTTGGGTTTATCATCAGTGGCTCAAGTTAGCGATCTATCAGGCAAAAATAGTCTAGCTAACTCCCTAATGCTTACTGAGTTATTAGTAGCGGAATCTCGTGAACAGATTAAAGCACTAGCTTATGACATAACAAATAAAGAAATAGATGAGTTGTTAGGTCTGCTTAATATTGATGCGTACGCAAAACTTAATGGCTGTAATGAACCTCATAGCCCACATAAGTTTAGTAAACGATTTGGAGAGGGGTGGGTTGCATCAGAAACATTTTCTATAGCGGTATATTGCGCCTTAAACGCTAACAGTTACGAAGAGCTTTTAAACATGAGTGCTATCCATGATGGAGACTCAGACTCAACTTGTAGCTTAGCCAGTAGTTTATTTAGCGTATCGAACCAAGAATCAAAAATACCTGAGGAGCTATTGGATAAATTAGAAACGAAAGAGATTATTGAGGCTATGTTAACTAGCCCAAGACAGGCTAGTTAAATAGTCATTTGTATAAAGCGGGGTATTTAAATTGAAATCAATAATGTTCACACTTTGCAAATTATTTAGGTTGTCGCACTTGTGTATACCAATTTCAGCAGGCGCTGATTGACCGTTTGTTAAATACTTTAGTAGAGAAGCTGACTCTATAACATTAATATCATCGCCAAGTTGTATCAGCTCATCAACAAATGCTTGTGTGATACGTTTTTTAAATGAAATCATCGCCTTAGTTTGGTGCTCACAAATAAAATGAAAATCCCACTCTGACGACCCATGAGGATGTTCATTTAAGAATAAGTCCAAGGCCTCATTCGAGACTTCCATCGTTATTGACTCAACTTCACTTTCCAAAAAGCCTTCTTCAATACCGCTATTTAAAATCGCAATAGCTTCGTCTTGAGTAAGCTTATTAAAAAGCGGTGTGTTGTGGACTAACTCACAGTCAGTGATTTTACTTAGCTGTAACGCAACTTGTGAACCACACGATGATAGTGCAATCAAATAAGCAACTCGTCTGTTTTTGACTAAACCAACTGGTTCAATGGTTATTAACTGACCTTTGCGTTTTGTACTGCTGCCTAGTTGAAGGCTTTCAGCATACTCAAGCGTTACTTTTCGCTTATATTTAATGGCCGAACGCAACAAATCAAACTTAGGTTGAATGATGTTAGTAAAAGGCGTTGATTTGCTGAATCCAATCACTCTTGCTTTGAGTTCGCCATAGGAGAGCTCGCTATTGATTGAACGACTACCACCTTCTTTGCGCGTTATATCAGCGTCAATAGCGCTTATTTTTTTTAACTTCTTTTGCACATCGGTTGCACAATAAAAGCGCATTGGCCTGCCATTAACGACCATTGCTGAGCCATGCTCAACACACTGCATTAACCGATTCTTCATTGTTCTCAGGCGAGAGTCGAAGCTGGTTTCTGAATTCGTTAGGCTTGGAAATGAAGTTACCATTTCTTTTGCAGACATTGCGTCTCTAGCCGAACGAGGCAATTTTAGAGCAACTTCTTTGATGCTCACTTTCTGTAATTTTGACATACAAACCCCTTAAACAAATTAATGAATTAAAAACGATATAGATCAGATTTGGTTTCTTTAAAAATTAATTAAATGTTTCGTGTGTTGATGCCTAGTTGGCAATCATAAGTTTTAATTTTCAGGTTCGATGTCTTTTAATAAGTATAAAAGTGTTTGATTAAATGAAGAATTTAACATCCTGTTATGCTTTCCCTATATTGCTCGAAGCGGGGGCGATACTACACTAACCTGAGCCCAATGTCAAGCTGTTTCATTCTTTTTGTTTTTTGTCAATACTATTTTGTTTTTTTTGTCACTTTTTTATCGAATGGAAAGCAACTTTCCATTTGTAGCCTTACTATTGCCTCTCTTCTTCAGCACAACGGGGTAAGTTATGAGCCAATCAATACAGCAAGTTTTATCTGCATATGTTCCTCAAAAGCAAAAGCAAACTAAAATTTTTGCCGATGCACAACAAACTACGTTACAGGCACTATTTACAGATCCTAAGGGGTGGTTGGTCGTGTCATTGATGGATATCATCACAAACTATAATGAAGAGAAAGTAGGCTTTATTAGTTTCAGGCTTCGTGCTGACTATAGTGCATCTCTTGGTATTTGCGTTGAAGAAGTTGTGTCAGACTTTGATCACAAACATCAAAAACCATTATTGCACCGACAGTTTGCTAAGGCCGGTAACGATTTTTTCAACTTTTTTGCAAGCTGGTTTGACCCAACAGATGGTTACTCACCAGAGACAATTACTCTGCTGATGAAACAAGCTAATGACTATATTAAAGCCAACTATAACGATGGCGATTTAATTACTAATACTGAATTTCTTTTTAAGTGCTTTGGGTTGTTACCTCGTTTGAATACGAAAAAGCCTATTTATATAGAGGGTTGGTCATTTGTTATTAAAAATGGGACCAGTAACAAAATAACTTATAAGCATTGTTTTGATCCAAAGGAAGTACTAAATCCTGAGTCAGATGCTATCGATAAACATTTGATAGAAGAGCACGGTTTTCCTGCATTGGAAGAAGATGACACTATCGGTTTATCTAGCTCTTCAGACTTCGCGAGTTTTTTCGAAGATTTAGATATTACAGATGACAACGAAAATATAGAAGATAATGAAAGCCGCCCAGGAGAACTAGATATGCAGTCAATAAATCAGAATGTTAATACGCAAGACTGTATTAATTGCATTGACGGTAGCTTCAGTGAGGTTGCATCTGCTATTAGGTTTTATGCGTCGGCTTTGGTAGACAGTGATGACGACTCACCTTCCATCGATGAAATATCGCTTCTGGCAGGATTGCTTCGAAATGAAAAAATTCGAGATGCCTTTGCCGATGAGCTTGGTTGTACCTCAGATTTGCTGCTACCAACTTCTATAGTTGATTTTCAGGCGAAGGTTTGGGCTAGGACTGATAAATTTAAGTATGAAGACCGTGCAAGAACTCATGGCATAACCTTTATACATAAACATACTCGCACTCGAAGTTTCTTTAATATTAATCAAAATTCTACATTTCTAATGAAAAGCGTAATCCATCAAGAGGGTAATAGTGTTTCGCTTGATTTAACTATGTTTAAAGAACTCATAACCTCTATTCGGGATGAAGGAGTTGTTAGAAATGCAGAAAATAAGGTAGTGCAACTTCCGGTTTTAACTTTGTTAATTGAGTTAAATAGTTCAAGTGACAAACGAAGAGCACAATCTAAAAAGAGATTTATCGAGGGCATCGGTAGTATTACTGGTCACGAATCGACTAAAAATCAGATGGTGCAGCTTTTTAACCAAATGGGTAAATCTCCACGTGGTAGTAAGCCACAGGTGTTAACTTGTTTGTCGCATGCGGATGTTGAATCAGAAGAGGTTATCACATCATTCGTGAATAGTATTAATAAGGCTAATAATAATAATTACTTTGTCAATACTATCAATATGGCTACTTTTAACGACAGGTACAGTAATTGCGCCCTTTTAGGGACGGACCTGTTTTATAGAGATGCGAACTTAGGTTTGCTGACAGGTCCTTCGATACCATATTCAAAACAGATCATTATTCTAAAGAATTTTGAAAAGGCTTCTACTAGTGCCCAAAGCGTTATTATTCCTGCCCTAAAAGGCGAGAAAATAATGGAAAAATTTGCAGAGCAGCCAATTGACCTATCACAGTCTATTATCATTTTTAGTAGCTCTATTGATAAATGCATTACAGACGGGACGTCTTTAGAAGTTGAAAACTTAGATTTACCGAGTTTATTGGGTGACGGTTTAGACTCTGAGGTAATGCAATTTTTGCAAGCCGGTGTGCACTTATTTGTAGATAAGTTGACTTCGGCTGAGATGCAACAGCATCTAAATATGGTGGCTAACAAGTTACCTATTGATAATGATGAGTCCATCAAAAAATCGGCAAGTACATCGACGACACATACGGCTGTTTCACCTTTACTAGCGATTGCAATGCTATCTGAGGGTTTAACTCCATCAAAAATTAATAGTGCAGCAAATAAGCTAGATACCGAAATTGATGGTATTCGGTTTAATGAAGCGCAAATAGCAGATAACGTAAAAATTAGATTTGAAGTACCGAGAGACTTTTATAATTCGTTAGCCAATATTTCAAGCGATGTTACTCATGCTTTTTCGGAGACTTATCAAGGGGTGCAATGGTCACAAAAGTATGAATATTCGAATACGTTGACTGACGGCGTGCTTTTCATAAATGTAACATTGTTGCGTCCTGAGATCCGCGTTAGCAAAGAAGATACGCAAATTCCG
Organism: Psychrosphaera haliotis; assembly: GCF_039523615.1. Classification (NCBI taxonomy): domain Bacteria; kingdom Pseudomonadati; phylum Pseudomonadota; class Gammaproteobacteria; order Alteromonadales; family Pseudoalteromonadaceae; genus Psychrosphaera; species Psychrosphaera haliotis. The sequence goes on along the minus strand of NZ_BAAAFQ010000011.1, from coordinate 69,319 downwards.
TTTATGAAGATACTTTTAAAAACGAACGTGAACATAGACGAAGTAATGGGTCATGAAAATGTTAAAAACGTTATTCTAGAGTCATGCCATAAACTCAAACTTGGAGAGGTACAGAAGAATGGAATTACTTTAGCAGGCGAGCCTGGTTCTGGTAAAACCATGACGATGAAAGCGATTGCTAATGAGGCTGGTATGCCAATCATCTTAGTCAATTCACCTGAGATTCTAGTTGGTAATCCTGTTGAAAACTTGAAGAGAGTATTTAGTACCGCTCAAAAATATGGCCCTTGTGTTGTCGCATTTGATGAAATAGATAGCATAGCGCCAATACGCTCGGAATCGAGTCATGCTACTGCTCTAGTGACTAATTCGTTTCTAACCTGTCTAGATGGGTTTGGGACAGACCATGCAAAGTTTTTAGTGATTGGCTCAACTAATAATATTGCCTGCATTGATCCAGCATTACTGAGAAATGGGCGTTTGGGAACACATATCAATATGTCTCACCCAACAGCAACTAAGTGGCTGGAGTTACTTCCATTGATGGCTAAAAAATATAATCGCCATTTGCCCGCGTCGCATAAAAGTACCCTGGCAAAGTTAGCGAGTGGTTTATCAATATTAAGTATTGATAGGGCAATAAATAATGCCAATAGAGTTGCAAAATCATCAAAGGTTTCATTTACCGAGCAGATGTATCCGGCGCTGCTCGATGAGCACATTGGCAAGCCTTTGCAAAAAAGCTTCTGCCCGAAAGCGTTAGAACAAACTGCCTATCATGAAGCCGGTCATGCCTTGGTGATTATGAAACTATTTGGGAGTGAGAGTATTTCTTGCGTTGACGTGACACCTCGCAAAGGGTCTCTGGGGTGTGTTATTTCAAGTTCAAACGATACTATTTCTCAAATCACTGTTAGAAATATAAAGCACAACATTGCTGTTTGCCTAGCCGGGCGCGCTGCGGAGTTACTTAGGTATGAAGACCGAGAGCTATTATCAACGGGTGCTTCAGGGGATTTACGAAAAGCTACAACACTAGCTAAGCAGGCGATAGAGCAATATGGCTTTGGGGATTTAAATGGCCTGGTTGATCAATCACAGTTCACACAGGTGAACGATGGTCTTAGGCAGGAGTGCATTAAGTGGTTAGAAGTTGGAGATCAGACTGCGACAAACATTCTAAAGCAAAACTGGTCACAAGTAGTGTTACTCGCTAACCAACTAATAGCGAAAAAAACACTGAGTCAACACCAAATTACTGCTCTTTTAAAGGACGAGCCCTCGGCTTTTTTACAAGTCGCGTAACTAAATTGTAAAATCAACTTCCGCAATTCAAATAAACAAATAAATCAATAAACAAATAAATAAAGAGGTGTAACTTATGATTATAGGCTATCTGTGGTTAATTTGGCTTTTTGTCATAACCTGCTTAGTTCAGTCTTGGTTTGTGGCGGTAGGAGAGTTCTTCGATGGAATATTGTCGTTCTTTTGGATGGATTCACTTGGATTCAGTGTCTATCGCTTCTTTAGCGAATTGCCTACTGAAAGCCCTATGTTGACAGCGACGTTTTTTACAGCTGCAACCCTTGCTTGCATGTCAGAGCAAACGCTTGCGGAACTCGAAGCGCAGTGTTAAGTCACTTGATGTATTATATAGATAACTCTAGGGCTTTTAAAAATTAAAGTGATTGTGGCGATCTAATTCATAATTTAACATGTCTTTTGAGTTTTTTGTGATGCTTATAATAGTTGTTTCACACGCAGTACTGCATAAATGGCTCGCCACTATTGTCTCGATTCAATTGGTAATTTGGCTTGGTACAGGCCTTTATTTTGGCCTAGCAGATGACCCTAAAGCAAGCGGCAATCAGTTTAGGCAAAAGGTTGAGCATAAAAGTGAAGGTCTGCAGACGCCAACCTTAGTAGCACTAGAAAAGTTGAGCTCTGAGCTTACTGACGTAAAAAGAGTATCGCTAGTGTGGCGATTAGATAAACCTTATTACTTGGCATTTTTTCAAGAAACCGCTCACGGTTATCAAAAACAAAGCGTTAAGTGGTTTGACGCGGAAACGGGAGCGCTTTCGGTTATTAATGAGAATTATGTTACTGAGGTAGCACAGCAGTCTTTAAAACACACAGAAAAAGCCAAGCTGATGGAAAACGCTAAAATAAATTTGATTTCAACGGGCACAAAAGACATTCCTAGTGAGCGCAATGCAATTTGGGCTGTGGCTTTAAATAACACCGACAATACAACCATCTATATATCTGACGTTTCTCGTAAAGTAATAGCGCATGTTGATGATCATAAACGGTTAAAGAACCTTATGTTTCAGCTCCATTTTATGGACTACTTTAATACCGGCGGGTTTAACAATATCTTTTCAAAAGTGTTTGCTTTGTTAACGCTAATGCTGGCAATAACGGGAATAAGGTGGTTGTTCATTAGCAAAGTTTGGAAGGGTAAATTTGTTAAATAAAGGCTGTTGTAGCTGCCTGTAATTAACACATTGAGCGATCTCTAATACTCGTTACTTGTATGATTAAGATCGCCCACTGTGCATAGCAGTTTACATTGTTTCTTTGTCAGATTTAGGTGTGTAATCGAGTTGAAGTTCAACTTGTTTCACAGACTTGTTTCTTTTTAACGTTTTATAGTCCAATACCAAGTCCGTTGGGTTTTTAGGTGTTAATGAGTATGTGTTTGACGCCATTTCTACCATATCAAACTCACTCAACCATTGGCTTGTACCTGCACCATCTGCAACTACAACAATAATATTACCAGTGACTCTAGCTTTTTGATTAACTGACTTATCAAACACTTCTTTACCAGCTATTAAAGGCAAAGAAGGCGCTTCCAAAATAGTATTATTAACTTTAACAAACCCTTTGCTCAGCGCTTGTTCTAGCGCCATTGGTTGCTTGATTTCTTGAACTTGTGATGACACTGACTTCATGTCCTCGGCAACAACATTTTTGTCTTGCATTGCGTTTGGCACTGATGGTGCGTCTTGTTTTTCTTTTGATTGATCATTATTACATGCTGCAAGTGCAATACTCACTGAAAGTGCGATAAGCAAGTGTCCGTTTCTTTTCTTCATTATTGTCCCCTAAATTAATTTATTAGAATTATTAGACCAGATTAAATTGGTATTTTTAGAGTTGAAGTTTATTGAATTTGTAACAAATTGTTTGTATTTTTGACACGATTCTTATAATTGCTTTTAAAACAATGGTTTAAATTTGGTTGGTTATGGTGGTGATTTTACTCTGTATCAAACGGTTGCAATAAGGACAGGTTTACGATTACTTTATTCACAACTGTAAATAAATATAAAAACAATAATCTTTACAGCGACCTCTCGTTACGAAGAGGGAACACGTTCGTTTTATAATCGAAATACAAGGAATAAACATGATAGATTTTAAAATTACTGGAGTGTCCGCAGCGGTCGCTCTAGTTCTAACCAGTGCTGGTGCTAATGCAGCTCCAAGTGACCAGTTAGTAAATTCAGTAAAAAACAGCAAGTTTGCACAAGCACAAGGCAGCTTCGATGCTGCTACACAACAAGCTCTTGCTTCAAAGCCTACAGTATCTGGCCTTAAGAGCCATTACGACGACAATCTTGGTAAAGCGACTTTTGTATGGGCACCTAGCTCAATTAAGGCACCAAATTTATCTGGGGTTGCTACAGAAAACAGAGCAGCAGCAGCCAGCGACCACTATTTAAACGCATTATTAGGTGTATCAACATCAAAAGGTGGTCTAACACAAGTTGTTAAATTAGCAAATATGCATGACGAAGGCAGAGGCACCCGTATTGCTAAATACACTCAAGAAGTCATGGGTGTAGAAGTATTTAATCGTGAATTTAACATTATGATGGATTCTGAATTTAACTTAGTTGCCTCATCGGGCTACTTAGCTAAAAATCAGTTGCCGGTTGGCCAATTCGCCCCATCGTTTGATTTTGGTGAAGCTGAACCAGCAATCTTAAGCGCAGTAAAAGACGCGACAAATGGTCGTGTTGATGTTTCATTAGTAGCATCTGAAGAAAAAGGTAAATACTCTCATTTCAGAGTTAAAAGTACGCCAAATGGAGTATCTGTTGGCGCTGAAACGCGTGCTAAAAAAGTATACTTTGACGGTAGCAAAGGTTTGGTTCCTTCTTATTATTTAGAAGTTGAAGTCTCAGCTGCTGATTCAGTAAACACAGAATTATTCAGCTATGTTGTTGATGCTACAAATGGCAAGGTTTTATCTAAAAACAGCCTAACGGTTGATGACTCAACATTCCATTATCGTGCGTATGCAAAAGATGACCTGACACCAATGCAAGGTCCTCACGGTGACGTTGTACCTTCGTTAGACCCTGGTAATGACACAGATGTTATTTTAGAAGCGCCGTTAGTTTCAGTATCAACTATGCCGTTCTTAAGCACTCAAGATGCGTGGTTAGAAGAAACTGCAACGACTACTTCAGGTAATAATGCATTTGCTTATGCTGATGTAATTGCACCAGGTGGCTTTAGTCCAGGTGATTTCACGGCAGAAACAACAAGTGCCCAAACCTTTGATTATCCGCTAGACCCAGAAGCACGAGCTAATACAATGGGCAACAGAAAAGCGGCGATTGTTAACTTGTTCTACATGACTAACTTCTTACATGATTACTATTACGATTATGGATTTGATGAAGCGTCAGGTAATGCACAGTTATCAAACTATGAGCGTGGCGGTGTAGAAGGCGATCCACTACTTCTAGAAGCTCAAGATAACTCTGGTTTAAACAACGCAAACATGTCGACACCTGCAGACGGTGGCAGCCCAAGAATGCAACAATTCTTGTGGACTGACAAAGATGCTGTTGTGGGTGAAGATTGGGGTATTGAAGTTACTAACTCTGATACCTTAGGTATTTTAAGTTCAAGCCAATTAGCGTCTTTTGGTCCTCAGCAATACTCAGTAACAGGTTCAGTTGTACGTATTGATGACGGTACTGACACATTAACTGATGGTTGTGAGCCAGCAGTTAATGCCGCAGCGCTTGAAGGTAATATCGCGATAATAGACCGTGGCGAGTGTGACTTTGATATTAAAGTAGGTAATGCACAAGATGCTGGTGCGATAGGCGCAATAATTGTTAATAACGTTGACGACGGCACGCCTGCTTCAATGGGTGGCGACGACGATACAATTACAATTGCCCCTCAAGGTCTAAGCTTTGCGGACGGTGCATCTATTTATGAAATAATTGATGCAGACGGCACTGTTGAAGTGGAAATGACAAGCACATTCCCATTAAAAGACTCAACGTTTGATAATGCGGTAATCGCTCACGAATTTGGTCACTACATCCAAAACCGCCTAATTGGCAATGGTTCTGGTTTGAATAACTTCCAAGGTAGAGCAATGGGTGAAGGTTGGGCTGATATTCACGCCATGCTTTTCGTAACAAAAGAGTCAGATCTTGAACTTGAAGGTAACTCTGAGTTCGGTTTAGGATACGGTGTTGGTACATACGTAACTGACTTCTTTACTGGTATTCGTCGTGCTCCGTATACAACTGATATGGACGTTAATCCGTATACATTTGGTCACATTACAACAGGCGCGGGCCCAGATGGGTTCCCTACAACTTCAAATGCGTCTCCACATGGTGCCGGTGAAATTTGGGCCGTAGCATTATGGGAATTCTATGTCGCTATGATTAACGAACATGGTTTTGCTGATGCAAAAGACAGAATGTCTCGTTATGTAGTTGAAGGTTATAAATTAACTCCTATTTCACCAACCTACACTGAAGCTAGAGATGCTATCTTAGCTGCAGCTATAGCTAGTGACTCAAAAGACTTTGACATGGCGATTGCAGCATTTGCAAAACGTGGTATGGGCCTTGGAGCGGTATCTCCTGCTAGAACGTCAACAGATCTTTCAGGTGTTGTAGAAAGTAATGCGACTGAGTTAGCGGCGTTCAATGCGGTTTCTGTTGACCTAATGGCTGACTATGACGGAACAACGTCTGGCTTCTGTACAGCGGATGGCGTTTTAGATAAAGGTGAAACTGGTCAAATATCGGTAACTATTACTAATACAGGTAGCGAAGTACTTGAAGGTGTTACAGCGCAAATCAGTGTTGAAGGTGACGCGGATGTAACTATTGCTAATGATGGTCTAGTTACTTTTGACTCATTATCACCATTTTCTAAATCAACGAGCTCATCTTTAGATGTTGTTATCAATGACGCTTCTACTGCGGATGATATTTCGTTTGTAGTAACCTTCCCTGAAGCGGTTGAAGGTGATGAAGTTGTTGAGGCTGAAGATATCACGTTACCAGTTACTATCAACTATGACTTCGAAAAAGTAGATCCAGTAAATCTAACGACACTTGAAGACATGGAAGATATATCTACCTTTGTTGATTGGTCAGTAAATATAATGGATGGCGGCGAAAGTGCGTCTGGCTTAGCGGAACTAAACAATATTTATACTGCCTATTGGGGAGGGATTACAGGCGCTAACTTAGGTGGCAGTACGTTATTTATGGCTGATATATCTGAAATTTCAGATGTAGGTTATGAAACAGGTGAAATCGAAGTAGGCTATGCTGGTGATTTCACTGTTTCATTCTGGCACGTTTACTTGTTAGAGACTGGTTATGATGGCGGTGTTGTTGAGCTAAGCTTAAACGGCAGTGAATGGCAAGATGTTACTTACTTTGGTGGTCAGTTCATGAATGCTGGTTATAGCGAAGTGCTTCCTGCAGTTACTCCAGACCAACCATTAGCTGGTCGTCCGGTATTCTCTGGTGACATGCGAGATAGTGTAGACTTCCCGACAAACTCTCAAGAAACGATTAACTTTGGAGAAGCCTTAAACGGTAGCACTGTCAAGTTCCGTTTCAGAATTGCAACCGATAGCGCAGCGAGTGTGTTTGGTTGGTTCGTAGATAACGTTCAATTTACTAACGTTGAATCACCAATGTTCTCTGAAGTGGTTAGTGGTGTTGTTGAGTCGTGTGATAACTCAGTACCTCGCCTAGTTTCTATTTCTGATGATATGACTGTAGAAGAAGGTGATGCTGTTGCTCTTGAAGCGGAAGGCTTTGATAGAGATACTGCAGATACTCTTACTTACACTTGGACTCAAACTAGCGGACCAGAAGTAGCGATGTCAGGAGCAGATGCTGCATCTATGTCGTTTACTGCACCTACTGTTGCGTTTGATACAGATCTGAAGTTCGCAGTAACTGTTTCAGATGGTAAGTCTTCAATAATGGGTTCAAGCAACGTAACGGTTCAGGATGTACCAGAGCCTGTTGCTCCAGAGAAGAAATCAAGCAGTGGTAGCTTCGGCTGGATGTCTCTATTGTTATTGCCATTAGCAATGCTTAGAAGACGCACAAAGCGTTAATATAATAACTATATAAGCTATAACGTTAAAAGCCCCTTGCGAAAAGCAAGGGGCTTTTTATTGGTTAGCCAACACTATAACGCCTGTCTATATTTGCTACTTTACCCAGAACCTGCAGTTAACACCGAAAACCTAACATCGCTTTACCCATACCTCAGATCTATTACTTACACCAATTGTTTTTAGGTAGCACCTAGCGCCTAATATTTAGCACATAGCACACAGACCATGCTAGGGGTCTTAAAGGTATTTGTCGTTATTTGAGTAAGAGCAAGTACTGGAGTTTTTACACATTATTTGAGGGGCGTGGACGCATCTGTTGGTAAATTTCAGGTGTAAAAAAGCCATCTCTCGATGGCTTTTACTAACAGATTAAAGGTGCGATAGTGAACTATCGCGATCAATCATTATATGTGCTTAGAATTCAACTTTAGCACCTAGGTAGAAGCGACGAGGTGCAACCCAGTCTTTTGCTTCACCAAATTCAAATGAACCACTACCAGCTACAAGTTGCTCTTCTTCAGTAACCGCTTGGTCATCGAGGATGTTAAATACATCTAAGAAGAACTCAGTTTCATAATCACCAAAGTCATGAACATACTTGAATCGCACATCTAGCGTACCAAATGCTGGAGTTTCTTGGCTTGCAAGGTTACCAGGAGCAATCCAACGTCCGTCGTAACCGCCAAAGTCATATGTAGTTTCTTCACGTAGTGGTAAATAACGACCATAAACGTTTGAAGCTCGGTTATATGCTGTACCAGAGTTCCAGTTATAAACCGCACCTACTTCAAAACCATTATCAAAATAATATGTACCTAAGATTTTGAACTGGTGATCAATGTTACCAGGCTGTTTGCCGTACATGTTAGGAGCACGTGGATCTAGGTAGTAGAAATCACCTTGTAAATCCGCGTTACCATCTGAGTTAGTGTTACCTTCCGCATCGTTATAAGTATAAGACGCTAATAGATTCCAGTTATCAGTACGAAGCTTCTTGAATGTAATTTCAACACCTTGGTAATCACGTTTACCACCTTCTAGCGTAGCTAGAACATAGTTTGAACCAGGGTTTTCTGTGTAACCAAAGTAAGACAGAGGTAATGCTAAAGATGAACCATCTAATTGGCCGCCTTCTGAATAAACACCTAAGTCGTAATCTTCAAGAATGTCTCGAGTTTTACGGTTTGTATACGTTACAGAGATGTTTGTATCTTCAGTAAGGTTAGTTGAGTAACCTACTAAAAATTCATCAGTGTAAGGCGTTTTAGTTGTAGGCGAGAAGAATGCATCTTGTGTAGCTACACCACCACGCGTACGGAATGTCTGCCATGAACCATCTACAAACACTTGCTCTTCACGAACTGAACCAGTTAGATTACCAGCAAATGATGTCATGTCAGTACGTACCGGATCGTAGTAACGGCCGTGGAATGCCCAAACTTTAGAATCACCGTCACCATTAATGTCATAAACAGCACTTAAACGATGTGCAATATCCCAATCAAACGAGAAGATCTTTTCGCCTGTTGAAGCATAGTGAGACCATTTTTCAGCACGTAAACCTACATTTAATGTTAGGTCTTCAATGTTGATACTATCTTGAATGTAAAAAGATTGACCTTTAGTTTCAAGTTTAGACTCAGCTTGTTGTGTTTGAATGATACGGTAAACGTTCACATCTCCTGTAGGGTTACCAGCAGTGCTATTAAATACAATATTTGCTACATCAGCTTCGGCAATGCCAGTTGCTGCTGCAATTCGAGCTGCATCATCGTCAGATAAATCTCTGTTACCAATCCAACCATCAGCATTTGCATACTGGTCATATGTTGTACCAGCATCCGCCGCGCCAATAGAGGTATATTGTGCAGAGTCACCTGTGTAAACAGAGTTTGTGATGTTTTCATTCGTTTCTGCTGAGTAACCAACTTCAATAGTGTGATAACCAAAGTCGTTAGTATCTAAATAGTATTCAGCATTAACATAGTAGCTTTCTTTATTACGCTCACGTAGCGTGTCTGAACCTAAACCACCAAGGTCAGTATCTGACTGTGTAGTAGTTGAAGCGTCAGCGAAGTAAGCAACGTCGTTACGAGTGCTTTTATCTTTAGCGATATCAGAAAGTTCTGACTCATGGCTCATGAAACCAGCATTAAGAACTACGTCGTCCCAAGAGTGCGTGTAGTCAATCTTGTAGTTGTCGCCGCCTTGCTTACGTGAACGATCTCGGTTTGATAAAGTGTCAAACGCGCTGCTTCCAGAAACGTCAGTAGGATCGTTAAAGTAAGTAAATACTAAACGGTCATCGTTAGTTGCCTGCCAAGTTAATTTACCAAAACCTAATGTGCTTTCGTTTTCAACAGAACGAGCAATTGCACCAGTTTCTGGATCGGCTACGTCATCTTTACGGTTTTTAAGCTGGTATGAAGCAAAAAACCATAATTCGTCTTGAATGATTGGACCACCAAGTGTTACCGCTGTATCAAAAGTAGAGAAACCACTTTGCGATTTAGTTGGGCTGTCATAGTCACCAACTAGGCTGTCGTTCTGGAAGTAGTAGTTAACTGAACCGTGGAATTCATTACTACCAGACTTTGTAACAACACGTGAAACAAGGCCAGAACCACCTGCGTATTTAGCTGGGATTGCACCAGTAATAACTTGTTGTTCCTGAATGATTTCAGAGTTGATGTTGCCACCAAATGTACCCGTTACGTTATCCGTTACGTTTACGCCGTCAATGTAGTAAACATTGTCTGAAGAAGTACCTACGGCACCACCAGCATCTGAGTAGTTAACACCAGATTTTGAAGATGGGTTACCACCACTACTTGGTTTTACACCAGGAGTAAGTTGTAGGTAGCTTTGGTAAGAACGACCCGTTGGTAATGACTCAGTCATATCCAATGTAATGTCCATACCTGTTGTTGCAGACGTTGTATCAATAGCAGATACCGCACGTCCAGATACAACAATTGTTTCCATGTTGCTAGACGCATTGCTAACTGCATAGCTTAGGTTCAAACTTTTGCCCGTGATAACACGTACATTGTTTGCTTCAAAAGCTTGAATTTGGTTACCGTTGATACTTACGGTGTATTGGTTTGAAGCGTCTAGTCCGCGCAGAGAAACAAAACCATCGGCATCTGACACTGCATTTTTGCTAACTAGGCTGTCTGGTGCTTTTACTAATACTGTTGCACCTGCAATTGGGTTACCGTTTTTATCAGTAACTTTGATTTTTAGACCGCCGGTCTCGGCAGCCATTACAGAGCTAGAAAGACCCAGCGCTGCAGCAACTGCAAAAGCAGTTAAACTATTTTTAAAGTTCATCATTATATGTCCCTAGATTTATATTTTTTAATTTATTATATGCTCATGAAGATAGCTAGACATAAGCGATACGATTATTAACACAATAAGCTTGTAAAAGATAGCCTCGAAAACCTTGTAAAGGCTATATAAGCCGGTTCATTAAGTAGGTTAGAAAACAACCGTAGAGCAAAATGTTTTATAGTAAGCAGGGTTTTGGGTATTTTTTTCTTCTTTTTGGCTCATCTTAGTTGAAGTTGTTTGATTTGGTGGCGATTAATGCATAGTATTGTTAACGTCTTGTTACAGATATGTTTTAAATTAAATATTTAGAAAAAATGACCATCACTCAAAACCTTTATTTCAACCAAGTCGGATTTATTGGTGTATAAATATCAGCCGCATCAATGAGTAAATTTGCTGTTAATTTCTCAACTCCAACAACTTGAGTTTTACATTTATTTCGTTTTTTAATGGTTCTTAATAGCAGCTCAAAATCACCATCGCCCGACATCAATACGACTGTGTCTACGTTTGGTGCATTATCTAGCACATCAATAGTAATCCCCACATCCCAATCTCCTTTAGCACTGCCATCTGCCCTTTGAATATAAGGTTTTAGTTTTACATCAAAGCCTATGTGTCTTAGCGCATCTTGAAACTTTCGTTGGCCATCGTTATTACTATCTATAGCATAAGCAATGGCGGTAACTATGTTGCCCTGTTCAGACATCTCTTTCCAAAACAAGCGGTAGTCAAAGGAACGGTTAAAGGTTTGTTTAGTGGTGTAATAAATATTTTGTACATCTACAAATATTGCGACATTGCCATATTTTTTACTTAGGAGGCTCATTGAATTTGTCTCTATTGGTTTTGATAGCTAAAAGTAACATTTTATTGCAGGGCATATTAATGTATTTATTTTAAGGTAAACTTTTAAAGAATAATTTAAAAAGTACTTACCTTGATATTATTTAATATCAGATTCATTAGCTTACATTGAGTTTAGTAAAGCCGCTTTTATCAGCGGCTTTTTCATATCTTAAATAAGGATTAAACGTGAAGGCATTTGTTACTGGTGGAACGGGTTTTTTAGGTATTAATTTGATTCGTCAATTAGACGATTTAGGTTGGAGTGTTACCGCAATATGCCGACCCGGTTCAGATACGAGTTTGTTGGCTGATGTGCCAGTAGATTGGCGAACTGGGTTAATGACCAATAAAGATGACATAGAAATTTGCATGGACAATGATATTGACGTTGTTTTTCATATTGCTGGTGACACTAATTTGTGGACAAAAAATAATGAAACACAGCATGAATTGAACGTCACAGCCACTCAATATGTTGTAGATGCTGCACTAAAACGAAACGTTAAGCGTTTTATTCATACTTCTTCTATATCGGCTTATGGCTTTCATTCTGGTGTGATTAATGAAAGCTCTGAGTCTTTAGCCATGACTTCCAATGTTAATTACTTAAAAACTAAATACCTTGGCGAACAAGTTGTGAAGCAAGCTGAGTTAAAGCAAAACCTACCCGCTGTTATTTTAAATCCTTGTGCCATCATGGGTCGGTTTGATAAACATAATTGGTCACAGCTATTTACCATGATTAATGATGATGCATTGCCAGGTGTGCCGTCGGGAGAGGGTTCTTACTGCCATGTAGATGAAGTGGCTAAAGCCCATATTGCTGCAGTCACTAAAGGGCAAGTTGGCCATAACTACATTCTTGCGGGTGTTGATCATCGCTTTTTAGATGTGGTGAATCGAATCTCTGTGCTGCTAAATAAACCTAAACAAAGTTCAACTATCGCACCATGGTTATTAAAGCTGGTGGGTCGCCTATCTTATTGGGGCTCACTAGTAACTGGTAAGGAGCCAAACATGACGCCAGAAAAAGCGCTTATGGTTACCAAAAGAGTCGTGGCCTCTAGTGACAAGGCGGTAAGTGAGCTTGGATACAATAATACTGTGCAACTAGACGTTATGCTCAAGGATACTTATGAATGGCTGAAATCGGAAAACCGACTTTGACTTAAGTTTTGGTTGAGCCGTTTTGGAAGTAGTACCTTGCCAACACTCAGCCTCCAGTCAGGGCCAGGTAAAAATTAGTAAATAGAAACTAGAAATTAGAAAGCTGTTTGAGCAAGCGCTCCAGGGAGCGATACCCCAATGCTTCTGATAAATGCGTACGGTTAATATTTTGGCAGCCTTCTAAGTCGGCAATGGTACGCGCTACTTTTAATATCTTGTGGTACGCCCTTATCGACATGTTTAGGCGGTAGATAGTATCTTCTAAAAACTTCGCATCGGCGGTGTCTAGTTTACAATGAAGGGCAGTTTCTTTACTCGAAAGCAGCCCATTTGGTTTGTTTGCTCTTTTTATCATGAGCTCGCGAGCTACAGATATTTTCTCTTTGTAATAAGCTGAGCTTTTATCGTCTTTGTTATTTTTAGCGTTAATCGCCCCTTGAGGCAAAGCTGGCACGTCTACTTGCAGTTCAATACGATCTAAAAACGGGCCAGAAATCCGGTTTAAATATTTTAGAACTTGAGCTGAGTTAGCGCGACCATCAGTGTGATGGCCTGTTGGACTAGGGTTTAAAGCGGCCACCAGTTGAAACTGGGCTGGGAACTCAACTTGAAGAGCCGCTCGTGAAATAGAGATAACGCCGCTTTCTAGCGGCTCACGCAACGCATCAAGTGCAAACCGATTAAATTCGGGAAGTTCATCTAAAAAAAGAATCCCGTTGTGTGCCAAACTAATTTCTCCGGGTCTAGGAGGGCGACCGCCACCTGTTAAGGCTATCGCGGAAGCCGTATGATGGGGAGAGCGAAAAGGGCGCTGACGCCACTTTTTAATATCGAATGTTTTACCACTAACAGAGTTTATTGCCGCTAACTCAAGTGCTTCATCGTCGGACAGTTCAGGCATAAGGCTAGCAATTCGTTGTGCTAGCATAGATTTACCTGTGCCAGGAGGTCCAGTAAACACGATGTTGTGTTGCCCAGCAGCGGCAATCACTAAGGCTCGTTTTGCTAACGGTTGACCTATAACATCAGCGATATCAGGCTGATCTAAAGTATCAGCATCAACAGTAAATAACTCCTCTGGTTGGCAAAGATGTTTTTCATTTTTAAAGTGCTCAACTACATTTCGCAAAGAGTTTGCCGACAAGGTCTGCGCGCCATTAATAATAGTTGCATTCACGGCATTTAAAGAAGGCATTATGTTAATTCGATTACGCTTCTTACAAGCAATTGCCGATGGAATTTCACCAATGACGGTTCTGATGTCACCGTTTAATCCTAGCTCACCTAAAAACTCATATTGATAAAGTTGTTTGTCAGATATCTGTTTACTGGCGGCTAAAATACCAATGGCGATGGCTAAATCAAAACGGCCTCCGTCTTTGGGCAAATCTGCCGGGGCTAAATTAACTGTGATTCGCCTTTGTGGAAACTCCAAACCTGAATTGATAATGGCACTTCGTACTCTATCTTTTGCTTCTCGTACGGAAGTTTCTGGCAGCCCGACAATAGTAAAAGAGGGTAATCCGTTAGATAAATGCACTTCAATTGTGACTAAAGGCGCATTTATTCCAACTCGTGCCCGACTAAATATGATCGCAAGTGACATTGTTTACCCATCTGGTCATTAATTAAACAGGTATAACAAAAAAACTAAATTTATCGAGAAATCCTAGACTTAAATGCTAAACAACTAGACCTACTGATCCGACCTGTAGGCACTTCCGTAGTACCTAACTGAGATATATATGCAAAATTAACTTTATTTTTTGTTAAAAATGAATAAACTGGTAAGACATCGTACCAGTTGTGCGTGAGTTGTCTCAAAGATGGTCTATACTAATTAGAGTTACGACCGAGGGATAAGTAGCGTATATTGGGAAACACTTTATTTAATTATAATTGAGGGGCGAAACATGAGCCTAAGAACAAAATTCAAGAAAATACTTCCTGAAATCTCTCGAACAGAGCAAGAAGCGTTAGACGCAGGTGACACATGGATTGAAGCCTCTATTTATCAAGGTGCGCCAGATTTCGAAACGCTACTTAATACTGCCCCGTCTAAATTAACAGACGAAGAGCAAGCGTTTATCGACGGTCCTTTAGAAGAATTGTTAGAAATGCTTAATGATATGGAAGTGCATAACAGCAACCATATCCCTGCAAATGTAATGCAGCACTTAAAAGACAACAAATTCTTCTCGTTCATCATTCCAAAAGCATTTGGTGGTTTAGAGTTCAGTGCATATGCAAGTTCAACAATCGTTGCGCGTATCTCAACTAAGAGCAACCCAATTGCTACTACCGTAATGGTACCTAACTCGTTAGGCCCAGGTGAGTTATTGGCTCACTACGGTACTGAAGAACAACAAAATCATTACCTACCTCGTTTAGTCGATGGTCGTGACATCCCATGTTTTGCACTAACTAGCCCTGAAGCTGGTTCTGATGCTGGTGGTATTCCAGACCGTGCAATCGTAACTAAAGGCATGTACAACGGCGAAGAAGTTGTTGGTTTACGTGTTACTTGGGAAAAACGTTATATTACACTAGCGCCTATCGCTACTTTAGTTGGTCTAGCAGTTAAAGTATTTGATCCAGAAGGATTAATTGGTGCTGAGAAAGATTTAGGTATCACTTGTTTACTACTTCCTGCTGACTATGAAGGCGTAGAAACGGGTAATCGTCATAATCCATTAGGCGTTAACTTCTACAACGGTACTACTCGTGGTACTGACGTATTCGTACCAATGGAGTTTGTAATCGGTGGTCAAAACAATGTTGGTCGCGGTTGGCAAATGCTTGTTGCTTGTTTAGGTGCAGGTCGTGGTATTTCATTACCAGCAAACGGTTGTGCAACTGGACACGCATGTTTGAAGTCTACCTCTGAGTACGCGGCAATCCGTGAACAGTTTGGTATGCCAATTGGTAAATTCGAAGGTATCCAAGAGCAGTTAGCGCTTATCGGTGGTTTAACTTATAACCTTGAAGCGATGCGTCATTTAGTTCTTAACTCTTTAGACTTAGGCTTCAAACCTTCAGTTATCACTGCAATGGCTAAGTACCACATGACTGAACTTGGTCGTGATACGCTAGAAGCGGCGATGGACGTTCAAGCTGGTAAAGCAATTCAAATGGGCCCTGGTAATGTATTGGCTACGGCTTATTTTGCAACGCCAATCGGTATTACCGTTGAAGGTGCGAACATTCTAACTCGTAACCTTATGATCTTTGGTCAAGGTGCGACTCGTTGTCACCCATATGTACAAGACTTAATTACAGCAATTCACTCTGAAGATTCAGATGCAGACGCTAAATTTAACTCATTGTTCCGTAAAACAATTGGTTACAGTGTTAAGAACTTCTTCCGTGGTTTAACAACTGCGTATGTACCAGGTGTTGGCGGTTCAAATAATCCTGACAAACTAGTTAACCAGTTTGAAAAGCGTATTAAGCGTTTATCAAGCGTGTTAGCAGTTCAATCAGATTTTGCATTGTTAGTATTAGGCGGCGACCTTAAGCGTAAAGAAATGTTATCTGCTCGTTTAGGCGACATTCTTAGCTTCTTATTCATGGCGATGGGTAACATTAAGTTCTACCTACAAAGCGAAAACCGTAAAGATCTAACGCCTTACTTTGAGTACGGAACACGTTGGGCACTACAACAAGCTGAAGAAGCACTAGAAGCTTATGTTGATAACTTCCCTAATCGTGTTGTTGCTGGATTCTTAAAAGTATCTACTGGTAATGCGTTCTTAGGTAAAACTAAAATCTCTGACAAGTTAATCACTGACTTAGCAGAAGCAACGTTACGTAATGACGGCGCTAAAGAAGAGTTAACTAGCTTAGTAAGCATGAAAGGCCGTGATGGTTTCACTGTTCTTTCTGACGCATACAAAGCGAAGTTAGACGTTCTTCCGTTACTAGACAAGATTAAGAAAGCACAACGTGCTGGTAAAGTAACTAAGCAGTTAACGTTTGAAGAGTTAGTAGAAGTTTCACTACAAGCAAACGTAGTAACAGCTGAAGAAAGTGACAAGTTAATGGCATACAACGAAAAGCGTAAGCTTGCGATTGCTGTTGATGAGTATACTTTTGATATGGAATTGTTATCAAACATTGATGAGCCTAAGCCAATCTTAAAAACGGCTTAATCCATATACTTAGTTAAATCTAAATGATAAAAGCCAGCTTTCGAGCTGGTTTTTTTGTGCCTAAAATTCACCAAGGGAAAGTGACTCAGCTTAAGTAGTTGGAAAGTAGCTAGAGAGTAGCACAGTAGAAAACAACACAGCACAACAGGAAACACAGCATTTCAACGGAATGTAATTTTATTCAGTATGCGTTGAATAGTATTTGAATAGTTTATGAGGTGCTTACAGCTATAAAAAAAGCAGCGGATAAGCCGCTGCTTTCATAGTTAAACATAGTTAAATCTAACAGTGCTTACTTATCTTTTTGGCCGTATGTTTTACCAAAGAAGCTATCGTCGTTCCATGTTGGACGTTGATCCGCTTCTGCAACTTCTCTCGCGATACCAATATTAATCTCAGTGAATAGTTTTGCTGAGTTATAGTTGATAGGTAAGTCTAAAGAGTCACTTGGCTGATGGTAATGATTTGCAAAGAAGTCACCCCATACTTTTCCGCCATCTTCGCCTTCAGTTTTTGAAGTGAAGCCTGTCATTAAGAAAACAGAAGGAACGCCTTGTTTTACAAAGTTGTAATGATCAGAGCGAGTGAAAATAGCTTGCTCAGGCATTGGATCTGGGCTTAAAGCGATATCAAATTTAGCCGCTGCTTTTTCTACGCTAGGACCCATTGAACTGTGGTTAGCACCAAAGGCAATGATATCGGCAAAATCGTAAAGTAACACAGGCATGTCTAAGTTGATGTTAGCAACCATGTCGTTAATTGGAACTGTTGGGTTGTTCGCGTAATAGCTTGAACCTAGTAGTCCTTTTTCTTCACCCGTTACAACAGTAAATAATACTGAACGACGAAGAGAACCAGACTCTTTTAATACACGAGCTGTTTCTAATAAAATAGAAACACCAGACGCATTATCCATTGCACCATTGTTGATACGGTCTTCTTTACTAACATCTTGTGTAAAGCCAACGTGATCTAAATGTGCAGTAAATACGACATATTCGTCTTTCAGTTTAGGATCCGTACCAGGAAGAATCGCAACAATGTTAGGCGACGATACTTCTTCGTGTTTTGCTTTAGACGCAAGTGATAATGATGCGTTTAATGGGAAGCCTTTTACTGGCTTATCGTCATTGTCTGCAGCAAATACATCTTCTAAAGATGTTTCTGCATTCGCAAATAACTTCTCAGCGGCACCAATATTTAAGTACGCACCCATTTTGATGTTTTCATATCCACCAAAAGGATTACCATTTTCGTCTATCCAACGCATTGAAGGAGCGCGTAGATAGTTTAAAGAGCTCGTATAAGGGCGAACTTTTTCACGCTTAGGTGAGTGAAGTGAAACAACACCTACGGCACCACGCTCTGCAGCAAAACGTGTTTTCTCACGGTTTAAGTGAGCGCCTTCTTCAGATGGCCATTCTGCTGGACGACCACGTAAAGTAACAACAATCTTTCCTTCAACATCAAGACCTTCGTAGTCGTTGTAGTCAAAGTCTTCCGCCACAATACCGTAACCAACGAATACCGCTTCTGCTTCTAAAGCAGACTCTGTAGCCGACATGTTAGGGCCCATGATGTAGTCTTGTGGGAATTTTAATTCAACTTCGCCATCAGCGGTTTTGATAGTAGCTTTAGGGCTCTGCTGATTTAAATAACCTTTACGGAAAGTTACCGGTTGCATGTAAGAACCGTCGATACCAGCAGGCTGTAGGCCCATTTTCTTGAATTCAGTGGCTACATAAAGAGCCGCTCGGTCATAACCTTTGCTGCCTGTGTCACGACCTTCTAAAAGATCATCAGCTAAAAATTCTAGGTGAGCTTGGATACGTGATTTTTCTACCTCAACGTTAGTTTGCTCTGTTTTCTTTTCAGAACAGGCGGTAGTTACCGCCAACACTAACATCAGGCCAACGCTTGAAATTATTGTTTTCATATTATTTTGCTTACTTTTTGGATGGAAATCAGTATTCTAGTTTACACACTTGGTTTCATAAAAACGGTCGTGAAAACTTCCTTTTCTTATGCATAGTTAGCCTAAAATGGCACTTACACACTCTCATCATAAAGGATAACCATGAAATTACCTACTAAGCTCATCGTTTTAACGGCACTGTTCATCGGGTTTGGTTCTTTTAACGTAATCGCTAAAGTAAAAGTAGGCGAGCCGTTGCCAAATTTCGAGTTAAAAACAATGGATGGCACGCAGGTTGTTAAAATGGATTCCTTAAAAGGGAAGGTGGTTTACGTCGATTTCTGGGCAAGCTGGTGTAAACCCTGTTTAAAGTCATTTCCGCTATTAAACGACATTTACAGCAGGAAAAAAGAACAGGGTTTTGAAATCGTTGCGGTGAATCTAGATCAGAAAAAACGCAATGCCGAAGACTTCTTAAATAAAAAGCCCGTTGATTACACCAACCTTTATGACGCTAATGGCGATGTGAGTAATACTTTTAATGTGAGTGTAATGCCGGTGGGGTATTTGGTTGACCGAAAGGGCATCGTACGTGCAATTCATCACGGCTTTTTGCCTGGCGACGAAAAAAAACTAGAGAAAGGAATTTCTATTTTATTAAAACGCTAACTAAGACGTTTGTGTAGTCATAGCTTTGAATAGTTAGGCACTGGCAAATTGAATGTTTATTTAAATCTTAGCTGTCTAAGCACGTTTAACCGGCTTAGACAGTCCAAGTCACAAAATGCTAATTAACCGAAGCGTTGTCTGAGTCGGCATTTGCATTAAAAAGTGCTTCAACATCAATAGAGTCAAACAAGTATTGTTTAAGACAGAATTGGCAAATTATTTCAATATTACCTCTCTCTTCAACTAACGAAAGCGCGTCGTCTTTTGATAATCTTAAAATAGCATCACCTGTTTTTTCACGGCTACATCCGCAGGCATATTTAACTTCTTGAGGTTCAAATAATTGCGGGTTGTCTTCATGGTATAAGCGAATCAATACTTGAGTTGGATCAAGGTGCAATAATTCTTCGTCTTTAATCGTGTTGGTTAAAGCTTCCAAATGCGTGAAGTCTTCTTTAGCGCGTTCTTCAACCGGTAGTACTTGTAATAACATGCCAGCGGTTTTGCATTGCTCTTGCTGAACGTCAGTCGCTAACCATACTCGGGTGCGCAATTGTTCTGAAGTTTCAAAGTAATGCTCAATACACTCTGCAAGCGTATCTTTGTCTAATGCAGCAACACCTTGGTAACGTTCGCCGCCTTTAGGTGCGATAGTAATAACCATAAAGCCAGAACCAATTAGGTCTAATAATGTGCCTTCTTTAATGTTTTCATCAAACTTAGCAGACGCTCGCATAGACTGTTTATTATTGCCATTTACCACTGCATAGTTAAGCGGCCCATCACCTTGAAGTTGAACACTAATTTCACCTTCAAACTTTAGCGTTGCTGTAAGTAAGCATGTAGCAGACAGCAATTCACCAAGAATTCGTTTTACGACATTTGGGTAGTCGTGATTTTCAAGCATTGCCGTAAATGAATCTGAAATTTGTACTAGTTCTCCACGAACATGGTACTTATCAAAAAGGTAACGGTGTAGTAGGTCTGGTTGTTTAATGTCAGTCATGGATAAGTTACTCAAATAAATCTGAATTTTTAAGGTTTAATAACGTTCGGCGCTGTTTTTTATCTGGTTTTGTATCTGGGCGCGGCGACATCGCTGCACTAGATTGCCTTGCCAACGCTTGTTTTTCTCTGTTAGCAATGCTCTGTTCTGTTTCTTCATAGAGTGTTTGTGCAATAGTAAAATTGCGTCGTTTGTCACTGACTTCTTTTATTACCACAATCTTTTCATCAAATCCCTGACGTATTTTAACTTCCGCGCCCACATCTATTGCTTTAGACGCTTTGCATCGTTGACCATTATAGTGAACTTTTCCACCATTGATCATGTCAGTAGCTATAGAACGAGTTTTAAAAAATCGTGCGGCCCAAAGCCATTTATCTAATCGAATTTTTGATTCTGTCATGTTATGTTTCAGTAATGTTAAATGTGCCGTGAAAACGTCGTGAATTTATCATAATTAGTGATTTTAAACTACTTGAAAGGTTATACTCGACTTTTCAACATCGAGCACAAGCATTTTTACTTTTAGTTTGATAATGTATGGCGCCGCAATCTGTCATCGTTGATTATAAATTGCTTGGATAATAATAAGAAATGGAGTCGCCTCGCTTGTTAGAGCAGTTCAGCCAATTGGCTCAAAAAATTCCGCAAAATAAAATTGCCAAAATTATCACCGTGCTATTGGTGCTTTATAGCGCTTACCTTGCCGCGCTTACTATTTGGAAATTTATTGATGAGCCTGCCAGTTCAGGTCGCATTTCTGCTGCTCAGCCATTAACTTCATCCTCTTCATCAAACACTTCAAGTATAAATATTAGCCAGTTAGTAAGCCTTAACTTATTTGGTAAGGAAGAAACTAAAAAAGCACCCACAAAGCCTAAGCCAACAACCTCAGTGGCCCCTAAAACGCGATTGAATTTAACTTTAACGGGAATTGTTGCTGACAGCTCCAGTGAAGTATCTGAAACATCCGTTGCCATTATTGAGTCATCAGGTAGTCAAGATACTTATGGAATTGGGCAAAAAATTGAGGGTACCTCAGCGTCAGTGAGTCAAATCTTATTAGACAGAGTGATCTTGTCCGTTGGCGTTGGTTACGAAACGTTAATGTTAGAAGGGATTGAATATTCCACATCAATTCCTGGTTCTGCCTCTGAACTTAATGACAATATTGATGTCGATGCTGTGGACGTTGGTCCAACAAGACCATCGCGTAATGCAAAAACAAGAAAGCCAGCGGCTTACGATAGAGAGCCAGAAAGAATTGATAATCGTGATGATACTGAATTAGCAGATTCATTACGTGAACAAAGAGAGCAACTGTTTGAAGATCCTAAACAGTTGATGGATATTATAAAAATTACACCGCATAGAGAAAAAGGTGAATTATTGGGGTATAAATTGTCTCCTGGTAATGACCCAACGCTTTTTAACCAAGCAGGTTTAAAGCAAAACGACTTGGCGGTGAATATTAACGGTTATGACTTAACGGACATGCAACAAGCATTGTCGTTGATGAGTGAATTAAAAGAACTAACGGAAGCAGATATTACTGTTTTACGCGATGATTCACCGGTTCAAATAATTTTGGCATTATAAGCCCTGGAGTTTATTTAAATGGGATTTTTCAGTAAATCTAAGAACATACAAGCAAAAGTTACTCGTTCGGCCAAGGTGTCGGCTTTTTCCGCTATTCTGACTTTAGGTTTGTTATCTACAGCGTGGGTTTCACCGGTTGCTAATGCAACGCAATATTCACCTAATTTTAAAGGCACTGATATTAATGAATTTATTAATATTGTGGGCAAGATATTACAGAAAACCATCATTATTGACCCGGCTGTTCGAGGCAAAGTTAATGTACGTTCTTACGATTTGTTAACTAAAGAGCAGTATTATCACTTTTTCTTAAATGTACTTCAGGTTTACGGTTATGGCGTTATTGATATGGGCAATGGCATATTAAAAGTCATTCGTGCCAAAGACGTAAAAAGCTCGCCTACTCCTGTCGTGGGTGAAGGTTATTTAGGCGAAGGTGACGAAATGGTCACTCGCGTTGTTGAAGTTAAAAATGTATCAGTAAGAGAACTATCTCCACTATTGCGTCAACTTAGCGATCAGTCAGGCAGCGGACATGTAGTGCATTACGAGCCATCAAATGTAGTGATGGTTGTAGGCTCTGTCGCTATGGTTAATCGTATGGTTGAAATCATTAACCGCGTAGACCGCGCTGGCGATCAAAAAGTGGTTATTGTGAAGCTAGAATATGCGTCTGCGAGTGAAATGGTGCGCATTGTTGAAAGTATTAATAAGTCTTCAGCTGGAAATAAAGGACAACCAGACTTTTTGGTGCCAAAAATTGTGGCTGACGACCGAACAAATAGCGTGATTGTTACAGGTGAGCAAGAAGCGCGTGACAAAGTTATTGAGCTAATAAAGCGTCTAGATTCTGAGCTAGAAAGCACAGGTAATACAAAAGTTTACTTCTTAAATTATGCAAACTCTGAAGAAGTCGTAAAAGTATTAACGGGCGTATCGGATTCTATTGCAGCCGATGCTCAAGGTGGAACGCCAACAACAAATAAACGCACAAGAACGTCATCTACACGCGACTATTCTATTCAAGCTCATACTGACTCTAATTCATTAGTTATTAATGCAGAGCCAGACATGATGCGTTCACTAGAGCAAATTATTCGTCAGTTAGATGTTCGACGTCAGCAGGTTTTGGTTGAAGCAATTATTGTTGAAGTATTTGAAAGTGATGGTATTAACCTAGGCATTCAGTGGGGCAGCACGGATATTGGATTTACTCAATATAACAATGGTGTAACGCCAATTTCTACCATTGCGGGTGCGGCATATCAGGCTCGTGATCAGGAAACAGAGCAAGTAGTGAATACTTACAATGAACAAGGTGCTCCAGTACCCTCTGTTGTGACTACGTCAGAAAATGGTGACTATTCAGGTTTAGCGCAAGTACTTGGTGGTATCTCTGGTTTCGCAACAGGCGTAGTAAACGGCGGCTGGGGTGCAGTTTTACAAGCGGTTCGCAACGACACCAATACCAACATTCTTGCTACGCCATCCATCACGACTATTGATAACGAAGAAGCTTCTATATTGGTGGGCTCAGAAATTGCTATTCTTACTGGCTCTACAGCAAGCTCTGCAAACTCAAATCCTTTCCAAAAAGTTGACCGTAAAGAAGTGGGTATTAAGTTAAAAGTAACGCCACAAATTAACGAAGGTTCAGCAGTACAATTGTTAATTGAGCAAGAAGTATCAAGCGTAAGTGGTGCGGTAGGTGTGGACGTTGGCATTAACAAACGTTCAATTAAAACCAATGTATTAGCCGAAGATGGCGGCACGATTGTTATCGGCGGCCTGATTGATGAAGACGTTCAAGAAAGTATTTCTAAAGTACCACTACTTGGCGACTTACCTATTTTAGGACACCTGTTCCGCTCAACAGGTACAACTAAACGTAAACGTAATTTGATGGTCTTTATTCGCCCTAGAATTTTGCGTGACGGTGCTTCAGCACTTGACGTAAGTAAACAAAAATACAACTACATTCGTGCCGAGCAAATTAAGAAAGACCAAGACGGTATTTCATTAATGCCACTAACAGATCAACCTGTTTTAAAAGAGTGGGATGACAGCCTAGCGTTGCCGCCTCGTTTTGAAGACTATCTTGAAAGCCAAGAAAAAGGTGTAAAACCACCAACCGTATCTAAAGATAGCCCTAAAAAAGATGGGTAAGATAATGGAACTTGAACCAGAGATAGAACAAGAGCTTGAGAGCGAAGCAATACCAGCGAATCAACGTTTGCCTTTTGGTTTTGCGCAGCGCTTTGGCGTGATGATTTCTTACAACAACGATGAAAAAGAGTTGTTAATTAAGTCTGACACGCCAATGTCAGCATTATTAGAAACACGTCGTTTGATTGGGCATCCACTACCATACAGAGTTATTACCAATAACGAATTTGAAATTGCGATTGAGCAGGCTTACCAGCGTAATGCCTCTGAAACTCAGCAGCTGATGGAAGATATTGGTAACGAAGTGGACTTGTTTTCTATTGCCGATGAGTTACCAGGCACTGAAGATTTATTAGAAAGTGAAGACGACGCACCAATTATAAAACTAATTAACGCCACCTTATCCGAAGCGATTAAAGAAGGCGCGTCTGATATCCACATTGAAACCTTTGAAAAAGAATTAGTTATTCGTTTCAGAGTCGATGGTGTTTTACGTGAAGTATTAAGCCCGAACCGCAAACTAGCCTCTCTTTTAGTTTCAAGAATTAAAGTAATGGCGCAGTTAGACATTGCTGAAAAGCGTATTCCTCAAGATGGCCGTATTTCTTTGCGTATTGCTGGTCGAGCAATTGATGTTCGTGTGTCTACAATGCCTTCGTCATACGGCGAGCGAGTGGTAATGCGACTATTAGATAAAAACAATGCTCGTTTGAACCTTGCTGACTTAGGTATGGCATCAGCCAACGAATTACAGTTTGGTCAATTGTTACGTAAACCGCATGGAATTATATTGGTTACCGGACCTACAGGTTCAGGTAAAAGTACCACCTTGTACGCGGGTTTGTCTGATATTAATAGTAAAGATCGCAATATTCTTACGGTGGAAGATCCCGTGGAATATGAATTGCCAGGTATTGGTCAAACGCAAGTTAACCCAAAAGTAGACATGACGTTTGCACGTGGTTTACGAGCAATACTACGTCAAGATCCAGATGTGGTCATGATAGGTGAAATACGAGACTTAGAAACCGCTGAAATAGCCGTGCAAGCCAGTTTAACCGGTCACATGGTAATTTCCACGTTACACACAAATACTGCTGCAGGCGCAATTACGCGTATGGAAGACATGGGCATTGAGCCATTCTTGTTGTCATCGAGTTTGTTAGCTGTGTTATCTCAACGACTTGTAAGAACCTTGTGTAAAGAATGTAAAGTTGAGGTGCAACCTGACAACTCTGAGTTGGAACTGTTAGGACTTACTGCAGAACAAGCGAGCGCTAAAAACGTCACGATTTACCATCCAAAAGGGTGCGATAAATGTAACTTTAGTGGTTACCGTGGTCGAGTTGGTATACATGAGTTATTAGTGGTTGATGAGCAAGTGCGTGAATTAATTCACAATGGCCACGGTGAACAAGCAATTGAAAAGTACGTTCGTCAAAATATCCCAGGCATTCGTGATGACGGAATGAGTAAAGTATTACAAGGTGTCACTACATTAGAAGAAGTTCTAAGAGTGACACGCGAGGATACATAATGGCGGCTTTTGAGTATAAAGCGCTTGATGCGAAGGGAAAGTCTAAAAAAGGCATACTTGAAGCGGACACATCAAAACAAATTCGCCAACAGCTTCGAGACAAAGGCCTTATTCCGCTAGAGATAAACAAAGCAAGCCAAAAAGAACAGCAAGAAAGTACCGGTTTTACTTTGTTTCAACCTACGGTTTCTGCCTCTGACTTAGCGTTAATTACGCGTCAATTAGCGACGTTAGTTGGTTCAGCATTAACTATTGAAGCGGCGCTGTTAGCCGTTGCTGAACAGTGTGAAAAACCGCGTTTAAAAAGAACCATCATGTCTATCCGTTCAAAGGTGGTTGAAGGTTATACTCTTGCCGACGGCATGAAAGAGTTTCCAACAATATTCGATCATTTGTTTCGTTCAATGGTGGCCGCAGGCGAAAAGTCTGGCCATTTGGATGAGGTATTAAATCGGTTGGCCGATTACACAGAAAAACGTCAAGCCACCAAAAGTCAGCTTACTCAAGCTATGATTTACCCAATTATGCTGACGCTATTTGCCATTGGTATCGTTGCGTTTCTGTTGGCATCGGTGGTGCCACAAATAGTAGGTCAATTTGTTGAGTCTGGTGCGACACTGCCTGGTACCACACAGTTTTTATTAACGCTCAGTGATTTCATTATTGATTATGGTGTGTTTGTGTTGATTGGTATTTTAGGCATTAGCGTGATCATGCAACGAATGCTAAAACAGCCAGCTATTCGGCTTAAGTTTGACCGCTGGTTGTTAAGTCTACCTTTGATAGGTCGAGTGATATTGGGCGCAAATACGGCTCGGTTTGCGAGAACCTTGAGCATTCTAGCATCAAGTGCAGTGCCGATATTAGACGGAATGAAAATAGCGGGACAAGTATTAACCAACAAATATATTCAGAAGTGTGTAAAAGACGCCTCAGATGCAGTTCGTGAAGGTAGTTCTTTAAAAAACTCGTTACAGCAAAGTAAAACGTTTCCTCCCATGATGATCCATATGATTGGCAGTGGTGAGAAGTCAGGTGAGCTAGAACAAATGTTAGGCCGCGCCGCTGATAACCAAGACAATGAAATGGATGCAACGCTAAAAATAAGCTTAGGCTTGTTAACTCCTTTAATTGTATTGGTGATGGCCGGTATGGTGATGTTTATATTAATGGCAATTTTGCAGCCCATAATGCAAATGAACACTTTAGTAGGAATGTAACCTGAATCGGTTACTATAAAAAAAAAGAAAACGATTGGAGTATCCAGTGAAAAAGTTTCAAACAATAAAAACAAATAAACAAACAGGTTTCACTTTATTAGAAGTGATGATCGTTATTGCTATTTTAGGCATGATTGCTGGTTTGGTTGTGCCAAACTTAATGGGCCAATCTGACGAAGCAAAATTGCAGAGTACAGCGATAGAAATTCGTAACTTAGAATCTACGTTAGACATGTATAAGTTGAAGGGTGGAATGTACCCAACAACAGAACAAGGTTTAGAAGCCTTGGTTAACATGCCTGAAATGGAGCCAGTACCGCGTAATTATCCACAAAATGGCTATTTGAAAAAGGTACCTGTGGATAAGTGGGGCAATGAATATCAATTAGTAAGCCCAGGTGAAATGGCACAATACGACTTATTTTCAATGGGCCCTGATGGTGTTGCCGGTACTGATGATGATATTGGTAACTGGAACGCAGACGAATATTTATAAGCGTTAAGGTATTCAATAGAAGTACACAAAAGTGAAAGCGACGATGGCACGATGTTCAAAACATCAAGGCTTTACGCTAATAGAGTTGATGTTGGTGATTGTCATCATCGGCTACTTAGTGTCGCTTGTACGCTTTCCTAGCTTTGCGCCTAATGCCTACGACTTAGTTGAAGAAGAGTCGCAAAAGCTAACGGCGCTAATCAACCTAGCGTCGGAATATGCCACAGTAAAAAACAAACAGCTTGGTTTGTCGGTATCGGAACAACAGTATGTTTTTTTGATACTCGAGGACGAAGAGTGGGTTCGTTTTACAGACCGTCCTTTTGAAACAGAGCCTTTAAACGAAAACTTAACGTTAACACTCAAGCTTGATGGCTTGCCTTGGCAAGAACAGAGTTTGTTAAGTGCGGTACAGTTTATTGATGATGAAACAATGGAAGATCAGTCAGGACTTTCTAATGAAGAAAAACTGTTAGCTTTCCCACAGGTGTTTTTATTATCTTCTGGTGAAATATCCCCTTTTGAAATTGAGTTAGAGTTCCAAGACTTTGATGATGTTGTCATGTTTGTGATCCAAGGTTTGTTTACTGCGCCCGTAAAACATTACAACCCAGCTGAACAAGAGGAGCTTGATAGATAATGAAGCTTCTTACTCCACCTAATACTGTTCCTACTGCTTCACTTAATAGGCTACCTATTACAACACGTAAAAAAGTTAACGGTTTTACATTGGTAGAAATGCTATTGGCGTTAGCTATTTTTGCTTATGCCAGCGCCTCAATTTTAAATGTTGTTAGTCAAAGTGCGAGTAATATTGGTTTACTACAGCAAATGACCTTTGCATCTTGGGTAGCTCAAAACCGTTTAACGGAGCTTCAAGTTGAAACAACCTGGCCGCCAAAACAAAATCACAAAGGTGAAGCTGAAATGGCAGGTTTAAAATGGTTTTGGCGACAACAAGTTGTGGAAACCGCTGATCCTAGAATGCGCGCTGTGACAGTTTCCGTTTATGAATTTGAAGACAGCAAAAGCAGTATTTACGATTTAGAAACCTACGTTGTTCAATATGAGCCGCGAGGCAAAAGTGATGATTAACCAGCGGTCACAAACTTCACAGCAAGGTTTCACACTTATAGAAATGCTTTTGTCTTTGGCGATTTTTGCCATGTTAGGCGTTGCTACTTATTCAGTACTCAATAATACAATATCAAACAAAGAACAGATTGAAGCTCAATCAGCGCAGTTAAGCCACTTGCAACGGGCCATGATGTTTATCGAGAATGACTTCCAGCAGGTGGTACAGCGCAAAATAAGGCTTAATGGTGAGCCGCCAATTGATAAATACTTTGTGGCTGAACCTTATTTATTAGACTCTGAAGACATGGGTTTTGCCTTTATCCGTGATGGTTGGATTAACCCGGTAATGATATTGCCTAGAAGCGAATTGCAAGCCGTTGGTTATCGTGTGGTAGAAGGTGTTTTACAAAGGCTTTATTTTAATTATGTTGATTCTGACCGAGGTGAAGAGCCTAGAATTCAAGATTTAATCGAAGGTGTATCTGAGCTAAAACTACAGTATTTTTATGATAACGAATGGCAAGAGGATTTGCCTGACGATGGTTTACCATTATTGGTGAGACTAACGTTTTTAACAGACGCATTTGGAGAAATTGAGCGGGTATTTGCGTTCATAGAGGAAACTGAAGTTGATCAAGGTTAAACAACAGCGAGGTATCGCCTTAATTTCAGTAATGCTTATTGTCGCACTTTGTGTTGTATTAGCCTCGCAGTTATTAAAAACGCAACGTTTAGGTATAAGCCGAGCACATAATATGTTTGAGCGGCAACAAGCGTTTCAATACGCAAAAGGCTCAGAGTCGTTTGTAAAAATGTTATTAACAGAAACGTTAAAAGAAGATAATGGCGTAACACATTTAGAGCAAACGTGGGCTGCAGAGGGCATGGCGTTTCCGGTTAGCAATGGCTTAATTGAAGGTCGAATTATTGATTTACATAGCTGTTTTAACCTTAATGGCTTGTGGAAACCTAATCTTGATAAAGCCAAACAAAAAGCGCTTCGTGATATGTTTGTGCGTTTATTAGAATCTTTGGAAGTTGAGTCTGAAGTAAGCCTAGAAGACCTTGCCAATAATGTTTACGATTGGATTGACCCAGATGATTACGCTACTGAAGCGGGCGGCTACGATGGCGATATGTACTCGTCAATGGAGTTTCCGTACTTAAGTGGTAATAGTGCGTTGGCTCATGAAAATGAACTTCGAGTAATATACGGGTTTGACCCACTGACACTGAATAAAATTAAGAAGTTTGTGTGTGTTATTCCGCAGTATCACGAACTTATGATTAACGTAAATACTATTAAAGAGAATGAGCCTGAACTGCTAATGGCCGTGCTTAATATTGATGAGTCCACCGCACAAAAAGTGATTGGTGACCGTCCTGAAAAAGGTTTTCAAGACATTAATGAGTTCTGGGACTTACCGTCAGTAAAAGCAATTAGCGGAATCGCCAATGTCGACAGAAAGGCTTTTACGGTATCGAGTAAATTTTTTAAACTAATTACAAATGCAACTTATAACGACGCCAAATTTGCATTAACCAGCTTGATTCAGTTAGATGAACAGTATCGAGCTTGGATTATTGGGCGTCGATTTGGAGGGGAAGTTGAGCGAAAAGCTAATCCTGAGGATGAGCAGCCAAAAAGCTAGTCCAGTATCTTGGCTAGTATGGTCTGATGTAACGAACGAAGTCATTGTTTCTGGTGAACTGCAAGATCAGTCTGAACTGTCTTCGTTAAGCCGTTATGCACAAGGCCGTCCAGTGACTGTACTGGCAAATAGTGGTGATGTTCGACTTATCAAGCACATGAGTGCAATAAAACCAACGCGTCAGGTGCTTAAGGCCTTGCCGTATATGCTCGAAGATGAATTAGCCGATGACATTGAGAAGTTGCACTTCGCGATTCGAGACGTAGGTTTTGACAAAGAGTTAGAACAGCACTTTATTAACATTGCAGTGGTCAATAAAGTCAGTTTGGCTGGCTGGGTTAGCTTATTGGCGGACCATGATATTCGGGTGAATCATATTCTTCCTGAAGTATTGTGTATCCCGCTTGACGAAAAACCAGAACACATAAGCTTAATTGAAATAGCCAATGGCTATCTTATACGTGAAGGTGAGTGGCAAGGCTGCTTTATTGAAAAAGACTGGCTGCCTTTGTATGTCCAGCAGATGTCTAACAAAACCATTAATTTTTATAGTCCTTTGCCAAAAGAAGTCATTGATGCGGCGGAAGATGAAGAAAAATCGATCACCTTAGTAGCAGAAGATCCTGAGCTACCAATGTTGTTATTAGCGCAACAAGCGGCGAAGCAAAAGTGGAACTTACTTCAAGGTGAATTCGCTCCTAAAAAGCCTGTCAGCAAAGCATGGCAAACATGGCGACCAGTAGCAATATTAGGCGGATTATTGCTTGTTATACAGTTTGTGATGATGACAGCGCAGTGGCAACAACAGAAGTCTCGTTTAGCGTCCGCACAGCAAGAGCTAGCAAATACTTATCAGCAAGCATTCCCTAAAGAAAAGCTGCGTATAAACTTATTAAAAAGACAGTTACAGTCAAAGGTGAAAGCCATTTCTGGTGGCGGTACCACAGCATCATCGTTTGACTACTTATCAGTAATGCAGAAGTTAAGTTCTGTATTCAAAAGCTTTTCAGCGGTGAAAATTGAAAACTTAAGATTTGATGGCAAACGAAATGAACTACGAATAAGTGCAGTGGCACCGTCTTTTCAAGAGTTTGAGAAGTTCCGAGTGGCCATTGTCGACTTAGGGTTAGAAGTGAATCCGGGGGCTGTAAACAATGACGGCTCTGTGGTTACAGGCTCACTAAGTATTAAGGAGTCTAGATAATGTCAGCAATAGCTAACTTTAAACAAAAGACGATAGCGTTATATCAGTCAAAAACAGAGAGTGAGCAAAAATTAATACTTATATTAGGTGTTTGTTTTAGCCTGTTTATTCTTATTTCAGTGTATAACTCTGTGGCCAATGGTTTATCAGAGACATCAAAGAAACTGATACAACAACAAGAGTTAAATACTTGGGCTGAGCAGCAAATCGCTTTGATCAAGCGTTCAGGTAAAACTTCTAGTGCTTCAGGTAGTACTAGCTCTATGGCGCAGGTAATTAATACAACGGCCAGAAGAAATGGTATTACGTTAGCTAGGTTGCAACCGCAAACAGCGGACTTAGTAAAGGTTGGACTTGAAGACATGAACTTCAATCAATTAACAAAGTGGTTAGCAGACTTACGTAACCAACATGGTATTTATGTGAGCAACTTAGATTTATCTAAGACTGACGAGACAGGCATTGTACGAGTTCGACGTTTAGACTTGGAGCGCAATTAATGTCTTTTAAAAAACTCTTTTCTCTATTTATTATCATGCTCATTGTTTTTAGTGTGCTGTTAGCGCCTGTAAGCTTTATTGCAAAGTATGTAGATACACCTAAAAATGTCGCTTATCAGTCGTTATCGGGCACACTTTGGTCTGGACGAGCGAATGTTATTCAAGTTGATAAGTGGCAGTTCAATAGCTTAACTTGGGATATGAATATCGCCGCCTTGTTTACAGGAAAACTGTCGTTCGACATTAAATTCGGACAGGCAAGGGACGCAAATCAATTAAGCGGGAAGGGAACAATTGGATTAGGTTTCAATACCTTGTCATTATCGGAACTCACTTTTAGAGCACCAGCAAGTGCAATCCGTTCGGAACTGCCGATTCCGACTAGTGAGCTTAATGGTCGTGTCATTTTAGACATAGATGAGTTTCATATGACTTCCGTTACTGACCCAAATGAGCAAATGCAAATGTGTGATGTTTTACAGGGAGAGCTTTTATGGACAAAAGCGGAAGTAGTTTTTGGCCAAGCAATGGAACTAGGTACAATTGCCTCAAAGTTGTCTTGTAATGAAGGTGATGTTGTTGCCACATTTGACGGTTCAAACAAGTTAGGTTTAGAAGGTAATGCTCGCATTGAGTCACCAGATTCGTTTGGCTTTCAAGGGTTTGTGAAACCAGATCCTAGTTTACCTAGAGATATTCACAACGGTATTAAAATGTTTTCTCAGCTAGATGGGCAAGGTCGTTACCCAATAAAGCTCTCGTAATTTACAAGCACACTCTATTGTAAATAAAGGCTACCTCTGCGGTGGCCTTTTTTATGAACTAAACTAACGTTCGTTTCGTATAAAAAGCAAACAGGGGATGTTACCTATGCTTATTAACTTTATACTTTTTCAATCCATTTGGTTCGGGTGCATTTTGCTTGGCAATACATTTTTGCCAGTTGCGATAGGCCTAGTGGCATTTCATTTATATTTCACAAAGTGCAGTAAACCTGATGTCGTTATTATTACCGCGAGTGTAGTCATTGGCCTGTTCGTTGATTCGATGCTTATGGCGTTTGGGGTGTTTGAGTTTAATCACAGTGTGGTCGTTCCTTTTTTAATTCCTCCTTGGCTAGTATTAATTTGGGCTGGTTTTGCCATGACGTTAAATCATAGCTTAAGGTATTTTCAGCAAAAACCTTGGTTAGCGTTTGTTGGTGGCAGTATCAGTGGGCCATTGTCTTACCTGGCGGGAGCGAGGCTTGGCGCGATTGAGATACCACTTGGACTATGGCAAACCGCTATTATATTTGCGGTCATCTGGGGTCCTTTATTTTTATTATTAACTCAATGGGCAAAACGAATGAATCAATCAATCTACATTCAGGTCAAAGACGTGCAGCTCAAAGAAGTTCAGAATAAAAACGTTGAAATTAAAAAAGTCCAGGCCAAAGAATTTCAGACTAAAGACGTTGAGATTAAAGAAGTTCAGGTTAAACAACCTCAGGAGCAAAAATCATGAACTATATACAGCGAGAGTTATTTACCCTGGGGCATGAAGCGTCACGCTACTGCGTTATTAGCTTTGCAATGTTAACGATGGTTTTATGCAGCCTGCCAGCTTTTGCACAATCTAAAGATGAGCCTGAAAATTTAAGCTATTCAGTCCAAAATCAAAACCTGTTGTTATCGAATGGAAAAAGCTTCAAGGCAACCGGCCAAGCGGAATTTAGTTATCTATTTTGGGATGTATATAACAGTACTTTGTTTAACGCTAAAGGTGAGTTTAATAAAGACTATGCGTGGCACGAACAGGGGCCCGTTGTACTAGAGATACGTTATAAAAGAGATATAAAGGCTAAAGATTTACTAGATAGCACAGTTGAACAGTGGCAGCATTTAAAGATAAGTAATGCAGACTACGAAGCCTATGTAAGCTGGTTAAGTGAAACTTGGCCTAACTTGAAAAAAGGCGACAAACTAGCCTTATTAATGTACCCAGATCACAGTGTGTTTTTTTACAACAACCAGTTTCTGTCAAAACAAGACAACCCTGCCTTTGGAAAAACATTTTTAGATATTTGGCTGTCAGTTGATACTTCCGAGCCTAAATTGCGTAAGCAGTTATTATCATTATAGATAGGATTTATTTTATGAAAACGATGTTCGCTGCGTTGGCTTTTAGTTTGCTACTTGTAGGTTGCAGTACTCAAGTTGACGATTACAAAGAGACAAGCCCAAAGTTTGAGTTAGACCGATACTTTGATGGAAAAGTAATTGCTTGGGGAATGATTCAAGATTATAGCGATAAAGTGACTCGACGTTTTTGTGTAGAAATGACGGGCAGTTGGCAAGATGCAGAAACCGGTAAAACTGGCGTTTTGGATGAGTTTTTCTATTATGACGATGGCGAACAAGACCGACGTATATGGAAACTCAACAAGTCAGCAGACGGAATTTATACTGGCTCAGCAGGTGATGTAAGTGGAGACGCCAGCGGCGAAGCGATTGGTTTTGCGTTTAACTGGAAGTACAACTTAGAAGTGAGTATTGATGATAGCGAGTATACTTTTGCGCTAGATGATTGGATGTATCAACTTGATGAATATCGATTGATGAACAAAACAGCGATGAAGAAGTTTGGTGTTACTGTCGCAGAGATTACTATTTTCTTTGATAAAGAACAGCCACTGAGACGTTGTAAAAAGTAACAAGGGTTTAGAGGCTGTTAGTTAACCTTTTCACTACAAACTGTGCAGACGACAAGACTTATTTGATGTCGTTTAAAAGAGTGCGATAGTCGGTAACATTAACAAAACCATTAATAGGCACCGCAACTTTTTTACTGTCTGGATTTGCTACCGCAAGTAGATGTTTTATTCCAAATTCTTTTGCTGAGTGGAGAATACGTTCTGAGTCATCAACGAATAGGGTTTTGGCAGGGTCAAAGTCTAAATGGCTTTGTAATTGTGTCCAGAGTGATTGGCTTTCTTTGCTGGCACCAAATTGATGGCATGAGATTAGATCATCGATATGCAAATCCAACTGAGTTCTTTCAACTTTTAAGCTTAAAGAATCAGGGTGTGCATTTGTTACCAACACTACCTTTTTTCCAGCAGACTTAAGCGCATCTAAAAAGGGAATAGTATCTTCGCGTAACTGAATCAAATGTTGTATTTCTCTTTTCAGCTCAACAATTGGGAGTTTTAGCTCCCGCTGCCAGTAATCTAAACAATACCATTCAAGTTGCCCGTATACGGCATCATTTTGCTGTTTTAATAAAACCTTTGCTTCATCTAGTGGCATATCATGTACTTTAGAATACGCCTGTGGTGTATGTTCCATCCAAAAATGATTGTCGAAATGCAGATCTAATAGAGTGCCGTCCATATCAAGTAATACGGTTTCAATGTCGTGCCAATTAAGCATAGATTTCTTATTTTTAGTCGTTATAGTTAGATGATGAATCGATTCTAGCAGAAGGTAGTTATGTCGGGGAAAAAAATAAGCGCTTATCCTGCCGCGCCAACTTTACCAACAATCCATAATAGTAAATTGGTTGCGCAGAGTAATTTATTTAAAATTGAACAACTGGATTTAGAGTTCACCAATGGTGAAAAGCGACAATACGAACGCATGAAAGGTTCTGGTCGCGGTGCAGTAATGGTTGTGCCTTGTATTAGTGCCAGCGAGTTTATTTTAGTAAGAGAATACGCTGCTGGAATACACGGTTATGAAGTGGGTTTCCCAAAAGGGTTAATTGACCCTGGTGAAACACCGGAAGAAGCGGCAAACCGTGAATTAAAAGAAGAAATTGGGCTCGGTGCAAAACGATTCCTAAAGCTAAAGACGGTATCAATGGCCCCGAGTTACTTTAGTGCTCAAATGCACATTTACATTGCGTTAGATTTATATGAAGAGTCATTAGAGGGCGATGAGCCTGAGCCGCTAGAAAAAATCACCTGGCGATGGAGTGATGCAAGTAGTTTACTAGATCAAGAAGACTTTAATGAAGCACGCTCGGTTGCAGCCTTGTTCTTGGCTCAACAAAAAATAGATTCGCAACCAGATTTATTCAAGTAAACATTTTTGATTACTGATTACTGATTACTGATTACTGATTACTGATTACTGATTACTGATTACTGATTACTGATTACTGATTACTGATTATGCCTAAAATACCACCAACTGGCGCACTCAGGGTTGTTTTATTGAGCAGTGACAGATAAATTCGTCTATTCTTTCAAAATGTACGAGTGTATTTGGAACTGCTATGGAAACGAGTCTTGATAAGTTAGTCGAAGAAGTAAAACTAATCGCGGTGAAAGCCGGCGGAGCAATTTTAGAATACTTTGATGACGGTGACTTTGAGCAGTTTAATAAATCAGACCAGTCGCCAGTCACAAGTGCAGACTATGCTGCAAACGATATAGTTCTTTCCTGTTTGCAGTCACTTACGCCTAATATTCCTATTATGTCGGAAGAAGTTGAAGGATTAGTGCTCAGCGACAGAGTAAAGTGGTCAGAATATTGGCTGGTAGATCCTCTAGATGGTACGCAAGAGTTTGTTGCTGGTCGCCCTGACTTTGCAGTTAATATAGCCCTCATTCAAAACAACAAACCTGTTTTAGGTGTTATATACGCACCTGTAACGGAAGATATGTATTGGGCTGTAAAAGAGGGTGGCGCCTTTAAAAAGAATCGCCAAGAGCAAGTTACAAAATTAGCTGCCAATAAAATTGATGTAAACAAGCACTCACTTACACTTGCCATAAGTCGCGTTCAAAAATTAGATTCAATTACTAAATATATAAGCGACTCTGTAGATTTAGGTTTTATATCCCTTGGCAGTTGTGCTCTAAAATCATGTTTAGTGGCGGAAGGTAAAGCCGACTTATATATTCGCGTTGGCCCAACGGGCGAGTGGGATACAGGTGCGCCGCAAATAATTGTGGAAGAGGCTGGTGGTTGTATTATTGATTCTGAGTTTGTTCCGCTAACTTATAATCAAAGAGAGTCATTCTTAAATCCTGACTTTATTGTTGCCGCAGATAATAACCTAGACTGGACAACAATGATTATTCCGCATGGTTCTCGTCGTGATTAAACGTAGCGGCTGGCATTAAGTTAACGGTTTCGTGCAGCTCTGAAAATACCAAGACGATTTCGCCCAATTTTAACTGATTTAAAACTTGCTCTTTTTTATCAGTGAAAGACACTTCATGTTCACCGTAGTCAGTACCTTCACGCATAATGAACTCTTCGATAATGCCTTCTAAAGCATCAGCGCTAATATTTTTCCAAGGTATGATCATGACTTTTTACTACCAAACTTATTGAGTTGCAGTTGTTGTATAAACTCTATGGTTCTATTTTCAGCCCAGAATTTAGGTTTAAATGGATTTAAGCCCGAAATAAATCCAACATGTCCGCCTGCTTTGCTTAATTCGAATCGAACGGATGACGAGAGTTTGTCTTTGGTTGGGATGACGGCTTCTGACATGAATGGATCGTCTTTGGCATGAATAATTAAAGTAGGCGTTGAGATAGAAGCTAAAAATTTATTCGCACTGCTCTTTTCATAATATTCTGCGGCACTTTTAAATTCATTAATAGGTGCTGTAACAGCATCATCAAATTCTGTCAGAACTTTAATTTCGTCCAGTTCATTTGCGGTCACTTTAATAGGGAAACGCTCATTCATCAAAGCCAGTTTATCTTTGGTCTTGTTTCTAAGTTTATCCACTAAATACTTTTGGTAAACAGCCGAAAAGCCCTGTCCAATTGCGTGTGCGCAGATAGACAAATCAAGTGGCGCTGAAATAACAATACCGCCAGATAAAACAGAGTGACTGCTTTCTTCACCTAGGTATTTAGCAAGCATGTTGCCGCCCAATGAAAAACCCACGCTGTATTTAGGGTTGTTAGGAAATTTTTTATGCACGTATTTAACTAGCTCAGCAACATCTTCTGTTTGACCAGAATGATAGGTTTTAGCCAGTCTGTTTTGCTTTTTGCCGCAGCCCCTAAATTGCATTAATAAACCAACCCAACCTTTTTGATGAATAGCATTCATCATGCGTTTAGCATAAAAGCTGTCAAACGAGCCTTCTAATCCGTGGAGCACAATAACAATAGGGGTTTGCTCATTAATATAGGCAGGAGAACGGCTCCAAATAAGCTCGAGAAAATCACCATCGGATAGGTTGAACTCTTGCTCAAAAGGTCTAAAGCTATTCTTTACAGAATAGAACCTAGGAACAATCGTTTGTAGATGGCGGTTGTTAAGCCACCAAGCGGGTTTAAAAGTTGACTCAAATATCATGCAATCCTCATTTACTACCTCACCATGAGGGCGAACAATTTTATTGTATTGTACCAGTACAGTTCAAGTGAATAACGGGTTTACTTGTTCATATTATTTATCTTTTTGGTAAATGGATACCAGCCAACATACATCTAACCGAGCCACCTGCATATTCAATGGCCTCAACGTCAAATGGCAGCAAGGTTACTTCGCTGTTTAATTCATGCTTTTGTTCATCTGTTAACGCATTAAAAGCAGTTTGAGAAAGCGCTAAATAAAGCGTATCGCCATTTGTTAGCTCTAACGCATTGCCA
The DNA here is from genome assembly GCF_039523615.1 of Psychrosphaera haliotis. NCBI lineage: Bacteria > Pseudomonadati > Pseudomonadota > Gammaproteobacteria > Alteromonadales > Pseudoalteromonadaceae > Psychrosphaera > Psychrosphaera haliotis. The sequence goes on along the minus strand of NZ_BAAAFQ010000011.1, from coordinate 30,744 downwards.
CAGTATTGCTCAATTTGCTGCTCCGTAAGGTGAATGATGGTTTTGCCCGTTCTTTCAATAGCTTCAATGACGAAGCGTTGTTGAGAGGCGTCTTTAATCATTTCAGTAGCTAACAATACGTAACTAGATCCTACGGTCATTATTACATTGGTATGATAAACAGCGGTACCTTGTTTATTCACTGCATCGAATAATACTGGGCGATAAGAGAACTGCTGACAAAACTCATAGAATAGTTGTTCAGAACAGCGATTTGATCGAACAGCATAAGCTACGCGAGCATCGTGATCTAAAACAAGAGCGCCAGTTCCTTCTAAAAACTTACTCGAATGCTCATAAGGAGAGTAATCAATTATTTGATTTACTTGATACTGATTCACAAGCTTATCAATAATATCTGAGCGCCTTTCTAAGCGGCGGTTTTCAGGGTACATGGCATAAATTGCTAACTTGCCATCATCATGTGTTGAAAACCAATTATTTGGAAATACGGAGTCTGGAGTTGCTTTACTGACGTCTTCAAATAAATGAACTGTTATACCATTGTCCTCTAACTTCTTTGCCATGTTAGACACTTGTTCGTAAGCCAGTGTTGTTAGCGCCCTATTATTATCGGCTTCACTTTGAAAGGTATTATCGGCAGACGTTTGTGGATTTGGTAAAAAGTGATGTGGGCGGATCATAACCACAGCTTTAGGTGCCTGACTCATGATATTTCCTTTTATGTTGTGGGGAACAAGATAATAATAAGGTCGCATTGTACGGCCTTTTATTCTGTTTAAACAATCAGAAAGTATTTATATTAACCAATTTCATGCCGGTTGTGTGGGCGGTTGTAGTCGATTTCTGGGCCCGCAGGGACAACTTGCGTTGGGTTTATCATAGTATGGCTGAAGTAGTAATGCCTTTTAATATGATAGAAGTCGACCGTTTCCGCAATACCTGGCCATTGATATAGCTCTCTTAAATAAGAGGATAAATGTGGATAACTCTCAATAGTTCTTTGGTTACATTTAAAGTGACCCACATAAACCGCATCAAAACGAATCAAGGTTGTGAATAAACGCCAATCTGCCTCAGTGATTGTATTTCCGACTAAATAACGATTTGTAGTTAGTCTGTGTTCAATCTCATCTAATGCATTAAATAGCTTTGTAAATTCTTTTTCATAAGCGGCCTGCTTAGTAGCAAAACCACACTTATAAACACCATTGTTTATGTTGTGGTAAACAAAGTCATTAACATCATCAATGTCGGACTTTAATTCGCTTGGATATAAGTCTAGTGAACTGTTCGTCAAATGATTAAAGGCGTTATTAAACATTCGAATTATTTCTGATGATTCATTACTTACAATTTGGTTAGTTTTCTTATCCCAAAGTACAGGAACCGTCACACGGCCTGAGTAGTCGCTTTTATTTCGAGTATATACTTGGTGCATATACTGAGCATCAAATAGCGCATCGCCAGTGCTGTGATTTGATTTATCAAATTCCCAACCATTGTTTAACATGTCTGGGCTAACAATAGACACGTCGATGTAATCCTCTAAGGATTTTAGCTTTCTAAAAATTAACGTTCTGTGTGCCCAAGGACAGGCAAGAGAAACATACAAATGATATCGACCTTTTTCTGCGATAAAGCCTTTACTACCCGTTGCTCCAGCTTCTCCGTCTGCGGTAACCCAGTTTCTTAACTGTGCGCTTTCACGCTCAAATTTACCGTCACTTTTGTCAGTGTCGTACCACTTATCTTGCCAATTACCATTTACGAGTAATCCCATTATGTCCTCTCTATTTTAATCTCTTATTTGTATTTTATGAGTCTAGCAGAGGCTTGGATTCTCTATAATTAGTAAAACTTGCATATTCCTTTCGAATAAATGCAATTATTGATCAACAGGTTAAAAGAAAAGAGTTATATTTGTATATAATTCATTCAATTTTACAGTGTGTCAGCCGATATTAATGCTAGGCAACCATAGGTATATTAAAATGATTAAATTCGACCCCACTCAATTACAAAATTGGCTGAGCAAACCCAGCAGTAAGGGCGAACTAAATTCTCAAAATGGCCAACAGCAAATTCAAAAGTCAGCGCCAGCGTCATTAGTGACCTTGTCTGGCGCAACATCTAGCACCAGTTTTTCGTATTTTCATCAAACGGTGCAAAAGCGAGTGCAGCAATCAATTTCAGTTCCACAAGATCCAAAGCCTAATAAGTTAGAGCAGGCAGCAATTGAACAAAGGGATAAACGCTCAGACGCGTCATCTAGCGCAATTCTCGGGTTTATAACTAACCGCTTAAAAATGGATAAAGCCGATGGTGCAACACAAGAGCAATTGCAAAGCCGAATAGAAGCTGGTCTTAAAGGTTTTGAACAAGGTTATGAAGAAGCCAGTGGTATCTTATCTGACATGGGGCTGTTGGAAGGTGATGTTGAAAGCGACATTTCACTTACCGCCCAAAAGGTAAAAGAAGGGTTATTTGAACTTGCGAATGAATACTTAGGTGAAAGTCAGAGTGTTATTGAAAAACCAGCCAGTTTAAATCAATCGGATGATTCTGCAGAAGAGTCCGTTCCACCAGCGCGTATTGGTGAAGCTTTATTTCAGTCTTTACAGTCAAAGGAGTCTCGCTCGTTTGAATTTGAACTGGAAACACGAGATGGCGACAGGATTAAGATTAATGCCAGTGCCTTTTTAGGTGCGTCGGTTGAGTCTGGTAGTGGTCGTTTTTCTAGTCAGGGCCAAGGCAATGGAAATTCATATAGTGGTAGCTATGCCTACTCTTATAGCGAAGTAGTTAGTCAGCAGCAGTTTTCATTAAGTATTGATGGTGATTTAGACGAAGACGAACTAGAAGCGATAAATGCCTTATTAGAAAAGATTAATAGTTTGTCGGCGGACTTTTATGACGGTGACATGCAAGAAGCTATTAACAAAGCAATGGAGCTGGAATACGACTCATCTGAGATCAGTGGTTTTGCACTGGATTTAAGCCAAAGCACAAGCGTTAAAGCTGTGGAGGCTTATCAATCTGAACAAGTTTCTCTAAATCCTGGTGCAGCCGCATTAAGAGAGTTAGAGCCATTAGGGAACTTCGCCGCTGATTTGAAAGGTGAATTTGCGAAGACGGAAGACTTGTTTGCTCATCCAAGAGATTTGTTATCGGACTTGTTCCAAAAAATGGACTTATTGAATAAGCCTGAAGAACAAGACTACTCGATAGATTTTTCTTCTTTTTCAACTTCCATTATTGAACAATGGTCAAGTCGTCTGGAGTTAATTCGCGGACCTAAGGTTGATGACTAAGCGCTAATTTAGCAAGTCATCCCTTTGTAATTTAAATGGCAGATTTTATTCTGCCGTTTTTTTAGAACCAGCAACAGCTTGATTAATTTGGTTCATTTCTTTGCTGGTTAACTCACGCCATTGTCCAGGCTTTAGGCCCTTTAAGTCGACGTTCATAATTCGAGTTCGTTGTAGCTTAGTAACTTCAAATCCTAAATATTCACACATACGACGAATTTGTCGGTTTAATCCTTGAGTAAGAATGATAGAGAATTTCTTAGGTCCAAGTAATTTCACTCGGCATGGTTTTGTCACTGTTCCAAGTATTGGAATGCCTTTTTCCATACGACTTTTAAATCGTTCGTTAAGAGGCTTATCTACCACAACAACGTATTCTTTTTCGTGCGCATTCTCTGCGCGTAAAATCTTATTAACAATGTCACCGTCACTGGTCAAAAAAATTAGACCATCTGATGGTTTATCTAGGCGTCCAATCGGGAAAATTCGTTTAGGGTGATTGATGGCATCTATGATGTTGCCTCGAACGTGACGCTCTGTAGTACACGTAATACCAATAGGCTTGTTATAGGCAATGTAAACACGGTCAGATTTATTTTCGGCACTGGCGTTAATAGTTTTACCATTAACTGTGACAGTATCACCATCAAGTACTTTGGTGCCGAGCTCAGGGAGTTTCCCGTTTATCTTAACGCGCTTTTGCTCAATAAGTTTATCCGCTTCGCGTCGAGAGCAATATCCCGATTCGCTAATGAATTTATTGAGCCGTTTGCCTTGTTGTTCAGTCACGTTTGTTACCTATCAATACCCTAAATTTAGTCGCTAAATAATACCACATTCCATTTAGGGTGTTGATCTTTGCTTTGTATCTTAAATATGTTCTTTGACAAATTTACCGATTGCCCGCATCGCTTCAAGTCTATTTTTAGAATTGCTTAGGTAGTGATCACCTTCTTCTAATTCAATAAATGTAACATCTTTGCCATTATCCTGTAGTTCTTCATGCATATATTTAGATTGGCGCACTGGGACAATTTCGTCATGTTCTCCATGAATTAATAGGACGGGAGCGCTTACCTTTTTTGCATAGTTAACCGGTGATATTGTACTTAAGTGATCATCATCAAAGTTACCGTTGGCAATAACGTTGTTCCAATACGATACTAACCAATGGTTTTTTCCGTAATCCCACTGCTCGTCCCGCATCATTCTGTCTACATCACTCACACCATTAATCGACACAACGCACTTATATAAGTCTGGAGTAAAAGTCGCGCCTGCTAAAGCTGCATAACCACCATAGCTAGCACCAACAATACATACTCTATTTTTATCTATTGAATTATCAGCAACAAGGGCATGAACAGCATCGGTTAAATCATCCTGCATTTTTTTACCCCATTCGCCGCGGCCTCTAAGCTTAAAGTTTAAGCCAAAACCTTCACTGCCTCTAAATTGAGGTTGAATAACTAAATAGCCTTGGCTAGCAAAATATTGTGTCACGTAATCAAAGCCCTTTTTGTCATAAGACTCTGGACCACCATGAGGCATTATTATGGCAGGCACTGGACCTTTCGCTGTTGTGCGAGGTTTTGTAAGTAATGTTGGAATAGTTAAACCATCTCTAGCTTTGAAGGAATACTCCACCACGTCATAAACAAAGTCGGGCGCTATTTCTGGTCTACTTGGCGCCAACATCTCTAAACCACCTGCGTTATAACGAACGTAATCGCCTGAACTGAACTCGCCTTGCATAAATAAAATAATTTGTTTCCAATCGGGGGTGTAACCGTCGATACGAAATGAGTTGTTAGGCAATGCTTGAGTAATACCACGCATACGAGCATTTAGTGTTTTGTCAAAAAACTCGTAGCTTGGTGTAAATCCCGAGTACTCGGCGCCATATACAGTGCGCCCTAAACTCATTAGTAATCGTTCTACGCTTTTATCGGACTTTTTGAATATTGCAGGGCCAATAGCGCCATCTTTTAAGTTCATTGTATAGTAGGCTAGCTGTCCACTCTCAGGGCTGTAAGCGCTAATGACAAGTGCTTTAAAGCTTGGTGTTAAACCATGAACGCCAATGGTTTTTATTTCTGTTTCATTGCGGTAAATCTCTATCCACTTATCGTCAATTCTAGCTTCAACACGATGTAGATTTTCATAGTTGTTGAAACGCTCTCTTGCGATAACTTTTCCGTTATTGTTAATAAAAAAGTCGTCGGTATCAGGTGTGCCTCTTTGCATTAATTTAGGTTTACGTCGCTTTTTGAGATCTACTTTGTATAAGTTGTATTGTCCTGGCTTCTCGTAGGCTGGCATATAAGCATGCTTTTTATCTTTCGAAATACCCAAGACACGTCCTAATTGTGTTTGTCCTTTAAAAATACCGTAATTCTGTTGTAAGAGTGCATGGATCTTATTTGAATCAATATTAAAAGCATAAGCCCAACTAGCATCATGACGTCCTTTGTAGCCATCTAGTTTTATATTTTTAGTGGCTGTTAATACAACAGTTTCTTCCGAGACGAAGTAAATAAGATTTGGATTGATGTCGATAATATTGGCAGCTGAAATAAGTTTTTTAGTGGCTGCATCAATAATGATAAGCATATCTTTTTCTTTAGCGGTATCACGATAAGCTAATTTAAGCCCACTTGGAGAAATTGCTAATAAACTTTTGGATGGTAGCTGAGCGTAGTCGTCTACAGTTGGTTGGCTTGAGAATGTGACAAATGAGGTACACATTATAAGTAATGCAATTAAATAGCGCATTTTAACTTCCTTGTATTTTTTATTGCCACTACTTTACGTTAAAGCAAATTTTGATTCAAATCTGTAAATAGGCCAATTTGTTACCATGCTACTTATTTGAATTTCTTTATAGACACAAAAAAGCCTGCACAAGGCAGGCTTCTTAATACTAAATTGAAATAAAGGCTAATTACTTAGCGTTTTTCTCTTCTTTAGCTTTTGCAATTACTTCGTCAGAAACACTGCTTGGACAAGGCATGTAGTTTTTGAACTCCATAGAGAACTGACCACGGCCTGAAGTCATTGTACGTAGTGAACCGATGTAACCAAACATTTCTGAAAGTGGTACGTCAGCTTTAATACGAACACCAGTAGCGCCTGCTTCTTGACCAGCGATCATGCCACGACGACGGCTAAGGTCACCGATAACATCACCAACGTGATCTTCAGGAGTGAACACGTCTACTAACATTACTGGTTCAAGTAGTTGTGCACCTGCTTTAGGAATTGATTGACGGAACGCGCCACGTGCTGCTAATTCAAATGCTACTGCAGATGAATCGACTGCGTGGAAACCACCATCGTAAAGTTCGATTTCAACGTCAAGAACAGGGAATCCAGCTAGAACACCAGTTTCCATCATGCCAGCAAAACCTTTTTCGATAGCAGGGAAGAATTCTTTAGGTACGTTACCACCAACAACTGTTGATGTGAACGTGAAACCAGAACCAGCTTCGCCAGGCTTGATACGGTAATCGATTTTACCGAATTGACCAGAACCACCAGACTGTTTCTTATGCGTGTATGAATCTTCAACTGGCTGCGTGATAGTTTCACGGTATGCAACTTGAGGCTCACCTACTTCTAGCTCAACGCCGTAAGTACGCTTAAGGATGTCAACTTTGATGTCTAAGTGAAGTTCACCCATACCAGATAGGATTGTTTCACCTGAATCTTGGTCAGTTTCAACGCGGAACGTTGGATCTTCAGCAACCATTTTACCGATAGCAATACCCATTTTCTCAGTTGAACCTTTATCTTTAGGCTTAACAGAGATTGAGATTACTGGCTCAGGGAATACCATTGCTTCTAGAATGATTGGATCTTTAGGATCACATAATGTGTGACCTGTTTGAACGTTACTCTTCATGCCTACGATTGCGATGATGTCACCAGCTTGTGCGCTTGTTAACTCATTACGGTCATCGGCTTGCATTTCACACATACGACCGATACGTTCAGTTTTACCTGTCGCAGCGTTCATGATGGTGTCGCCTTTCTTCAGCATACCAGAGTAAATACGTACGAACGTAAGTGCACCGAAACGGTCATCAGAGATTTTAAATGCTAATGCTTTAAATGACTCGTCTGCAGAAACGATTGCGTGACGGCCAGTAGGCTCACCTTCTTCATCTGTAAGAGGTTGAGGATCAACTTCTGTAGGAGATGGTAAGTAATCAACAACAGCGTCAAGAATTAACTGCATACCTTTGTTTTTGAAAGCAGAACCACAGTATGTAGGGAAGAAGTCCATTGTACGAGTACCTTTACGGATACAACGCTTGATGTCTTCGATTGAAGGCTCTTCACCTTCCATGTACGCTTCCATAAGGTCGTCGTCTTGCTCAACAGCAGTTTCAACTAGCATTTCACGATATTCTTCTACTTTATCAACCATGTCCGCAGGAACATCAGTGATTTCGTAGTTTTCAGGAAGACCAGTCTCATCCCAAACGTATGCTTTACGAGATAGTAGGTCAACAACACCAACGAAGTCATCTTCTATACCAATTGGTAGAACCATAACTAGTGGGTTTGCACCTAGAACGTCTTTAGTTTGCTTAACTACGCGGTAAAAATCAGCACCTAAACGGTCTAATTTGTTAACGAAGATAATACGTGCAACTTCTGAGTCATTCGCATAACGCCAGTTAGTTTCTGATTGTGGTTCAACACCACCAGAACCACAGAATACACCAATACCACCGTCTAATACTTTAAGAGAACGGTAAACTTCAACTGTGAAGTCAACGTGTCCAGGAGTATCGATAACGTTAAAACGGTGATCTTTCCAGAAACAAGTTACAGCAGCAGACTGGATAGTAATTCCGCGCTCAGCTTCCTGTTCCATGAAGTCAGTTGTTGACTCACCGTCGTGTACTTCACCAGTCTTGTGGATTTGACCAGTTAATTTCAAAATACGCTCAGTTGTTGTGGTTTTACCAGCATCTACGTGAGCGAAGATACCTATATTTCTATACTTCGATAAGTCAGCCATTGTCTTACTCTATCTTCTCAATAAGTTGGTTAAAAAAAGCCGCCGGATTCTATCATTAATTAACCAAAACGGCACACTTTTCCTAAAAAAATAATGAAATATCTGAAAAGTCATTAAATATAGATAGTTGTACTAACCTATATTTTTGCTTTATCTTGCCAAGCACAATGAGTGTAGAAGAGTTTTTAGAAAATGATGAACGATGAAAACGATCAAAATAAAGATCAAAAACACAAAGAACGCCAACAGCGTTTAAAAGAGCAAGTTGATCAAAGAGTTGAGTCTGCTCAAGTTGAGAAAGGTATTTTTCAAGTTATTACAGGAAATGGAAAAGGAAAATCTACTTCGGGTTTTGGTGTTGTGACGCGATGTGTTGGTTATGACAAAAAAGCCGCTGTTGCGCAATTCATCAAAGGTGAGTGGGAGTGTGGTGAGCGTAATTTGCTAGAAAAGCATGGAGTCCCTTTTGTGGTGATGAAAACCGGGTTTACGTGGGACACTCAAAATAGAGAATCAGATACCAAAGCGGCTCTTGAAACTTGGTCTAAAGCTAAGTTGTTTTTACAAGATCCTAGTATTGATGTTGTTTTATTAGATGAGCTTACCTACATGGTGACGTATCAATATATACCTTTAGAGGAAGTTATTGATGCTATTAACAATAGACCAAAAATACAGTCAGTTATTATAACAGGCCGCGCTGCACATCGAGAGTTAATAGAAGCCGCAGATACCGTGAGTGAAGTTAAAAATATTAAGCATGCTTTTGACTCTGGAGTAAAAGCATTACAAGGTTTTGACTACTGATCTTATTTGTACAGTACTAGGCAATATAGGCATACCTTTACAATGCATATAAAATAACCTCATATAATTCAGATAGAAAGCTGCCAATTGGTGGCTTTTTTCATTTATAGCTTTGCATAAATTTTAACTGTTATTATACTGTATAAATAAACAGTGGGTGGTGTTATGTTAGAGCTAAATGAATATCAAAATAAAGGCCTGGTTTGGTACGGCTGTAAAAACAATGATCATATCGCTAAGGCTAAAACTCATTATGATGAGCTAGACAGCCGACTTCACGGTGGCTTTCCAACGTCCGGAATTATAGAAGTTAAGTCGATGTTAGGCATAGGGGAGTTAAGGTTAATACTGCCATTCCTCGCGGATCAGCAAGGCAATCAAAAAGCGGAATGTGTCTTTATTGCTCCTCCAATCCAGCTCAATGCCGAATTTTTAATAGCCAATGGATTAGAACTGTCACAAACACTTATTATACCTGCTTATGATCCAGTGGAAGCTTTATGGGCTGCAGAGCAGTGTCTTAATAGCGGTTGTTGTAGCACAGTCGTACTTTGGCAAGCAGAGCTTAGTATCAAACAGGTTCGACGCTTAATGTTAGCTTGTGAGCAAGGTGCGAGTAGCTTAATACTTATCAGAAATAGCCAAGCAAAATCAAAAGGCACTCGCTTTTTATCGTTACCGAGCGCTTTGAGCCTGTCATTACATGCACACCCTATGGGGATAAAAGTCAAAATAGATAAGCAAAAAGGGGGAATAGGATCATCTCCATTTATTATTAATATGACAGAGAGATGGCAAGACTTCACCATTACTAATTCAGAGCAGGCTACAAGCAGAGAGCCTAGTAATGTTTTAGCGTTTCCTAATATCGTGAACCACTAGTGACGTTATAACTTATGTTATGGCTATATTTGAATTTTGACTCTCTGCAATTAGAAGCTTTAGAGACTTCTAAAGACACAGCCGTCATTATAGTCGACCCTTTTTCTAACCAAGTTACTCAAGCAAATCAGGTAGCACTGACATCAGGTATAAAGCTGAATATGGGCTTAGCGATGGCTATTTCAATAACCTCGAATATTGAGGTTGTAGAGTATAAGGAAAAGATAGAACAGGAAAGCTTAACGAACATTGCGAATATGCTCTACCGGTATACTGCAGACATAAGTTTAGATGCTCCGCAAGGTATGTTCCTTCGGATTGATAACATGCTTAGACTGTATGAAAATTTAAGTGCTTATTGGTCTACCATAATAGCTCAACTAAATAATTTAGGCTTTAGTTACTCATATGGGGCGGCTCCCATAGCATTGAGTGCCAAATTGATAGCCTTATCCAAACATAATACGTTATATGACCAAAGTGTATTGGCTCAGCAATATATCAATAGTCTACCAACTGACTACTTAGAATTAACCAAAGCACAAAAAGAGCAATTTCACCGAGTTGGATTTAAGCGAATAGGGGATGTATTAGCGATTCCATTAAAGTCTTTATCAAAGCGGTTCGACTTGTCGGTATTCACTTACTTAGGGCAATTGTCTGGTCAAACTAAGTTTCCAATGAATTTGTTCAGTCCAACACTCCATTATAAACGCACTCTGGAGTTACTGTTTGAAATCTCCAATGCAAATATACTAATTAACCCAATAAATAAGTTACTAAAAGAGTTAGAGCTATTTTTTAGAAATAGAAACTTATTATCTAGCCAATTGAAGTTCACATTTTTATACAGACATAACAGTGGGTTAACCATTAACGTCATCGCTGCTGGAGGCGAATATAAAGCTAGCGTTTGGTTACGATTAATTAAGTTGCAATTAGAGTCCGTTAAATTATTGGAACCAGCCGTTACTATCTCTTTAGAGTGCGTAGGGCTAGAACCTCAACAAAGCCGGACCAAAGATATTTTCAGCGACAAAATGAGTCAACTCGAATCCACTCAATTACATAACAAGCTGATAGCAAAGCTCTCTACGGGAAAGGTAACTCGGCCAACATTCATCGATTCGATTAATCCAGAGTTAGTAACGAAACTAAACACGGATCTGTGCACAAAAAACAGTAACCTACTTGTTAACCACGAAACCGCTATGCAAAGACCTAGTTTTATACAAGCAAAGGCATCAAAGTTAGTAGAGCCAGTAAAGGCGTTACATGGACCTGAGCGTATATTAACGGGCTGGTGGGATGGTAAATCTATTTATCGAGATTACTTCATCGCACAAAACTCACAAGGGCAATGGTTATGGATTTATCGCACACCTAAACAAGAGTGGTTTGTGCAAGGTTGGTTCGCATGAGCCAACAACAAGCCTGCCAAGAGGGCGGTTATGCGGAACTAAGTTGTTTTTCCAACTTCACCTTTTTAAAAGGAGCCTCTTCTCCGGAAGAGTTGATAGAGCAATCGTGTCAGTTAGGTTATAGCGCTTTAGCAATAACCGATGAATGCTCTGTTGCTGGAGTGGTTAGAGCTTATTCGCATGTAAAAAAAGAAGATTTAAACATAAAGCTAATAGTAGGGAGTCAGTTTGAGTATCAAAATAACATTCAACTCACGCTATTGTGCCCAAATAGAAAAGCCTATGCTGAGCTCTGTCGAATCATAACGAATGCCAGGCGTCGATGTGATAAAGGCGAGTATGAGCTTAACCTTTGGGATCTAAAGTCAATTCGTGAGTGCATCATTCTTTGGCATGCTAGCGGTGACCTTAACAAAGACGAAACTAACTTAACTTGGTTAAAAGGACTTAATAAGTTTATTCCTAAAAAGTTATATATAGGAATGACCAGAAAGCTAACAAACAGAGAGCATTGTTATATTCACAACTGTGAAGAGGTTGCTACACGCCATCAGCTACCAATAGTTGCTTGTGGGCAAGTACTAATGCACTGCATCACTAGGCTTCCTTTACAACATGTATTAACAGCGATTAAGCAAGGCACACAAGTTAACAACATTGGCAGAAAAGCCCTCACTAATGCCGAGCAATCGTTAAGGCCTATCTCTAAGTTACAAACACTATATAAAAAACAATACTTAGATATATCTTTGGAAATAGCGGATCTCTGTACATTTGATTTAGGCGAACTGAGGTATGAATATCCATCGGAGTTAATACCGTCTCAGTTATCACCTTCGGAATATCTAAAAGAACTAGTTAATAAAGGTAAAAAGTATCGATTTCCTAAAGGCGTACCAGTTGATATAGAAGTGTTAATAGAGAAGGAGCTAAAGCTTATTCATGAAATGGAATATGAACACTTTTTTATTACAATTTACGATATTGTTCAGTATGCCAAAACGCAGAATATTCTTTATCAAGGGCGAGGTTCAGCGGCAAATTCTGTGGTTTGTTTTTGTTTAGAGATCACGGCGGTAGACCCATCACAAATAAATGTTTTATTTGAACGCTTTATATCAAAAGAACGAAATGAGCCACCAGACATTGATGTTGATTTTGAGCATCAGCGCCGAGAAGAAATCTATCAGTACATATATGAAAAGTATGGCCGGAAACACGCAGCACTAGCAGCAACGGTAGTGACCTATAGAACCAAGAGTGCCATAAGAGAGGTGGGTAAAGCATTAGGTTATGAAGAGCTTCAGCTAGACTTCTTTATAAAGAATATAAATAGAAGAGATGCAGCGGAACCATGGTTTTCTCAAATTTCTACTTTAGGTTTATCCATAGACTCTAGTAAAGCTCAGCAACTTATTTCATTAGTAGAACAAATTAAAGGTTTTCCTCGGCATTTATCCCAACATGTCGGTGGGTTTATTATTTCCTCTGGCCCTTTACATGAATTAGTGCCGGTAGAAAATGCAGCCATGGATAACCGCACCGTTATTCAATGGGATAAAGATGATTTAGAAACGTTAGCACTACTAAAAGTTGATGTACTGGCTTTAGGTATGTTGAGTGCGATTCGAAAGTCTTTTGAGTATATTGAAAGCTTCTATAATACAAAACTAAGTATTGCTGATATTACCGCTGGTGGTGATGATCAGGATGTATACCAGATGATATCAGCCGCGGATACAGTAGGGGTCTTTCAAATTGAATCAAGAGCCCAAATGAGTATGTTACCTCGGTTAAAACCAGCTACCTATTACGACTTGGTTATACAGATAGCCATTGTAAGGCCTGGTCCTATACAAGGTGGAATGGTTCACCCTTACTTGCGTAGACGTGATGGTTTAGAGCCAATAACTTACCCTTCAGAAGACGTTGAGTCGGTACTATCGAGAACTTTAGGTGTACCAATATTTCAAGAGCAGGTCATTAAGCTTGCGATGGTTGCAGCGGGCTTTTCTGGTGGAGAAGCAGATCAGTTACGACGCGCCATGGGCAAGTGGAAAAAGAATGGAGAGATAGAAAAGTTTCGCATCAAGCTCATTAACGGTATGTCAAAAAGAGGGTATACGGAAGAATATGCTGAGCGTATCTTTCAACAAATCTGTGGATTCGGAGAGTATGGTTTTCCAGAGTCGCATTCTGCAAGCTTTGCTGTGTTGGCCTATGTTTCATCTTGGCTAAAGCACTATTACCCTGCTGCATTTTATTGTGGTCTTTTGAATAGTTTACCAATGGGTTTTTATGGCCCATCTCAGTTACTACAAGATGCTAGCAGGCACGGTGTAGACATACTCCCTATTTGTATTAATGCTTCTTGTTGGGATCATCAATTGGTAATAACCGAAGGTGAAGTAAAGCTAAGGCTAGGTTTCCGACTTATTAAAGGCCTTTCTGAGAGTTCGGTTAATTTGATAATCACCTCTAAAGCAAAACATGAGGACGGTTTTACACACTTAAACCAAATAACAAGTAGTGGTTTAAATAAACGAGACTTACAACTATTAGCTAGTGCTAATGCGTTTGCCATGATTAGTGGAGACCGTTACACAACGAGGTGGTCATTAATGGATATGGAAGCCGAATTACCGCTATTTAAAAATATCGATGAGGGCTCAACACCCCATCAGGAATTAGACTTAGACAGTTACACTAAACACATTGTTAAAACACCAACAAAAGTTGAATCAATGCTAGAAGACTATGCCGCTACTAATATTAGTATTCACTCCCATCCAATCCAGCTATTAAGAGAAAACGGGTTACTTGGAAAGTATACAGCAGCTGAGGATTTAATATCATGTAGGCATAAATCTGTTGTAACTGTAGTGGGCCTGGTTACTGGAAGGCAAAGTCCCGGAACTGCTGGTGGTGTCACATTTGTTACATTAGAAGATGATACTGGCAGTTCTAATGTTGTTATTTGGGTCGCAACTGCTCGAGCACAGAAAAAATCGTTTTTAACGTCTAAACTACTCAAAGTACAAGGGGTTGTGGAGCGTGAAGGGAAAGTGATTCATGTAATAGCGGGAAAGCTAATAGACTTGAGTGATGAGCTTCAGGAACTTGAAATAAAAAGTAGAGACTTTCATTAATGCTCACAATTAAAACCATTTATAAACAATTAACGTATGTTTGATGGATATTAGGTAGTTTGAACCCTGTTTTATCGGGATTAATGTTGTATAGTTCAGCACAGGTAAATGAATAAGAGAGAATTATGAGTCAGTATAATGCACCACTAAATGATATGAACTTTTTGTTATTTAACACTTTTAAAGTTCAAGACTTTTGGCAAAACACACCAGAATTAGCAGAGTCGATAGATGTAGAAACGGCTAGCGCGATATTAGCAGAAAGCGCAAAAGTAACAGAAGAAGCAATAGCGCCGTTTAGTAGAGCTGCGGATGAAGTAGGCGTGTTATTTTCTGAAGGTAATGTAACGACTCCTGATTCGTATAAAAATGCTTATAACGTTGTAGCAGAAGGTGGTTGGATTGGCCTAGCCGGTAATCCTGACTTTGGTGGCATGGGAATGCCAAAAACTATCACTGCTATGCATGAAGAGATGATGTGTTCAGCTGACCTTGCTTTTGCTTTGTATCCAGGTTTAACCGCTGGTGCTTGTTTAGCTATTAATGCACACGCATCTGAAGAGCTTAAAGAGCTTTACCTTCCAAATATGTATTCTGGTCAGTGGACTGGCTCTATGTGTTTAACAGAAGCACACGCTGGTACTGATCTCGGCTTAATCAAGACAAAAGCAATACCACAAGAAGATGGCAGCTACGACATAACGGGTAGCAAGATATTTATTTCTGGCGGCGAGCATGACTTAACCGAAAATATTGTCCACCTAGTGCTAGCTAAATTACCGGATGCACCTGCTGGTTCTCGTGGTATATCGTTATTTTTAGTGCCTAAAATTAATATCGATTCTCAAGGCGCTTTAACGACTCCGAATGCAGTTTCTTGCGGTTCTATTGAACACAAGATGGGCATTCATACTAGCGCTACTTGTGTTATTAACTTTGATGGCGCTAAAGGCTATTTAGTTGGTGAAGTAAACAAGGGGTTAGCTGCTATGTTTACCATGATGAATTACGAAAGACTTTTAGTTGGTCTTCAAGGATTAGGAGCCGCAGAACGCTCTTATCAAAATGCAAAACTTTACGCCATGGATAGAGGTCAGGGTAAAGGTGCAGAAAGAATGACGGACAAAGACTGCGATCCTATAATTGTTCACCCAGATGTACGACGCATGCTACTTAATATGCGAGCTATGAATGAAGCAGCTCGAGCTTTTGGTACTTACGTATCTGTGCAACTAGATGTTTCTAAGTTCAGCCAAGATAAAGAAACAGCGAAACTCGCTAACGCTAAGGCTCAATTATTAACTCCAATAGCAAAAGCATTTGTTACCGACACAAGCCTAGATGGCTGTGTAGCAGGACAGCAAGTTCTCGGTGGGCACGGCTATGTTCGTGAGTGGGGACAAGAGCAACTAGTAAGAGATTGTCGCATTACACAGATATACGAGGGCACTAACGGAGTTCAAGCTCTTGACTTGATGGGTCGTAAAGTTGCAATGGATGGCGGTCAAACACTTAACCTGTTAATTGATGAAATTTTAGAATTCAGCCTTGAAAACCAAAGCGTAAATGGCTCAATGATGAAGCAGCTAAACGATAGCGCTTTACTATTAAGAGAAGTTACAGCAACTGTATTGGAAGAAGCCAAAGGTGACAAAAACGCAATAGGTGCAGCATCAGTAGATTTCTTACATTTATGCGGATATGTATTTTATGCATATATGTGGGCGAAAATGGTTGTGGCTGTTGAAGATGAAAGTATTGATGAAGTAACGACAACGAGTAAACAGAAAACAGCGACTTACTTCTTTGCTAGAGTATTACCTAGAATACATTCACTTAAGCAACAAATTGAGTCCGGTGCGGAGTTATTATTCGACTTCACCGCTGACGAAGTTTAATTAGTACATATATTAAACACTTAGCGGCATGTCCATACAGACAGCCGCTTTGGCTTAATTTATTCAGAAATAAGTGTTGTATTTATACTCAATTTATATATAATGCGCTCTCTCGAATTTTCCGTAAGGATTCTTTTGAGACAAACCGAAATATTTAAGATGCTCTTTTATCGGTTTGAAAGCTAACAATTAGTTAGCAGATATACAGGGGCTCCAATTGTGAGTCCAATTAATAGATAAGAAAGCTTCGCTTATGTCCAATAAAATGGGGGTAGTGCGATGTTTTTTTATGCTCTTTCTAAAATGCTCTTTTGAGGTATAAAATGAACAGTCAACGTATTCGTATCCGATTGAAAGCGTTCGACCATCGTCTAATCGATGCGTCAACACAAGAAATCGTTGAAACGGCAAAGCGTACAGGCGCGCAGGTTCGTGGTCCTATTCCACTACCTACTCGCAAAGAACGCTTCACTATATTGGTATCTCCACACGTAAATAAAGATGCGCGTGACCAATATGAAATTCGTACGCACAAGCGTTTAATCGACATTGTTGAGCCAACAGAAAAAACTGTTGATGCTCTTATGCGTTTAGATCTTGCCGCTGGTGTAGATGTTCAGATCAGTCTGGGTTAATCGAGAGATTAAAGGGGTTTCAAAATGACTATTGGTCTAGTCGGACGTAAAGTGGGAATGACACGTATCTTCACAGAAGATGGTGTATCAATTCCAGTTACAGTGATTGAAGCGACACCTAACCGTGTTACTCAAATCCGTAACGAAGAAACCGACGGTTACCGCGCACTTCAAGTGACTGCAGGCACTAAGAAAGCGAACCGCGTTACTAAGGCAGAAGCTGGACACTTTGCGAAAGCAGGTGTTGAAGCTGGTCGTGGTATGTGGGAATTTCGCTTAGCTGCAAATGAAGGCGAAGGTATCGAAGTTGGTAGCGATATTACTGTAGAAGTATTTAATGACGCTAAATTGGTTGACGTAACTGGTACGTCAAAAGGTAAAGGTTTCCAAGGTGGTGTTAAGCGCTGGAATTTCAGCATGCAAGACGCAACTCATGGTAACTCTCTTTCTCACCGTGCTCCTGGTTCTATTGGTCAAAACCAAACACCAGGTCGTGTATTTAAAGGTAAGAAGATGGCCGGCCAAATGGGTAACGTACGTACTACAACTCAAAATCTTGAGTTAGTGCGCGTTGACGCAGAGCGTAATTTACTTCTAGTTAAAGGCGCGGTACCAGGTTCAATTGGCGGCGACGTCATCATTAAACCTGCTATTAAAGCGTAATCCGGAGAATAGTGATGAAATTAGATTTTACAGGCGCAACAGGCGCTGTTGAAGTTTCAGAAGCTACTTTCGGACGTGAGTTCAATGAAGCATTAGTTCACCAGGTAGTTACTGCATACGCTGCAGGCGCTCGCCAGGGTTCTAGAGCTCAAAAAACTCGCTCAGAAGTTAGCGGTGGTGGTAAGAAGCCATGGCGTCAAAAGGGCACTGGTCGTGCTCGTGCCGGTACTATTCGTAGTCCTATCTGGCGTTCTGGTGGCGTAACATTCGCTGCTAAGCCACAGGATCATTCACAAAAAGTGAATAAGAAAATGTACCGTGGTGCTATTCAAAGCATTCTTTCTGAGTTAGTTCGTCAAGAGCGTTTCGTGGTAGTTGACAACTTTGAAGTTGAAACTCCAAAAACTAAAGCACTAGCTGCTAAGTTAAATGAAATGAGCTTAAAAGACGTATTGATCATTACTGAAGAAGTATCTGAGAACTTGTTCTTATCAGCTCGCAACTTATATAAAGTTGACGTTCGTGATGCGGCAACAATCGACCCAGTTAGTTTAATTGCGTTCGATAAAGTATTGGTAACTGCTGGTGCAGTTAAACAAATTGAGGAGATGCTAGCATGATAAGCGAAGAACGTTTGTTAAAAGTATTAGTAGCTCCACATGTTTCTGAAAAGACCACTTTAGCATCTGAAGCTAACAACACGTTAGTATTCAAAGTTGCTGTTGACGCTACTAAAGAAGAAATTAAAGCTGCTGTTGAAAAACTTTTCGAAGTTGAAGTTAAGCGAGTTAACTCTCTTAACGTTAAAGGTAAGGCAAAACGTACTGGTGCTCGCATGGGTCGTCGTAAGAATTGGAAAAAAGCTTACGTAACTCTTGCAGACGGTCAAAGCCTTGATCTTGAAGACGGCGCAGCAGAGTAATTGGAGAGTAAAAAATGGCTCTAGTAAAATGTAAACCAACATCTGCTGGTCGTCGTCATATGACGAAAGTAGTTAACACTGACTTGCATAAAGGCGCACCATACGCACCACTTTTAGAGAAAAAATCTAAATCTGGTGGTCGTAATAACAATGGTCGCATTACTGTTCGTCACATCGGTGGTGGTCACAAGCAACACTATCGTTTGGTTGACTTCAAACGTAATAAAGACGGTATTCCGGCAACAGTTGAACGTTTGGAATATGATCCAAACCGAAGCGCAAACATCGCGTTAGTTCTTTATGCAGACGGTGAACGTAAGTACATCATTGCACCTAAAGGCCTAAAAGCTGGTGATCAGATTATGTCTGGTATCAATGCACCTATCAAAGCTGGTAATGCTATGCCTATGCGTAACATGCCTGTAGGTAGTACTGTACACAATGTTGAGCTTAAGCCTGGTAAAGGCGCTCAGATTGCTCGTTCAGCTGGTGCATATGTGCAAATATTAGCACGTGACGGTCAATACGTTACTCTACGTCTTCGCTCTGGCGAAATGCGTAAAGTTCTTTCTGATTGTCGTGCGACTTTAGGTGAAGTAGGTAATGCTGAACATATGCTTCGTCAGCTTGGTAAAGCTGGTGCAAGCAGATGGCGTGGTGTTCGTCCGACTGTCCGTGGTGTTGTAATGAACCCGGTTGATCACCCGCACGGTGGTGGTGAAGGTCGTACTTCTGGTGGTCGTCACCCGGTTACTCCTTGGGGTAAACCGACTAAGGGTGCTAAGACTCGTAAGAACAAACGTACTGATAAGTACATTGTTCGTCGTCGTAATAAATAATTAGTGAGGTAATACCATGCCACGTTCTCTCAAGAAAGGTCCTTTTATTGACCTACACTTGCTGAAGAAGGTTGAAGCAGCCTTGGAAAGCGGGAACAAGAAACCAATTAAAACTTGGTCTCGTCGCTCAATGATCATTCCTGATATGATTGGATTGACCATCGCTGTCCATAATGGTCGTCAACACGTTCCTGTGTTTGTATCTGACGAAATGGTTGGCCATAAGTTAGGTGAATTTGCACCTACTCGTACGTACCGCGGTCACGCGGCTGACAAGAAAGCTAAGAAGAAGTAAGGAGTAAATAATGGAAGCAATAGCTAAACATCGTTTCGCCCGCACTTCTCCACAGAAGGCTCGCTTGGTAGCTGACCAGATTCGTGGTCTACCAGTCGACAAGGCGTTAGACGTATTAAATTTCAGCAATAAAAAAGCTGCTGTTTTGGTGAAGAAAGTTCTTGAGTCTGCAATTGCAAATGCTGAGCATAATGAAGGCGCAGACATCGACGAACTTAAAGTTGCGACAATCATGATAGACGCAGGTCCAACCATGAAACGCATTAAGACTCGTGCAAAAGGCCGCGCAGATCGCGTTCTTAAGCGCTCTTCACACATTACTGTTGTAGTAGCGGACTAGGAGATTTACTAATGGGTCAAAAAGTACATCCTACGGGGATTCGCCTAGGTATCACTAAACCATGGGTTGCTACCTGGTACGCGAATACAAAAGATTACGCAAGTCACTTAAATGGCGATATCAAAGTTCGTCAATACTTGACTAAAGAATTAAAAAACGCTTCAGTTTCAAAGATTACGATTGAACGTCCAGCTAAATCTATCAAAGTTACTATTCACACGGCTCGTCCGGGTGTTGTAATTGGTAAAAAAGGCGCAGACGTTGAAAAACTTCGTAACGTTGTAGCGAAATTGACAGGCGTACCTGCTCAAATCAACATCGCAGAGATTCGCAAGCCTGAGTTAGATGCACAGCTAGTAGCTGAAAGCATTTCTAGCCAGCTTGAGCGTCGTGTTATGTTCCGTCGTGCTATGAAGCGCGCGGTACAAAACGCAATGCGTGTTGGTGCAAAGGGTATCAAAGTTGAAGTAAGCGGTCGTTTGGGCGGAGCAGAAATTGCACGTTCAGAATGGTATCGTGAAGGTCGTGTACCACTACACACTTTACGTGCAGATATCGACTATGCAACTTCTGAAGCATTAACTACTTACGGCATCATCGGTGTGAAAGTATGGATCTTTAAAGGTGAAGTACTTGGTGGTTTCGGTTCTATCTCTCAAGAGGAACCAAAACAACCTAAACCAGCGAAGAAGCGTCGTAGCAAAAGCGCTAAGTAGGAGTAGACGATGTTACAACCAAAACGTACAAAATTCCGTAAGCAGCATAAAGGCCGCAACCGTGGTCTAGCTCAGAACGGTAACAAGGTTAGCTTTGGTACTTTCGGCCTTAAGGCTACTGGCCGTGGTCGTATGACTGCACGTCAAATCGAAGCAGCTCGTCGTGCAATGACACGTCACGTAAAACGTCAAGGTCAAATTTGGATCCGTGTGTTCCCTGACAAACCAATTACGGCTAAGCCGTTAGAAGTTCGTCAAGGTAAAGGTAAAGGTAATGTTGAATATTGGGTTGCTGAAATTCAACCTGGTAAAGTACTTTACGAAATGGACGGTGTAGCAGAAGAATTGGCACGTGAAGCGTTCCGCCTAGCGGCTCGTAAACTGCCATTCAAAACCACTTTTGTAACTAGAACGGTGATGTAATGAAAGCTAGCGATCTTAAAGATAAAACTGTAGAAGAGCTAAGAGCTGAACTACTAGGTTTGTTACGTGAGCAATTTAACTTGCGCATGCAACAATCTTCTGGCCAACTAGCTCAAACACATTTACTGCGTCAAGTACGTCGCAACATTGCGCGTGTTAAAACAGTAATTGCACAAAACAAGGCAGGTGCGTAATGAGCGAAAATATCCGTACATTACAAGGCCGCGTAGTTAGCGACAAGATGGAGAAATCTATCGTTGTTACTATCGAACGCAAGGTAAAACACCCTATCTACGGTAAGTTCGTTAAGCGTACAACTAAGTTGCACGCTCACGACGAAACTAACCAATGTGGTATCGGTGACACGGTTTTAATCCGTGAATGCGCTCCAATTTCTAAGAATAAAACTTGGACTTTGGTAGACGTAATCGAAAAAGCTAAATCTCTTTAATTTATTGAAGTAATTAGCTTAAAAAACCGGAGCGAAAGCTCCGGTTTTTTATTTTTAGTTTTGTTCTTTTAGAAGATAACTATGCTGAGCAATGACTTACAATTTAATAACCGATTATTAATTAATCAGGTGTTTAATTAGGTTGTATTTCAACCATCACTTAGTTATACTTGCGCGCCCTTTTGTAGGGGGTAGTCAATAATGACTAGAAGCGGCAAGTCCGAAAGGACATTGAAGTATAAATTTAATTAGCGGAGCACTAAACATGATCCAAATGCAAACTACGTTAGATGTGGCTGATAACTCAGGCGCGCGTCGCGTACAGTGTATTAAGGTTCTTGGTGGCTCTCACCGTCGTTACGCCGGCATCGGCGACATCATTAAAGTTACTGTAAAGGAAGCAATTCCACGCGGTAAAGTTAAAAAAGGTGATGTACTTAACGCGGTGGTAGTTCGCACTAAAGCAGCGGTTCGTCGTCCAGATGGTCAAGCCATCCGTTTCGACAGTAATGCAGCTGTTATTTTGAACGCCAACTTGCAGCCAATCGGAACTCGTATTTTTGGACCTGTTACTCGCGAACTTCGCGGTGATAAGTTCATGAAGATCGTGTCATTGGCACCTGAAGTAATTTAAGGAGCTGAAAATGGCAAGCAAAATTCGTCGTGAAGATGAAATAATCGTTATTGCTGGTAAAGATAAAGGTAAAACTGGTAAAGTTTTAAAAGTTATCACTGGTACTGACAGATTAATCGTAGAAGGCGTGAACCTTATCAAGAAACACCAAAAACCTGTACCACAACTACAGCAGCCTGGTGGCATTGTTGAAAAAGAAGCGTCAATCAACGTATCAAACGTTGCGATCCTTAACCCAGAAACGGGTAAAGCTGATCGTGTAGGTTTTAAATTTGAAGACGGCAAAAAAGTTCGTATCTTCAAATCTAATGGTAAAACTATCTAATCTTGGAGTATATGATGGCGAAACTGCATGATACTTATAAAGACAGCGTAGTGCCTGAACTAGTTAAACAGTTCGGCTACACATCTGTCATGCAAGTCCCACGACTTGAAAAGATTACCCTGAACATGGGTCTGGGTGAAGCTCTAGCGGATAAAAAAGTACTAGAAGCAGCAACTTCTGACATGCAATCTATTGCTGGTCAAAAGCCTGTTGTTACTCGTGCACGTAAGTCAGTTGCTGGCTTTAAAATTCGTGAAGGCTACCCAATCGGTGCCAAGGTAACTCTACGCGGCGAGCGTATGTGGGACTTTTTAGAGCGTTTAATTACAATCGCTCTACCTCGTGTTCGTGACTTCCGTGGCTTAAATCCTAAGTCATTTGACGGTCGCGGTAACTATAGCATGGGTGTACGCGAGCAAATTATCTTCCCTGAAATCGATTTCGATAAAGTAGACAAAGTACGTGGTTTAGATATCACAATTACTACCTCTGCAAAATCGAACGAGGAAGGTCACGCTCTGTTAGCTGCTTTCAACTTCCCATTTAAAGGATAAGGTGTAGAGTTATGGCTAAGCAATCAATGAAAGCACGTGATGTAAAACGTGCCAAATTAGTTGAAAAATTCGCTGCAAAACGTGCCGATCTAAAGGCTACTATCAAAGACGTTAACACGTCTGATGATGATCGTTGGGCAGCTGTGCTTAAACTTCAAGAGCTTCCTCGTGATTCAAGCCCTGCACGTCAACGTAACCGTTGTAATGTGACAGGTCGTCCACATGGCTATTTACGTAAGTTCGGCTTAAGCCGTATTAAACTTCGTGAAGCAGCGATGCGTGGTGAAGTTCCAGGCCTTAAAAAGGCTTCTTGGTAAGAATCTGGGAGTATTGAAAGATGAGCATGCAAGATCCTATCGCGGATATGTTCACCCGCGTACGTAACGGTCAAATGTCAAACAAAGTAACCGTTGCAATGCCTTCATCAAAGTTAAAAACAGCTTTGGCTGAACTTTTGAAGAGCGAAGGTTTTATTGCTGGCTACGAAGTGTCAGGTGACGTTAAGAAAGAATTAAACGTTACACTTAAGTACTTCGAAGACAAACCAGTAATCGAAACTATCAAACGCGTTAGCCGTCCTGGTCTTCGTATATATAAGAAGACTTCAGACCTACCTAAAGTTATGGGTGGTCTAGGTATAGCTATCGTTTCTACATCAAAAGGTTTGATGACTGACCGTGCTGCACGCAAAGCGGGCATTGGCGGCGAGATCATCGGCTACGTAGCTTAATAGGAGAGTCATAATGTCTCGTGTAGCAAAAGCACCTATTAATGTTCCTGCCGGTGTTGAAATCGCCGTAAATGGTCAGGAAGTAAAAGTTAAAGGTAAAGTAGGCGAGTTAACTTTAAACGTTAACCCTGCTGTTGAAGTTGTTTTAGAAGACAACGTAGTTCGCACACTTCCTCGTGACGGTTTTGCCGACGCGTGGGCACAGGCAGGTACTGCTCGTGCAAACATTAACAACCAAGTTGTTGGTGTGAGTGCTGGTTTTGAGAAGAAGTTAGTTCTTAATGGTGTTGGTTACCGTGCTGCGGTAAAAGGCAAAGTATTAAGTCTATCTCTAGGTTTCTCTCACCCAGTAGACTTTGAAGTGCCAGCTGGTGTGACTATCGAAGCTCCATCACAAACAGAAGTTGTTGTGAAGGGTGCAAGTAAACATTTAGTTGGTCAAGTTGCAGCGAATATTCGCGCTTATCGTGAGCCAGAGCCTTATAAAGGCAAAGGTATCCGTTATAGCGATGAAATCGTTCGTCGCAAAGAGGCGAAGAAAAAGTAAGGTAAGACGATGGATAAGAAAACAGCTCGTTTACGTCGTGCCAAGCGCGCTCGCAGAACGTTTATTGAAAACGGTGTTACTCGTTTAGTAATGCACCGTACGCCTCGTCACGCTTACGCTCAGGTAATTTCTCCTGAAGGTAAGGTGTTAGCGGCGGCGTCAACTGTAGAAAAAGATATCCGCTCTGCGGTAGCTTCTACAGGTAACGTTGAAGCTGCAACTGCGGTTGGTAAAGCAGTAGCAGAACGTGCGGTAAAGAATGGCGTTGAAAAAGTGTCATTCGACCGTAGCGGTTTTAAATATCACGGCCGTGTGAAAGCGTTAGCAGACGCTGCTCGCGAAGCCGGTCTTCAGTTCTAGGAGTAGCTCATGTCTAACGTAGAAGCAAAGCAAACAGAATTCGAAGAAAAGCTTATCGCGGTAAATCGTGTATCAAAAGTAGTTAAGGGTGGTCGTATATTCTCGTTCACTGCTTTAACTGTTGTTGGTGACAAGAATGGCCGTGTAGGTTTTGGTTATGGTAAAGCGCGTGAAGTTCCAGCTGCTATTCAAAAAGCAATGGAAAAAGCGCGTCGTAACATGGTTAGTGTAGAATTAACTAATGGAACATTGCAGCACCCTATTAAGGGTCGCCACTCTGGTTCAAAAGTTTACATGCAACCAGCTTCAGAAGGTACGGGTATCATCGCAGGTGGTGCAATGCGTGCAGTATTAGAAGTAGCAGGTGTACAAAACGTACTATCTAAATGTTACGGTTCGACTAACCCAATTAACGTAGTTCGCGCTACAGTTGACGCTTTGGCAGGAATGAATTCTCCTGAACAAATCGCAGCTAAACGTGGCCTTAACGTTTCTGAAATTTTGGGGTAATAGACCATGGCTAAGAAGACGATTAAAGTAACACAAATACGTAGCTCTATCGGTCGTTTACCGAAGCATAAAGCTACATTACGTGGCTTGGGTTTACGCCGTATCAATCACACTGTTGAGTTGGAAGACACAGCATGTGTACGTGGTATGGTAAACCAAGTTCAATACATGGTTAAAGTGGAGGGGTAATCGATGCGTTTGAATACTCTATCTCCAGCACCAGGCGCTAAAACGGATAAGAAACGCGTTGGACGCGGTATCGGTTCTGGTTTAGGTAAAACTGGTGGTCGTGGACACAAAGGTCAGAAATCACGCTCAGGCGGAAGTGTTAAGCCAGGTTTTGAAGGCGGTCAAATGCCTTTACAACGTCGCTTACCGAAATTCGGTTTCACTTCTCGTAAATCGTTGGTAACTGATGAAGTAACATTGTCAGAAATTACAAAAGTTGAAGGCGACATCGTTTCTTTAGAAACTTTGAAAGCTGCAGGCCTAGTGAAGAAAGACATACTTTTCGTTAAAGTTGTTAAATCTGGCGACGTTGCACGCCCGGTAACTGTAGCTGGTCTACGTGTTACTAAAGGTGCGCAGGAAGCTATTGTTGCAGCCGGCGGAAAAGTAGAATAAGGACAAGTACATTATGGCTAAACCAGGATTAGACCTACAAAGCGGACAGACAGGCTTTGCCGAGTTAAAACAACGATTATTATTTGTTTTTTTAGCTATTGTTGTGTTTCGATTGGGTTCTTTTGTTCCAATTCCTGGGATAGATGCTGCAGTACTAGCTGAATTATTCGAACAGCAAAAGGGTACCATCGTAGAAATGTTTAACATGTTCTCCGGTGGTGCACTTGAGCGTGCTTCGGTATTAGCGTTAGGTATCATGCCATACATAACCGCATCAATTATTATGCAGTTATTGACGGTGATGCACCCTTCTTTAGCAGAGCTAAAGAAAGAAGGTGAGGCTGGTCGTAAGAAAATCAGTCAATACACTCGTTATTTCACGCTTGTATTAGCGACATTCCAGTCGTTTGGTATTGCTACTAGCTTACCGAATATGATGCCGGGATTGGTGTTAAACCCAGGACCAGGTTTCTATTTCACAGCAGTAGTAAGTTTAGTAACCGGTACCATGTTCTTAATGTGGTTAGGTGAACAAATTACTGAACGAGGTATTGGTAACGGTATTTCGATACTGATTTTTACCGGTATCGTAGCAGGGTTGCCATCTGCAATCGGTTCAACAGCTGAGCAAGCTCGTCAAGGCGAATTGCATATGTTGTTACTATTGTTGATTGCAGTTATTGTTTTCGCGGTTACATACTTTGTTGTATTCGTAGAACGTGGACAACGACGAATAGTTGTTAACTACGCAAAACGACAACAGGGTCGCCAAGTGTTTCAAGCACAAAGCTCTCATTTACCTTTAAAAGTAAATATGGCTGGCGTAATACCACCAATTTTTGCTGGTAGTATTATTATGTTCCCAAGCACTATTGCTGCTTGGTTTGGTACTGGAGAAGGTGCCGTTGCAGAATTTCTGCAACAAGTGTCTTTAACATTATCACCGGGACAACCCCTATATGTTATGTTGTACGCAGCTGCTATAATATTCTTCTGTTTTTTCTACACCGCGTTGGTTTTCAACCCGAGAGAAACAGCGGATAACTTGAAGCGCTCAGGTGCATTCATTCCAGGTATCAGACCTGGTGAGCAAACGTCGAAATACATCGATAAGGTGATGACGCGTTTGACACTGGCAGGAGCCATGTACATTACATTTGTTTGTCTTGTACCTGAGTTCATGATGATCGCTTGGAACGTCCAATTTTATTTTGGTGGCACATCGTTGTTAATCATCGTTGTTGTTGTCATGGATTTTATGGCGCAGATTCAAACACTGTTGATGTCTCATCAGTATGATTCTGTTCTTAAGAAGGCAAACCTTGCAGGAAAAGCTTTAGATAAAGCGAACCTGAAAGGCTACAGCCGTTAGATTGCGGAGTAAAAGCAATGAAAGTACGTGCTTCCGTTAAGAAGATATGTCGTAACTGTAAAGTAATTAAGCGTTCAGGTGTTGTTCGCGTAATCTGTACAGACCCTAAGCACAAGCAGCGTCAGGGTTAATACGACGTAAGTTGGGGGTGAGGAAGTTTTCCTCACCCATATTTACAAATGGTCAAAGGTCGAGTATCCTAACGGGCTTTTCGATTGACCCAAAACTATAGGAGATGTGTTAGTGGCCCGTATCGCTGGCATTAACATTTCCGATCGTAAACACTCAGTAATCGCTCTTACAGCGATTTTCGGTATCGGTAAAACACGTTCAAAAGCAATTTTAGCGTCTACTGGTATCGCGGAAGATACGAAAATCGGAACATTATCTGAACAAGATTTAGATAAATTACGTGAAGAAGTTGGCAAGTACACTGTAGAAGGTGACCTTCGCCGTGAAGTAACTTTAAATATTAAACGTTTAATGGATTTAGGTTGTAACCGTGGCATGCGCCACCGTCGCAGTCTTCCTCTACGTGGTCAGCGCACTAAAACTAATGCGCGTACCCGTAAAGGTCCACGTAAACCTATTACTAAATAAGGCGAGGTAGCAAGAAATGGCAAAAGCTCCAACTCGTTCACGTAAAAAAGTAAAAAAGCAGGTTGCTGATGGTATGGCTCATATCCATGCGTCTTTCAACAACACAATCGTTACATTAACCGACCGTCAAGGCAATGCATTGTCTTGGGCTACTGCAGGTGGTTCTGGTTTCCGTGGTTCACGTAAATCAACACCATTCGCTGCACAGGTAGCGGCTGAACGCGCAGGCGAAGCAGCAAAAGAGTACGGTTTGAAGAATATTGAAGTGTTCGTCAAGGGACCTGGTCCTGGTCGTGAATCTGCAATCCGCGCATTAAATGCTGTGGGTTACAAGATCACTAACATTACTGACGTTACACCTATTCCTCATAACGGTTGTCGTCCGCCTAAGAAACGTCGTGTATAACGACTGTTAGTGGAGAAAGAACATGGCTAGATATTTGGGTCCAAAGCTAAAGCTTAGTCGTCGCGAAGGAACAGATTTGTTCCTTAAGAGTGGCGTACGTGCTATAGATACTAAATGTAAAATCGATACTGCACCAGGTCAACATGGCGCGCGTAAGCCGCGTTTGTCTGACTATGGTTTACAGCTTCGTGAGAAACAAAAAGTTCGTCGTATTTACGGTGTTTTAGAAAAACAATTCCGTAACTACTACAAAGAAGCGGCACGTCTTAAAGGTAATACTGGTGAAAACCTATTACAACTTTTAGAAAGCCGTTTAGATAACGTTGTTTATCGTATGGGTTACGCAAGTACTCGTGCGGAAGCTCGTCAGCTAGTTAGCCACAAGTCAATTGTTGTTAACGGTAGCGTAGTGAACATTCCTTCCTACAAAGTGTCTGCAGAAGACGTTGTTGCTATTCGTGAAAAATCGAAAAAGCAAGGCCGTATTGTTGCAGCTCTTGAGTTAGCTGAACAACGTGAAAAACCGACTTGGATTGACGTAGATGCGAAAGCGATGACAGGTGTTTATAAATCACACCCTGAACGCTCTGAGTTGTCTGCAGAGATTAATGAACAGTTAATTGTTGAACTTTACTCTAAGTAAAGTTGAAACATAAGAGGATATAAAATGCAGGGGTCTGTAACTGAATTCCTTAAGCCTAGGCTTGTAGACATTGAACAAGTTAGTGCAACTCGAGCAAAAGTAACGCTTGAACCTTTAGAGCGTGGCTTTGGTCACACTTTAGGTAATGCGTTACGCAGAATCTTGTTGTCATCTATGCCTGGTTGTGCGGTAACCGAAGTAGAAATCGACGGTGTCCAGCACGAATACAGTGCAAAAGAAGGTGTACAGGAAGATGTGATCGAAATATTGTTAAACCTAAAGGGTTTAGCAGTTCGCGTAGAGGGAAAGGACGAAGTAACCTTGACTTTAACTAAGTCGGGTATTGGCCCTGTTACAGCTGCTGATTTTCAGCACGATGGTGATGTAGAAATCATCAACCCTGAACACGTTATTTGTAACTTAACGAGTGAAAGCTCTGAAATTTCAATGCGTGTAAACGTGCAGCGTGGCCGTGGTTATGTTCCTGCTTCTGCGCGTGTGTCCTCAGACGAAGAAGATCGTCCAATTGGTCGCTTACTTCTAGACGCGTCTTTCAGCCCTGTTGAGCGTATTGCTTACAATGTTGAAAGTGCTCGTGTTGAACAGCGTACTGATTTAGACAAATTGATCATTGATATGGAAACGAACGGCACTTTAGATCCTGAAGAAGCTATTCGTCGCTCTTCTACTATTCTTGCTGAGCAACTGGAAGCATTCGTAGATTTACGTGATGTTACAGAAGTAGCGCAAGAAGAAGAGAAACCAGAATTTGATCCAATTCTATTACGTCCAGTAGACGATCTAGAATTGACTGTTCGCTCAGCCAACTGTTTGAAGGCTGAACAAGTACAATATATCGGTGATTTAGTACAGCGTACTGAGGTTGAGTTATTAAAAACTCCTAATCTTGGTAAGAAGTCTCTAACGGAAATCAAAGACGTTTTAGCGTCTCGTGGTTTATCACTAGGCATGCGCCTAGAGAACTGGCCACCGGCTAGTCTGTTAGATAACGACTAAATTTTTAAACGAATTAGTTAGAAGGAAAAGCTCATGCGCCATCGTAAGAGTGGTCGTCAATTAAACCGCAACAGCAGTCATCGTCAAGCGATGTTCCGTAATATGGCGGGTTCATTGGTGAAGCATGAAATCATCAAGACAACTTTGCCTAAGGCGAAAGAATTACGTCGTGTTATTGAACCATTGATCACAATGGCTAAATCTGACAGCGTAGCAAATCGTCGCTTAGCATTCGCTCGTACGAGAGATGCTGAAGTAGTTGGTAAATTATTTACTGACTTAGGTCAACGTTACAATGAACGTCCAGGTGGATACACTAGAATTATCAAGTGTGGATACCGTACTGGTGATAAAGCACCAATGGCGTACATTGAACTGGTTGGTAGACCAGAACTTGATGCAGATGCTGAAGTAGTTGAAGCTACTGAAGAGTAATTGAAAAGGCCGGGTTTACCCGGCTTTTTTACATTATTAAGAAAAGAAGGTTGTTTTTAGCAATCTTCTTTTTTTATACTTATCTACTTATCTACTTATCTACTTATCTACTTATCTACTTATCTACTTATCTACTTATCTACTTATCTACTTATCTACTTATCTACTTATCTACTTATCTACTTATCTACTTATCTACTTAT
>NZ_BAAAFQ010000010.1:0-184982 GCF_039523615.1 Psychrosphaera haliotis | reverse complement strand
TTCGAACTCAGAAGTGAAACGCAGCTGCGGCGATGGTAGTGTAGCATTTGCTATGCGAGAGTAGCTCACCGCCAGGCTCCCATACTAACCCCTTGCACGTTGTGCGAGGGGTTTTTTATTGCCTCCGATTTAACATCTGACTCTTTTTAACACTTTTTTACGTTTGGAATTCCGCAAAATCAAAAAATAACGCTCACTAATGCAGCCGCGCTAAGGCCCCTTACATTTCCTCTGATCTATTTGTTTTGACAAAAATACGTATAATTCATCAATAATATTAAAAATTAAGGCTTCATATGTTTACTTTAGATCACAGAATAGAGCGTGATTCGATTTTAATTGCAGAGTTACCTCTCAGTCAGTTGAGGCTACAGAACGATCAAAGGTATCCATGGTTAGTGTTAGTCCCGAAAGTTGAAGGTGCTAAAGAAGTTCATGAACTTAAAGTTGACGAGGCTCAGCAGTTATTAAAAGAAAGTAATGTCGTTGCAAACGCATTGGCTATAGTAACTGGTTGTAAAAAGGTTAATATCGCTAACTTAGGTAACGTAGTAGAGCAATTGCATTGGCATGTAGTTGCTAGGTTTGAAAATGACCTAACCTGGCCAGGTCCTATATGGGGTATTGGTGAAGCAGAATGTTGGGAACAAAAAAAGAGACTTACTTTCGTAGAGTCTCTTCTTAAAGAAATCCAGTCAAATCAGGAAATTAAAGTTTTCCCAGCTTAATACTGAACTCAAATAGTTAGTCATTCCTTGTATATACAAGCTTGAAACTACAAGCTTAATAGAAAGTACGGCTAACTAAATTGATAATTAAACGTTGTCGTTTAAGAATTCAACTAATTGAGTTTTGCTTAACGCACCAACTTTAGTTCCTACAACAGCACCATTTTTGAATAGTAATAATGTTGGAATACCACGAACACCAAATTTAGGTGGTGTATTAGGGTTTTGGTCAATATTTAACTTAGTAATAGTTACTTTGTCAGACATTTCTTCTGCTACTTCACTAAGAATAGGAGCGATCATTTTACAAGGACCACACCATTCTGCCCACAAGTCTACTAAAACTGGTTTGTCACTGCTGATAACTGAATCGAAGCTGTCGTCAGTTATGTTGATAATTTTATCGCTCATTTAATACTCCGCATTTAATATATAAATAATATACTTCTATTGTGATTAATTTGTTTCTTATTGCAAGGCTAAAGGTTATGCTTATTCGTTATGAATAAGACACATTTAACTGAAACAAAATTTTCCGACTTTTCAATACATCCAGATGTATTAAAAGCCCTATCCTCTGCTGGTTATGCAAATTGTACCCCGATTCAGGCCATGTGTATGCCCTTAATCGAAAAAGGTGTCGACATTGCAGGTCAAGCACAAACAGGGACCGGGAAAACCATCGCATTTCTTACAGCGACCTTTAATAAACTTCTTACCGTAGAAGCTAAAGGCCAGCCAAGAGCTATTATTTTAGCCCCAACCCGTGAGTTAGCCATCCAAATTCATAAAGACGCAATTGCGTTTGCTGAAGCTACTGGTTTAACTCTTGGACTAGTTTATGGGGGCGAAGGCTACGAAAGTCAACGCAAACAATTAGAACAAGGTGTAGACGTACTAATTGGCACGACGGGTCGCGTAATTGATTATTTAAAACAAGGTATTTATAACCTAGATAGCATTCAAGCTGTTGTTCTAGACGAAGCAGATAGAATGTTTGATCTTGGTTTCATCAACGACATCCGTTACTTATTTAGTAAAATGCCAGCGAGTTCAGAAAGAGTTAACTTAGTTTTCTCAGCAACAATGAGCTATAAAGTAAAAGAATTAGCTTATTCGCACATGAACGAACCGACTCACGTTCAAGTAGAGCCTGAGAGAATGACTGGTACTCGTATTAGTGAAGAGCTCTTTTATCCAGAATCAGATAAAAAACCTTTATTACTTTTATCTTTAATTGAAGATGACTGGCCAGAAAAAGCCATCGTATTTACCAATACTAAACATGCATGTGAGCAAGTTTATAATTGGTTAAAGGCTGATAAACATAGAGCTGGCCTACTAACTGGTGACGTTAACCAACGTAAGCGTTTATCTATTTTAGAAGCGTTCGCAAAAGGTGATATCGACTTCTTAGTAGCAACAGATGTTGCAGCTCGTGGTCTACACATTCCAGAAGTATCTCATGTTTACAACTATGACTTACCTGATGATCGTGAAGATTATGTACATAGAATAGGACGTACAGGGCGTGCGGGTGCCAGTGGCGCAGCTATTAGCTTTGCGTGCGAATCTTATGTATATAACTTACCTGCAATAGAAGAATATATTGGTCATGCTATTCCTGTAAGCCAATATGATTCTGAAGCGTTGTTGGATGATGTACCTAAACCTCGTTATACGAAGAGAAGACATCATCATGGCCAGCGCCGCAGAAGTAACTAATAACAGTTAAGGCTGTAATTGGATGCAAAATAACACAAGCTATGCAGTAGTAGATCTTGGGTCAAACAGCTTTCATATGATGATTGCCCAAGTTGTTGCAGGTAGTGTGCAAATAATTGGTCGGGTTAAACGAAAAGTCCGACTAGCGTCAGGTTTAAATGAAAACATGTTTTTATCTGACGAAGCAATGCAAAGGGGTTGGGAATGTCTCAATCTTTTTGCAGAGCGATTACAAGATATCCCCCGAGAAAATATAAAAATTTCTGGAACCGCCACTCTCCGACTCGCTAAAAATGTAGATACCTTTCTTGAAAAAGCCGAACAAATTCTTGGTTTCCCAATCCAAATCATTTCTGGCGAAGTAGAGGCTCAAACTATATACAAAGGTGCAGCATACACATCAAGCTCAAATAAAAAGAAACTCGTTATAGACATTGGTGGTGCAAGCACAGAGCTTATAGCTGGTGAGGGCCATTTGCCTCAAGTGTTTACTAGTATAAATGTAGGGTGTGTCACCTATTTAGACCGTTACTTTAAAGATGGTGTGTTAAGTGAAGCGAACTTTAATAGCGCAATTGAAGCTGCGGAACTTGAAATCAACAAGGTAAAGTCAAAGTACAGTGCGTTTGATTGGCAAGAAGAAGTTGGTGCTTCGGGTACCGTTCAGGCTATTCAAGAAATACTGATGGCCCAGGGTTTTGACGAAATAATTACCCTAGAAAGGCTTAATTCGATTATGCAGCAATCCGTATCATTTGGATTTCTTGACAAGCTGGCAATTAAGGGCTTAGTTCAAGAGCGAAGACTAGTATTCCCAAGTGGCTTAGCCATTCTTATTGCTATATTCAAACAGTTAAATTTAACTGGAATGACACTCGCTGGCGGTGCGCTTAGAGAAGGACAGCTTTACTCAATGCTGCCAGAGCTTACGAAGTTGAACGTAAGAGAGAGAACAATAAAAAGCGTAATGACACGCTACCATATAGATACCAGACACGCTCAGCGCGTTTCAGAGCTTAGTTTAGAATTAGCAGAACAACTAGCTCCGAGCTGGGACTTAAATCAATTTGAGGCTATCGATATATTAAAGTCGGCGGCGTTGGTTCACGAAGTCGGTTTACAGGTTAGTTATAAAGATCAGCAAATCCATGCGAGTTACTTGTTGGCCAACTCAAACTTGCCGGGTTTTACTACGGGCCAAAAGAACTTATTAACAGCTATAGTGCGCAACCATCGTGACGATATCGATCACTCAATGTTATCAGCGCAAACTACAACGTCAGTGTTATTAGCGATACGGTTAGTGCGTATACTGAGGTTATCAGTCATCTTGTCATTACGACGAACAGATGAAGTGTTACCTAATATTGAAGTGTCGATTGTGGGTGAAGAGTTGTCTATACATCTTCCTAATGGTTGGTTAGAAGCTAATCCGTTAAGTGCCGCAGAGTTACATCAAGAAGCAAGTTACCAGGCGCTTCAGGGCTGGCAGTTAAAGCTAACTTAATTAACCTTAACCACCACAAAAAAAGAAAAAACCTTTAAGTATCAATTTTTTGAATAACAATTCCCAAAGAAATAACGCCAATTGCTCAGTAATTAACGCATACTACAAACGCTATAAAGACTATTGCTTAAGCCACTTTGCAGCGGTTTTTGCAAAGTAAGTAAGGATGCCATCTGCTCCCGCACGTTTAAATGCCAGTAGAGATTCCATGATTACCGGTTCTTCCGCTAGCCAACCATTTTGGATAGCCGCCATGTGCATCGCATATTCTCCACTGACCTGGTAAGCAAAAGTAGGCACTTCAAATTCACTCTTAACACGACGTACAATATCTAAATAAGGCATACCTGGTTTAACCATCACCATATCAGCGCCCTCTTGAAGATCTAGAGCAATTTCCTTCATAGCTTCATTTGAATTAGCTGGGTCCATTTGATAATTCTTTTTATCAGCCCCCTTCAAGTTACCAGCTGAGCCCACAGCATCTCTAAACGGGCCATAATAACTAGAAGCGTACTTAGCTGAGTAAGCCATTATTTTTACATTGTGAAAGCCAGCCTTTTCTAATGCTGTTCTAATAGCGCCAATACGGCCGTCCATCATGTCTGACGGAGCAACAATATCTACGCCCGCTTCAGCGTGAGACAAGGCCTGCTTCACTAACACTTCCGTTGTAACGTCGTTAAGAACATAACCGGAATCATCAATAATCCCATCTTGTCCATGCACGGTAAACGGGTCTAATGCAACGTCAGAAATAATACCTAACTCTGGATAGGCTTTTTTTAAGGCTTTAATAGCCTTTTGAGCCAAACCTTCCGAATTATAAGACTCTTCAGCTAATTCTGTTTTTATTTCACTTGGCGTGACTGGAAAAATGGCAATAGCCGGAATACCCAATTCAACCAATTCTTTTGCTTCTTCTAATAAAAGATCGATAGATAAACGTTCAACACCAGGCATAGAGTCAACGCTCTCACGTCGGTTTTTACCCTCTAATACAAACATTGGATAAATTAAGTCATTCACTGTTAATGCGTTTTCCTGCATCAAACGACGAGAAAAATCATCCGAGCGCATGCGTCGCATACGTGTATTTGGGAATTGACCTAAACCTTTATCTAACATTAATTAATCCTCTATTTTATGAACGACAACACAATTTCGACCGTTATTTTTTGCTGCGTATAATGCTTTATCTGAAAGTTCAACAAACTGCTCCGGTGTGAGTTTGTACTCTTTGTTTGTGCATGCAACGCCTAAACTAACGGTACACTTTACGGTGCCAGATGAAGTTGCGATTTGCGCTTCTTCAATATTCTTTCTAACTTTTTCAGCTAATACCTCTGCACCTGCAATATCAGTGTTCGGTAGTAACATGGCAAACTCTTCGCCGCCATATCTAAATATTTCATCTGAAGAACGATTAAGTTGTTCTTCACCCGTATGAGCAACAGTTCGGATAACTTCATCACCTGCAACATGGCCAAATTTGTCGTTGACCGCCTTAAAGTGATCAATATCAAACATAATTAGCGACAATGGCGTTAACTCTCTTCTAGAACGCCTAATTTCAGCTTGGATACGTTTATCAAAATGGCGGCGGTTATGGATGCCTGAAAGTGCGTCTAACGTATTTATCTTCTCTAATTCGTTATTTCTATCTTCCAGTTCACGCAGAGTTAACTGCAACTCAAGGTTTTGTTCAGCAAGTTGGGTTTGCAAATCATCAGATTGTTCAAAGTCTTCGTGTGCAAGAGTAAATGGCGTTTCATGATCTTTTTCCATTCTCTTCTTAATCATACTGACCGACAAAATTGTTACTAATACCAACATAGCCAGCTGTAGTAAGTCTAAATTGGTAAAGGGCAAATTAGCGTCAGTGAAACTATTAACCGCAATAAATAACATAGCGGCTAATAAAACGGCTACGCCTAGGTTTAAATCTTGATCCTCATGAACGCCTTGCTTCCAAAGCCAAAAGCCAGAATAAATATGAAAGCAACACAATGTGATTGCCGCAACCATGACCAAATAAAGGCCCCATTGATAACTAACATAAAGCGTAAGTGGCAATATAACGACTGCTCCAATAGCAATGCCAATAAAGCTCACGGTAAGAGGATGTCCTGCCTGAACGCTATGGATATAGTTTCTTGCTAAAAGAGCCGAACAAGCCATTGCGATACAACTAAAAAGGTACACAGCGTGCTGTTGCATCAATGGATATTCAGGCCAAATATAATGAAATGCATAGCCATTCATTGTCAGAGTAATCATAAGTAACGACATCATTAGTGCCGCGTCTAACAAAGCATTTTTTGATTGGCTAAAAATAAAAACAATAAGATAAGCGAAAACTGCAGCAGAAATAATGCCGATAAATAAACCCGCTAAAAGGCGATCGTAGTTTTCCTGTTGCTGAAAACTTTCTTTTTGCCACAAGGTTAGTGGGAAGTTCACCGTGCCTTGAGACTGAACTGCAATGTAAAACTCTAAAGACTCATCGGTTAATAATGAAATGGGAATAATAAACGTTTCTTGCAGGACTGGACGAAGTACAAAAGAGTAGTTATCACCTAGGTTTTGTACACTGCGAACTTTTCCATTATGCAAAGTATAAACAGTGACGTTATCTAAAAGCGCATTATCAAGTTCAATATACAATGAAGTGGGGTTTGGATTTATGTTCTGTAAACCAAAGCGAAACCAATGAACACGATCATCATATCCAAATTTAATAAAATCTTCGGATAAGGTACTCCATCCTTCAATTGGCGGGGTTTCAAGAGGATCATCATTACCAATGTTATATTCAAGAAAGGGTACTAAGTTTACTGACCCCTTATTTAAATCGATTTGATATGGTGTGGGTTCTGCCATAGCTGTCTGAGACAGAACTAAAAGTAATATCAAGACCAAATTACGCATGTAATTAACCGCCCTTTTATTTGCGAGGCTTAACCAAAGTGGCTAAGAATAAACCAAGCTCAAACAGCAGCCACATAGGAATAGCCAATAGTGTCTGACTAATAACATCGGGTGGAGTCAGTAACATCCCTAAAACAAATGCACCAACAATAACTAATGGTCTTTTATTTTTTAAAGTCTCAACCGTCGTTACACCAGCCCAACAAGAAACAAAAACGACAATAGGCACTTCAAAAGCCAGCCCAAAAGCAAAAAATAGCTTTAATATGAAATCTAAGTAACTACTAATGTCAGTGGCAATAGTTATACCCTCAGGTGCAACACTTGTGAAAAACGCAAATACGATAGGAAATACAACAAAGTAAGCGAATGCTATGCCGCCATAAAACAAGAAAACAGAAGAGAATAATATAGGGCCCGCGAGTTTCTTTTCATGGCTATATAAACCAGGTGCAATAAACCCCCACATTTGATGCAAAATAATTGGAAATGCCAACATTAAGGCAAACATGAAGGCCATCTTGAAAGGTGTGAAAAAGGGTGCTGCAACATCAGTGGCAATCATACTTGCACCACTTGGCATAACATCTAGAAGGGGCTGTGATACTTGTGTATAAATATCGTTAGCAAAGTAAGCCAGGCCAATAAAACAGATTAGTACAGCTAAAACAGACCTAATAAGGCGTTGCCTTATCTCAATCAAGTGCTCAATGAGTGGTGGTGTTGATGAAGTCGTCATTATTTTTGTTTAACGTCCATTTTAGGCACTGCTTGTTCCTGTTCAGCGTCTGGCAACTGATGCTCTTCTTGTTTATTCACAGAAGGCGCTGGCGAATCATCAATAAAATTAGGATTTACGCTTCGAGCTGCATCTTTAAGTTCATTAATGGAATTTTGAACCTCAGGTGATAGACCGGTTAAACCGTTCTTCTCAGCCTCTTTGAGGTTTTGATGTAGCTCATGAATACGCAGCTGTTCATTAACTTCAGCACTCAGCCCTTGCGTCATTTGAGATAATTTTCGTTTCATTTGAACGAGCTTTCGTAATGCGCCTGGCAATTTGTCGGGACCTAAAACAATAGTGCCGACAATTGCGATTACAATAAATTCCCAAAAGCCCATGATTAGTTACTTTTCCGATTCTTTTTTTGTGCTCGATGAAAAGTCAGCATCACTTGATAATTGATCCGATGCATCTTCTTTCTTTTCTACTGCTTGTTCATCGTTAATTGACTTTTTAAAGCCTTTTACTGCTGAACCCAGATCTGAACCAATATTTTTTAGTCTTTTTGTTCCAAATAAAAGCACAACAATTACTAAAATAATCACTAGTTGCCAAATACTTATGCCACCAAAACCCATAATGAACCCCTTCCTAATAAATTCCTGCTATTATAAAGTGATATTAGACCAAATCATATGTATATGACTCTTTTTAATACTCACTAATATGGACACTATGCACAAATATAACCTACACGGATTAGTAGTTATAGTTCTATTATTGTTCTGTAACAAAACTTCCGCAAAATCAGTCCTACTTCAAACAAATGCAGAAAATAGTGCATGCGCTTCCGCTCAAGTTGAAACCAAAAATTCAAAAGCAGCCATTGATTTATGTAAAGTCTCACGCGAAGTTGAAGGCCCTAACGAAGAAGAAAGGCTAAAAGTGTTATTCGTAGATGTTAACTCTATGATGGAAACCGTAGGCTCATCGATGGATTGGACTGCCAATTGGATAGATGGCAAGTTTACTGAGTCGGAAATGGGCAGAAATAAAGCAAAAGCGTGGGGGCATATCAACGTAGGTTGGGAGCCAAAAGAAAGTGAATGGGATAATTTTCCAATAAAATTCAGGGTAAAGGCGAAGTTGCCCAATTTAGAAAACAAAGTGGAAATTATTTTTTCCGATAATGAACAAGAAGACCTAAATAGCTTACCTTATGAAACCGTTCGTCCTGAAGCTTTAAAGTCGAGTCAACGCTCACTAGGCGCAGCAGTCAGGTTTATGCACAGTTCTTCAGAAAACTTTAGTAGCGCCTCGAGAATTGGTACTGGAGATGGCCAAGTCTATGTTCGTTCCGGCTTAACATATAATAAAAAGCTGTTATCGAATAAGCTGACAGTATATTTACAGCCAGCGATTGAATACTACTATTCAGATGGTCTTGGTGGCCGGCTGTTGTTTGACAGTGCCTATGCGTTAAACTTAAAAAATGAACTAAGAGT
The DNA here is from genome assembly GCF_039523615.1 of Psychrosphaera haliotis. NCBI lineage: Bacteria > Pseudomonadati > Pseudomonadota > Gammaproteobacteria > Alteromonadales > Pseudoalteromonadaceae > Psychrosphaera > Psychrosphaera haliotis. The sequence goes on along the minus strand of NZ_BAAAFQ010000010.1, from coordinate 175,862 downwards.
TAGTTACTTACTCCAAGACAGAGAAAGTTTTGACGCCGCTACATGGCGAAATGGCGTCTATTCTATTTCAGCCCTAAGTAATGAAACTGCGCTTATTATTGGTGCGACCGCAGCTGGTGTTGTGGAGCCCGATTATAGGCCCGAGTTTTATAAATTAAGCGTAAGAATCCGTAAAAAAGCCATTCGAAGTTGGATATTTATAGAGTTTGAACCATTCGTTGAGTTTAATCGCCCTAGATTAGTCGAAGACTTTCAAAATGGTCATATCTATGGTGAGTTTGAAAGGGATATAGGAATTGCACTGCGTTTTGAAGCGCATTATGGCTTCAATTAAAGTCGCTACTTTCTTAATTTCCAAGCGTTAATCGCTGCCAATAAAGCTAATAAACAATCGGCAACAAACCAACGTTGGTCGCCATTTACATCTGCAAACAAAGTAATTAAAAGCACTGCTAGTGAGCTAATACTAAAGATACACAAGCGCTTAAAAAATTGCTGTTGGCGATGTTGCATATGCGTATATTCGCTAACCAAGTCTTGCTTCATTTTTGGTATAGCTTCAATACTCTTTAAACTGCTGAACACTAATTCAGGCATTTGCGGTGCTTTTTCTAACCAGTAAGGCAAGTTTTGTTTTGTTTGTTTTAAAAAAGCTTTAACGCCCATCTGTTCGCTAACCCAGTCTTCTAAAAATGGTTTTGCTGTTTCCCATAAATCTAACTTCGGGTATAACTGACGTCCAAGTCCTTCAACATAAAGTAAGGTTTTTTGCAGTAGTACTAATTGAGGTTGTACTTGCATTTCAAATTGACGAGCCGTATCGAACAAACCAATCAATACTTGCGCAAAAGAAATATCTTCTAAAGGCTTGTTAAATATCGGATCGCACACAGAGCGTATAGCCATTTCAAACTGCTCAACGTTAATATGACTAGGAACCCAGCCAGATTGAACATGCAATTGAGCAACTTTAAGGTAATCGCGATTAAAAAAGGCGACAAAGTTTTCAGCTAGGTAACGTTTGTCTTCAGAATTTAATGTCCCAATAATGCCAAAGTCGATGCCGATATATTGCGGATCTGAAGGGTTTTCTTTTGAAATGAAAATGTTGCCCGGGTGCATATCAGCATGGAAAAAACTATCTCTGAAAACCTGAGTGAAAAACACTCTAACACCGCGTTCTGCTAATTTTTTAAGATCAGAGCCTTGAGCATTTAATTGGGCTATGTCGGAAACTGGAATTCCGTATATCCTTTCCATAACCAACACGTTTTGAGTACAAAAATCGCTGTAAATATCAGGTATATATAAATCATCAGACTGTTCAAAGTTACGTTTAAGTTGCAAGCCGTTAGCCGCTTCTTGTTGTAAATTGAGTTCGTTAAGAATGGTTTTTTTGTATTCTTCTACCACTTCAACAGGGCGAAGTCGTTTAGACTCAGCCAGTGCAAAGTCCACAAGCTTAGCGAAGACTAACATGAGTGCAACATCAGCTTGGATAAGCTTTTCTATATTTGGGCGGATGACCTTTACAACAACAGCTTTATGATCGGGCGATTCTACGGTACCTAAGTTAATAGTCGCGCAGTGAACTTGTGCAATCGAGGCTGACGCCAACGGTTCTGGCTCAAAATCAATGAGTAAGTCGTTAATGTTTGTTAAGTTCAACTCTTGTTTTATGGTCTTAATTGCTAACTCAGAGGAGAACGGCGGTACCTGATCTTGCAGCTTAGTAAGTTCTAAGCTTAACTCTGGTGAAAGCAGGTCTTTACGAGTCGACAACATTTGACCAAACTTAATCCAAACTGGCCCTAAGCCTTCAAGCGCCAACCTTAAGTTAATATGTTTGGACTGATTTTTAGGTGCTTTTGGATACCAAAAAAAGAAACCAAGCAAGACTCTTAAGTACCAAGGTTGAACTCGCTTTGGGATTAGATCAAACAGGCGAAAATAAAGAAAGGTATGAAATATTTGAAAAAATCGCACTAGTCTCACAGTGTGTCCTTAACGGATTTTATTGATGCCAACAGCTTTTCAGTTCTTGCTGAAACAGAATCAACTTGGTCAGAGAAATGTCTCAGTTCAATAGACGTTGGAACTACTTTTAGCTCTTCTGTTAGTGCTGTGTGCACTGTGTAATCCAAATCAACTTGTTTGCGTTTAATTGTGGCAACAGCTTGCTTACCTGAACTAAATAAACGGTGAGTTAAGCCGTCGCCTAAATAATTAGAAGCCCACTCTTGCCAGTCTATGTCATTTTCAATAAATAGTGATGAAAACCGTTGAGCAATACTTAACTCGCCTTCGAGTTCCAATAAATCTTGTTTAATTAGGTAGGTGATTTGGGAAGCGTCAGACAACTTTTTAAGTTGTGATAGCTCGGTTTTTACAAAACAATGTCGTTGGCTAGTTTCGCTAGAAATACGAACGGCACCATTAAACACGCCAATATTGACGGACAACTTAATATCCGTCAGCTCAACACTTAACGACTTGTTTTCGAGTGACGCAAGTTTTGCAGCAGCAGAATGATCATGCCTTAGCGCTTTATTTAAAGCCGGCTCTGCAATAGAAAATAGTGCTTGCTGCAATAGAATCAAAATTTGAATCCTTTATGGAGTGCAACAATACCACCAGTTAAATTATGGTAGCCAACTTGTTCAAAACCAACGTTTTCCATCATTGATTTAAGGGTATCTTGATCAGGGTGCATGCGAATCGACTCTGACAGGTATTGGTAACTCTCTTTGTCATTAGCAATGGCTTGGCCCATAGACGGCAGAATATTGAATGAATAAAAGTCATACGCTTTGTTTAGCCATTCTTGTTGCGGTTTTGAAAACTCTAAGACCAATAGTCGGCCACCTGGTTTCAAAACTCTAAAAATAGAAGCTAAAGCGTTGTCTTTATTTGTAACATTTCGTAAACCAAACGCGATGGTAACTAAATCAAACGTGTTATCAGCAAAAGGTAATGCTTCTGCATTTGCTTGAACATATTCAATGTTGCCGACGTAACCTTTATTGCGAAGTTTTTCTCGACCAACCTTGATCATTGAATCGTTAATGTCTGCTAATACAACTTGTCCTGTAGGCCCCACAATCTCACTAAACTTGCGGGTTAGGTCACCTGTACCGCCAGCCAAGTCGAGTACTTTATTACCTGGCCTAACGGCGCTCGCATCTATGGTAAAACGTTTCCATAACCTATGAACACCAAAAGACATTAAGTCATTCATGATGTCGTATTTTGCTGCAACTGAATGAAAAACACTTGCTACCATTTTTTCTTTGTCGTTTTTATCTATCGTTTGGTAGCCAAAATGGGTCTTACCTGCAGGTTCATTCTCAGTTTTCATTTGATCTTCGCGTCATAGTGGAATAAGTTGTGGTTAGTTTACTGAAATGTTTGTGGAATACCAAATAGTCAGTTACCAAAGAATGTAATACTTTACTTCTTTGAGGTTGGTTTAGAAAAATACCGTTTAAAAATCATGAGTATTTGCTAAACTGGAATTTGTTGAATAATTTTTGAGCTCATCTAATGCGAATTTTTGTTGTTTTCGTAACTATGCTTTTTACTATATCTCTTGCTGACGCTAATCAGCAGACGATGCTGCGCGTTCAATTGCAACAATTGACATTACAAAGTGCAATGTTAACAGATTTAGAAAAAGTGGATCGCATTCAAGCGCTAAGCACATTAATTAACCTTCAAGATGAAAAACAAACCAAATTAGTTCAATCCCCTGAACAATTATTTCAAAGTGGTTATGGTAACGAAGCTGAATTAGCGTTTGCAAAGTGGCAAATGTTAAGTGACCTTGGCTTACCAAAAGAACAATTTAGACTGGTGTATGTGCAAGATAAAAAAGACTTGTCTAGACAAGTTTGGTTAGCTTGGTATACCGCTGATAAAATTAAACTTATTACGTCTTCCGATGTTTTCGACCGAACAAAAACAGTGAAGAGAATTCAGTCAGAAGTTGATGTTCTGTCTGTTCTAAATCCTGAACTAGTTTTATCAAACCGCAGTCACACTCGCTCTTCTAATACGTAGAACTCAGACACAATATAAAAATAATAACAAAAGTCGCAGGAAATTATGAAGTTATCACGTCAGTTGGTGGTCATCCACAGTGTAATTATTGGGCTGTTAGTCATCGGCTATGCGTGGCTGTCTTTATTGAATATTCGTCAATTGACCATTCAAGAGTTAGTAAATCAATCAAGCACCTCAGCACAATACCTAGTTGAACCTATTGCAAAGTTAGTGATAGAGGGAGAGAAAGACAGATTTAAATCAAAAATAGATGTGTTTTATGATTCTGGAAATTACTCGCGTATCACGTTATACGGCAATGAGAACTTTATGCCGGTACTTTATGAACGTAGTGAATTAGACCAGGTTGCGGATGTGCCTAGTTGGTTTATAAAACTGTTTCCAATTGAGCCTATTGTGGGCGAAAAAGAAATATATAATGGGCTCGACAGAGTCGCATTTTTAGAAGTTCAAACTCACCCTTTTGCTTTTTATCAATTTGTTTGGCGTCAGTTCTTAGATATTTTGTTAGTGACATTGTTTGTTGGTGTGATTGCGTGGGCCATGGGCATTGCGTTGATTAACATAGTACTAAAACCAATTCTTGCAGTTAAGAACCAAGCCGCCGCGGTCACAAATAAACACTTTACCCAAATCACAGATCATTCTGGTATTGCCGAATTTGAACAGCTTATTGAAGTACACAATAGTATGACAACGCAAATTCAGGCGCTCTTTTCCCAGCAGCAAAAGCAATTAGACGACTTAAAAGACAATTTATATCACGAAGCAAGCAGTGGCTTACCTAATCGAGAGTATTTTCAACTAACGCTTGCTGATTTCTTAAACCGTAAAAGCGAACGCCTAATGGGCGGCCTGGTAATGATCCATTTAAATGACTTAACCAAGTTACGACATGATCAGAGCTTTTCTGCTTATCAAGATGTGATTAGCTATGTAGTTAAAGTGGTTGAAAGAGTGACAGGTATGGGGAAAAACGCCCCGTTATTTCAACTAAATGAGCAAGACTTTGCGCTGCTGTTATTACATCAGGGAACATCCGATATTTTAGAGTCCAGTAAGCTAATTGTTAGGCAACTTGAAGATTGCGAGCCATTAGAGCAGCTTGGTGGATGTTTTGTTGGTGCCAGTGAGATACTGGAGCATGATACATCCGTGTCACTTACTAAAAGAACTGACGAAGCACTAAAATATGCGAAAAAAAGCCATAAACGCTTTTACATGGACAAGTCCACCGGCGAATCAAATAACAATGCATTGTTTAAATCTAAACAAGAAGTTGTACACGCCATAGAGCGCTCACGAGTCGAATTTTTTACTCAGCCAGTGATTGATCCAATTAGCGGAGAAAAGTTGTTTACTGAGCTTTATACAAAGCTTTCTATTGATGAACAACCGCTGTCGTTACCTCAGGTGCTTATTTTAGCGGAAAAATTTGAAGTCACTCCGGCTTTAGATAAAAAGGTACTAATGGAAGTGGAAAAACACTACCAGTTGGGTGCACTTAAAGACAAAATCTCTATTAATATTTCTGCGTTCTCATTCGACTCAGAAGCCTTTCAAACCTGGTTAATAAAATGGTTGAATGAAGAACCTGCGTTAGCGAAAAATATCATCATGGAATTTGATGAAATTGATTTAGCGCATACCTCTAATGCCCGAGATATCAGCTTCAAGCTTGCTAATCATGGTATTGAAATCGCGATAGATCACTTTGGACGAGGCTCTAGCAGTCTATCCAGATTCTCAGATATGAAATTACATTGGTTAAAAGTAGACAGTCGATATATACAAAAAGACTCAACAGATAATAATCGTGATTATCTAAAAATGATTTGTGAACTCGTTTCAAAACTAGGCGTTAAAGCTATTATTCCTAACATTGAGTCGGATGAACAAATTGAGTTAGCAAAAGAAGTGGGTTGTGCTGGTATACAAGGCTTTAAAATTGCTAAGCCTATTTCTATATTTGAGCAGGTTTAGTCAACAAATACTCGGTTGCGTCCTGTGGCTTTTGCCATTCTTAAGGCAGAGTTTGCACGTTGAATAGTGCCTTCTAAACCTAGTGTTTCGGTATACTCGGTCACACCAAGTGAAACCGTTATCTTCGGTAGTTTTTCTTTGCTTTTGGCATTAATAAACTGCAGCTTCTCTACGCCAAGTCTTACTTTTTCAGCCACTTCTTTGGCTGCTTGTTTTGACGTTTCAGGGATAAGAATTAAAAACTCTTCACCGCCAGTTCTTATTGGTAAGCCAGAGCCAGATACATAACTCTTAACCTTTTGCGCTACCTTAGACAAAATAACATTACCTACAGTGACGCCGTAATTGTCATTAAACTGTTTAAAGTGGTCGAGGTTAATTGCTATAGCAGCAATTTTGTTGATGTCGCTTTGCAGCCACATATCTACAGTGGTATTCATGACATTTCGATCAAATAAGCCAGTTAACTGATCTAGTTTTCTGCTTTCTTCAACTTCATCTATGCGCTGTTGCAATTGTTCAGTGCGCTTTTGCGCTTGTTTAAGTGCATTCACCAACACCTTTTGAGCACTCTTCATCGATGAGGTCACATTTAACAGCCGTTCTATTACTTGTTGCGATGTTTGAATGTCAGACTTGTCTAGCAATAATAAGCCTTCATCTAACATTGTGATGTAATTTGAGGTGTCTTTTTGAGCTTTAGAGGCATGTCGATTAGTTGCATTAACCACAGCGTTAATGTCTTTTACTAAAGCACCTTGTGAAGTGTCCGCTATTAGGATGTGGCGATTATATAAAGACTCAATTAAGAAAGAGTCAATGGTTCGGCCAGCTTTTATATCAGCGTCTAGTTCGGTACAAAGCTCAGCGTTTGAGTTAGAAACATACTCATACACTACGCTGTAGTTAACTGGACTAGCTGGCAAGCGAAATTGCTTTAAAAACCCCAAAGCTTTTTGTAGCTTTTGGTCTGCTTGCTCCATAGTATCCTGATATTTCATGAACTAACGACTCCGAACGACACACTAAAATGTTTCATGGGGATTGTAATGGGAAAAATGAATGTACAATCTCAACAACACAAGAATAATTTTATAGGTTAGGCTAGTAAACTAATTACCTTTTATTTTCAGGTCAAGGAAATACTGCAATAATTGGCGTTTAATTCATAATTTTTAGCAAAAGGTCTTAAAGTAACTAAATGGCGACACCCAAAGCACGCAGCCACGCTCAAAAATCAGCCAGAAAACAATCTATTATTGATGCAGCCGTTGAGTTGTTATCGGGTAATGTAAGTGAACTTCCGCCAGTATCAGCGATTGCTAAACAAGCGGGGTTTGCCAAAGGAACGGTATATATTTACTTTGAATCCAAAGAACGTTTGTTTTTAGATATTTATCAAGACTTGTACGCAAAATGTGTATCTAATTTTAGGCGTGAATTACACTTAAAAGATATTCAGCAAGTGGCGTTGTTTTGGTTTGAGCAACCTATGTTTAGTAAGCTAATGTCTTTGGCGGATGGCGTGCTTATTTCTAGTTTATCTACTGAAGATAAACAACAATATCTATTAGATAGAGCAAATACATTAGATAACGTTTTAACAAATAGCCAAACCGTAAATGTGCTTAACGAAGAACGTGATCGTTGGCACCACATGGTCAAACTCACCATGAGCTCAATCCAATTGGTTTGGTTGGAAGAATCTATGTATGATGAAAAAGAACCGAAAAAAGAAGTGTTTATCGCAATGGCAGCCGATGCTGCAAAGCCAGTCTGGGATGCGTACATAAAAACTACTTTGCAATCTAAAAAAAGTAAGCCGTGGCATTCTTTTTTACAGAAAAATAAATAAGCGGAATGAAAATGAAAAAATGTTTGAGCCTCTTTGCCTTTTTAAAAGCTGCATTATCAAAGGCTATAGTGTCAAAGGCTATCGTGTTAAAAGTTGTCCTGCTTTCTCTTCTAGCCTTGTCTTTGAGTGCGTGCGCGAGTCTTGAGGTTGAGTCTAAAAAACGCTTTTCTGAAGTTTCTAAGCAAGTATGGCAAGAATACCAAGCTTCTAATCCTTTTACATCAAAAGCTGAGGGTGCGGACAGCTTAGCCGGTACGCTACCTGACTTATCACCATCAGGCATCAAAGCAAAACAGCAAAAACTAGCCAAGTGGATATCTGAAATAAAGCAGTTTGAAACCGCTGTGTTATCGGAACAAGATCAAATTAATCAGCAAACGTTATTACACCGCCTACAAAACGAATACGACCAAATTGTCTACAAAGGCCACTATATTCCGTTGACTTCAGAGGGTGGCTTTCATACATCGTTAGCCTTTTTACCAAGCAGCACTAAGCTAAAATCCAAACAAGATATAGAGTTCTACCTTCAAAGATTGTCAGCCTTTGGGGTTTATTTTGATCAGAATATAGCGTGGATGAGAGAAGGCATCAAAACCGGTTATACCCAACCTAAAGTGGTACTAGAAGGCTACGAGCAAAGCATTGATGGTCTAGTCGCTATACAACCGGAACAAAGCGTTTTTTATCAACCTTTTACAAACATAGATTTTTTATCAGTGGATGAGCAGCAACAAGTTCAAAATCGAGCAAAGCAGGTGATTGTAGATAAGGTAAATGCGGCTTATATTTCATTTAGAACCTTTATGTTGGAAGAGTATATACCTGCGGCCAAAAACGATATTGCGTTTAAAACGGTTCCTAATGGTATTGAGTTCTATAAAAACCGAGTTAAGCATTACACCACAACCGATATGTCCGTTGATGAGATCCATCAGCTTGGTCTAAGTGAGGTCGCGCGTATTAGAGCTGAAATGGAAAAAGTGATTGCTAAAACAGGCTTTGACGGAAGCTTTTCAGACTTCTTATCGTATTTACGAACTGATCCTGCATTTTACGCAACCACTCCAAAGCAGTTATTAATGGAAGCGAGCTTTATCGCTAAAAAAATGGATGCGCAATTACCTAAGCTATTTAATGTGTTACCACGAACGCCTTATGGCGTTGCGCCAGTGCCAGCTCACATTGCACCTAAATACACAACAGGCCGATACATTTCGGCTTCGAGCGACACAGACGCTGGATACTATTGGGTTAATACCTACGCATTAGATCGACGCCCTCTTTATGAGCTTGAAGCATTAACCTTGCATGAAGCAGTACCTGGACATCATTTACAAATCTCACTTACGCAAGAGTTAAAAGACACACCTAAATATCGTTCGTCATATTATATTTCGGCATTTGGCGAAGGTTGGGGGCTCTATTCTGAGTGGCTAGGGCTGGAAGTTGGGTTTTATCAAGATCCGTATTCAAACTTTGGTCGATTAACTTATGAAATGTGGCGTGCATTAAGGCTGGTGGTTGATACTGGCATGCATATGAAGGGTTGGACTAGGCAGCAGGCTATCGATTTAATGACAGAAAATAGCGCGTTGTCGGCTCATAACATCCAAACTGAAGTAGACCGATACATTTCTTGGCCTGCACAAGCGTTGTCTTATAAAATAGGTGAGATTACTATTAAGCGCTTGAGAAAAAAGGCAGAATCAATGTTAGGAAACGACTTTGACGTCAGAGAGTTTCACAACCAAGTATTGAAAAACGGCTCGGTAACCTTATCTCAGTTAGAACGCCAAGTTCAGCATTATATTGATGCAAGGTTACAAAAACAGAAGTTACAAGATTCAACTAATTAAAAAATAAAGGAATCCATTTTGGTGGTAAACAAATTTACCCGATTCTTATGGAAACAATTTAGTCAGATTACCTGGCCTGCTCTTGTCACCTTGTTGGTATTGCATTCAACCTTAAGCTGGGTGTTGTTGAGATGGGCAGGCGAACTCGCCTTACTAGATTTTCATGAGTATCTCTATTATTACGTAGTGACAACAAGTACGGTTGGTTATGGCGACCTGAGTCCTACAAGTGAAGCGGGCAAATATATTGTTGCGCTAATTCAAATTCCATTGGGGCTCGCTATTTTTGGTGCACTCCTTGGCAAAATGGGTCAATCGGTTGGAAAGGTTTTGAGGCAAGTTATGACGGGTGAAAAAGATTTTCGTTATTTAGATACACACATTTTAATTTTTGGTTGGCATGAACGCCGTACTGGAAAAATTATCGAACACATCTTAGGCGACGACAAGCGCCAACAGCGAAAAATATTGCTGTGTGTAACACAAGAGATGGAGCATCCGTTTTATGAAAATGGCATGGTGGAATTCGCTAGGTTACGTTCGTTTACAGATAATGAAGAGCTAGAGCGAATTGCTGCTAAAAAGGCGGATAGAGTTATTGTGGACTGTGAAAACGACGACATGACTTTCACCACCGCATTAAAGTTGAGCAAAATCATTGCTGATGATTGTCATATTTCTGCGTATTTTGATGAAGACGAAAAAGTAGAAATGCTAAAAAACTACACGACCAATGTTGAAGCAAACTCGTCTAGAACTGCAGAAATGTTAGTAAGGTCAATGCAAGATCCAGGTAGCAGCAAGCTATTAGAAGAAATGATGTCTACACTTCGTGGTGTTACTCAGTTTTCCACTGAAATACCAAAGAGTGCGCCATCAAGTCAATTTGGGCAGTTGTTTTATTATTTAAAGCAAAACCACGATGCAATTCTGTTGGCGGTTGCCAAAGATAGAATTGGTATGGAAATGAAGCTTAACCCGGGTAACGATTATGTAATCAAACCAGGGTGTGTCATCCACTATATTTCCAAACAACGCATCATAGCTAATGAAGTCAATTGGCAAGCAGTAAGCAAGTACGTGATTAAATAAGGGTTGAAATGAGTAAAGTTTTAGAAGATTTGTTGGGCCATTTGGCATTGGAAAAAATTGAAGAAGGTTTGTTCCGAGGTCAAAGTCAAAACTTAGGTTTTGGGCGTGTTTTTGGTGGTCAGGTTATTGGCCAAGCGCTAAGTGCAGCAAAAGAAACTGTTGAAGACCGTTTTGTTCACTCGTTCCATAGTTATTTTTTGCGCCCTGGTGACGATCAAAAACCAATTGTATATGACGTAGAAAATATTCGTGATGGTCGCTCTTTTAGTACTCGTCGTGTAAGAGCATTGCAGTATGGTAAGCCAATTTTTTATATGACGGCGTCGTTTCAAACGGAAGAAGTAGGTTACGAGCATAGCCCAGAAATGCCAAACGTTGTTGGCCCTGAAGGCTTAAAGTCTGAGCATGAATTTTTCCAAGAAAACATTGATAAAATACCGGGCACGTTGCGTTCTATTATTGCCGGTGAAAAACCAATAGAAATTCGTCACGTACAAGTGAATGACCCTTTCGCACCTGAAAAAATGCCAGGTCGTCGCCAAGTGTGGATAAAGTCGAATGGTAGTCTTCCTGATGATGAGCGTATCCACCGTTATTTATTAGCATATGCATCGGATTTTAACTTTTTACCAACGGCATTATTTCCACATGGCCGCAGCCACATTCTAAGAGACATGCAAGTGGCGACGCTTGACCACTCTATGTGGTTCCATCGCCCATTTAGAATGGATGAGTGGATATTGTTTGATATGGACAGCACAAGCGCAAGCGGAGGCCGTGGATTGGTTAAAGGGCAGTTCTTTAACCAGCAAGGTGAGTTAGTTGCGTCGGCAATGCAAGAAGGCGTGATTCGAGACTACAAGGCGTTTCCAAAAACGTAGAATCGCAAGGTTGTATATACTGATCTCTTAAAAAGAAACCTTGTTTTTCAACAAGGTTTTTTTGTTTTTCTGAACCTGAACCTGAACCTAGCCCAGTGATTGCAATGACTGCAAAATATCTGACTCTAGCAGAGAGTTAATATCTTCAGCGGTGGCTTTGCCCGCGTCCGTTAAGTGCATCAAGCCAGCTTCGTCCGTCTCAACATACTTTTGTTCTTTAATACAAGATACAAAGCTTGAAGTGATCTTCTTATCAAAATACTCTGGCGCTTTGATGTCGTGCAAAGTAAGAAGACGCTTGGCTAATTTTAAGCAATCGCTTTCTAATTCACTGCGCTGTATGCCGTGAACTTGTTGTATACGATTAAACGCCAATGCATAACGTTGCAATGTGTCTTTCATTATTTTCGCCAGTAGGCTTAATTGTAGGCTGCCTAACGAAGAGCGATTACGAATAGACAAGGTGTCATCGCTTACTTCAATAATATCGTTTTGAGCAAAGTAACCTATTATTTTATCAACATAACCGTCTACATCTTCTGTGGTAATAAACATTTCGTTTTTAAGTAGCGGTAAAATGTTTGTCACTTTTTGTTTAATTTTATCTGACGATGTTTTACTAGAGTGTGTTAACTCAGCTGCAACAATAGCGGCAATAGCAAACAAATGAACCACGTTGTTTCGGTAGTAACTCATCAAAATAGCATTTTTGTCATCAAGCTTAATAATCGTGCCGTATTCGTCACTATCAGAGTCTACTTTCTCTAGTAAAATGGCTTCATCAATAATGGCAGAGGCTGACTCTGTTGGCGTTTTCACTAAGTTTGAATAAGGGACCGAAGTCTGTAAGCCAATATAAAACTCAATCAACGCTTCCATTTCTACTCGTGGTAAAGCATGGCTGTCAGAGGTTAGTAGCGCCAGTGCCGACAAGTTAACGGTGTTTAAAACTGCAGCATCATTAATAGAGCCCATAACTTTATTGGCTGTATGATTAACAACTGGCGTTAACCAATTTGGTTTCACCACATCCACTGGATTAATTAACGATCGCCAGTCTGGAGCTTGTTCGTTCATTATTTCATTTAGGCTAATTGGCTCGCCAAAGTTCACGTCACCGTGGCCATAGTTTTTAAGGTTCTTGATTGCCTTAAAAATACCAAAAATGGATTCGCTTTCTTTGCTTTTGCCTTTTAATTCACTTAGGTAGGTATTTACTTCCATTACATGTTCGTAACCAATGTAAACAGGCACAAGGGTAATTGGGCGATCTACACCACGAAGCATTGACTGTATCGTCATGGCTAACATGCCAGTTTTAGGTGATAACAATCTACCCGTTCTAGAACGGCCACCTTCGGTGTAATACTTAACTGGGTAACCTTTAATGAACAACTGCGAAAGGTACTCACGAAATACTGCAGAATACAGCTTGTTGCCTTTGAAGCTTCGGCGTAAGAAAAATGCACCGGCTTTACGGAATACAGGACCTGCAGGCCAGAAGTTTAAATTAATGCCGGCAGCAATATGTGGCGGCACTAAGCCTTCGTGATAAATAACGTAGGTTAGCAATAGATAATCCATGTGGCTGCGATGGCAGGGCACATAAACAATCTCATGACCTTTTTGTGCTAAGTCTCTTAACTTATCAGCATTGTGAACACGAATACCGTTATAAATTTTGTTCCATACCCAAGTCAGGATACGAGAGCCCATTCGAATGTAGTTTTCGTTGTAGTCGCCTGCAATTTCTTCAAGAAGCTTTTTAGCGTTTGCTTTTGCTTCTTCTAAGGAAATATCTTTAGATTCCATTTCTTCGTGAAGCGCTTTTTTAAGTGCGGGGCTGGCTAGCATACTATTGAAAAAAGCCTGACGTTCCATCACTTTAGGGCCAGTTGCAACTATGCGTTGGCGTTCAAAATGAATACGAGCAACACGCACTAACTTGTGTGCTGTTTCTTCAGATGGGCCATAGTCATTAACCATTTTTTGCAATGAAACGGGCTTACTAATTCTGATAAAACTGCTGCGACCATAAAGCAATACAATCATGAACTTACGAAACGGAGATGCTTGTAAAGTTTGTGTGATGATGTCCATCAAGCGAGTTTTTCGATTTGTGTCTTTTTCGACACCTGGGTTACGACCCCAGCAAATCATAACCGGTACAAACTGTATATCTTTGCCCGTACGCTCTACTAATTCCAGCATCGCTTGGCCCGTTTTTACGGTTTTTTTAGCGTGATGGTCTTTGTTCAAAAAGATAGAATCTACCGGCTTAACACCAATCGTTCTTTTAACTGAGTCGCTGTCTAAATCAATAGAGCCAAAAGGTGATGGTAAGTTAAGACGCTTGGCCGCTTGCTTTAAAGCAAGCTTATCTGTGTATGAATCTGTCATCAATACGTAGGAAATTGGCTTAGACGAATCTATACCGCTTTCGCTATTTTTCTCGTCAGTAACTAGTTGAGTGCGAATGAAAGGACGAGTTAACCAATACATTAAAACATTTAAAATGGACATAAAAACCTTAATACAAAAATGAATGCAGCAGGGGATTTTAACAAAGGTTAGCTAAAAACCCATCATTCTTATTAAATTTTATGTTGCACAACCTCGATGCCTGTATATACTGACAGTTATGTTACTGTATGGAAAAACAGATGATGCGACCACTTACTGCTAGACAATCAGAAATATTAGATCTAATTAGAGATTCAATTACCTCAACAGGTATGCCACCAACTCGAGCTGAAATTGCTAAAACGTTGGGCTTTAGGTCGGCTAATGCCGCTGAAGATCACTTAAAAGCACTGGCTAAAAAAGGTTTCATAGAAATGTTACCTGGCACCTCTAGAGGCATTCGTCTAACAGAAGAAGTCGCTAACGACGATCCAGGTTTACCGCTTGTTGGTAAAGTTGCAGCCGGCTCGCCAATATTAGCAATGGAGCACGTTGACCGTCATGTAAATATTGATCCAGCTATGTTTTCACCAATGGCCGACTTTTTGTTGAAAGTTGAAGGTGAAAGTATGAAGGATATTGGTATTTTAGACGGCGATTTATTAGCTGTTCATAAAACTCAAACCGCCAGAGATGGTCAGGTTGTAGTTGCAAGAGTTGAAGAAGACGTTACGGTTAAAAGACTTGAGCGTAAAGGTAGCAAGGTTATATTGCATGCTGAAAACCCTGAGTTCTCACCAATTAATGTAGACCTAAACTACCAAGACTTTGCTATTGAAGGTTTAGCGGTAGGCGTTATTCGTAATTCATCGTTAATGTAACGAATATCCAAGTCGGCTTTTCTTTGTTTGCATTAACGAATCGTCGAAAACTCTTTTAAAAGCTTCACGGGCGGTGACATGCCGTCCACAAGCTTATCTTCATCAATGGCATCAATAATGTCTTTAATGGTTTGAATGTTTTTAGGCTTATCGCATTCTAAATTCACCATATTCATAGACCAGCGGCTAAACAGTCTATATTCAGCTGGCTCAAAATAGATATTTCGTACTTTAGTGTGCCTGCTGTCTAGCGCTATTTTGTCATAAAGTGCCTGAACACTTTTTTTATCACCTTCCAGTACCTGTAAAAACATTCCACCGTTGTAAATCAAATTGCCGGTAATATCTTGGCTTGAGTTATTGTTCTTAGCGTTCACTAATAAGTCAGTTAACTCTTCATTGGAAAAAGGCTGAGTAGCACGGCTAATATAAACAAGTTGATGGAGTGACATAGATAAAACCTATACTGAAAAATTAAATATTCAGTATAGGTTAGAATGAAATTTTAGTGAGTAACGCTTGGTAAATTACCAGTTTTTAGGGCTAGTAATTGAAGGCCAGTTGTTCCATTGTTGATTTTTCTTTCTCAACAAACTTTAACCATTGCGTTGCCATTCGTTGTACGTTTTTGTATTCACTGGCCATGTTCAATGCTTCAATGGCAGCTTCAAACTCTTTTAAGTTAAAGTGCGCCATACCTAAAGCTAGATACAAATTACCAGGATTTGGCAAATCACCACGCTTTTCAGCCTCAAATGCAGCTTCGATCACATCTTTGTATTTACCCTGTTGAAGTCTGATTTCCGCTATTTGCTGGTGGGCAGTGCCATTATTTTCTAATGTAGAAAGTACTTCCAACGTCTCAACTGCCTTGTCGAGTTCTTTTGCGGTTATCCACGCTTGCGATAAAAACTTAACGTTTTTAACGTTCTTTGTAAGTACTTTTTGATTAATACCCTGCTCCATTACTGATGCCGCTTTATATGGAAGGCCGTTGAAGTAATATATTTGAGCAAGATTTCTAAAGTCCGATTGCTTAGAAATATAGCCCTGCTGATACGCAGCTTCTAATACCGCCAGTTGCTTGTCTTCAGCGCCAATCTCACCATACATCCCAGCCAACTGTACCCAATATTCAGGCTTGTTAAAACGGCGTACCATTTCTTCTAAAATTGAGGCTACTTTTTTCGGCTGTTTTAATTCGAAATATGCTGCACGTTGCAGCACAAACCAGTTTTCTTTTGGCTCAACTTCCTGTTCTTTTGCTTCAGCTAATGCCAGGTCAATATATTGAGCTGCGTTTTGATAATCTTTGCCTTGATAACTTGCCTGCGCTTTAAGTACATTGTTCTTAACAGGGATGTCACCTTCGTTAATGCTTTCCCATCGTTCTAAAAATGAGATGGTTTTAGAGTACTCTTCGTTGGCCATGGCAAGTTGTGCTAACGAGAATAGCGTACTTTTTTCTAATGACTCTGGAATTGGATCTTGCGCGACAACTTGTTCAAAAGCTGCCATTGCCTCGGTCATTTGTTCTGCGTTGTAATAGATAAACCCGTAAAAGTTATACATCATAGCGGTTTCGTAGCTATTCAAACTGCCGGATTTAGCTTTTACTGAGTCCAATACCTCTAATCCACCTTTGACGTCACCACCATCAGCAAGTTGTTGTGCCCTTGCTAACTGACTATATACTCGTGAGTTCAATGATGGTGTGCGTTTTCGCTTTTGCTCGGCGTGCGCTTTGGCAAAATCAACATTAGGTACAACACCAACAAATGAGCTGCCTAAAAGCAAACTAGTCGCGATGAGAGAGGACGTAATAAGTGTTTTCACAGTATCTGCTCCGAATTATCCGTTAATTTCAAAAGTAATGCGGTTTTGTACGCCACTTACTTCTGTTGCTTCGCCATTTACTACACGAGGCTTATATTTAAACTTAAGGGCTGCGTCTAAAGCCGCTCTATTGAACAAGCCCTCTGGGTTTGCTTCTATCACTGTAGGTGACTTAACTGCGCCGGTTTTATCAACCACAAATTCAACAATAACGTAGCCTTCAATACCGCGCTGTAAAGCTCTGCGAGGGTATACAGGCGATACTTTGACAATTGGTAAATATTCACCGTCACCTGACTCAAGTGCTAATCCACTTTGTAAAGCCATGTCGCCACCAACATCTGCGCTAAAATCAAAACCAGCGTCGCCCGCATCGGCAATATCAGGAGACATTTGAGGCTGCTCCATTGGTGGTGGTGGCTCTTGCGGTTGAGGTGGCTTTTTCGGTTTACGATCTTTCTTTTGTACGGTTTCTTCAGGCTTTAATCGAATAAAGTCCAAAACGCTGCCTTGTGCTGGGTCGGTGATAGCCGAATCACCAGACTTAATAAGCGCCTGCATACCGTAAAATAAAGCGGTTGTAATAATTCCTGCAATCACAACGGCTGTTAATAAACGAATGAACATAATACCTTTTCCTAGCTTTCTAATGCCGCGATAGAGACGTCATATGCGCCCGCAGCTCTAGAGGCATCCATAACCTTAATTAACGTTTCGGTTGTGGCCTTCTTATCCGCTTGAATCACCACAGAACCTTGTGGGTTTTCCGCTTTTAGGCGCTCAATGTTTGCTTGAACAGCACGAACATCCACTTGTCGTTTGTTAATCCAAATTTCACCTTTGTCAGAAATGGCGACCAAAATACTGGCTCTTTCTTTCTTCACAGCTGTTGCGGCTTCAGGTCGGTTAACGTCAATACCGGCTTCTTTTACAAAAGACGCGGTAACAATGAAGAAAATCAACATGATAAAAACAACATCTAGCATAGGTGTTAAATCAATATTCTCTTGTTCTTCTTCTTGCATTAAGTTGGCTAATGGCGCTCTCATTTTACTCTCCTAACAAATGCCTGGACCCTTAATGGTCCATCGGCAAATGGTCTTCTAATAGTTCAATTTCACGTTTGGTTTTGCGTTGCACCCATGTGTTAGCAAAGACCCCTGATAATGCTCCAACCATGCCAGCCATTGTTGGAATCGTGGCCTTTGATACGCCACTTGCCATTGAGCGTGCGTTGCCGCTGCCACTAATCGCCATTACATCAAATACTTCAATCATTCCGGTTACCGTGCCTAGCAAGCCCATTAGTGGACATAGTGCAACTAACGTTGCTATGAGTGGCAAGTTAACCGTTAATTTTTGTTTTGCTCTGGCAATGTAAGCTTGTCTAATTTGCTCAGCATTCCATGAGTCTCTTTCGCTTCGAGTTTTCCAGCGACGAACTAATTCGCCTTGATATTGTTTGTAACCGCTAAGCGTGTATAAAACGCGCTCTAAAATTAACAACCACATCACAAAAATCATTGCTGCGATAGCGCTGAGAACAACGCCACCCGTGTCCATAAACTCTCTAATTGCTTCTAAGGTCTCTGTGAAAAACAACACAGTGCACTCCTTGGTTGCGATACGTTACAGTTTGTCACTCGTCGATGAAGTAGACGGTTTAGACTCAGCGTTAGATTGCTTTTCAGAACGCTCAGCAATAATGCCGGCACTCTGTTCTTGTAGTACAAACAAGATACTTTTACTGCGCGTATTCAACATGGTAGACAAAACAACCGTTGGGATAGCAACAACAAGGCCGAGTACAGTAGTCATAAGCGCTGTTGAGATACCGCCAGCCATTAATTTCGGGTCGCCAGTACCAAACAAAGTGATTGCTTGGAATGTTTTAATCATGCCGGTTACTGTACCTAGTAGACCTAACAACGGAGCAATAACTGAAACGATTTTTACCAAGGTAAGATTACGAGTGATCTTTGGCATCTCGCGCAGAATAGCTTCGCTCAATTTAAGCTCTAAGGTATCGAATGAAACATGCGGATATTGATCTTTAACTTTTAAGATACGGCCCAGTGGATTGTCATCTTTAGGTGTATCGGTTTTCATTTGGCGTTTAACCTTTGCGCTGATTAGGCTAAGTGACACAAAACGCTCAAATGCAATTAAGAAAGCGATTAAACCAATACCAATAATGATATAACCAACGGTACCGCCTTGGTCTACACGTTCTTTAGTGCTAGGCGCTTGAACTAAAAGGTTTAGTATTGAACCACCGGTAGGGTCTAGTGCAAAAGGAACGACTTCGTTGTTTGAAGATTGCAGTTCAGCTGCAGTATCAGTAAAGCGTCCTGTTGGTTGGCGAACAAGCTCTGCAACTGTACCTGTTGTTGGTGAAACCGTGAGGTATTTACCGTCAGCAACAAGAGCAAAAGCACCAATACGAACCACCTCTTTAGATACTTTAGCGCCGCCAGCTTCAACAACATCCGTTTCAAAGCGAACCACTTTGCCTTGTTCTGTCATTTCTTTTTGAAGTTCAAACCATACTTGTTCAATTTGCTCAATAGAGGCTAGCTTTGAAGAGCCACCCATGCTTTGAGCTAGCTCTTCAAAAAATACATCTCTACCTGGGAATTGAGCAGAAACGTTAGAGCTCTTTAGTTTCCCTGCAGTATCACCAGACACTTGCTGTAACACACCAAACAACTCTTTAAGAGAGCCCATGCGTTTATTCAGAGCTTCAGAAACATCAGCCAGCTTAAATTCATTTTGTTCAAATTCTGTTTCAAGCTTTTCAGACAATGCTAATGCATCGCTTTTCTCTTTATTTGCTTGATTTAGTAAACCAGTTTGCGCTTCTTTTTCTGCATTAAAGCGCGCTTCGCGGTTTTTGTTTTCTTGAGTTTGATTTAGCTTACCTTTCTCAAGTTGTTGTAATAGTTGATCTAAATTTAAAGCCGCTGGTGCAGCTTGAGCACTTACTGAAAAGGCTAATCCGGCGCCTAATATAGCCAACAAAGTTGGTTTAAATAAGTTAATCATTTTGTATAAACCTTTCTAATTTTACTATGTGGTTATGGCGCTGCTTTTATTGGCATCACCAATAAATCAGGAGCTAGTTGTTTTTTAGCCATTCTTAGGCCTTTTGTGATGTGCATACGAAACTCATCTTCAGCTGGTTGCCAGTTTTTTGCTTCGTTGTCCCATACACCAGCAACTGAACCGTCACGAGTGATGTACATAAGTGCTACACGACCAATTCGTAAGAAGTCGACATCACGTTCTTGGCCTTCAACGTTAATTAAGCCTGAGTACGCTTCTATGCTGCGGCCGTATCCCATTTCAACTTGGTAGGCTTCTAATACACGACGAAACTTTTCTGAAACCGCAACATCGGCTCTGTCCATCATGTTTTTTAAATTAGCAACACGCTCAGCGCGTTCGGTTGGAAGGAAAGGCACATCAAGCTCTACAAACTGCTGCAAGCCATCAATCATTCGAATCATGAGAGGTGTAATTTGACGCTCAATAACAGAAACACGGTCGATATCGACATTCAGAGACTTCATTTCGTCATACTGACTTTGAAGCTGCTTTTGAAGTTGTGCGTTATAAATGTTTAGGCCTTCAATTTCTTTGTTGACCATTTGGTATTGCTGAAACTTTGTTTGAGTTTGCTCGGCAATACCATTAATTTTTTGTTGAGAAGACACTGCTAGCTTAGATATCTCTTTTCCAGCTTTTATTACCGGCTTAAGGTCGTCTGCTTGGGCAGCAAAGGCAGCGTTTAAGGCTAAAGCGCCTGTAATTACTGCTAAAGTGAACCGTTTCATTAAACTACTCCATCAAATCAAGATGCAGCAATTCTATTGAGAGTAAATGTCAGTTAGACGACAGGAGTGTTAAAGTTTTATGTCAGATGTAATGTGGTTGTAACAAAAATGTAAAAAGCGACCCAAGGGCCGCTTTTAGTCTAGTTATTAGTGGGTTAATGAGTTACTAATATTAACCTCTGCTTGTCTATACAAGCACCTAGATTTAACTACGCATCTGTTTTATGAACGTGTACATCCATTTGTGGAAATGGAATGTTAAGGTTTTCTTTAGGGAAGGTTTTATAAACGCTTTCGTTCATCGCGAAGTATACAGGCCAGTAATTTGCAGCATCTACCCATGCACGTACAACAAAGTTAACTGAGCTATCAGCTAGTGTATGAAGTGCGATGAAAACTTCAGGATCTTTTAAAATACGATCATCAGCGTCACACAATTCTTTTAATACACGTTTTGCAACGTCAGCATCATCGCCATAGGCAATACCAAACGTCCAATCTACACGTCTACGAGGCTCTTTTGAGTAGTTAATCATTGACGAGTTGTTTAGTGAACCATTTGGAATAATGATTGTTTTGAAATCGCCCGTTCTTAAAATAGTGTTGAAAATTTGAATTTGAGAAACAGTACCTGTGTAACCTTGAGCTTCAATGAAGTCGCCGACTTTGTATGGCTTGAAAATTAATATCATTACGCCGCCTGCAAAGTTTTGCAGAGTACCGGACAACGCCATACCAACAGCTAAACCAACCGCACCTAAAATAGCGATAAAGGACGTCATCTCGATGCCAATCATGCCAAGCACAGTAATAAACAGCATCACTTTGAGTAGCATGTTTACGATGCCACATAAGAATGGTTTTAGTGACGCATCGGTATTGCCTTTATTAAGCATGCTTTCAAAGCCTTTGCTCAATAGTTTAACGACAAACAGGCCAATGATTAAAACTAAAATAGCTGAACCTAGTTTTGGGGCGTATTCAAAGCCCATATCGATCGCTTTATTTACAAGCTCGGTATTAAGTTGCATGGTGTTTTTCCTAAGTTATTGTTATTAAATGAGATGCTAACAACTTTACCGCCAAAAGCGAACTGCAAAGGTTTAGATCGCTGTTAACCCTAGCAATGCTAGATTATTTTGTCATCATATTTAATAACAAGCGCTTATAAATTTTAGTTAAGCTCAATAGGTCTTGTTTATGAATGTGTTCATTAGTTTTATGGATACTATGATTTGGCAATCCAAGTTCAACCACCTGTGCGCCTTTATTCGAAATAAACCGGCCATCGGAAGTACCACCCGAAACTGACAGTCTAGGAAATATGCTCACTTCACTGAAGATAGCTTTTTCCGCTTCCACAATTAAGTCAAAACCTTGCAGTAATTTGGTCGACTCAATGTCGTTGGCAAAGTGATGCGACTCAATATTTTCTGCGCTAGTTAAGTAAGGCAAACATGGTCTGGACCATTCGATATTGATATCGCTAGTGAGTTGTTTTAATTGCATTAAGCCATCGTTTATACGTTTCACAATGTCTTCTTGGCTGACTTTATGACTATAACGAACATTAAACTGCAATGTACATCGACCAGGGATTATATTGTCTGTCCATTCGCCGGTATTAATGGCGGTAATTTGTAGATGAGTGCCAGGAAAATCCTTAGTGCCTTCATCCCATGACAAACTGCTTAACCAACTACCTAACGTCATTGCCTTGTGGGCTGCGTTATTCGCGTTGGTTGGATACGCAACATGACCCTGCTGGCCATGAATGGTAATTTCCCCAGATAATGAACCTCGACGCCCTATTTTTAATACATCGCCAACCACCGTTTGACTGCTTGGCTCTCCAACAATACATAAATGCGGTAACTCTCCACGGTTTTCTAATTTGTCGATGATTTCTTGAGTGCCAAACTCCGCTTCGCCTTCTTCATCACTTGTTATTAAAAAATAAAAAGTAAATTGGTCAAAGTCTAAGTGTGCAACCACCATTTCAAAGGCGGCTAACATTGCTGCAATTCCGCCTTTCATATCTGCAACGCCGCGACCTGTGATTTTTTCACCATCAATTGCTAATGTGAAAGGATCAGACGACCAGTTTTCTGGGTAAGGTGCTGGCACAACGTCGGTATGGCCAGAAAACGCAACTCTTATCGGGCCACTACCTATTTTAGCTATGAGATTGCTAACACCTTGTTTCTCAAAAGACTCAATCGAAAAGCCAACTTGTTGCAATATTCTAGTTATGTATTGTTGGCAACCGGCATCATTAGGTGTCACAGAAGGTCGGTGGACCAACTGCGTCAAATGTGTGAGTGCTTGTTGAAGTTCAACAGATTGATCAGAATGCAAAGCGGCATCGACGGCCACCTTAGGTTCAATATTAGAACGAGCTGGTGCGTTAGTTGCGCGGGTCTGAGAAGAAGTCTGCATGATCTACATATTATTAATTTAAAGTTAACTAATTAAAGCGGCTTAATGTGACATAAAGGTTACTGCTACGTGAATGTATTATGACGATAATATGACAACAAAAAAGCCACCGTAAGGTGGCTTTCATAACTTTAAAAGTTGAACTTCAAAGCGTCATTAATCAAATTCGTAAGTATAAGAAATACTGATGCCCATACCTACTTCCTTTTCACGGATCACAATGTCTGACTGCGTCACTTCTTGATCTTCGTTTAGTAAGTTTTTAATTTTAAATTTAATTTTAGAGTTAAAGTCTGGGTAATATGTATAAACCATATCTAGTGAATGGAATGGCTGTTCATAAGCATCATCACGGCCCGCTACACCTGCTGCCAAGATGCGCTCACCAAACACGTTATACACTAATGAACCACTGTGGTTGCCGTCAGAAGAGTCATAGTTTAACTGCAAGTTAACAACATACTCTGAATGACCTGTCATGCGCTTAACGGGATTTGTTAAGTTGCCAGCAAAGGCAGGATCAATTTCAGCCTCAGAATCCGACAAGGTAACGTTACCAGAGGTAAATAAACCGTCAGACAATGACGTTAGGTCGTATAACCATTCTGCTTCAATACCATAAACCTCGGCAGTTTCACCGTTTGTGAACGTTGCTGAATAATCGTCATCACCAATTCTTAACACGGTTTCAATCGGCGCTTCTATGTCTTTATAAAAAGCAGCAATTGAGAAGTTATCACCGGCATCACCATAGTATTCATAACGTAAATCTAGGTTTTTGATTGGGCTGCTTTGCAAGCCAACTCGACCAAAAGTTCGGATATCCGTTAATGGGTCAAAGTAAGATACGGGTACAACTTCACGTAAGTCTGGACGAACAATAGTTTCGCCATAACCTAAGCGAACTTGGTAGTTTTGACCGCCCATGTAAGTGAAAGATAGTGCAGGGAAGATGTCATCTTCTTGAATAGTACCATCGGCAATTTTCTGATCTTCATAAAAGATGTTTAAGTCTTCTTGAGTGAAAATTAGAGATGAAGTACCAATTGAGCTTTGTTTAAATTCTTCCCAGCGTAATCCACCACTAACACGCCACGCATTTTGATAAATCATGTCAAAAGCGCCGTAACCAGCATCAATCTTTTGAGCTGCTAAGTAGTCATCGGCGTCAGGCGCGGTTGGCTCATTAAAGGACAACAAAATACTTTGCCCATCAAGAAATTCATCCGTTAGGTATTCGCTGTTAGTTAAAGGGTCTTGTGAACCGTCGTTAATTTCAATGGCAACACCAGAGTTGTTATTAACGGCAAAGCTAGAGGTTTCATAAATTCTAGCGCGGTCGCTGAAGTCGTAACCGGCTTTAAATTCAAGTTCAAAATCACCAGCATAAACAGGCAAGGTAAAGTTGCCGCCGTAAGACGTTACTCTGTCTTCCATGTCAGTGTATGAATACACGGCTCTGTTTTGGTCGCCAGTGATAATAGAGTTGGCATATTCGCCGCCTTCGTAGTTATCTCTAAAGCGATACGTCGCATTTACCGGAATATCTGTGGTGGCTTTTGAACGCGTATATTGCCAATCAAAACCTATTCCGCTCATATCTACAAATGTATGTTGGCCAACAAGCTGAGTTACTTTTAGTTCACGTTCTTCATACTTAAAGTCATGGCTTCGGTTTGCACGACCATCACCCGCAATAGAAAAGACTGAACTGCCGCCTGGGCTTTGCTGTATTGAAACATCAGTTTCATCTTCGCTGTCTGTTAACAGTAAGTTAGACAATGACACACTATGCGCATCGTACTTGATACCAAAATTAAGAACCGCATTCATGCGCTCCGACTCAGTGGTTTCAACAGAGTCTTTCATCGTTTCAAAACAAGAGTTTTGAGTGTCATCAGAGGTATTTAATTCTTTAGCACAGTTATCAGCAAAATCTTTTGAAAGAACCGCTGTACGTTTTTCCGATGCATCCCAAGTTGTGTCATAGGCAACTGAAGCTAAGAAGCCCAATTCAACGTCATAGTCTTCTAAAACAAAGCTATTACCAATATGACCTTTAATGTTGTAGGCAGGATCAAGCGAAGACTTAGTCAAGCCCATCTCTCTTGGTAGAGACTTTAATAGTTCCTGGTTAATCAAGTTGGCTTTTTGACCAGCAGAACTTGTATCGTCAGAAACCAAACCGTTTTTATTTACGATTGAAGCGGTATCAAAGTCACCACGGTAAAAAGAAATGGCTTCTTTTAGATTGCCAGATATACCTGATTCATCACGGTTGTAAGTAAATCCATTATCCGCTGATGAGTCGTAGCTAGCGCCAACTTCAATGCCGGCGGTAAATTCTTTTGGTACCGTTTTAGTTCTAATATTTATCGCACCACCACCAAATGCCGCTGGCATAGATGGCGAATAGGCTTTTTGAACCGAAAGGCTTTCAATAATACTAGATGGGAAAATATCTAGTGGTACTACGTTTCTGGTTAAGTCTGGCGACGGAATAGTCGCGCCATTTAAACGTGCGCTTGAATAACGTTCACCTAGTCCTCGAACATAAATAAATTTACCGTCTACGAGTGTAAGGCCTGTTACTCGGCGAAGAGCAGAAGCAGCGTCACTATCGCCAGTGCGAGATAATTGCTCCGCACCTAAAATATCGGCTACAAATGCTTGTCCACGTCGTTCTTCGATTACTGCTGCTGCACTGCCTTGTAGACGAGTACCAACGGCAACAACCTCTTCTATTTCATCCTCATCGGCTGCGATGGCTATATTGGCTTGTGCCAATAAACCAAGCGTGACCGCTGCACTGATGGTTTTGAGCTTGCGTCGATTTAACATGTTTGAATCCTAATTGGGTCATCAACAAAAAGGCGCCTGTAGAAGATTTCCGTTCCCAAGGCGCCCATTTAATTAATCAAGTGATTAGTCGTTAGAAGCAGCGGTTACTGCCATTTCAACCCACTTGTACCAATTAGATGTTGTGTCTTGGTCTGATACCGCACCAATGAAGTTTGCTGCACCAGTTGCATCCGCTGCTACTGTAATAGCCGTTGAGCTCGTGTTTGTTGCAAAACCATCAGCCGCTAATACGTCTGAGTTTGCTGCGATACGTTGGTTAACACCACCGTTATCAAACCAAACTGTTTTAGCTGTGCCTTGCAGTGCTGCAGGTGCGCTTGCACCAAATGTTGCTTCACCCTCAAATTCAGACGCACAAGCCATTACAGAACCACTAAATGTGATAGCATCGGCATTTTTCTCACCGTCAGCCTTGTGTTTAACACATGATGAATTCGCACCAACTTCTTTAACGATTAATACATTTTTGTACATAGATTTAATTGAATCATCGAATGTAAATGCTTGCGACGGGTCATCATCACGTACTGAGTTAGCGTCTGTTGTGATAATTGTCACGTTAGAAATAGTTGGGTTGGTTACTGGTGCTTCAGCCGACGTATCGCCTTTTTCGCCATCCGTTTCAAAACCGTTGTTACCCATATTTGCAACTTGTCCGTCACGAGTATTTACTGTGCCGTGTTTAACAAATAAGAATTCAGCAGAACCTTGCCAACCTGCATCAAAATCAAATGAATCATCCTGAGTATCGGTTACAGCAACGTGTGACAGTGTTGTTGCGCCACCAAAAATCTCGATGCCGTCATCAAAACCTTGGTGAATGTGAATGTAATCAAAAGAAGAGCCTGAACCAACCGCATTAAGTGTTAACGAGTTTAAGTCATCACCAGGGCCACCTACACGAGGACCTGAGCCGGCATACCAAACTTTTGCATACTTTATAGAGCCGCTTGAGTCAGTGTTGTCATTACCGCCAAAGTAAGAAGTAATGCCCTCTGAGGCTACATTACAAGTTACCGCAGCGCGCTCTGCATCAGTACATTGGTCAGTGATACCGTTACCGTTAATAATGATTCCGCCCCAGTCTGCAAACTGTGCGCCTTGGCCAGCATCGTCTAAGCGAGGGAAAGCGTTAGCAGAAGTAAATACGATAGGCGCATCGATAGTACCAATCGCTTGGATTTTAGCACCACGAGCAATACGAATAATTGCTTCACCTGATTTGAACGCTAATGTGGCACCAGGTTTAACTGTCATTGTTGGGCCGTTTGCCGGAACGCTGAAACCTGATGTTGTATCGCCATCTTCACCAATTTGAAGTGCGTTATCAAATACGTGAACACCGTCATTTGGTAGTGCTTCAAAAGTAATGTTTGAAGTGATAGAAATATTTTTGCTTGCAAAAGAGTCGTTGTAAACACAGTCATCACCTGACTGAACACCTTCTACGGTGCCAACTGATGATTCGTAACTTGCACATTCTACTTCAACAACTGGCTCAGGAGCCGCAACGTTGTTTGAGTCATTTACGCTGTTGTCAGTTATTGTGCTGTTGTCGTTTACTGTAGGGGTAATGTTAATGTCGCCACCACAAGCGGTTAAAGAAACGGCTGCTGCTACTAGTGAAATGCGAAAGATGTTTTTAAGTTCCATTTTGCTCTCCGAAAGTCGAACTGTATTATTAAAATTAGGTTTTTTTAGGGGTTAATCTGTAATAACTGCGGCACAATCTACTGAAACAAAATGACAGATTTAAGAAAGCAAGATGACGCTTTGGTTACAGAACTCAGGTTTTGGAACATGAATGAGAGCTAAAAGTGGAGTTTTTAATCTTATTGGTAGAGCTTAATGTCGCATAAACACTGACTTGATCAAATTAAGTCAATTTTGTTACAGACATCCTTGTAACTTCCTGAAGAATTTTTGGAATAAAGAAAAATACTGATTGTTTTTATAATGCTAACAACGTCCTCCGAGCGGTGTGGATACAAACTTTGGAGTAAAACTTGGTGTTGAGCCAGCGTTAAGTTTTGGTTGGCATACCAATTTCTATAATTACCTTTAGTATCGGCATTTTTGTTAAGAGCTGTCCGAGACTCTGAACGAGCTAAGCGCAGATAAAGGCGTTTTAATAGTTTTTGTGAGGTGGGCAGTTTGGGTTTGTTTTTAATGATAATGAATAAGTACCAACTACCTAATAAAACGCCGATTGTGACGACGAGTATTGCTACTTTCATAAAAGAAAGTTTAGCCACTAGAGATGAAATTAAATTGTCACGCTTCTGTTGGTCAAAGTCTAAAACAAATACGGTCCAATAGTAATCTAACGACTGCAGATGTTGCCTTAGTGTATTTAACCAAGGCGTTTGTTTAACAATATTCAAATTGGAATCAGTGGTTTCATCAAAAACGTTGAGCGCTTGTTCTAAACCTTCGCTGATCCTCAACGGCGATACCACAGAAGTAGGATCCGCGTGTTGCCACTGTTTATTGTCCGATGAAAACTCTACCCAAGCGTGCGCACTACTGTCATAAATATTAAAATAGTTACCGTTCGGGTTATATTCGCCACCATGGTAGCCAGTGACTATTCGGGCAGGAATGTTTTTTAACCTTAACAATACGGCATGTGCGCTAGCAAAATGAGCACAAAAACCGACTTTTACATCAAATAAAAAGTTATCAATATGATCGCCGGATAAAGTTGGTGGACTAAGTGAATACTGAAAACCAGATGTGGCCAAATACTCAAGAATAACGCGGTTATAACGTTCCGCATCGCCCTTGGCCTGTTGCCAAAGCTCATCAGACAATACTTGTGTTCGGCTTAGGCCAAAAGATGGAAGCTTAACATTGTTGGCAATATCTTCTTGTGTCAGAGCTAAAGCATTTTTATTGTATTGTGAATACTGAGTGGCTGAGTACTTAATGCGCTGAGTGACTTTGGTATTTCTAATTAGTCGATTATCAAGAGTAAGGTAAATGTTGGAGTCATCACTAGTACTTGTTCCTAGGCTATATATCCATGTTTGTTGGTTAGGCTCCGCTACAATAGAGTAGTTGCCTAGAGTTGCTTTTTCGCCCCAAGCTTGTGTACTGGTATTAACCAAAAAGCTGTTAAGAGTCTTAGCCTGTTTATTTTGAGTCCACTTTTTAGAGTCACTTTGCCGCCAAGTTTTACCATTAAATTCTTCCATGGTTAATACGCGCCAATATAATTCTGCGTGAGGAGGTTTTTTGTCTCCGCTGAATTCGGCTCTAAAAGCGAGTCTTGACGACTTAGCAACATTAGCAATATCGCCGGGCGTCATGGAGTCACTAATACCGGTTGGCGTGACTTTCTGTTGTGGTAATTTCCAGAATGGACTTAACGAAGGCATAACAACAAACATCACTGTAGCGCCAAGTAAACAAACTACTGTCATAGTGAAAAAGTGTGGCGGCAAGTAAGCGTTCTCCTGCTTGCTCGTATTACTAGACGAGTCGCTGGTGAAAATACCTGCATCGTTTTTTTCGAGGCTATTTGTTGAGTTGTTAATTACGTGATTTGGTGAATTATTTGTTGCGCGATATTCAAATTGCTGAATTTGATACAAGCCAACAATACTGGCTGAAATCGTGATAAAAACCAGCAGCGCATATTCTAATGACTGTTGGTAAATTAGTGATACGGAAGCCAGAAGGGTTATTCCAATAAGTAACTGCATGCCCCAAGCTGTGCGGTGATGGTTGGCGGTAAACCACCACATCACTGCGCCAGAAAACAATAAATTTACCATGCTGTTAAGTAGGCCTGCCGAGCCTAGTTCGGGCAAAACCACGAGTGCTAATAATATTGCGCCAATGTTTTTAATCCAATTTGAGTGAAGGCTCTCTACCTTAGCAGGCGCAGAACTAAGAAATACGGTTTTAAACACCAACAATAAACTGGCAAGCGTAATGGTTTGCCACAGTAACGCTTCATTTAATAACACAATACAAAGTATTAAATTACAGCCGAATATGGCCAGTGCTAATGTTGGAAAGCGATAAAAGCGACTCATTTGCAGGTAGCCAAAGCTTCAAGGCAGAGTTTTAGGTGCTCTGTACCAGAGCCAACGTTAATGTGAGAGGAAATATGACTGCCTCGAGACAAATCTAACCCAAATGGTCTACTGTCATCATGCAGTTCTAGGCACGCCGAGGTTAGCTGACTAATCGCGGTTTCTGCTATTTGTGCTGGTACAGAATCAAAAGACAAACTGACGGGTACGGTGACAGGCGATTCAAAAGACTTGAGTAGTAATGGGGAGTCTGGTTGTTTGGCAACTTGTTTCCAGGCTACGTTTGAAAGTGGCGCACCCGGCAAATAAGGCTTAATTCCATCAAAGTTTCGCTCACCTAACGTTGGGCTAGTGCTTTCTATCTCTGTATCGCCAGTCTCGTTAACTTCTTTTAGTTCTAGTTGCCAGTTTGAGGCAATGGGGTTTGGGTAAACTAAATAGGACAAGTCTGCTCTAAAGTAACTCCACGCTTTAATAAGGCCAAATGGATACTCTGATCTTAATTGAATCAAAGGCAATGAATATCGCCCACGTTGCTCAGGCTTTAGGGCAAGGATCCAAATGTTACTGTTTTTACTTTCTCTTTTTAGGCGATAAACCTTCTTATCAATTACTGCGTTTAGGTGGTTACCTTTCGCACTGGCACTGGCATTTGAATTAGAAATAGCGCTTGTGATTTCAAACCTAAGCAACAGTTCTTGGTTTACATAAATATTAGAGACCGGCAGTAGCTTGATTGAAAGACCATTTAAGTTATTAAAACCACTATGAATGATGTAAATAACAAAGCTCAATAAAAAAAAGCAAAGCAGTAAAATGGGATTGTTTTGATAATTTGTGCCTAACACAAATAAAATCAACAGGCACAGCAGTAACCAGATGCCAGCAATGTTTGGCAAGATAAAAATGTTTTTATGACCAAGCTTTAATGTATTGGAAGGCTCAAACCGCCTTTTTATCCAAGCTTTTAGCCGATTCTCAACTATCGCCATGTACTGCTACAGTCTCTAATATTTTCTGACTAAAGGTACTGTTTAACAATGTACCTCGTCCTGCTCTCAGTCTATGCTCGGCAACATAAGGGAATACAGCCTGCACGTCTTCTGGAGTCACAAAGTCTCGGTTGGAGACCAGTGCAAAAGCTTGTGCTGCTGTCATAAGCGCTACGCCTGCTCTAGGTGAAAGAGCATTAGGAAACTGTCCTTCAGAACGAGAATAGGCGAGCAACCTCATAACGTAGTGAATTACTTTATCGGATTTATGGACATTGTGAACGGTTTTTTGCAGGTCGAGCAAATCGTCAATAGAGAGCAATGGCTGTTGAATTTTTGTTTCCCGCGAACTTGCTCCTTTCAGCAATTTATACTCAGCTTCTGCTGGTGGATATCCAATTTCTAAACACATTAAAAATCGATCTAATTGCGACTCTGGAAGCGGATAAGTACCGCTTTGATGCGTTGGGTTTTGTGTCGCAATAACAAAGTGTGGGCGCGGCAGTGCATACGTTGTTCCGTCTACGCTAACTTGGCGTTCTTCCATTGCTTCTAACAAGGCACTTTGGGTTTTAGGGTTGGCTCTGTTTATCTCATCGGCCAATAATAGCTGTGAAAAAATAGGTCCCTGATGAAAAGTGAAGGACTGTTTAGACTGGTCAAAAATAGATACGCCAATAACGTCTGCTGGTAGCATGTCCGAAGTGAACTGGCTACGTTGATAATTTAATCCAAATACATCGGCGAGAGCGTGAGAAAGAGTGGTTTTTCCCATACCAGGTAAGTCTTCAATGAGTAAATGACCATTTGCTAATAAACAGGTAACCGCTAATTTAATTTTTTCTTGTTTGCCTAATAAAACCTGTTCAAGGTAATTAAACACTTGGTCTAGCTTTAATTGTGAATGTGATAACGTCATGGCGATCCTTTTTTGTACTAAAACTAAGTGTCTGCGATGAAAGCCAAAAAGTAAACGTGCAAACACATTGTAATTCTTTTATTTATGATTAAGCTTATGTCATCCGACCACTGGAGTTTTTATTTTGCATTCAGCCAATATTATTCAATCATCTCAGTTTGTTACCTGTAACGAACATCAACTTCATGTTCGTCGAATCCATACGGAAGACGAGTCAAAAAAGCGCACTCCTATTCTAATGTTGCATGGCTCTATAGAAAATGGACGAATTTTTTATACTAAGTCAGGTAAAGGGCTCGCGGGCTTTCTAGCGAAACAAGGATTTGATGTGTTTGTCGCGGATTATCGTGGCAGAGGTGAAAGCACACCTTCGGTGAAGGAAAAAAATGATCATGGATATCATTCAGTGACAACGGAAGATATACCAACCTTAGTTGACTATGTTTATCAACAAACAAATCAAGCCTGTCACGTAATCTGCCACTCTTGGGGCGGTGTTATGTTTGCAAGTGCTTACGTTCGTTTTCCAGAGTTGCAAAGTAAAGTTAAGTCGATGGTTAAGTTTGGCACTAAAAGACAAGTGTCTGTGATGAATATTGAGCGTTTGCTAAAAGTTGACCTATTTTGGAAGTGGTTTGCGCCTTGGTACACCAAAAAGGCCGGCTACTTAGACGCCAAAAAAATGAAAGTGGGTGCGGACTCTGAACCTCGCCAAGCACTATTAGAAAGCATTGAGTGGGTGAAAAAGAGCGTGTGGGTTGATCCCGTTGATGCGTTTGATTATGCAGAAAAAGCGAAAAGCACAGATTGGCCTCCTACTTGGCATTTAACGGGTGTAAGTGACTATTCATTAGGGCATCAAACAGATGTGAAGTTATTTATGGACGAATGTAGCAATGCAAAGGCAAAATTTAGTTTGTTATCAAAACAAAATGGCAATGCACTCGATTACGATCATATTGATATTCTTACTGCACCTGAAGCGGTAAACGACCACTTTCCTGAGGTCTTAGCGTTCTTAAATGAACATGACTAATACCAAGCGACTAATTTCCTAACGCCAGCCAAATTGCCACCATCATCATCAACGTACCGGAGACTTTATTGAGTCTCTGTACGTTTTGACTTCTTGTTAATACGCGGCTAATGGTTTTTCCGCCAGTGGCGTATAGCATCATACAAACAAACTCAGAACACATAATAATAAGCACTAATACCGTTAGCTGAATTGGTAGCTCTAAGTCTGGATTGATAAATGGCGGCAATAATGAAATTTGAAATGCCCAGCCTTTCGGATTTGCCAAAGCGGTAACTAAACCTTGATTAAATAAGCCCGCATTTGAATGAATAACCGTTTGTTGAGGGTTATCAGATATTGCCATTTTTCCTTTGCTGCGCCACATTTGAATAGCTATCCAAGCTAGATAACCTGCGCCAACCAGTTTTAGAACGGTAAATACCGATGGGAATTTAAGCATCAATGCTGCAACGCCTAGAACCGCAGCAACCGCCACTATAGCTACGCCAATAACTTCGCCTAACATCATCCATAACGTGCGCTTAACGCCAATTGTCATGCCAAGCGTCATTGCTAAGGTCATGCACATGCCTGGCGTGACACTGACGATAAAAAAGGTAGGAATAAAAACGGCGAGTAAGGTTAAGTCGACCACAAAAAGCTCCGTGTGGGTTATTGTTTGGTTACAAATGAAAACGCTAGAGTAGTGAGTTCAATTCAAAATGGCAAATAAAAACCCCCTTGAGTATCAGGCTTCAAGGGGGTTCTAGGTTACAACCTAAGTTGTTCTATTTACCGGTTAGGCTTTTTCATAAAACTAGTCTGATGTTCTAGCTGCACCGCCGTAAGCATCAACATTGCCACCCGTTATACTAGATGACTCGCCCGAAGGTGCAGATGTTGTTTTATACTTTCTTTTACGACGGAACATGCCTTTAAAGTCTTCTAGACCCATATACATACAAGGTACAAGAATTAGCGTAACTAAGGTCGCAAATAAGACTGCAAAGCCTAATGCAACCGCCATTGGCACCACTATTCGTGCCTGTAAGCTAGTTTCAAACATGATTGGAAGTACACCAACAAACGTAGTGATAGAGGTAAGCGTAATTGCTCTAAATCTTACACAGCCTGCATCTGTCACAGCCTGAATAACCGACTGACCTTGTTTACGTACTTGGTTAACATAATCTGTCATGACCAAGCTGTCGTTAATAACAACACCGGCCGCGGCAATCAGTCCAAAAGTAGACATCATGCTTAAGTCCATACCGAATAAGTAGTGACCCCAAACTGCACCAACAAAGCCGTATGGAATAACCGACATGATGATTAAAGGTTGTGCATAACTCTTAAGCGGCACGGCTAACAAAATGTAAATCATTAGAAGGCCTGCAACAAAGAACATGATTTGTTCGTTTTGTTGCGCTTGCTCTTCTTCAATTGAACCACCTAATTGCGTTTTAACGCCAGGGAAGTTTTCCGTTAGTTGTGGCAGTAAGTCATCTTTAATGCGCTCAACTACTTCGTTAGGTTGCACAACCACTTCGTCAATGGAGCCATAAATGTAAACACTACGGAATCCATTTTCGCGACGAATGTAACTGATACCTGGTTTCTCAGTTAGTGTTACAACATCACCTAGCATGACTTCTTTGCCAGAAGGTGTAGTAACAATTGCGTATTTCAATTCACTAAACTGCTCTCGCGTCATTTGCGGGTAACGAACCATGACTCGAATTTCTTCGCCATCACGCAATACTCGTTGAGCTTCTCCACCAAAGAAACTCGCGCCAATTTGACCAGCGATAGATTGTAAAGACAATCCAAGATCGTAAGCCACTGGTTTCAAATCAAGTTGGATCTCTTTACTCGCCGGGTCAATTGTCGAGCTGATGTCGAATAAACCAGGTTCTTGAGACAACATTTTTATAAATTCACGGCCAGCAACGTTAAGTTGCTCTAAGCTTGGGCCATATAGCAAGTAACCAAAGTCACCACCACCTTGGCCACCACCGCCACCGCCCAACAGTTGGTCTTGAACGGTAATTGATTTAACACCAGGTATAGTAGGCATTGCCTCACGCCAGCGTCGAGCCACTTCAAATGTGTCGTAAGGACGTAACTCTTCATCAACAAGAGGAACAACAATACGGCCAGAACTTCTATCTTGGTTAAACGCTAAAATATCACGAACCATTTTTTGGCCGGTTTCTTGTTCAATTTCACGATCAATACGTTGTACCATTTTTTCAATTTTTTGAATTGCATCAATGGTTTGCTGATCAGAAACCGTTTGGTTCATCTCAATTCGAATATCAGGGAAATCGTGCGGCACTTTTGGCTGTGGCACAAAACGTACGTGACTGCCTGCAATCATGGCAATACTGATTAAAAGCATGCCAAAGAACGCGGCCATCACCGCCCAGCGCCATTCAACACATTTGCTCAAAAAGCCTTTGTATTTAACGTTAACAAAGTTACTAAAACGTTTGTTAAAGCGGGCTCTTAAGCTGTTTTCTTTTACTGGACTAAATTTAGTGTGCGCTAAATGGGCTGGCAAAATAAGCTTAGATTCTACCAAGCTGAAAATTAAGCAAAACACGACAACCGTTGCAATGTTATAAAAGAATGAACCTTGTGGCCCACTAGAGGCTAAGAATGGTGCGAATACCGCAATGGTAGTCAGTACACCAAACGTCGCTGGTGTTGCCACTTTTTTAGCACCACGAACCACGTTTTCTATGCCGCCGCCGTGTTTTTCAATCTCGGTATAGGAACTTTCGCCAATGACAATGGCATCGTCCACCACAATCCCTAGCACCATAATAAATGCGAAAAGTGATAATACGTTAATGCTAACGCCAAATACTGGCATCATCATCACCGCTCCTAAAAAGCAAACCGGTAAACCGATCATTACCCAAAACGCTAATCTAAAACGCAGGAATATAGTTAACATGAGTGCCACCAAAATCGAACCTTGGAATAGGTTTGATAACATCATATTTAATCGAGCTTTAAGGTAATAAGTCATATCAACCAATACCTTTAATTCCATTCCCGCAGGTAACGTTGGGTTACGCTGTTCTAAATAGCTTTTAACTGAATTAGAAACCGCAATGGAGTTTTGGTCTTTAGTGGCGTTAACTTGAATATAAACCGAATTCTGGCCAGAAAACTTGTTGTATCTGACACCTTCAGTGAATCCATCTTTT
The DNA here is from genome assembly GCF_039523615.1 of Psychrosphaera haliotis. Taxonomy (NCBI): domain Bacteria; kingdom Pseudomonadati; phylum Pseudomonadota; class Gammaproteobacteria; order Alteromonadales; family Pseudoalteromonadaceae; genus Psychrosphaera; species Psychrosphaera haliotis. The sequence goes on along the minus strand of NZ_BAAAFQ010000010.1, from coordinate 139,683 downwards.
ATAATCGCTACATCTTCTAAAAGTACTTTAGAGCCGTTGTTCCCAATTTTAATTGGAATAAGTTTAAACTCATCACCGTTGTAGTACTGGTTTTCTATTCTAACGGCAATTAACCCAGCGTCGGTGCGCAATTGACCTGCAGAATAGTTAGCGGAATAACGGCTAATAGCCTGTGTGATATCCGCCAGCGTTAAATTGTATTTCCGTAATTGGTCGGGCTGAATCTCAATCGCTATTTCTTCAGCAGGCGCATTCACGGTCACAAGAGATACGTTGTTTAGCTGTAATAGCTCATCTTCAATTTTTTTGGCGATGGGCTTTAGCTCTTCAACGGACATGTCACCAACTAGTGACATTTCTATTACTTGCTGATTAAACTCTATTTGCCGAACATTAACGGGCTCCATGGCCGCGGGGAAGGTAGCGATACTATCAACTCGCATTTTGACCTTGTCTAATACTTCGGCCAAATCTTTGTCTGGATCTATTTCTAAAGTAACTCTACCTGAGTTTCGAAATGCATTGGTGTACATCTCTTCAATTTCAGTTACGTCTTTTAACGATTCTTCAATTTTTATCAAAATGCTTTCTTCAATTTCTTGAGGAGAAGCACCACGATAAGCCGCACTAACCTGAATATAGTTAATCTCAATATTCGGGAACATTTGGCGCTGAATAGTAAAGTAGCTAATTAAACCCATGACGATAATAAATACCATCATTAAATTAGCGGCTACTGAGTTATTCGCAAAAAACGCGATTAAACCCGTTTCTTTTTTTTGTTGAACGTCAGACATGAGAGTTATGCGTCCTTATTGCTTTGAGCAACCGATGTGGAGATCACATTAGCGTCGTCCGATGATTTATCATCACCTTCTTTTGTGTCGCTTGCCAATTTAATTTTCATGCCATCTTGAGCATACTCAGGAATTGTCTCTACTATCTTATCGTCGCTGTTTAAGCCGCCACCAATTAAGAATAGTTTGCCTTCTTCTTTAACCACATCAACAACTTTTTGAGTAATGGTATTGTCGTCTCCTAATACCCAAACTTTGTTATTGGTTACTAGGTCTTGCGACAATTTAACTATGTTGTTTAAACCTTGGCCGTTAAAGCTAACTTCAACGTATGTGCCAAACATCAAGCGTGGTAAGTCGTCTTTTAATCCGTAAGGGTCGTTAACTTCAACAACAATGTTACCCATGCGAGTTGCTTGGTCAACGATGCCCGTGTCTCGAACAATAGTACCTGAACGTACGCTAGAGAATTTCTCACGAGTAGACACTTCAGCTGGAAGATTTAATAGAGTATTTGGCAGGAAAGTACGGTCAAATCCCGCAATTGGGAATACGATTTCGGCTTTTTCAACGTTATATAACTCACCAACGTTAGTGCCTTTGTTAACAAATTGGCCGGTACCTAAATCACGTTTTACAATCAATGCATCGTAAGGTGCAACCACTTTACAGTTGTCTAAATCACGAGTGGCAAGCTTTACTGATGCTTCCGCTGATTTTACCGATGCTTCCGCGCTCATTACTTGCGGCTTGCGAAGGTACAGGTCGCTAACTCTAGCGTTTGGCATTGATTTCGCTTCACGTTTTGCAACTTCAGCTCGGCCACGCTCTTCAATAAGTTGTGCTTGTGCTGTTTTTAATAACGACTCTGCTTGTAATAGAGCAACTTCATAGTTGTCCGATTCTATTTCAAACAACACTTCACCACGTTTAACTAATCCACCTTGCACAAAGTTAGGGTGCCATTTAACAACTTCGCCAGATACTTGAGCTGATATCATGGTTTTTTCTAATGGCGTTACCGCGCCATAACCTTTAACTCTCACTTGGTGAAACTCTGGGTTAACTTGCTTAACGGTAATGGTAGGACGGGTATCTACTTCTTTCTTTTCTGGAGGGGTTGGACCATTGCTTTTCACTAAAACAAATGCACCTATACCTGCAATTAACAAAACAACAGGGGCTGCAACTTTTAACCATTTTTTGCTCATGACTCAATCCATTAAAATTATGTGTTGGTTGTTACCAATAGAAACGATTCTTATGTAGTATATTAAAACATTACAGGAGCAATGTTGCCGTTTCTAATTGTAATAAAGTGTGTGAATGTTTCCCTAATAGTTAGGAGAAATATCTATAAACTTTTAATTTAATTGACGTAATAATAACCTGCAAAGTTCAATATTACCTATTACTAAAAACGAAACTTAATGTATAAACTCCGTCAATATCAATCAGAAGCCGTTGAATCAACGGTTAAACACTTTAGAAGAACGAATGAACCTGCAGTAATTGTGTTACCTACAGGTGCAGGGAAAAGTTTAGTAATAGCCGAAATAGCCCGAATTGCTCGTCGGAAAATACTGGTATTAACGCACGTAAAAGAGCTAGTTGAGCAAAACCACCAAAAGTTTCATGACTACGCTGAACAAGCTGGAATCAAAAGTGGTGTATTTTCTGCCGGCCTTAATAGAAAAGAAACCAAACACCAAGTCACTTTTGCAAGTGTGCAGTCAGTAGTAAGAAATCTAGAGCAGTTTGCTCATGAATACTCACTTGTCGTGATTGATGAGTGTCATCGCGTCAGCCACTTTGAAGAACAATCAAAAACAAATGCAGAGTCAGCAAGTGAAAAATCAGGCAATCAATACAGTCAAATTGTCAGCCAATTGAAATCGTATAATCCCGAGCTTAAAATTCTAGGGTTAACTGCTACCCCTTTTCGTTTAGGACTTGGTTGGATTTATCAACATCATTACCACGGCTTTGTGAGATCGTCACAAGCAACGCCGTTTAAAAAATGCATATACGAACTACCCTTGTCTTACATGATCAAAAACGGCTTTTTAACGCCGCCTAAATTAATTGACGCCGCGGTTGAGCAATATGACTTTTCTGCATTGCAATCCAATAAGTTTGGCGAATTTGATGACGCAGAGGTGAATGAGTTATTAGGCAAATACCCTCGAGTTACAGAAGGGATTGTGGAGCAGATTCAGATGCTGGCTGCCGGTAATGAAAACGAATTAGAGCGTAAAGGCGTAATGATTTTTGCCGCCACAGTTAAACACGCAAAAGAAATTGTTGGTTACCTTGAATCAAAAAATGAAACTGCTGGGCCAGCAAAAGAACAAAGTGCCGATGATGTTTCAAAAGTTGCCTTGATCACAGCTAAAACAAAAAACGACGAACGGGCACAACTGATCAATGACTTTAAAGCCCAGAAAATAAAGTACTTAGTTAACGTATCGGTATTAACGACAGGATTTGATGCGCCGCATGTAGACCTAATTGCGATTCTTAGGCCTACGCAGTCTGTGAGCTTATATCAGCAAATTGTAGGGCGAGGTTTGCGCTTAGCTGAAGGCAAACAAGACTGTTTAGTGATTGACTATGCTGGAAACGGAATAAACATTTTTCATCCTGAAGTGGGCGAGAAAAAACCGGACTCTAGAAGTGAGTTGGTTCAAGTCTTTTGCCCATCATGCGGTTTTGCCAATACATTTTGGGGCATAACAGACAACGACGGAAAAGTGCTTGAGCACTATGGCAGAGCTTGCCAAGGCATTCTTGAAATGCCAGAAGATGAAGTGCTAGATAACTCAATGCTTGAAGGCTCAATGTCAGCAAACCCGCAAGACAATGAGGTTATGCCTTGTGACTACCGCTTCCGGTTTAAAGAATGTCCTACGTGCAACGCTCAAAATGATATTGCTGCGCGCGAATGCCACGATTGTAAAAATCAGCTTGTCGATCCCGATGAAAAGCTAAAAGAAGCGTTAAAACTCAGTAATCGAATGGTGATTAGATGTAGTGGTATGACGTTTTCGGAACATAATGGTGCGTTGAAAATCGTTTACTACGATGAAGACGCTACAGAGCTAAAAGAGTTTTTTGATTTGAGTTCCGAAAAGCAACGGACTGTTTTTAATTTACAGTTTGGTAGACGATTTAGGAATTCTAGTGAACCGCGAAATTTTTTGTCGCTGAATGAGGTCTTAAAAGAGTCACAGGGATTTATTATCCCAGATTTTGTTATTGCCAAAAAAGACCCAAAACGAAAGTCAAAGACGCATATAGTTTGGCAAGTTCAAGAGAAAATCTTTGATTACAAAGGTAAATACCGAACCGCTAATGAACTATAACTTCAATACCAATACCAATACGAATACTAATACTAATGGAAATATAAACGTCACTATCATTAAAGGGTGTTTAAAGAATGATTAAAGGGTTAGTAAATTGAGTAGTTCGACCGTGAGGCTTTTAATTTCAGCGCTGGTGGCCTTTAGCTTTTATTTTTCATGGGCGTATTGGGCTAATTTAAGTGACACCATACCAACGAGTACCACCATTCAAGCTGCCTTTGTACAAGGTTCGTATAGCGGCTTAATGACATTATTATTTACTTGGCTGCTAGAACGTTCAGTATCTAAATTTCACGGTCACTGTTTTTCACTAGCGTTTATGATGCCAATACTTTGTAAATTTCATTCAACGTCAACGCAGAATCAAGCAATCAAAACAGCACTGTCACACGGATTAAATGAATCAGCTCGATTTTTTGAAGGGAAAAAGCTTCCAGGGGCTTTATTAGCACCATTACTGCCGTTGTTAATTCAAAGTGTTCTAGTTACGTTGGTGAATGTCATAAACCAAACACCTAACCTTTGGTTAACCGTAGCACCCAGTATTATATTTTCTGGTATCTATGGATACAGTTATACCGCTGCTCTAATCCGAACTAAAAACTAAAAACTAAAAACTAAAAACTAAAAACTAAAAAGGCCCTAAATGAATTAGAGCCTTTTATCTATCGAAGTCAGAGTGACCTAGTGGTCAACACCTTTAGACTTCAAGTAGTCATCGTAGCTACCGCGGAAATCAATGATCTTGTTGCCTTTGATTTCTAGAATACGGTTTGCCAATGAAGAAACAAACTGACGGTCGTGAGAAACAAAGATTAACGTGCCTTCGTAGTTCTCAAGTGCCATGTTTAAAGACTCAATAGATTCCATATCCATGTGGTTAGTTGGCTCATCGAGTAATAAAACGTTAGGTGTTGCCATCATCATTTTACCAAACAACATACGACCTTGCTCACCACCAGATAAAACCGTTACCGACTTTTTAATATCGTCAGATGAGAACAACATACGACCTAAGAAGCTACGTATGCTTTGCTCATCGTCATTTGGACGACGCCATTGGCTCATCCAGTCAAACAAATTCATGTCAGTTTCAAAGTCAGCTGCGTGATCCTGAGCGTAATAACCCATTTTCACGTTCTCTGACCATTTAACAAAACCTGAGTCAGGCTCAAGATCGCCTTGTAATGTGCGTAACAGCGTTGTTTTACCCGCGCCGTTTTCACCAATAATGGCAATGCGCTCACCAACATCAACCATAAGGTTAAAGTTTTCAAATAAAGGACCTTCATCAAAACCTTTTGATAAACCTTCAATTTCAACAGCTTGACGATAAAGTTTTTTCTCTTGTTCAAAACGAATAAATGGATTCACACGGCTAGATGCTTTTACCTCATCTAACTTAATCTTTTCCATTTGTTTTTGACGAGACGTGGCTTGGCGAGCTTTTGAAGCGTTAGCAGAGAAACGTGCAACAAACGATTTTAACTCATCAATTTGGGCTTTTTTCTTAGCATTGTCATTGATCATACGAGCACGAGCTTGTGTGGCCGCTAACATGTATTCGTCATAGTTACCTGGGTAAACGCGAAGCTCACCGTAATCCAAGTCAGCCATGTGAGTACATACTGAGTTTAAGAAGTGACGGTCATGCGAAATGATGATCATGGTTGAGTTACGTTGGTTAAGAATGTCTTCTAACCAGCGAATTGTGTCGATGTCCAAGTTGTTTGTTGGTTCGTCGAGCAATAAAAAGTCTGGTTCTGAAAACAGCGCCTGTGCAAGTAAAACACGCAGTTTAAAGCCTGGCGCAACTTCGCTCATTAGTCCGTAATGCAACTCAGTACCAATGCCAACACCTAGCAGTAATTCGCCTGCAGACGATTCAGCTTCGTAACCGCCCATTTCTGCAAATTGAGTTTCTAAGTCCGCTACTTTCATGCCGTCTTCTTCAGACATTTCAGGTAAAGAGTAAATACGGTCACGTTCTTGTTTAACGTCCCATAACTCTTGGTGGCCCATGATAACTGTGTCTAAAACGGAATACTCTTCAAAGCCAAATTGATCCTGGCGAAGTTTACCTAAACGCTCACCTTCACCGTAACTTACATTACCACCTGAAGGTGCTAATTCACCGCCAAGAATTTTCATAAACGTTGACTTACCACATCCATTTGCGCCAATTAAACCGTAGCGGTTACCGTTACCAAATTTAACCGAGATATTTTCGAACAATGGCTTCGCGCCAAATTGCATTGTGATGTTTGCAGTAGTAATCACGTTATTGAGTTCCTCTTGGATCATGCTTGATTGGTGCTTAAAAAGCCCCGTAAAATAATTATTAATACATGGCTGTTACATTAGTATTAATTTAGGGGCGCGATTTAAACAAAATTTCGTCAATTTTTCCAGTCTAGCGTGCGAATAACCAAGATTTACGGGCTTATTTTATTTGTACGGTGAAGATAAATAATACTGGTGAACTTTTAAACAATTGATTAGTCTATTCAAAGTTAGTTATTCACCTCGTAGCGTTAATTTATACACATGTAAGTTGACTCTGCACTTGTAAATAAACAGATTAACAATCTAAAAGCACTTCAAACCCAATAGTTAAGCCAGCAAGGAAGACCATGAAAAACCCAGTTTTAAAAAAAGCGCTATTAGCCTTTTCACTATCAATCAGCGTGTTAATAGGTGGCTGTATGAGCATGCCTATTTCTACTATGTACAAAATGTCTCAATTTTCACTAGCCGATATGAAACCAGCAGCAATGCGAGTAGCCATAAGGACAAACGAAGCAATAGAAGTGAAAAATGGCGCAGCTAAAGTAAACATGAGTTATGTTTCTGAGGGCAGTAACACAATGGAACCGGTCAACATTGTTTATAAAATAAACGTGATTGCGTTACATGATATCAAAGCTGACTTTGCACCTATTTTATTAGATGGAATTGAAGACCGTGAACGGGTAACTATTTTAAAGCTGTCGAATAAAGACGCCAAAAATATGCAAGACCTGTTAGACCTCGCAAAAAAATATAAAGCCAATGATGTAAAAGGCACAGGTTCGTTTGGAATATCTCTTGATAGCAATTGTTTTGGTAATCTGGATAAGTTTTCAGAGCTAGAAGTGGATTTGTTTTTACAAACAGATGAGTCAGAAGGCTTTATGATGTTTTTAGAAGACATTGATATTATTGAGCAGGCCTCGGACAACAATATTAATTTAAAACCCGTTAATAAATGTGAAGCTGCTTAACGTTTTACAATGACTCGCACTTTAGTTGGGGTAAACCGACCAGTGCGAGTTACTTATTCGTTGTCATCTTAATCTAAGTCAATGAGTGATTGATACGCTTTTGAGTACTCAAATTCTTTTACTAGATCCACAACCTGATCGTACTTTCGACAATTTTTCTCATTCAAAATAGAAATAAGCAAATTAATAAAGGGTTGAGTAATGAGTTCATGGTTGTGCAATTTAGATCTTAAAGAAACCAGCATCTCAGACAGATCTCCATCCACAGTAGCAAGACTTTGACTTTGCTTCTTTTGATTCAAGTTTAAAACCTGAATACAATCCGTAATACTCGAGCTTACACATTTATATAAAGGTTCAAACGACAGAGTTTCAATGTCTACTCTTTGGGTGATTTGCAAATCAAGTTCGGTGCTAATCTCGTTTAAACGTTGTAACCCAAGTGCGCCAGAGGATCCTTTTAAAGTATGGATTAACGCATGAACCTCAGGGCCGTTATTGGTTTTGATGGCTGTTTTTAATTCGTCGTTAAAAGACTCATATTGTTGAACAAACATTTCTAAAATTAGTAGATATGTCTCCGGCTGACCAAGCTCATTAATGCTTGCTAAACCGGGTTGAAGAACGTTTAAAAGGTCTGGATAAACAATAGGCGCGACATTATTAGCGCCAATATTAGAAGTTTGGTGTGTGTTCATGGGTAGAAACCTAAAAAAGAAACCTATAATAGAAACTAATCTAATTGTAGCAGTATTTTTCTAAATCGCCGCTACCCAATCGTTAGACATTGCGTTATTGCGGCCATTTTGTTTGGCTTTGTATAGCATGTCATCTGCGCTCGCTATCAGCTCAACTATATTGTACGAACCACTTAACGTATCGCTAATGCCAATGCTCATCGTGACTAAGTTAGACACTTCTGAATACTCATGTGGAATTGCCCTATCTATCAAAGCTGCACGTAGCTTTTCGGCAAACAATAATGCACCGCTAGCCGGCGTATTGTATAAAATGATGGAAAACTCCTCACCGCCAACTCTAAATGCAAAGTCAGATGGACGTCGACACTCCGACTTTATTGCCGCCGCTACATCACGCAAACAGGTGTCCCCTTGAGGATGACCATAATTGTCGTTATATGCTTTAAAGAAGTCGATATCTAAGGTAAGTAATGAAACAGGTACGCCTTCTCGTTCCCCACGTTTTAACTCAAGCTGCAGTTGGTTATCAAATGCGCGTCGATTGCCAAGTTCTGTTAAGGCGTCTACATTTGCGTAATGAGAAAGAAGTTTTGTTTTACGAAGTTGTTGCAATTGAACGTTAATTCTAGCCGCTAATACATCGGCATTCACCGGTTTATAAATGTAGTCGTTGGCACCTATAGATAAACCTTTTGCCTCTTGTTCATTTGAGTGATGGCTGGTCATAAAGACAATACTTAAGTTGTCGCTAAACTCATGGTTAGAACGAATTTCGCGGCAAAGATCGATACCGTTGCCATCGGGTAGGTTTATATCAAGAAGCACCAAATCAATATGTTGCTTGGCTAAAACCTTACAGGTATCAGCGCTATTTTTAGCAATAAAAAGCTCGTAATCAAAGTGCTGTAAATGACTAATAACCACCTGAATTTGAGTTGGATCGTCATCAACAATAAGTATTTTTGCACTATTTTTATTTATCATTTTTATTTGCTTTGGGTTACGACTTTTAGTCAGAATACGGTGTGTTCAATTGTATTGCAACAGTATAAAACAAAGTAAAGTTATGATATTTAATGTTAATTAGTAATGTCTCGAAACTTAATAAGGTATTAAGATAGCGGGATATTAACGCTAACTTAATTTTGCGCCTGCGCAATTTCAATTTCAGAAGATAAACTAGGGCCTTGTATGCGATTTCTATTTATAACGCTTATTTCGTATTTATTACTGATAATTAGCCCTCATTCTTACGCGAAAGACCCCTATATTATTGGTTTAGATGCTGACCTTTCTGCCGTTGCAAAAGATGGCGGTATTGCAATTCAAAGGGGAGCGCAAATAGCGATAGAAGAAATTAACGCGCAAGGTGGCGTGCTGGGTAGACCATTAAAATTAGTGAGCAAAGACCACAGAGGTAATCCTGCTCGCGGTAAACACAATATAAAAGCATTTGCGGCGACGCCCAATCTAATTGCCATACTCGGTGGAGTTCACACGCCTGTAGTTTTACAAGAACTAGATTTAATCAATCAATACAAGATCCCATTTTTAATTCCATGGGCTGCTGGCACGCCAATTATAGACAATGGTTTTGAGCCTAATTATGTATTTCGACTTTCTATTCGAGATGAACAAGCTGGTTCTGTATTAGTAAAAGAAGCGAAAGCAGAAGGTCACCAGAAAGTCGCATTGCTTTTAGAGCAAACTGGTTGGGGTCGTTCAAATCAAGACTCCATTCAAAAAGCGAGCCTTGAGCAAGGGATAAACGTAACGCATGTTTCATGGTTTAATTGGCGTCAGAAATCCATGAAAAATGAGCTTGCCAGAATTAAAGGAAGTGGGGCTACGGCTATTATGCTCGTGGCTAACGCACCAGAGGGCGCAACAATTATTAGAGAGATTCTAAAGTCGCCTGAATTTAAAGCGTTGACAGTTTACTCGCATTGGGGCATTGCTAGTGGGCAATTTACCGACAATTTTAAGCCTGAAGAGTTACTAACGATGAATTTGTCAGTATTACAAACTTATAGTTTTATTACGCCCACAAATCCATCATTGAACAAGAAAGTGGTGCGCAGCTATGCCAATAAGTTTGATAAGGACGTAACCGCCGAAAGCATGATTAGTGCACCAGGTGTTGCGCATTCCTATGATTTAATTCATTTATTAGCAACAGCAGTAGAGCTAGGCAATTCAGTTGAATCTGCTAACATACAAAAAAGTTTAGAAAACATTAAATCATTTAAAGGTTTAGTGAAGGAATATAAGCCGCCATTTTCTCCAGCTAATCACGACGCACTCATGTCACATGATTATTTTATGGCTAAATATAACGAGTCAGGATTTTTAGTACCAAAAACTCATGCAGAGAAATAAGCCGCTTTATAAAATATTAGTAAAACAGGCAATGCCCAAAGTCATGTCAATGGCTCTATTGGTAAGCGTTGTTTTGTTTGTTAGTTTTTTTCTATTTATTCAAGATCAGGTGAACAATAAGCACCGAGCTCAGTTAGAGCAAATAGAAAAAATTGCCGTCAATAATATCGACAACATTACGGTTCAAGTAGAAAACCTCGCAAAAAACGATCTCATTATAAATAGCTTAATTGACTATGAGCAACGTGAAAGCTATCTATCTGTTTTCTTTCAGTCACTCAAAATTACCGACAGTTCCGACATCGCCATTGGTTTTCTAAATTTTAATGCTGAACCAATCGTAGTTAAAAACTGGACCTTATTTGAAATAAATAGTGACGCATTTAGTTGGAAACCAGAAGTATTTGAACAAGGCAAAACAAATGTTGATGTTACTAAGCAGGGTATTTTAATCGCTGCGCCAGTTATGTATGGCGATATGGCTGAAGGTGCCATTGTGGTTTATGTAAAGTCTTTGCAAGATGTCATCTCTTATTCATCTAGTTTAGGCGTGCAGGTATTGGTAAATGATGAATATGAAGTTATGTTCAGTTCTCAGCCAGAACAACTCCCTGTTGGCACTTACATTAGTGAAAAGAAGTTATCGGGTACTTTTTCTGTAAAGTCAGATGGCCGCTGGTGGCGAGCGTTTAGCGTAGAATCATTAACAACGGCTTATCAAGATGTTTTGCAGCTGTTTGTTATGGTGTTCTTTTTACTTATGGTTGTTATTTTTGCGACTAACTATAGTGCGAGAATATCAGCCAAAATTGCCAGCCAAGCTTTAAAAGCACTTCGTGACAGCATCAGTGAGGCCAGTAAGGGCCGCAGCCCAATTAATCAGCCAGTATCAAAAAGAGAACCCAGTGAAGTGGTTGCGATTAAAGCATCAGTGAACTTTTTATTACATGATCTTTTAAGTACCTCTTTATCACGAGATCGCTTTGAAAGTGTTATTGATTCAATGTCTGAACCTTTATTGGTACTTGATCATAACTTTAATATGGTTCTTCAAAATAGAAGCATGAGTGAGCTTGGAAAGGAATACCGAATTAGCATACCAGAAGACTTCAACTCAATATTTCCTCTAGAGACTTGGCAAGAACTTGCGGCCAATAATAAAGTTGAAATAGATTACTCAATGTACGGCACGCTTACGGCCAAACCACTAGTTTTAGAATGGCTGTTAAACAAATATATCAGTGATGGGCAGGAAATTGGCTATGTATTGGTCGCATCGGATTTGACCAAACAAAAAGATCTATTATTTGAACTCAAAATGAAAAACAAAGCGATTGATGAAGCAAGTACGTCAATTGTAATTACTGACATGCTCAATGGTGATCAACCTATTGTGTATGCAAACAAGGCCTTTTATAACCTCACAGGTTATGGAGCTGATGAAGTTATTGGCCGCAATTGTCGTTTTTTACAGGGTGAAAAAACCAACCTGAATAAAGTAGAAACAATACGCAAAGCAATCTCCAACAGAGAGTCATTGGAAATAACGTTAATTAACTATCGCAAAGACAAAACGCCTTTCTCAAATAGTTTAACTCTCAGTCCTATTGTTAACGACGCCGGTTTGGTGACGCATTACATTGGTTTCTCACATGACGTAACTGAGCTGCAACGCGCAGCAAGTTATTTGAAACAGGCAAAAAACAAAGCCGAACAGTCTGCACAAATGAAGTCTGAATTTTTGGCTAGCATGAGTCACGAAATTAGAACGCCAATGAATGGCGTAATAGGCACTCTAAGCTTAATGTTAAATGAAGAGCTAGGAGAGCAACAACGTGAGTATGCAACCGTAGCAAAAGACAGTGCTCAGTCATTGTTGTCTCTTATTAATGACATTCTAGACTTCTCTAAAATTGAAGCCGGTAAATTAGGAATTGAAAAGCACGAGCTGGATATTGAATCACTTACTCGGTCTGTTTATCGCTCGTTTAAATCTGAAGCAGATGCAAAGCAGTTAGCGTTTAACATTGACCTGTCAGGCGTAAAAGAAGTGTTTTTGATTGGCGACGGTGGTCGATTAAGACAAGTAATGAACAACATCATTGGTAATGCGCTTAAGTTTACTAACGAAGGTGAAGTGAGCGTTGCAGTTGAAACAGAGTCAAATACCGACGATGGCACTGTTACTTGCACTTGGCATGTTACAGATACCGGCATTGGTATTAAAAAAGGTCGCCTTAAGTCTATTTTTGAGTCCTTTACACAAGCGGATTCGTCAACAACAAGAGAGTTTGGTGGTACAGGGTTAGGTTTGTCTATTTCTAAGCAGCTTTGCCAGCTAATGGGTGGTGACATAACAATCCAAAGTGATATTGGTAAAGGCAGTACCTTCTCATTTTCAGCTCAGCTTGGCTTGAGTGACAACGCGCACAACATTTTATTTACTAAATCGGAAGAGCCTAAACCGTTTGAGCGAGTCAACATGCGAGCTTTGCTAGTAGAAGACAATATGATTAATCAAATGGTCGCTAAAAAAATGCTATCCGAAAGTGGTGTTGAAATGGAAGTCGCCATTAATGGAGCGAAAGCGTTAGAGCGTTTGTTGGCGAATACAGATAAAGAGTTTGATGTGATTTTCATGGATTGCCATATGCCAATATTAGATGGGTATGACGCAACTCAAGCTATTCGAAGTGGAGATGCTGGCAATCAATATTTGGATATCCCTATCATTGCGATGACAGCAAATGCTATGAAAGGGGATAAAGAAAAATGTTTTGCCGCTGGAATGGATGACTATATGTCAAAACCAATTGATTTGAGTCTATTGCAAAATTTGCTTACAAAATGGCAACAAAAAATCAAACCTGAGTGATTGATTAATAAACAGTAAAGTTCATACTTATCACAAGAGTCAAAAAAGGAATTTATTGTGAACAAAACGAAACTTAGTATTACATGTTTATTAACGCTGTCAGTATTGACCGGCTGCTCTAAAAGCTCAAAAAGTTCAGATGAGCAAATAGTTATTGTTACGGAAGACAAGTCTGTCGCGGTAAGCGGTAAGGCAATTGATGGATATATCGTAGGCGGCACTGTATTTCTAGATATTAATGGCAACGGGATCGCAGATGCTAGCGAGCCACAAAAAATCACCGAAGAAGGTGGAGATTACCTTTTTGAAGTACCAGAAAAAGATGCGGCTTGCTTAGCGTATTCAGCCATCATTGTTGACGTGCCCGTTGGTGCGATAGATGAAGGCTCGGAAGAAGAAGGCGTCGCTCGTCATGAAGTTACCGACCCTTATCAAATTGTATTACAACCTACCTTTGAGCCTATAACTGAAGCTGATTTTACCAATGGTTTAGTTCGCAACATTTCTCCGTTAACTACCGTTATATGGCAAGCAATAGAGCAAAACTACCCTCGTGAAGTTGAAGAAAAACACTGTGATTATCTTAAAGAGCACAATGAAGCCGTCACCGCTCTAAAAACCGAAATAGAAGATACGCTCAGAGGACTAGTTTCGTATTACAATTTATCTGCAGAGCAAATGTACGCTGACTTTATTGCTGACAAAGACTCCGAAGCGTTTCATATTGCGCAGGATATTGTTAAGGGCTTAAAGGCTGCTTATAAACTTAAGACTGAGCTTAGAGTTGAATACCCAGAAGGTGAAGTTCGAGTTTTTGTATCTAGAGACCAAGAGAAAGATGAATACTTTAATGTAGAAGATGGTTGGTACAGAGACGTAGTGGTATTTCATGATACGGGTTACTTTTCAGAAGACGTTAAGTTAGTTAGTGACGAGCAACTGAATGAAGTGGATTATGTTCTGACACACTTAGACAGAACAGACAAAGCTTGGAACGATCAGGCCTTAAACGGTGAGCTTTCTGTCCGTAAAGACGTATACCGAGACCCAAATGGCGAATATAGATGCAGCAATATTGAGCGAATAGAGTTTAAAGAGAATGACATAAGATACGAACTTTCAAACTCATTTGGTAGCTTAACTTTTGATACATTTGAAGAGTGTGTGAATGATAGTCTTGATGATCCATATGAAAGAAGTTTTAGAATTTCTTATGACATCGACTCTACTTATTATTTTGGCGTTTTCTTTTTCAGAGAAGCACAAAGTCGATTTACCGAATTAGCAGAGTGGGTTGATGTGGAAAACAAAACCGACTTAGACTCGTCTGAGATGATTGATGTATTAAAGCTTATGCCTTATCGATGGGATGATGAAGTATCGATAGACACTTCATTGTGGCGCAAGCGTAAAGATCAAGGCAACGTACAGCTTGATGTTGAAAACGGCACTGACTGGACTCGCGCCACCAAACAGAGCGATGGCACAACAGTTTATGAGTGTAGCTCTGACGGTGAAAACTGGACAAGCTGTGAAGGCTAATAATAAAAATTAATAGGTAGATCACAAGCACAAAGCGCCTTTTACAAACTTAAAGGCGCTCAAACGTCCACTGCATTGCAATAACAGCAATGGCCAACGAACCAGTGGGCATTATCCACTTTTGATACCAAGCGTAATTTCTGATCATTATTAACAATGGTAATGCCACCGCTAAAATAGCCAACTGACCAATTTCCACACCGAGGTTAAATGTCAGCACGCTTAATAATTGAAATTGATTTGATAAGCCCAGTTCGCCAAGTACACCGGCAAAGCCCATTCCATGCAATAACCCAAAACCAAATGTAACCCAGCCGAGTCTTATAACCACAGGCCAAATATTATTGAGTGCTGCAAAAACTACAGATATGGCAATACCTATTTCTACCCACTTGCTACTTGGTGCAATAACATCCATAGCAGTAGCGGTTAGTGTTATAGAGTGTGCAATAGTAAACGCGGTAACAATCCAGGCTGTTTGTTTTAAAATTTGTACTTTTGATGGACTCGCTTGCCATTGCTTATGTTCACGTATCAACACACAAGTCAGCAATAGTGCAATTAAAAATAGAATATGATCAAGACCCATCCAAATATGCAAAACACCTTGATATAAATATTCAACAGCCGTCGAAAACGCAGTAATTTGATCTAGCTTTATCGTTTTATTTCGATCAGACGCGCTGTACACAAGACTCCTACCGTTTATAGAGATTAACGCCTTGTGGTTTGAATCAAAGTCAAAAAAGCCATCGTACTGTATTTCCATTGTACCTGGGCTAGAGCATTGAACTGCAATGGGGATGTTTAAATACGGTTGGTTAAAGTGGTTGTCTAATTTTAGTGAGCCTTGGCTTGAAACGACACATTGACGTTCGTTTTGACTAAAAAGCACGGTACTTTTCACGAACTGTGAAATGGCAGATTGTTGAAACGTGATTTCTTGCCAAGTAATGTTGCCATCTTTGTTTATATCGAAGTCGATGACTTGTTCTAAGTCTTTTATTTCAACCTGCCATTCGCCCAACAAGTTTTGTGCAGACTCAGATTCTGACGTTACTGTGAGATAACTGGTGCTAAGCTGGTGGCCAAAAGATGAAAAGGTAGCAAATAGAAGAACGAATATTAAGGTGAACGTGCTTTTTAAGTTACTCATTTTCTAACTCCTTGAACCTTGCGCTTGCTTTAGCAAGTAGCGTTTTGTCAGACTCAAGTTTTGCTTGTTGCCAATTAATTGTGGCCCAATACAAGGCTTTATCACTGTTGTCTTCAACCGTTAAATAGTACAAGGCGAGGTCAGCTGCGTGAAAGTTATCTTGGCGACGTTCTCTCAGCTCAATACGTTTCGACAATAAAGTTTGCCAGCGAGTAGCTCGGGTCTTTTTATCTTGTTTTTCCGCTTGAGCAAGTCTAAGTAGTAAAGCATCTTCTAGATTATTAGCTTCTGAGACTAAGTTTCCAATAGTGTCTATAACGGGTCTGTAATTTGTTAACTCAAGTTGTGCATCAGACCATAAAACCAAAATACTCACGGGCGCTTCATCTAAGTTAACTTGAGATAGGTGCTTAAGAGTTTGTTGTGGTTGGTTTAGTCTAAAAGCCATTTCAGCTAAAACATGCTGTGTTGCTTGGCTTGTTGGTTTGTCACTTGAGATGGATAACAAGCTCTTATAACTGGCTTCCAATTTTCCATTTTGACTTTCCGCATCAAGAGCGCAAGTGCTTACTGTTTCTACACTAGCTAAACCTAATAATCTCAAACACTCCGTCTTCGCAGAGTCAAACTTACCTTTTACTTGTAACATGTTTGCCTTTAATAACCGTGAATTAACATCGTTGGGAGCAGTTTCTAAAACGTTATCAATAACTTCGATTGCATCGTCAAATAGGTGTTCTCTTTGTAATACTCGTGCATACAAATAACCTACTTTTGCGGTGGGTTTGTCTTGATATCGTTTGGCTAACTCGGTTTTAAGAAACCCTTGGTTAACTTCTGTTTCGCCAACGTTTTGACTGCGTAAAACTAGCTTCTCTAACTCAAAAATAGATAGGTTTTTGTAATAATGAATTGTCGTTTTTGAAACCACATAGTCCGGTTTGGGAATATGAGACTCGGCACTAGCAGAAACGCTAATTGTCAGCATAAGAACCGTCGCTAATGTCTTCATAATTTGTCCTTTGTTTAAACTGTGTTGATTAAAAAGAGCCGTCCTTGGCTATTTAAAGTGAACTCGATTTTTTAAATAAAGAACTTAAAAATCGACAAGCAACTCATCAAAATCCGTTTCAACTTCAGTGTTAAGGTAATGTCGGCCATTTACACTAAGTGGCATGTCCGAAGGACTTTGACTAAAGGCTTTGCTAACCTGAGTCGCAAAATCAACGTTCAGCGCTTCAATTGTGATATTCACCATGCCGATATCAGATTGGTTAACACCATCTGAAACAACAAATTCAAAGCTATCTGCACCCGTCACCTCTAAGTTTGGTGTGTAGGTATAATTACCACTTTCGGCAATAACTACCGTTCCAAACTTTGGTTCAGTAACGAGGGTAAACGTAAGAGGCTCATTATTTTGGTCATACGCATTTAGCATGTCGGTGATAACGACTTCTGTTTGAGTAATCACATTTGCATTGATAGCCTGTGGTTTATAGTTAATTTCTGGTCTTTCATTTTTGCTGTCGTTACATGCCGTTAGAAGTAGCACAGAGGCAATCACACTCAGCTTGAATAAAGTATTATTCATATTGGTGTCTCCTATTTTGAACCCGCAAGAGGCGTTGCTAAATATGGAAACGACGCGTCCATCATAGTTGCATCTAGAGGGGCGCCATCAGTAAATGGAACTAAACCTGTATTTGCATCTTCCGGAGCACATAAGCCTAAGTCTGTATCAGTGCCATTCACTGGAACTGGGTGACATAAGCGACCCATAACAACACGAAGTGCGATATCTACAACGTCATCACCAGGTCTACGACCATTTGGGAATCCTGCTAAGTCATTACCCGCAACACCAAATGCAGATTGATCTGCTTGAGCTGTAGCCGCGATACCTGTATTTAAACGAAGCATTTCTGCACCTGTTACTGTTGCTTGCTGGTTAACACCAGGGAAGCCAGTTAAAAAGGCAGTAACTAAGTCGTTACGTGGGAAGTTAGTTGGTGCTAACGTTTCCATGTTTGTGCCTAACGTTGTATTTACTGCGTCTTTAAACAGAATGTTTAGAAGCTCTGGTAATGATGGGTGAGTAACGTAGTCGATGAACTGACCGTCATTTTGTGGGTGAGATGAAGAAAACGAATCTTTGTCTTTTAAACCAATAACTAACTCGTTTACTAGAGGGTTACCTAAACGTGACACTTGAGTTAATGCGCCACCACTTACACTTGGTTTTTCAAAAGTCGCGTTTGGATTTAAAATACGTGCCTGAGGTAGACTCGCCGTTGTCCATGTGCCAATAGTGCCATTGCCTTCACCTGTTACGCAGGCTTTTGGAACTTCAACTGCAATAGAGGTTACGTTTTTATCCGCTAAGTCATCATTGCTATCATCTTGCGTAATCCCACCAGGAAAACCTTCGCCATCACCGGCGCCTGGAGCGCTGTCACCTTCAACTGGAACATAGTTCACCAAGTCAAACGTTTTACCTAGGTTTACAACAAATGGGTCTTTACGTTGACCAACAAATACTTTTGCCATGCTGTCACAACCAGGAATAGACACTTGATAGACAAATTGGTCGGCGTAGGCTTGGTAGTTCTCCATTGATGAGAATGTTTTATTACCTACATAATCCAATGGCTTACCAAAATCATTAGTATTGGTCATTGGGTTTGTTAGCATGGTTTTTGTACCAGTGCGCTGTGGACCGGTAATAACAGACACTGAGTAGCTTTCGCTAAAATTTACTGCGGCGTTGTTACCAGGCGCGATGCCACCAATATTCTTTAAAGGTACTGCGACGGTTCTTTGATTACCTTCAGGACCAACGGTAAGAGCAATACCTTCATTGTCTTGCGCTAGCATACTTTTAAAATTAAATGCGAAGGTCATATCTTCAATGGCGTCGCCATCGCTGTCTATATGTATGCTGTATGTAGCGTCGGGATCCATCGCAAAATAATTTGGACCACCGTAAGCGTCTTGAAGAGGGATATAGTTTGCGATTAATGTGACATATTCACCACGACCTTCTTCGTAACTATTAAATGCGTAAAAATCTGTTGAGTCTAATGCTGCAAATCGAGCAATGTTTGGTGCTTCTCTATGACTCGAGGCATCACTTGCCGTGCTGAAAAGAGTACTGCATACAGCCAGAGCGACTAAAGATGGAGTTAACAATTTCATGACTTTATCCTTTGTTTTATTAAGAAGTCATGAAGAAAACGCGTAAGGTTTCAAACTGGATGCAGAATAGTGAAAAATAAATGAAACTAATTGTTAGGCATAAAAAAACCAGACTCTATTTCAAGCCTGGCTTTGTAAAACGGACCTTGTTTAATTAACCAACGTAGGTGAATGTTCTGTGCTTTAAAGCACAATTAGGTCGGTCGTATAAAGAACTTCAGTAGGTGAACCAGTCGGTGAGCCACCTAAAGGCTCCAAACTGACCGCTAATAATGCAATATCTTGCGCATTAAACTGGCTGTTCTTCAACAATGTTTTCATACCATCTTTAGGCAATAAGCCTAATGAAACTGGCGCGTCTTGGCCTTTCAATATCATCCATAATTCGTAATCTTTGTCGGTTCTAGCTTCAAGTGATGAGCTCGCCCTAACAATTAAGTTTTGGTCTTGAACATCCACTAACCACAATGGCGCTTTAGATTCATTTTTAAAGACCGCTAACTGACTACTTTCAAATGTATCAATAGGCAATGGCGTTTTAGATTGCCAAACAATAGCAGCAAGGGCAATACAGGCAACCGTGGCAGCCAATGACCAAGCTTGCAAGAGTCTGCTTTTCGGCTTTTTCACTGCTTCTTCAGGCTTATTGTCTTCATCATTACTGGCGCGGGTTTGGATATTCAGAGCAACAACATTATTATCAATACGCTGACTAATTTTTTCCCAAACTTGTTGATCTGGTGCAACGGCTTCAATTGAGCTCGCTAGCCGATTTAAATGTTGCTCCCATTTCCAAGTTGCTTCACGAGCTCGGTTTGACGTTAACATAAGTCTTGAATAGCGATCTCGCGCTGAACCCACTAACGTTCCCAACACATACTCTGCTGCCAACATGTCTATGAGTTTTTGATTTTCATAATTCATAACGTTAAACACCTTTGTAATTGTTGTAAGCCACGTCTAATCCAACTTTTTACAGTACCTAGAGGTGATGACACGTGATCAACTAACTCAGAATGAGTTAGGCCTTTGTAATAAGCTAAATGAATAGCTTGGCGCTGCTGCTGATCTAATTGTTCGATACAGTCTACTAACTTATTGTCGTTGCCCGATTCATACTCAATGGTTAAGTCAGTTTCATCGTTAACTTCAACGCTTTCTAAATCAGCGCTATGCTCATTAGTAAACTCTTGCTCTTTTCTCACTTTATTGTGTCTAATTAAATCTAAACTACGATACCGAACAATGCTGATCATCCATGAGATAACCACGCCTTTGTTTGACTGATAATCACTGGCGTTATGCCAAATTTTAATAAAAGCATCTTGCAAAGCTTCTTCTGCTTGAGCGGTATTTTTTAGCATTTTCAGGCTGATAGCATATAACTTTCCACTGGTTGCACTATACAATTCCGCAAATGCCTTTTTGTCACCTTTCGCAGTCGCACTGAGAAGAGGCAATAATTCATCATGTTCCATATTTGACCTACTGTTATGTGTTATCTCCGTAACGTATCTAACTGTGATTTGGATGCGAAAACGGGAAACTTTTTTCCTACCCTAACAGGAGCTAACTGAAAACACGTAGCAATAAATCACTTTTTGGCGCTACAACAGTGCATCACTGATCAAATTGGTGCAAAAACAAACGATTCCAAAACCAACTAAAAACAACAACTCTTTGTAAAACAGAGCACTACAAATTTTAAACAAACTGGTATGTTTCTTTCTTAGTTTATTAGTAGAAGTATCACTTAAGTTGTAACTATTAACTTGATAAGCAAAGCCCGAGGAGAAAGCCATGCGTGGTCTTTTTGATATAGTGAACGATGCGTATACCGAAGTATATAAACTAACTCATTTAGGATTTAGCCAGTTTGACATGGATGCAAAACAATTTAATAGGGAAATGGACAAAGACTTGTTTGAAGGAAGTCCTAACTTTTTTACAGACGAAAAAAGTAACTTAAATGATCCTCGTTAAACAAAAAAAACACCAACGGTGATGGTTGGTGTTTTCTTTAATTTAAATTAACGCCGAGCATTAATTTAAAAAGCAGTTTTAACTACGCTTGCTTTTTTAATCTGCGTGATGCTAACCCTAAGATAGTAAGACCAAATAACGCTAATGTTGATGGCTCTGAAACAGCATTTACGTTACTACTGACATTGTTGGTGCGCACTAGCATAGTCTCAGCAACTGAAAAATCAATTTCGCTTACTCGTCTGTCGGAAAAGTCACAATGGCTATATGTTGCATCAAATGCTGATGACGCACATTTGTCTGGGTTCTGAAATAAAGCAGGCGCAGGAACCATAGCCCACTCAAATTGGTTCGCAAAACGCCAGATTGATACGTCCAACTGAGTATTTAATGTATCTGTGTACAATCCGCCCGCGTATTCCCAATTACTTACCAATTGCGAACAACGACCTGCACATGGTGACGCCCAAACCCAATCTAAATTATTGACCGTTACAATCTTATCTTCAAGTGGGTCTGTAATTACGCTCGCGTTGGCAATACTAGTAAAAAGTAAAATCAGTGAGGTAAGTCCGATTTTTAGCAACTTTGATGTCATGTGGTTATCCTGGGATATTGTTATTATTATTTAGTTATATGTTTGAAAAACATACAAAAAACGTGCCTGTTAGTAAAAACTATATAATACAATGAGTTGGGTTTCTATTAGGCGTGTCGAGGTGTTTTATGTAAAAAATGCTGACAGTGTGAATGAGATGGCCTATAACCATCTCATTAAGCTAATTACGCGCTAACGCTTGTAGGCTTTTCTTGCTGCAATGACAATCATGCCCGACATCAATAACAACCAAGGTGCAGGTTCTGGCACGTCGTTGGTTACAAATAGTGCATTAGCCATATCTATAATTAGTGCGTGACCGTAGAAATCTTTTAGGTGTGAGCCTTCAATGCCGACACTTCTACTTAACTGAACTTCATAGTCTTCGTTGAAAACTTTAGTGGCAACAGAAACTATTTCGTATCTACTAGATATCAAGGTATCGGTAATACCATACGTTTGATTGTAAGTTGAACTCGTAATAGTGCCCAACATACTGCGTAATAACGTTGCATTTGCGTTAGCGTCTTTTGCGCCAATGCCGGTTTCTGTATCAACCGTGATTAGTTGATCATTAGTGTTTAAAAAGTCTGCAGGAATAATATCTGCATTAGAAGAAAAGCTTGAAACTGCAATCAATAAAATCGCAATAGCTTTTGGTATGAAGTTCATACTAGCTCCGTAGTTGCTGGGCAAAAAAAAGAAAAGCCAAAAGTAGATGCCTTAAAAGTCCATTTTTAGCGACGTGATAGTACCGAAAAACAACACAAGATCAATAATTTAACGCTTAATTGTGTTTAAGTGTTGGTTATTTGTTTGTAACAAGGTTGGGAGTGAGTTGTACCGTTACAAACTTCGTTTCAGTCGCTATTCAAGCGTGTCTGGTTAAGTAAATCATGGGGCATAAAATTTACGTGCGCAATTTGCACACCAAATCGGCAGACTTGAGGTATAATAAAAGCATTATTCGTCAACAATTGAGCATCATGGCATCTTTCGCAAAACTCGGACTTAACAAAACCCTTCAAAAAAACACTAAAACACTAGGGTATAGTAAGCCTACTTATATCCAAGAAAAAGCTATTGGCGCTGTTCTATCAGGTACAGACACCTATGCGATTGCACCAACAGGAACGGGCAAAACGGCGGCTTATTTATTGCCGATTTTACAAGAGTTAAGTCAGGTTGATTACAGCGCAGAGCAAGTCAGACCTATCCGAGCATTGTTCTTGGTGCCAACTCGTGAGCTGGCCTTGCAAGTAGAAGAGTCGATTGGCTTATATGGTAAAGATCTTGGCCTTCGTACTATTAGTATTTTTGGCGGCGTTAGAATGCAATCGCAAGCTAATCGTTTTAAGCGCGGAACCGACATTTTAGTCGCAACACCAAAACGCTTAATGGACATGCTAAAAGCCAAAACCATATCACTTGAAAAAATTCAGTTTTTTGTAATGGATGAAGCAGACCGTTTAGTTAGCATGGGCATTCATAGCGAACTTAAACATATGATGGCGTTAATGCCTGCTAAGGCGCAAAAAGTTCTGTTTTCGGCTACGGATTCAAAAGCACTTAACAAATTTAGTAAAGAGTACCAAAATCGCGTGAAACTGATTAAAGGCGGTGACATTCAACCTGCTCTCGATCAGATTGTTCATACTATGTATCGCGTACGTCGTGAAGAGAAACACGAGCATTTATATGCCTTGTTAAAACGCCTAGACAGCGCGCGCGTATTGATTTTTGCTCATAGCAAACACGAAGTGAATTACCTCAATAAGTTACTTAATGAGCAAGGTTTTGTAACAACGGGTATCCATAACGATATTTCACAGAAAAAGCGTCAGCAACGACTAGAAGGTTTTAAAACAGGCGAGTTTAACTACCTAGTGGCAACCGACATTGTTTCGCGTGGTATCGATATTGACGACTTGTATTATGTGGTTAACTTCGATTTACCAGTTAACAATAACGACTATCTTCACAGAGTAGGTCGTACAGCAAGAACCAAAACTAATAAGCTAGCTACGAAAAAAGCGATGGCGACCAAAGAAATGCAACAAACGTTGTCTAAGCAAATTGTTGATGAGAACAAGTCTAACTTTAGCTCGGCGCCTGAAGAGCAAAATGTCATTAGTCGAAACGACATCAATGGCCATGTTTTCTCACTCGTTGGCCCAGATCAAGAACGCCTAGTGCCTCTGATCATCAAAGCGGTTGGTAAAGACATCAAGCTTGAACGTCCAACGTGGCGACTGGATAGATAAGCGGTCACATAAACCGCAATCATCAGTAATTTTGGCAGAGCATTCTCGTATTTGGTTATGTGCGTGCTCTGCGTCTTCGTATTACCAAACCAACCAACCCTAATGCAAATACCGCGATAGTAGCTGGCTCCGAAACCGGCTCAACAAACTCATCTTTAATCAATATCAGACCAGCAAAGTTACTTTGGTTGAAGTTCGAAAGTGTGTCATTGTGGTTTACATAGTTACCAGCATGTTTGTATTTGCCATTAATATTGCTATCGGCGTATCGGAAAAAATAACGATTAACGCCTTGAAAATAATACCCAGACCAACCTTCTTGATTAAAATAGGTATGTACACGTGTAGAGAGGGAATTTGACGTTAACATGGATGATGCTTCGGCATAGGTTGCCCAGTGATAACCCTCCATAATTTCATAATTCATGTATGGTAACCATAACGGCGTTTGGGCTACCGCAAAATACATATCTGGCGAATCGATATTTTGGCGCAATCCGCCAGCATTATCAGCCTGCAACCACCAGTCCTCTAATGGGATGACATCTGCTTGAGACACGTTGGTTAACCCAAGAGTTAGAGTTACCAAGACAATGTTCAATATATTAATTTTCATGAATTTTTATGAGACCTTCGTTATTTTATTGATTTTTTGCATACGCAGCACGCCCGTATATTACCGTAAACGGACTTGGCATAACACATGTATCAATGTATCAAAACGGATTCAGCGCCAACAGCATTATTTGCATCAAGCGACGTAAGCAAACTTATAAAAGACGGTGCCAAAGACATTTCACCGAACTTGTTAGCGATTGCACGACGTGTTGTCGGAACCAAAAAGAAACACGGTAAATAGCGCCCCTAACTGAGCTGGCTGTTATCGTCGGCTCTGATTACATTTAACGATACATTGATGTATTGTAAGGACAATTAGTCAAAGCAAGGACGTTTATGAAATACGCCATACTGTTTATATTTGCACTCTTTTCCACGATAGTATCAGCCAAACCCCCAAAGCTATCAGGCACGTTAACTCTATCCGTGACACACGGAACAATCGACGCAAACTTCACACTGAGCAACATCCCCAAAATAAAAAACTACTATATTTTTATTAATTCAGGGTTAAATATCCAGTACTTCAGAGATAAAGACGATGGCTTTAATTACAGTTATCAAAAAGACTACAACAATGAATATTCGTATGAAAGCTTTGGGTATTACCTGCCTGACAAAACAGGTAAAGGAAAATTTTTACCCTCTTCCCTAACATTTAAATATACGGGAAAGTTTCCAGTCATATCAGACATGACAAAAGCGAGCGACTACGGAGACTGGAAAGGAAATATCGCCTTTAACGGCAAAACAGTAAGGGCGGATGGAATGCAAGCTGCCTGGTATCCGGTATTATACGATATTGATAAAGATATTAGGTTTGACTCTTTAGTATATGACATCGAAGTAAAATGTGCAGACTGCCAGTCAATCCACGTAAACGGAAGTGCACCTGTTAAAGGTACGTCTGGAACTTTTAGCAGCAACAAAGCTCAGCAATTAATGTTATTTGCTGGTGATTTTGATATTGCGCAACGCAATGGAAGCTACTTTTTAAACTCAAGGCTGTCCCCCAACCAAATGACAAAATTTGGAAAAGTAAGCGCCTCATTCGAACGCTATTACCAAAAAAAGCTAAACCTCCCTTACGGTGAAAAGATCGTTTTTATCCACACAACACCCACGTCTAAAAAGAACGGTTGGCTTTTTGTTGCCTACCCTTCCATCGTCTATATAGCTCATATGGAAAATGGCTTAGCAGACCTTATCAATGACAAAACAACCGACTGGTTTAAACCATTTTTCGCCCATGAATTCGCGCACTACTACTTTGGTACCTATAGAAAATTCAATTCTGAGCTAGGCGATATGATATCCGAATCGTTTTCAGAATATCTATCACTGAAAGTAACAGAGGATTTAATTGGAGAAGACGCCTACCAAGCGATCATAGCGAAAAAACTAACAGAATTAGCAAACGTAAAGCTGACGCCAATCAGTGAAATCAACACCTCGGCCGACTATGGAAATCGGAATTTGTATGTTTACACCTTTGGCTCTATAAACTGGATAATGTTGGAACGCGAGATCGGAAAAGAGAAGATGTGGAGTTGGATCCGTAAGCTACTTACCGTTGAAAGTGACTATACCAACTACGATTTTTTGATAAATACCTTAGGTGACGTACTCAATGATCCAGCAAGATTAAAGGATATTGAGCACAAGTACTTTAAAACAACGTTTGCTGCTGAAAGCAATCAATAGGCTTTATTTCAAAAACGCAGCGGGTCACACATTGAAGCATATCAATACAATATCAGTATGGTTCCAAGTCATGCATATCGGTAATTTTAGTTCTGAAGGGCGTTGCGAATATTTTTGTAAGTAGATACTTACCGGAAGAGTCTTTTAAAATGGTGCCCCCTCCCTGACTTGAACAGGGGACCTGCCGATTATGAGTCGGATGCTCTAACCAACTGAGCTAAGGGGGCTTAATGAAGCTCAGGAAGTATAAGCAAAGTTAAATTGCTTGTCACTCCCTGATTTACCTCAATGTTATTGATTGCTTAATGTTTAAGCAAATAGTTTCTTGTTCTGCGAGTAAATATCAATAACAGGCTTAAATACAGCCAATTTAGAGACATACTTGAGCCACCGCTTGAGCTTTCGTTTGAGTCATTGCCTAAGTCGTCTTGACCTGCTGGTTCTGCCACGGTTAAAACTACTTGCTGCTGCGTAGACACGCCAAATACGTCTGTGATGGTTAAACTTACATCGTAGGTGCCTGCATTACTTGCTGTGAATACAGCGTCTAAAGTATTTTCATTTGTTAGGGTTTCGCCATTTGCAGCAGACAGCACTTGCCACTCATAGGTAAGTAAGTCTAAAGCTTCATCGGTAATATCAGAAACTACCTGGCTTAAGTCGTAATTGGTGCCAATGGTAAATGTGTCGCTGGCCATTGAAAACGATGGTGCAGTATTAGAGTCATCATCGTATAGGTTTAAAACGGTGGTTGCACTTACAAAAGCATTTGACGGCGTGCTTGAGGTTAACGTCAGTGTGATTTGTTCAAGCGCTTCTTCAAGCGTATCGTTGTTAATCGCAACGGTAATACTTTTAGCTCCTTGCTCGCCATCCGCCCATTGCACAGTGTCACTTGTTATCGTGATGTCATCTCGAGCATTCACAGGCGTACTGCTGTCTACCCCAACAGTTACTGACAAAGCGCCTTCATCAGAAATACTTCTAATTAGATCTATGTTTATTAAAGACTGACCATTTGTGCTGTTAACACCTTCATAAATGGTGAATTCTGGTTTAGAAAAGGACACATTACCATAGTCAATTAAGCCGTTGATCACCGCTTGCGCAGACTTGTATTGCCCTAATGTTGCACCGCCTTGTACGTTAAACAACATGGTACTAAATATTTCAGAAAACTCAGTATCGTCTGTATCTAAAGTCGTTAATACGTCAATTGTTTTAGTTGTGGTATCGCCATCGGCCCAAGTTAATGTTCCCGTTGTTGTAGTAAAGTCGTCGCTGTTCGCTGAAAGTTGCAAAGTTTTAAACTGAACACTCACTTCACCAGTGGAGCCATTTACCCGTTCAACATTAAATGTAACGGTTTCACCTTCGTCGGTAGTGTATGAAGACTGAGTAAACTGTAACTGACCTTCGTCTACCGTGCGGGTCTTGTCTTGTAATACATATAAACCAGAATTGATATCACTCACTAATATAAGGCCACTTGGTAAAAATGGATAAACGCCCCAAGCACCATTAAAGCTCGTATTGTTACTCACAGGAAAGGTATCAAAGTTGCCTATTTCAATAGGGTTCGACGGAGACGTAATATCTAATACCGTGACGCCTTTTTCATAGTTAGACATGTAGTATCTATTACCTCTAACGTAACCATTGTGATCTATGGTTGGCGTGCTGCCAATCCACTTACCACTCAAAACAGGTAGGTTTAAATTGCGTACATCAAAAACATACAAGGTTGTATCAATACCGTTATACAGTTCGTCTTGCTCATCATGTAAAAATACGAATTTTTTGTCTTCACTCCACCATCCAGAATGCACGTACTGTGCACCTTGATAGCTAGCTGAAGCAAGTTCTGTTGTTGCAGCTGGATCTGTTTGATCCCAAAGGCGAAGTTGGTTTTCGTTGAAGTCGATGAACACATCACAGAATGCACCAGAGCGATTACACTGATCTTGAACTCGACTATCGGTCACTACCATGGAAGCGCCGTCATGAGTGTAGTCACTTCGGCTTTTGTCAAAAGGAACATAAGCTGCTGACAGCGACTCTGGGTTGCTTAAGCTATAGCTACGATGTGCGCCACCGTAATTATTTGAGCCCATAACATGCAGTTTAGGAACGTAATTATTTACTGCTACGCCAGTTGAGTAATCAACATTTGATATATAAACATTATGTGCACTGTCGTCCGTGTAATCTTTTTTAACGAGTGAAACTGAGTTTGGTAAGTCGTTTAAATCAATGATTGTGATGCCATCATCCGCACCATCGGTAGAGACATAAGCGTAGGCAAACCAACGTTTAGCCGTGTCATCATAGTACTGATAAACTTTTATATCGCGCCACGATGCATTTAAGCCACGAACCGTGCCTACTTCAACTGGATTAGACGGATTTGATAAATTAAAAACAGCGGTGCCGTTTCTAATGCCCATTAAGGCGTATTCAGTATTCGTATTTAAATCTACGTGACCCCAAACGTCGTTACCAGAAGGTGGTTTTGAACTCATGTTTTCAAGTGGAACGTGTGAAACTAAGTCCATATTGTTGCAGGCATAACTGCCCGCCATACCGTCCATACATTGAACATTTTTTTGTTGTTGGCTAAGGGCTTTTACGGCAGAAATTTTCTCTTTTAGTTCTGCTTGCTGCTCTGCAGACATCGCTTTTAAATCGGATTGTGGTTTAAAACCTTTACTCACCAAAGTTTGGTGATACTCAGCGGGGATGCCGTGAATTAATGTTGGATTGTTTTTAGCGCTTTGCACTTTAAATTTGTCCTGCTGAGAAAAGCCGCCTTTAACTTTAATCAATGAGCCGGTTAAATAAAAAATATCGGAAACGTCTTCAATAAAGTACTCCCCGGAAGACACATAAACAATATCGCCCTTGTTAGATTGAGCTGCTGCAAACCCAATTGTCTTGCATGGTGTGTCTGCTTTATCGCATCGCCCTTGGTCTACGCCATTATTTGCAACATATCGAGGCTTGTCATGTTCTGCATGAGAAAACACAACAAAGCTAATGAAAATGAGTATTGTGGCCGATATAAATTTCAACATTGTAAAAGCTCCTTGTTTCAATACCTTATTATGGACTGCAAATGTTCAAATAATCCACAAAATTAGTATAAAAGATAATGCATTTCGGCACGAAACTTGGGTACAATCAAATTCGGCAACAAAATGTATTTCAGCAGTAATAGGAAGTATTGTGAGTAACTTTAAATTTTCGCAGGAAGGCAAAGACACGTTTATCTCTCTCCATTGTGACAGAGAGACTAAGGCTGTCCGCGAAAAAGACGTAATGGACGCTTTTTCAGAGTCGGCTGTTTATGATGCTTACTTGTTGACTGAAGAAGTTATTAATTTTACCGAGCTTGCTAACGAAAAAATTGAAAATATAGAGAAAGGCGAATACGAGACGGCAGACATTGGCCATCAAATTGCCGAAATTAGGGACGCAGAGCTGTTAGTGACGATTAGTCCTGACAAAATGACTGCAAAACTGAAAATTGTCAGTGCTTATGGCGGCGAAATGCCTTCATTAGACGATGTAAAAGATACCTGCAAAGCCCAAGGCGTTCGATTTGGGCTCAAACGTTCAAAAATTGAGAAGCTATTAGAAAAGGGATTTGATGCCGCGCCGGGTGAAATCTTTGAGGGTGACATTGCTTTTGGTCTTGATCCTAAACATGGAAAAAATGCGAGATTTAAACCTCTTATTGAGTTGTTTTCTGACAAGCTGAGAAAACCAGCAGAAAAAGAAGGCGGAAAAGTCGACCTTAGAGATTTGGGCGATATTGAAACGGTAAAACCCGGTCAAAAAATTTATCAAAAGATCCCACCAACGGACGGCAAGCCTGGTCGTAATGTTTTAGGTGATGATTTGCCTCCTACCCCAGGAAAAGATGCAGACTTAGAATTATCACAAGGCACTATTGTTGATGATTCAGATCCAAATGTTTTAGTGGCGAGTCGCGAAGGGTTAGCGCGAGTCATAGACGACCGTATGGAAGTGGATAATGTATATACCGTCAGCGAGCTTACGCCTAAGCAAGGCCATATTAAATTTAATGGTACTGTGATCATTAGCGGAGATGTATCACCCGACATGCGAGTGGTAGCAACGGGTGACGTAGTGGTTGGAGGTTTTGTCGAGTCAGCCTCAATACGTTGCCAAGGTGAAATTACGGTTATCGCCGGAGCGTCTGGAAAACTACTAGAGCCTGAAGTAGAAGGCCGTCAATACAATTGTCTTTTAGAGGCAGGAAACCGAGTAAACATAGCGTTTGCTAATCAAATTGATATTCGCTCAAAGCGAGATGTATTTGTGCATAAACAACTATCGCACTGTAACTTAATTGCAGCGTCGCTAAGAGTTGGCCAAGGCATTAAAGCTAACGGTAAGTTAATTGGCGGTAACATTGAAGTGAGCAAAGGTATTGAAGTTGGTCATATGGGCGCTCCAGCGGGTGCCGATACAAAAATTTCAATGAATCGTACTTTTAAGGTATTTAAGCAAAAAGAAAATCAAATTTGGGAAAAGCTCCAACCTATTATGGAAGAGCAAGAAACGCTTAAAGACAAACTAAAGATGCTGATGTCTGAAGAGCAAAAGCATGATCTCAAACGCAAAATTGCCAAAACATCAAAACTAGCGGACAAGCTCAGTTACCAACGAAAAAGAATTATTCAGCGTCGTCGAGATTACATGGATGTGATTGAAATTCATGTAAACCATACCTTATACGCCGGAACGGTTGTTGAATTTGGCGGTAAAAACAAAGTGAATGACCGTCAGCGCGGCCCATCAATTATTCGTCTTAATGAGCAACAAATTGAAATTGAACCTAAATAACGCCTCTAAATGCCAGTAGTACAAATGCCTGAAGCACAAAATATAGAGTCTGAAGCTCACACAACAATTCACTATTTAGTGGTATTTAATCCGGTTCAAAGTGCTAAAAGACAAAAGCTATTGGCTCTGTTAATTAGCGAACTTAAACATCGATCGCTTAATTACACCTTATACCCTACAGAAGCTAATTTAACGGCTAATCAGTACTACTTTAAAGCGCACTTGAAAGAGTATACCGACGTGGTGATATTAGGCGGTGATGGCACATTCAATGTGGTGGTCAATTGTATAGTTGACGCCCACTTGCACCAAAATATAAGTCATAAAGTAAATGTTGGGTTGTTACCAGCCGGCACAGGCAATGATTTTTCCAAGCAATGGTTTAATAAAGCTAAGCAGAAAGGTCATTCACAACAAGACCTAATTAATATTGTATTGGGTAATCAAGTGCAAACACTGTATTTAGGTGAATGTCACTACGATAATAAAGTTCGGTATTTTAATAACGTTTTAGGCGTAGGTTTTGATGCTGTGATTGCGAAACAACTTGCCCATCAAAAGTCTTTGTTTAGGTCACTAAGTTATTTAGTAGCGGCTCTGCGACACATTCCTTTTTACCAAGAACCCAAGTGTGAACTTGTGTTTAAAGGAAAAACCACAAAATATCGAAATCTCATAACGGCTTTTGCCAACAGCCAGTACTTTGGTGGTGGGTTGCCAATTGCACCTAATCAAGATGGTCGAACTGAGTCTTTAACGGTTATTCGAGCGCCAAAGTTGTCGGTTATTCCTAAAGTGATGTTGTTGCTTAAATTAACAAAAGGTAGGCATTTATCTTCTAAAGGTGTTTTTCATGACAAGATGCAAAAAGAAGATGAAGCAGAAATTACCACGGCTGGTCTAGAGATAGAGGCCGACGGAGAGTATATTGGTGAAACACCATGTAAGGTAAAAGTTTCATCTCATACGATTAACTTAAAAGTATGAGATGAAATGTATATACAGCTTCTAATTAATCAATATTAGAAGTTAACAACCAATGTTACCGCTGTTTCTGTATCTGTTTTGTCTAAGCCAGGCGCTACGTCTGAGTTAGTGATTGTTTTGTAGCTTACTTTCATTTTCATCATGTCAGTCAACGTTGTTTTTAACGCTGTTTCAGTGATAGTACGAGTATTAAAGTCTGCATACTCTAAGCTAACGTTTTGAACAAATGTAGCTGACTTAGAAACTTTCCACTGGAATGCACCAGATGCACGACCAACAAAACCGTCTTCAGTTTCGCCTTCTTGAGTTTCAGCTGATGTGTAACCAGGACCTACGTTAACATCTAAGTACATGTTGTCTTTTTGTAAAGCGCGGAAGCTATAACCAGCAGCAACCGTAGAGTATTTTTCGTAAGCGCCAAACTCATCGTTTGTATAGCTACCAAAAACGAATAGTGCTGACTTAGGACCAATTTTATAGTCGCCTTGTGCAGAAAGAGTGTAACGGTCGTCCGTTGTTTCTGTCACTGTGTTACCAGCTGCATTTTCAGTTTCGTTTTCTTTTTTCAGAATGTCGAAAGTGAATGTATTTTTCCACTCATCAAGATTTTGAACAACAGTAACGTTACCAAAATAAGAAGAAGACTCTGTGTTACCAGTCGTGATTAAAACACCCGCTTCTGCAGAAACTTCAAGAGGCTTAACTTCATCTTCTGCAAATGCTGAAGGCGCTAAGATTGCAGCTGTAAGCATGCTAAGAGGTAATAACTTTTTCATTTTGAATCCTTTTTGTAATCTTTTAGTCCAATGAGACCAAGTTTAAATATTTACTACTAATGTTAATGAGGTTTCAGTAGAAAGCTTAGGTTGCTCACCTTCTACTTCTGTATTGTGTGTTGCTTTAAAACCGACTTTCATTTGCATAGAACTAGTCAGTCTCGTATTTAAAGATGTTTCAGAAATGGTACGGGTGTTAAATCCTGCTGTTTCTACCGAGACATTCTGAACAAACCGAGCGTAGTCAGTAAAGTCCCACTTAAACGCTGCGGAGCCACGAAGTATAAAACCTTGTTCACTTTCGCCTTCAAAGGTAAGCCCTTTGGCATAACCAGGACCAAGGTTTAAATCAAGCACCATATCATCGTCATTTACGGCTCTAAAACTGTAACCGGCTACAATGGTAGCGTATTCTACATAAGCCCCAAATCGGTCGTCGGTGTAACTGTAAAAACCAAATACAGCATCGGTTTCCGTTAGCTCGTAATCGGCTTGGATATTAAAAATATACTGTTCGGCGCTGGTCTTAAAAATTTCTTTTTGTTGCTCTTCATCATAAACGTCATCTTTTTTATAAAGGGCGTTAAATGAATACTTCATTCGCCAATTTTGCCATTCGTGATTAGCGTTAGCTTTAGCTAAAAAAGATGTTGATTGAGTGCTGCCAGAAGTAATAAGAACGCCAAGTTCCGCAGACATATCCCATGTTTTATCTCTAAACATAGGTTCTAGTTCAAAGTCATCGTCATCACGTAATAAGGTTTTTGCGTTCGTAAATGTGGGTAAGCACACGCAAATAACTAAAATAACACTGAAAAATGACCGAAACATGACTCACCAAAAAAAAGACCTAATAACGGCGGCGATTATAATGGAGTTAGGCTAAATACTCTACAGTTTGAGTGACTTAGTTGTTTACTTTTTATTCTTTTATTTAAGAAGTTGTGATTAGTTAGGGAATCAAGGAAAATGCGCGCTGTTTTGATAACGGTGACCTTTTGGATTTGTACTAGTTTAGTAAGTACAATTGGCGCATTAAATAGAGTTTGGCATAGTTGGTAATAATGAATAAAGATTTTGATGTGATCGTAATAGGTGCAGGTGCTGCAGGTTTGATGTGTGCAGCGCAAGCGGGTTACCGTGGCCGTAAGGTTTTGGTGCTTGATCATGCCAAGCAAGCGGGCAAAAAAATCTTAATATCGGGCGGTGGCCGATGTAATTTTACCAATATGGACGTTGAGCCAAATAACTACCTTTGTAGTAACCCTCATTTCGTAAAATCGGCGTTATCTCGTTATACCCAGTGGGATTTTTTAGGGCTCATTGCCAAATACAATGTGGCATACCACGAACGCGATTTTGGTCAGCTATTTTGTGATGACAGCGCCAAAGAAATTGTTCGTATATTAATGTCAGAATGCCAAGACGCCAACGCCACCGTTAGACTCCGTACCGATATCAAAAGCGTAGAAAAAGTAGATTCAGGGTTTGTCGTTGAAACACCTTCGGTTAAATACCAAGTGGAAAGTGTGGTTGTTGCCACGGGCGGTTTATCCATGCCTAAGTTAGGTGCAACGCCCTTTGGTTATCAAGTTGCTGAGCAGTTTGGCCTTCCCGTTTTACCAACAAAAGCCGGCTTAGTTCCGGTGACGTTACATCAGTCAGATAAAGACGCTTTGTCAGAGCTTTCTGGCGTAAGTTTACCAGTGCGAATCGAGTCTAAAGATCAAACCTCCTTTGCGGCAGACATGTTATTTACTCACCGTGGTTTATCTGGACCGGTTGTTTTACAAATTTCTAACTACTGGTTACCGGGCGAAGCGTTAAGCATAGATTTATTGCCAAGCATGGACGTTGAACAAAGCCTAACGGAACAAAAACAAAAGTCGCCAAATCAAAGTCTTAAAAACACCTTAGCGCAATGGCTGCCTAAACGTTTTGTTGAAGTATTATTAGCCGAGCAAAAGCTTGCCGACAAGCCTCTAAAGCAACTGCAACACAAAGAGTTTGATGCCGTGGTACAAACCTTAAGTGCTTGGCAAATAAAACCAAACGGCACGGAAGGTTACCGAACCGCAGAAGTTACCTTAGGCGGCGTAGACACCAATGCGATATCGTCTAAATCAATGATGTGCAAAACCGTTCAAGGACTCTACTTTGTTGGTGAAGTTGTGGACGTAAGTGGTTGGTTAGGCGGCTATAATTTTCAATGGGCTTGGGCAAGTGGCTGGGCTGCTGGGCAAGAGTGCTAATATAGGCTCGGATTATAGATTGAGACAATTGAAATTAGTTTGAGACATTTGAAATCCACTCTTTAATTATCTGCTAAATTTTCTGGGAAGAGATTTGGCAATACATTTTAAATGAGCGAATAATTTAGTCTTGAAGCTACTGCTCAACCGATTGAATTATAAAGGAAGTATTGGTAATTAAACTTATTCCATTAAGTTTAATCAATCCTTTATAGAGTCACCAACACCTGTTTCCTTAGCTTTCTTAGATCAGAAAGTTGGGGGTAAAAATGGTTAACCAAATTCATAGCAATGCTTCCAAAAACAAAACGATTTTTAAGTAAGCTGATTAAATCGAGTAAAGTTAAAGCACAAAACCCAGACAAGTATAAATAGCCAAAGCGAGGATTCAAAATGCTGTATTGTGACCTATCGATACAAGTAAAAGACAATGAAACCATACGTGATGTTGTTGAGCTTGTTCAGCGTAATGAACAACTGAATGCCTGATATTTAGCACTTAGATTTAGATAACTGACGTAGAAATAGTGGGGGTTGAAGCTGACTATTTATTAGCCCTAAAATGAGATGGTAGTAAAATAAAAAAGGAGGATATATGTTAACCAAACTTTTGACTGTCCTCTTTCTGCGGTGGCAATGAATTAAGTTTATTGTCGAATATTTAAGATGAGGCATTAAAGAGCATACAGTTACGTTAATTCGTTGGCGGGTCAAGCTCGCTATGCTTAAAAGCTAAACTGAGGCAGTACAAGTTATTTATTCCGCGAAATCGAAGGCAAAGTCCAGCAAACAGTAGGCAAAGCCTGCTGGTATCGCGAACCGCAGACTTGTATTGTGATTCTTAACTACAGACTTCAAGGTTGTTATTTAAAGACAACCCAACCATTAAATGAATAAGTCTTAACTTGAACTACCAAATTTGATTTCTAGAACTGGATCAAATCTGACAGAAAGCCATCAAAGTTGGTTCCTGCCAGATCGAGTTTGATTGACTACAATTTATGGTTACATGGCGTCAATGGTGCAAATTGACACATCGTCTTTAGTCACCCATTGGTATTCATTGATCGATAAGTACTCCAACTGAAAGGTGTAATCATCGGTAAATTTTTTGTAAGGGAACTTACCAAAAAACATACCATTGCCTCCAGAGTATCTACTACCAACAAATTTTTTGGCCCAAAACACTTTTAGATTGGTGCCGTTAGCCATTTCAACATTGCCGCGTTTGTTGTCGTCGTAACTACAAACCTCATCCCCAATTCCGTAATTCCGCGTAAGCCTCTTTGACCAAGCGGCTTTGTGGGCTTTCATATGCTCACTATATTCAGCATATTTAGCTCGATTGGCTTCGCTTTTTCGTCTCGCAGCTTTTTGTTTAGCTTCTTTTTTACGTCTCTCAGCTTTTTGTTTGGCTATGACATCGTCCGCATTCACTTTCCACCGCCTTACTTTTTCATTGACCCAGGCATCCAGCTGTATTTCCTTGCCAAAATACAAGGCGAGATTTCTGGGTAGATCACCCAGGTTCGATTTTTCCCAACCAAACCCCAGCCAAATGGCCTCAACCAACTCCTGGTTTTGAACACAAAAATAGGAATTTTGTGGATAGTCCGGTTCTATAAAAAACCTGTTATGTGCACTTGTGAATGCTTCATTCCATATTCCAACTGAATAGCGTGCAACACTTTGAATCTGTCCTCCACTGACGTAATCACTGCGACTGCGGTTGGCAAATACATCTAGTGTTTCTGACGACAAACCGAGCTTTTCAAATGAAATACTGCCGTTAACCCCTAAGTCATATAACTCTAACGGGTTTGGCGTAGGCCCATTCACCACGACCGTTCCGTTGCAAGATTGTTTGAAAACACCAACGAGTTTCGAGTCGTCAGCATAAACAGGTCTAGGATGTTCCACATCGCTCACAACAAACCAATCAAAAGTGCCGTATTTGTTGTTTGAAGTTAAGATAGTCGCGTTTTTAGATTTAGCAAGGCTTTGGAAAACGCCTTTGAAGTTCGAAGATGCAACGGGAGCAGAGCCAATGACGGATGTACCTAATTCCAGCTCTGGCGTTACATCTGGTGTTGACTTACACCCTGAAATAATGACAGCACTTATAAGTGCCGTAGATAGTGATCCCAAACTTTTCATAACTCTCCTTTTATTTTTACTGTACAAACGATGAATAGATATTTATTGCTTTTCATTCAGAATTTGACGAGGAATAATAAATAAAATGATATAGATATCAAGTGGTAACAATGGAATCTATGGGTTTTGTCGGATTTTCATACGAGCTTCAGTTTGTATAATCGCAGACTCGGTTTCAGGCGTTATAACTATAAGGAGCATCAGAACAAACTTTAACTAAAAAGAATATATCGTTGATATTACTAACAGTTATTTCTATTTTTGGGGCTTTTTACAATCAAAGCTAAAGTGCTTTTAATGGATATGGTGTAGAAAAAGTCAGGCTACCGGAGTCCCTCGTTCGCTCATAGCTGCCTGTCAGATGAAACTCAAACTTACTCATCGAAGCTGAAAGATCAGATATGAGCTACTTCACATTACATAATGTTAAAGTTTTAGTCGAAGAGTTTCTTCAATCGATAAGTTATCGTCTTTTCTATTCAATAACATCAATACGTAACCTATATTGTCTTGCTAAATAAACAAGTCGATAAATAAGTAAAAATATTTTATTCTAATTATTAGAAAGCTAGATATAACAAAGGGACTGGCTCGAAAAATGGATATTTTCAAACAAAACTTTCGTTTTAAAACTACCTCTACGGTTTTTCTAGCCGCAGTATTTACTACAACTATTGTTGGTTCTGTATACCTATATTTTTTTCATGACTTTTCAATTGGAAATACAAATGACTTTGCTGCTTTTGGTGACTATTTTGGGGGTACGTTAAATCCAATATTGACCTTAATTACAATTTGGTTCTTAGTTCACTCAACAAACTTGCAAAGAGATGAACTAACGGCTGTCATCAAAGAGGCTGAAGAAAACAATAACATTCAGAAGATGATCGCTAAACAAAATTTAGATGCGATGACTTTACCTGATATTCGATTAACACTAGATCACAATTTAACTGAGGTCGGAGAGTTAATTAATAGGAAATGTTTAGCAGGAGTAAATGAAAACTATTATTCGATTTATCAAGTTTGCATAATCAAAGAAGCTCAGGTAGCTGCTCGCAAGTTTGCAGAAGAATTAAGGTCTTATGGTATTAAAGAGCTACCTCCTGCCACTAAGCAAGCTTGTGCTAACTTTGATGGTATTTCTTCGAGATTAAGAGTCTTGTATTTGGCACTTAGAGAGTATCAAGTTAGAGGTGGAGCACTATCTTATCAAAAGTACGTTATTGATATTGCTATTGCCGCTAACAAAGCATTAATTGAAAGTCAGTTTGATATTTTAAACACAGGTAAACAATTACAACAGTTTAAAAACCTAAGGTCGACAATAGAAAAACAAATACTTGAGCTTGAAATTGAACCATTATATTGACTGCCTAAGATTGAACTCCAAATTATAGACTTACCATTATTAAAATAATGGATCTGTCGTGGTCAACTGTTTCTGGTCACGGTTTTATAATATGAGCCGTGGTTCAAAAGCCACATCATTCAAAAGCCTGTTCAACTACCAGATTGAAACAATTGAATAGAACTTATGACGGCTAAAACATTGATAGATGATCGTTACGCCAATTAAAAAGACGTAACGACTGCAATTAGCTAAACCATTATTATCAAGAGCAACTCTCAGAATCAGCCAAGGTGCACTTAAATCTAGTTGTTTATTTGAGCTACTTTAAAGACATCTGCCCAATAAGATGACTTATAGGCACTTGATGGATGGTTAATCCCAAGAACTTGCAACTTTACATCCTTAAACGGGTAAGTATAGAAAAAGTCACTAAACTCTTTATTAGGTACATATTTCCCAAACCCAAAGTCTTCGGGTATTGCATCCCAAGCCTTACTGCCCCAACTTATGATTACGTCAGGCTTTAGCTCGCTAAGAACTTCCAAAAACGCATCTCGATCCTTTTCTTTTGAGTAGTCATAATGTTGCGTTAGTCTAGGCTCTGAACCCGCTGGGATTTGTAAGTAATTGTAGAATGCAACTGAGTTCCATAATTCCTCTTGAGCACTATTTTCATGTACCGTTCCTTGAACAAAGCTGTTCATAAACTTAGTAAAAGTAGACTTCCAATTAC
Source organism: Psychrosphaera haliotis (assembly GCF_039523615.1). Taxonomy (NCBI): domain Bacteria; kingdom Pseudomonadati; phylum Pseudomonadota; class Gammaproteobacteria; order Alteromonadales; family Pseudoalteromonadaceae; genus Psychrosphaera; species Psychrosphaera haliotis. The sequence continues at coordinate 100,106 of NZ_BAAAFQ010000010.1, read as the reverse complement.
CTTTGATTTCTTCATTTAAATAATCGTTTATAACAGCTGTTGTAAAGTCGCTTGATGGCTGATCATTTATTAGCTCTGGCACTTCTAATTCATCTGTATAGTGCGAATCACCGAGAATTAAAATCTTTTTTCTAAAAATTGAATTAACTTGTCCATACTGTTTTCCTACCCAAGGTTTAAAAAATACGCTATTCATAGGTTGTCCTTTTTATTTATAAAATTTAAGTTTTAGAGTGGTTGCTTTTCTGAAAGTATAAAAAGCATATGAAATTCTGTTTTATCTATGTCGTCACTAAACATTTTTTCACTTAAGTTTGTGTGGATGACTAATTCGCTTGAGAATGTTTCAAACACTTCACTGTCCATAACAGCGTTCGTAATAGCTTGGTAGTCTTCTAACGTGTAATTAGCCAATTCTTTTCTTATACATCCAAAGATGCCAGTTAGATTTAGACCAAGTTTATCCGCTTTCTCTTTAACAACTTCTAACCTTTCCTTTGACACTGAAGCTAATTCTTGTGTCGAATTAGCTGATATTAAATCGCTCCAATAATGTTGACCTTTATCTAAAAATGCTAAGAAATCACAAATATCAACGGTCATTACAGAAAAGCCATTTTCTAGTTCAGACAAAGCACCTAAAATACTATGAAGATGCTCGTGGTTTTGAATTTCAAAAATCGAATTCTCACCGAATTTTTTAGATAGGATAGAGTAGGTGTGCGCAATACCGGCATTGTGGGCACTGCCGTTAACCAAAAAAACAATTGGGCTAAAAGCTTCTGGGATCTCTTTTATCCAGTTAACCAAACCGTCACTCACAGCTTGGTCAACATCAACTACTAGAAAGTTGTAAGTGTCTTCGCTTTCTTTAATAGGAGCTTTGTAAAAGCGGTTGTCATCTCGCCTTAAAAATCTATCTAATACGCTATTTGCGTTATCACCGTAAATATAAAAAACCTTATTTACTTCACCCGAGTTGGCCATAGAACTTCCCTAATTCTCAATAAATTAATTCAACAATGAATCGATGTATTTATTACTAATAAAACCATAGGGGTTGAAATCCCGAACTAGGGTCAATTCACGTAAAAATATTTTTATACTTAAATCGGTTTTGATAAAACGTATACTTTACAGTTGATTACACTGGAATGTAAGCCCGTTCTGAAGTGGTTTAGTGATTTTGGCGAAGTAAAGTAAGAGAATTAGAAATTCCATTACCTGTTCAAAATACAAACAATTTCTAAGTTTGTAATCCGAGCATACAATTTTGTCTGTAACTTTAAGTTCACTAGATAATATTACTAGTGATAGTCGGTTATTTAGTTATTTTAGTTATTGTTAAAAAGTTAATAATTTAATAATAGTTAAAAATATTGCGCCTTTAAATTTGTTTTTTTTGATTGACATAGTATAAAAAGCGAGCTAATGTCAATTCGTTCCCTAAGGATTATCTGGAACTTTGTTTTTATAAAGCAATGTAAATAAAGGATTTATTTTTGAACGCTCAAAGTCCCTCAAAACTTCGACCTAAAACATTAGAAACAAAAAAGTTTAGCTCTTTGTTAGAAGAGATGTTGTTTGATGTTGTTGGTGAATTGAAAAATATTTCTTCTGAAAATGAAAAATTGTCATTAGTGGGTGGCCACCTAAGTAGTATCTTATTCTTTTTTAACTTTAATCGTTTTTACCCTGATTACGATTTGGAGCGTTTAATCGAAGAGCAGATAACAAGGGCTTTTGAAAAAGCGAGTAATGCGGAGCTAAACAGTTCGTTGGCAGACGGAATTAGTGGTTTAGGGTGGTTACTAGATCATATAGGTTTAAATAAGTTAGAAGACAATAATGAAGATATTGATGAGTGTTTATTGGCTTTGCTTTCCCAGTCCAAGTGGAAAGGTGATTATGACTTATTATATGGACTTGTTGGTATCGGTGTTTACGCTGTGCAGCGCGTTCACACTACCAATGGTAGAAAAATATGTGAAATGGTCTTCAACTTACTCAAAGGGTTAGCTGTAATAACGGAAGATTTTGCTTATTGGGAGACCAGTAGAGAATCTATATTCTTTAGAACCGATATTAGCGCTCCTCAAGTTGATCTAGGTCTAGCTCACGGTGTTTCTGGAGTATTAGGTTTATTAATAAAGTTACACAAAAACAATATATTTCCAGCGCAGTGCAAGTCTCTCATTAACAAAGTATCCAACTACATCCAACTTCAAATCCGAGACTCAGTCATTGGTTCCTCTTTACCCTCTCATAGTAGCGATGAACGAAATAGTCTACTTGGCTGGTGTTATGGAGATTTAAGTACCTCCTTACTTCTTATTAAAGCAGGCAATGAAATCCAGAATAGAGAACTTTTTCAAATAGGCGAAACCCTAGCTTTAAAAACGCTAAATCGAAACAAAATTACTGAAAATTTGGAAGAAACTTCTTTGTGCCATGGTTACTCGGGAATAGCTTTGATTTATAAGCGGCTCTATCAAGAAACAAGTCGCGTTGAGTTTTTGGAGTCTTCTCACTACTGGATGGATGAACTACTTCAACGTTATGAAATTAAAAAAAATTTAGTTGAACTTATGCCTCAGCATAAAGTTACTTCTGAGCATTTTAACGGGGCTGGACTGCTTATTGGTTATGCAGGCATTGGTTTGGCCATCTTATCTTTTATTCATCCAGCAGCATATGGTTGGGATGAATGCATTCTATTATCCTAGTGAAAAAAATGAATCTACTAAATAATATGTCGAAATTCACAAATGCGGACTTTTTTATCTTTCGTTTTCCAAAGAGCAGTGTTAGTAATTTGTATAAATGGCAAGGCGATAAAGTTACCTTAAGGGCTACGTTGAAAATGTGGTTGTGTGAACCTGAAGTGAAGGAAGCACTTTTTATAGCGTCACCGTCTTTAGTGAATCGATTAGATTGTTGGCTTAGTGACCCTGAGAGTAAAAAAGGGAAAAAAATTGAACAGTCACTAACGAAGTATTTTATCAGGATGCATAGCAGGTGTACTCCATTTGGTACATTTTCAGGAGTAGCAACAGGTGAAGTTACTAATAGAAATAGCTTAGCATTAAAAGAATTGTCGTATAGACGGAAAAGTCGTCTGGATATGTTAATTCCTTTTCAGTTGAAGAAAAAAGTCTGGCGCGATAAGCAAAACTTTTTAAAAATGGATTTGACAGCAAACTCTACTATCTATCAGCTAGACGATAAGCTGAGATATATTGAGAGTCAAAGTCGAGCAACAGCGCAACTTTATAGTTTAGCTTCAATCAATAATAATGAATATATCGAATATGTTCTTGAGTTATGCAGTAATGAAGCTCAAGTCTGTAAAATTATAGAAAAACTCAAAGAATTTGATCCTGAGTTAATAGAGCCTGAGATAGAACAGTTTTTATGGGAACTGGTAGAGGAGGATGTATTAGAGATTTCTATGCCGCTTGCTCTTACCGATGCAGGTAATATCGACGGTGTAATAGATTATTGTCAAAAACATGGGTTAGTAAAAGAGACCGCTATTTTAAAGCAGTGCGAACGTTACATCGGTGAGCTAGATAAACACCTAGGTCAAGATAAAGTTATTTATGAGCAAATAAGTAAGTTACTAACCGAACTCCCAATAGATATAAACGAAAATACAAGTATTCAAACTGATTTGTGGTACGAGACAACAGGTGTACAGATATCGCAAACGGCAATATCTAAGCTACTTAATGATGTCAGTGATTTAGCCAAACTTAGTCTTGTCAAAAATCAAATGTTAAATGACTTTAAAGAAAAGTTTGTTGCAAGGTATGAATGTCATGCAATACCGCTGCTAGAGGCTTTAGATGATGAAAGTGGTATTGGGTTTGCGAGGAGTTCGAGTATAAATAGTCCTATTTTACATGGGATCGCATTTAATCACTCTTCCATTGACAATCAGTATACGAATTCAAAATTCGATGATTTTCTTTCGGAAAAAATTTACCAATCATCGAGTTTAGAGGAGATCTCAATTACTAGATCCGATGTAAAAGCTTTAGCTATTGATAAAGAGCAACAAATACCACCTTCTTTTTATCTCAGTGGTTCACTTCTTTACGATAATATAAATAAAGCAGAAGGAGGTAACTTTTCATTTGAACTAAAAGGCTTAGGAGGCCCATCTGCCGCGAATGTTCTTGGGCGCTTTTGCCATTTAGATAATAACCTTTTAGCAAAAACAAGAGCTGAACTATCATTTGAGCAAAGTATGTTTCCATCTGCGATACTTGCTGAAATTGTTCATTTTCCAGAAGGAAAAATCGGCAATGTCATCGCTAGACCAAAATTGAGAGACTTTGAAATTCCATTCCTCGCTGATTCAAGTGTGTCAGATGACAATCAAATCCCTCTAAAAGATTTACATGTGTTTGTACAAAATGACAGGGTTGTATTGTGGTCTACAAAACATAACAAGGAAGTAATTCCAAGACTTTCTTGTGCACATAATACTAGAGACAACTCATTAGGTATTTATACTTTTCTTGCATCTTTACAAAGTCAAAATGGTGAGCTTCCTCATTTTAAGCTGCCTTATTCAGCTCAAAATTTATCCTATATCCCTAGGATTAGGTTGGGTAACTTAATTTTATCCCCTAGAACTTGGCACATTCCGATTGAAGAACTAAAAGCATTAGTTAGCGAGTTCTCGATTGAGAAGTCACATGCATTTCAAAAAAGATTGAGTTTACCGAAGTTTATTATATTTAAAGATTATGATCAGAAGCTGTTAATTGACTTAGATAATATTTTATCAGTCTCGGCACTTCTCAGCTCAGTCAATAGAGAAGCAAAGAACGCCGGATCTAAGATTTCTCTTGAAGAAAACTTACAGAACGAAAGTCAGGCTGTGCTAACTCGGGATAGTGAAGCATTCGTCAATGAAATAATTTTACCAATGCGTAACCCAGCGTATCAGCATACAACCGTTCATTACCCTAGCATTACTTTGACGAACGATTATCAAGCAAAGTTTATGAATGGTGATCAATGGCTTTGTTGTAAAATCTATTGTGGACAACTAATCGCTGAAGAAATTTTAGTAAATAACTTAAGTCCTTGGATTAATAAAAAGTTTGAGAGTGGGCAGCTTGAAAACTTCTTTTTCCTCCGTTTTGCTGACCCTGAACGTCATATACGATTAAGACTTAATGTAAAACATGTTGACTTAACTTCGTCTCTTCTTGAAGAGTTAAACCATATTTTAAAAAAGCTATTCAAAGAAAAGAAAATAAGTGATGTTAATTGGATCTCATACACAAGAGAGACTGAACGATATGGTGGTAGAGAAAGCATGGTCTTGGCCGAGCGAATTTTTACTGCCGATAGCTTAGCTGTTTTATCGATACTCGAAAAAGGCTTACCGGATGACTTGATGTGGAAAGTCTCAATTTTAGGCTGTAATGAAATCCTAGAAGATTTTAACCTATCGATTGAATCCATATTAATGATTCTTGGAAACCTACGTTCAGCGTATGGTGAAGAGTTTAACGAAGACACTAATACCAGGCTATCGCTGGGTAAAAAGTATAGAGATGAAAAGGAATCCTTGTACCAACTTTTAGAAGGAGAGACTAATGATGAATTACATCAAGATATTATAGATGTATTTGCTGCTAGATCTAAAGTTGTGTCACATACGATTCACGAAATTACGCTGTTAAACCAAAGAAATTCTATGACTTGCTCTGTTGAAAGGGTTGTTGCTAGCTTTTTGCATATGCATACCAACCGATTGCTCAAAGGTAATGGTCGACAGCAAGAGTTATGTATTTACGATTTTTTGCTTAAATATTATAAATATAAAAAATTACAAAATAGGGAAGTAGTTATAAACAACGGCTAGTCGGCGTCTTGTTTATACCTTTAATAAGTCGACACATTTTAAGGAATAAAAATGAAAAACAAACTTAAATTAAATAAAAAGTCTTTAATGAGCTTATCAAATGATAAAACTAAGCTGTCTAAAGAACAACAGCAGCAAGTAGCTGGAGGAAAAGACCGTACTTCTGAGTATACTATTTATAACAATAAATCTTCTTGGATGTGTTGTTTTGGGACAAAACCAGTATAGTTAGTAATAGGCAAAAGCTATTTCATTTTTAATGAAATAGCTTTTTTTTAATTTAGAAGTACAAAGTATTGTGTAAACTTTTTCCAAGCTGGGTTGGTTTTACGGATTTTAATTGCGTTTTTTGAGGTAGTAGTGAGAAATTTTCCTTTGATTCAACAGCTTGATATTATGGATTGCGGTCCCACTTGCCTGCAAATGATCTGTAAGTTTTATGGCAAAAACATTTCCATAACACGTTTGAGGGAATTGTGTAGTAAAGGCCAGCAGGGGGTTACTCTGTATGCTATTTGCAAGTCATCACAAGAGCTTAACTTTTTGGCGCAGCCATTAATGCTTACTCTAGATATGCTAATCGACGAAGCCCCACTACCGTGTATTGTACATTGGAAAGGAGGGCATTTTGTTGTCATTTATAAAACCAATAAAAAACACATATATATTGCAGACCCTAAGGGGCAAAAGCTTAGGTTGAGTCACAGTGAGTTCTTAAATTTTTGGAATAATGGCGAGAGAAGTGGCGTAGCTTTATTATTAGAACCGACACCAGAGTTTCACAAAAATAAGGAAGATGCAGCTTCAAATTACGAAGGTATTAAACACCTTTTTTCACATTTAATGAAATTTAAAAGCTACATGGTACAACTATTTTTCGCCGCTACATTAGGCATGCTATTAAATCTAGTTTTTCCTTTTTTAACTCAGGCGCTTGTTGATCATGGTATAGGGAATCAAGATCTAAGTTTTTTATCTATTATTCTCATTGCTCAGTTAGTTTTATTTTTTAGCCGCACTGCAAATGAGTTTCTCAAAGGTTGGGTTTTAGTACATTTAGGTGCTCGAATAAATATATCCGTTTTATCCGAATATTTATTAAAATTGATTCAATTACCAATTTCATTTTTCGAAAATAGAAATACGGGTGACATTTTACAAAGGGTAAATGATCATAAAAAAATAGAGGACTTTTTGACAGAGCACTCTTTAAGTGTATTTTTCTCATTATTAAATCTTATTGCATTTGGTTCTATTATGGCCTTTTACAGCCTACAAATATTTATGATTTTTGTAATCGGCAGCATCTGTTCAATTATTTGGATTACTCTATTCTTAAACAAGCGGAAAGTCTTAGATCACAAAAAGTTTTCACAAATGAGCAAGAACCAAAATGCCCTACTTCAATTGGTTAGTGGTATGCCAGAGATAAAATTAAATACATGCGAAACTAGCCAAATCTGGAACTGGCAAAGAATTCAATCGAAGTTATTTAAATATAATTTAAAGTCTTTAGCGGTAGAGCAGTATCAGCAAGCTGGTAGTTTATTCTTCAATGAAGGTAAAAATATAATCATTACGTTTTTAGCTGCTTACCAAGTTATTCAAGGAAGTTTGACGCTTGGTATGATGATGGCAATAACCTATATGTTAGGGCAACTAAATGCTCCAATCGAACAATTATTAAATTTTATACGTATGATTCAAGACGCTAAAATTAGTATTGAACGGTTAACTGAAGTACAAAAGCTACCAAACGAAAAAGCCGAGGCTGGTGTTGAGCTATCAACCAATATACCTCTTGGTGACATTTCTATACAAAACTTGTCATTTAAATACTCAATACATGATGAAGCAAATACGTTGTGCTCTGTAAATATAACTCTTCCTAGAAATAAAACTACTGCGGTCGTGGGAGCTAGTGGAAGTGGAAAATCGACATTGTTAAAAATATTATTAAAGTTTTTTTTGGTAAAAGAGGGACGAATATTAATTGGAAATACAGATATAAATTCAATCTGCCCAGACTCTTGGAGAAGTCAGTGTGGCGTAGTGATGCAAGATGGTTTTATTTTTAATGATACCATCATACAAAACATAGCATTGAGTGACGAAAAACCTGATTACCAGAAAGCTATAAGATCGGCTAAAACCGCAAATATACATAAAGAAATAGAACGTTTACCTAAGGGCTACTATACAAAATTAGGTGATGAAGGGATTTCGTTAAGTGGCGGTCAAAAGCAGCGAATATTGATTGCAAGGGCTGTTTATAAAAGCCCTGATTTCATATTTTTTGACGAAGCAACTTCAGCTCTTGATGCAAACAATGAGAGAATAATTCAAGATAACCTTAAACAATTTTTCAGTGGCCGGACTGTTGTTATTATTGCGCACAGGTTAAGTACTGTAAAAAATGCAGACCAAATTGTTGTTTTAGACAAAGGAGAAATCGTAGAAGTAGGGAATCATGAGACATTGTCGAATAATAAAGGTTACTACTATAACTTGGTTAAAAATCAATTGGAGCTTGGAGAGTAACAATGACGTCTAAGTTTAACTATGAAGATCATATAGTATCCGAAATAGTTGGAAGACAGCCATCTTGGATAATTAGAGCGGGTATAGGTCTGCTTCTTTTTGTATTTTTAACATTACTGTCTTTATCTGCTTTTATTGAATACCCTGATACAGTTAGTAGCAAAATCACCATTGTTTCAGATGCCTCACCTGTCAAGCTCGAAGCAACGCGCAGTGCACGTATTAAGGGGTTAGAAGTAAAAGCTGGTGAAAGGGTAGAGAAAAGTCAAAACCTAATCATCTTAGACAGTAATACAGACTATGAAATAATAAAGAAACTGAAGAATGATTTACAAACGTTAGATATAGCTGAACTCAAGTTAGAAGCTCTTAATTTAGGTGGACTACAAGAGTCTTATAATCAACTACAAAGACGGGTTTTTGACTTTCAAACATATGTAAACCGTGAAAGCTCTTCCTTTATAGGTGAAAAAAGCAATAACTTAATTGATGCGCAGGTTACGTCCCACACCGAGTATCAAAAAACGCTAGATAGAATGATTGAAGAGCATATATTCCAAGTGTCTAAATTCAATTTATTAATAGAACGTGAAAGTGTTCCTGCAGATGTTCGACTCCCAATTAAGCAAGGTATGTTAGAGCTTCAGTCAAGTATTGAAAAAGTAACTATCGCAAGTAAAGAAAGCTATATTTTACAAAAAGAATTAAGCCAAAAGCTCAGAGATAAGGAAAGGCAACAACAAGATAAGAGTGCATTTTTAACTAACGAAATAGAAATATTGCGGATGTCTTTATTGAGCCTCATCAGCGAGTGGGAAAGTTCAAATATAATAAAGACGCCTGTAACAGGTATAGTTTCCTTTTCCCAAACTCTAAGCACGAATCAGTATCTAGAAAAAGGCGAAGAAGTATTTTCTATATCCCCTTTGAAGCATACTTTAGTAGGAAAAATCCAAAAATTAGATAGAGGTCTAGGTAAGGTCGAAAAAGGGCAAAAAGTTTATATTGAACTAGACTATTTTCCTGCAAATGAGTTTGGTCAGCTAATTGGGTATGTTAGCAGTATTTCAATGGATCCAGATAATGATGAATATCTAGTTAAAATACTTCTTCCTCAACAGTTAAAAACCACATACGGTAAATTAATCAAACCCGCTAAATTTTATAGTGGCAATGCGAAAATAATATTAAAAGAAAAAAGCTTACTAGGCCGTCTATTTAATATCCTTGATTAGGTTTAAATAAGGCTAAGCAAAGTACTAGTAACTCTTAGATTTGAAATACTCAAGAGCTAGTACATTTGAGTATTTTAGGATTTTTTGTTGATGACTAACCGATCTTATACTCTGCTTATGTGACGCTGACAGCAAAAAATAATTCCCCATTTTGATGTTTTTATTGGCATAATCGGGACTCTTAAATAATAACAACTTCACAAGGAAGTATTATGAGCAACCTTAAAAAAGGTTTGTCTGTTGTTGCAGTAGCCGTGATTGGTGCTGCAGTAATTGGCCCAAAAGTTGTTGGTTCTCAGCTTGAGTCAACATTAAAAGCACAAGTTGAAAAGCTTAACGAAACCGCTGGCTATAACGCAGAACTTACGGATTTTGAATCATCGTGGTTTTCTACTTCAGCTAAAGTGAGCTTAACGTTAGATTTAGAAACGTCGTCGGTTAATACAGCCGCTGATGATCAAGATGCGTTAGAGTCAATTCATACCGTTATCGATTTAAGTGCTCAACACGGCCCACTTTTATTTAACGACATTGCTACTTTAGGTTGGTTGTCATTAACGGCAAGCGTAGACGGTAAGTCTATTTCTGATCATGTTGTTACTGAAAACAATCAAGCCTTTTATACCTTACAAAACCACATGACATTGTTTGGTTCTCACGCATTTCAAGACAATATAGCGCCGCTTGTTTTTGATTGTACTGACTGTGAGCAACCAATAAAAATTACCTATGATGGTTACCAAGGCACGGGTGAAGTGTCTAGTAACAATATGGTTTATAAAGGAATGGGCGGAAATACCTTATTCAATATGACCAATGGTGAGCTTAAACTTGGCGAACTTAAAATGGACTTTGCGGGTGAAGTTCCTTTAGAGCAACTATTTTCAATGGGTTTGTATAACTCAAATGCAAAAATTGTTTTAAATAGCGTTAACTTTACGAAAGTTGGCGAGACTGACAGTGTTGAGTTTAAAGGCATTGGCATTAGCACAGATACTAAACTAGACAGTGAAAAAGAACTGGCAACTATGCTTGTAGGTTACGAACTAGAGTCGTTCACTGACGGCGAAGTCGAAGGTAAAGACTTTGATATTGAATTTGAATTTACCAATATCGACAATAACTTTTTAAATGAATATGAAAAGTTCTTAAATCAGCTTGCTGAAGCAGATGCAGAGCTATCTGAAGTCGACCGCATACAAAGTGAGTTTATGAACACGCACGTTTTAGCTTTGGTTAAAGCGAACCCTCACATGAACTTAACTAAGTTTAACGGTACGCTAACGCAAGGTAGTTTCACGGGTAACTTAAACTCAGAATTAGTAAATATTGAAGCTATGCCTGAAATGATTGCAGATCCTAAATTTTGGTTAACGCATACTGAGGCAGATGGTAAATTTTTGGTAGACAAGCCATTGGCGAGTTACTTTGCAGAAATGATGATTGCGTCGCAAATACGTAAAAACCCACAAGCTCAAGGTATGCCAGAAGAGCAAATTCAAGAGATTGCGACGGCTCAGTCAGGTACGTTATTAAATACTCTTATTCAACAAGGCATGATTGTAGAACTTGAAAGTCAGTTCGAATCAAAAATTAGCCTGAAAGACTTGCAACTTTTAGTTAATGATCAGCAAATTCCTTTGCCTTATTAATCTAAAATAGTGTGTTTAAAGCAAAAGCCTAACTAATTACGTTAGGCTTTTTTGTATCTGCTAGCCAGCCGTTATCTTTTTGATCCTAATTGAATGAAACTTCGTTAGTTTTTACCTATTCTTTTATTATTGCTCTACAATCAACAGTTCGTTATTGTCGAGGGTAACAATCCTCATGGACCGGAATTAATATGTCAGATTTAACTCTAGCGCTGGCGCTAGTTGGAATAATTTCAATTGCTTGTCAGTTTACAGCTCACAAAGTAAAACTCCCTGCTATTTTGTTTTTGCTGGTGGCGGGAATATTTGTAGGCCCAGTTACGGGTGTCATTAATGCAGACGACTTATTTGGCGATTTACTATTTCCAGTGGTGTCGCTCTCGGTTGCTATTATTCTATTTGAAGGTGCTTTAACGCTTAAAATAGCTGATATTGGCGGTCATGGCGCCATGGTGAGAAATCTCTGTAGCGTAGGTGTATTAGTCACCTGGCTTGTTGTAACGCCATTAGCTTATATTGGTTTAGATATATCACTAGGCTTAGCAGCGCTTTTTGCTGCGATTGTTACTGTAACTGGCCCTACAGTTATCGTGCCTATGTTAAGAACGGTCAGACCAAAAGGTAACGTAGCAAATATTCTTCGCTGGGAAGGCATTGTTATCGATCCTATTGGCGCTTTATTTGCGGTACTAGTGTTTGAATTCTTAATGACACAACAAGACGCTTTTACCCATACACTTTGGGCTTTTGGTCAAACGGTCTTGTCGGGTTTGGGCTTTGGTGCAGCGGTTGGTTATTTCTTAGGTCGCGCAATACGTGGCAATTGGTTCCCTCATTATTTACAAAATACAGCGGTATTAACCATTGTATTGGGTGTATTTGCGTTATCAAACGCGGCGGCACATGAATCTGGATTGCTTACGGTTACCGTGGCAGGCATGATTTTAGCCAACATGAAAAACGTAAACGTAGACGATATTTTAGAATTCAAAGAAACGCTAAGCGTATTACTGATTTCTGGACTGTTTATATTACTGGCAAGTCGAATTGATTTTGCGGAAATTCAAGCCGTAGGTTTTGGTGCGATTGTGGTTATTGTCGGCATTATATTTATCGCTCGACCGTTAGGTGTTTTCCTTTCTTCTTTTGGCACCGGTTTATCATTCAAAGAACTTGCGTTACTGAGCTGGATTGCACCGCGAGGCATTGTTGCTGCTGCGGTTTCAGCGTTGTTTTCACTAAAGCTAGAAGAGCAAGGTTATGAACAAGCGAGTGTGTTAGTACCTGTGGTATTTTTGGTGATTATCACCACCGTTGTGTTGCAAAGCTTAACGTCGACTAAAGTAGCCGAATATCTAGATCTTAGAGAGCCGGAGCCAAATGGCTTCTTATTATTTGGTGCAAGTGATTTCACAAGAGCACTGGCTAAAGAATTAAACAATAACAACATTTCATCGACCATTGCGGATCCTAACTGGGACGCAATTAAAAAAGCTCGAATGGAGAGTGTGCGAACTTATTTTGGCAATCCAATTTCAGATCATGCATCACGTCGTTTAGATTTAACGGGTATTGGTAACTTGTTAGTTCTTTCGCCTTACCGACAGTTAAACCCTATGGTAATGACACACTTTGAGCATGAGTTTGGACATGAAGCAACGATATTAGGTTTGGCCACAAGTGATAACGCCAGCATGGAAAGTCATCAAATATCACAAGGTTTTGCGAAGAAGTTAACGCTGTTTGGTGAGAGCGTAACTTATGGTTATTTAGCTAGCGCAATGAAAAAAGGTGCAGTCATCAAAACCACTAATATTAGTGAAGACTTTACCTTCCAAGACTATCTCAATAAATATGACCGAGAGCTAATTCCGTTGATAAGTATTAGTGGCAAAAAAGTCGGTGTATTTAAGTCTGACAAAAAGACAGAGCCAAAAGCTGGTTGGAAAATTGTTAGTTTGATTCTCAATCCAGCAAAAGTGGCATCAGAGAAAAAGCTAGAAGCAGCAAAGGCTGCGGGTAGCATTAAAGATGGTGCGTTGCCGTCGGATCCTGAACCAGAAAAATAGGCTCTAGCGAGATATTTAGACAATAAAAAAACGCCCTTTTAATAAGGGCGTTTTACTTTCTCAAAATTCAAAATTCAAAATTCAAAATTCAAAATTCAAAATTCAAATCAGGCAGGCTGATTATTATAAAACGTTAATCGTTACGTTAACATTGCCGCGGGTTGCATTTGAATATGGGCAAACCTGGTGCGCTTTTTCTACTAACGCTTTGGCGTCATCTTTGTCCATGTCACCAAGAGACACATTCAACTCAGCTTCAATACCAAAACCATGTTCAATTGGTCCTATAGAAACACTGGCATTAATAAAAGTATCTTCAGGTAGCGATTGTTTGTCGCCAGCTGCTACGGCTTTTAGAGCGCCAATAAAGCAAGCTGAATAACCTGCCGCGAAAAGCTGCTCTGGATTCGTACCATCGCCGTCATTTCCGCCTAAGGCTCTTGGGGCGCTTAACGACACATCCAATTTTCCATCATCTGACTTTGCAGTGCCACCATCGCGTCCGCCAGTAGTGTGAGTGTGGGCTGTGTATAATACTTTTTGTAAGTCGCTCATAAAATCTCCTTGATTACTTAATACCTTACTGTAGCAACTTACGGTGATTTTGCGTGATTGGATCTAAAATTATTAATCTTAATGAGAATTGTTATCATTTGCATTTACAAGAGGGTTAAACTTGTTTATGCTTTTGCACCTTCTCGGATAAGCCGAAGCTTTTGGCATTTAATTAACTAATTTAAAAGGAAATCCAATGCGTACGTTTAAAATCAGTGCGGTATTTGCTGCGACGATTTTAGCAATGTCTGGCACTGCACAGGCATTCAACAACAGTTCAAGTAACCCTATCAAGTCTAATCAAGCTGGCTCACAGGTGGGCGCTGATTCACAAGAAAACAAAGCCGTTGAAAAAAATTCAGCTTCGGGACAAATAGAAACCATACAGATCACTGGTAGTTACATTGAAGGTTACGGCGAAGAAGATGTAAACGGTGCATCAAGACTGAACTTGAAAATGGTAGAAATACCACAATCAGTATCGGTAATTAGTTCAGCGCAAATAAAAGATTTCCAACTTAATGACATTAATGCTGCCCTAGATACAGCCACTGGCGTGCGCGTGGAGCGAATCGAAACCGACCGAACTTATTACACGGCACGTGGCTTTGATATTACAAACTTCCAAATCGATGGTATTGGTTTACCGCTGATTTCAGGTAATAACCACGCCGATGAAGATACTGCTATTTATGACCGTGTTGAAGTTATTCGCGGTGCGAATGGATTAATGACAGGTGTTGGTAATCCATCAGCAACCGTTAACTTTATTAGAAAACGTCCAACAAAAACTACAGAATTTGATTTAGATCTAACGGCAGGCTCTTGGGGTAAATCTAGAATAGAAGCGGATTATTCCACGGCAGTAACAAAAGATGTTGGCGTTAGGTTTGTCGCTGTAAAGCAAAAAAATGACTCGTATTTAGATCGCTACAGCCAAGATAAAACCGTAGTTTATGGTTTTGTTGATATCAAAGTATCTGACGATACTCAGTTATCTTTAAGTCACGTAATTAATGACAATGACGCAACAGGCAATACCTGGGGTGCAAACCCGCTATTTTACACTGACGGTACTGCAACTAATTATGATGTAGGTACAAATACGTCAGCAGATTGGTCAATGTGGGACGTTAAAAAAAGCAATACTGTGGCAGAGCTGACTCATTTCATTAATGAGGACTGGGATGTGCGTGCCACTTACTCAAGAAAGAAGACTGATGAAGACTCACAGCTTTTTTATGTATACGGATCTCCTGACAGCACCACTGAGCTTGGCCTGCTAGGTTACGCAAGTGAATATGATCATGACGATGAACATGACTTGTTAGATGTATATACAACTGGTCACTTTGATGCATTTGGCCTACAACACCAAGTTGTATTTGGTTTGAGCTATGCAAACATGGACTATTCAGACCTGTCTTTATACGACTACTCAACGCCATACGGTTTCCCTGTGATGCCAGCGCTACCGACTTGGGACGGCAACACGCCTAAACCAACATTTTTAGATGGTAAAACAGGCGCTGATATTAAAACGACTCAAAAAGCGGCGTACTTTACGGCTCGACTCAACTTAGCGGAAGGTTTCCACACCATTATTGGTGGGCGATTCAATGACTGGAACGTAGAAGGTTCAAGTTACGGTGTGGTTCAAGATCGTGGTGACAACGTATTTATTCCATATGTGGGTGCTGTCTATCAAGTAACCCCGGAAGTGTCGGCTTATGTAAGTTATACAGAAACCTTCTTGTCTCAAACTGAAATGGACATTAACAACAATATTCTAGATCCAATTACGGGTGAAAGTGCTGAAATCGGCGCTAAAGCTGAGTTGTTTGATGGTCGTCTTATTGCCTCTGCAGCATATTTTGACGTAGAGCAAGTCAACGTTGCAAAACTAGACCCTTTAACAGCTGACTTAGGTCCTGAATTGCAGCGTCACATTGGCACTGATGGGATCAGCAGTACAGGCTATGAAATTGAACTGGCCGGTCAAATTGGCGACTCCACTCAAGTAAGCTTTGGTTTTACCGACTTTGAAATCGAAGGTGATGAAGAAGTACAAGACTACACACCAGAGACGCTTGTTAAATTGGCAATTACTCATGATTTAGAGGCCATTGATGGTTTAACTATTGGCGCAAACGTCAATTATCAAAGTGCCACAAGTCGTGTTCAAGGCGTAACTACGACAGGCGATGCTATTGGCTCGGTAATTGTGACAGAGCAAGATTCCTATGCGTTAGTGAACCTAATGGCCAACTATGAAATTAATGACACAGTCAGTGTTTCATTAAACGCCAACAATGTAACCGATGAAAAGTACATAAACAGCTTGTACTGGGCACAAGGTTATTACGGTGCGCCAGCTAACTACTCAGCGACAGTTAGTCTGTCTTTCTAAATAAAAGAAAATAAAGTAGGGCGCGACATGGTTTTCTGTGTCGTGCCTTTTTTCATGAGGGTTTTAAAATGAGAAAGACACTATTTAAATGGCATTCATGGTTTGCACTTGTGGCCATGGTTCCACTGTTTGTGATTTCAATTACCGGTAGTTTGTTGGTTTTTAAAGTAGAGATTGATCACCTTTTAATGCCAGAAAAATCTACAGTACAAGTAGAGCCGTCTGCACAGCGATTACCAATAGATGAGCTAATTCAATCAGCGCAAAACGTACATCCAGACTTTGCCATTGGAAGTTGGGAGTTATTTGATAACCAGCACCGAGCTGATGCTATTTATGTTATTAAACATGGTACTGATCAATGGCATAAAATGTATATAAACCAATATACAGGTGAGGTTTTAGCTGCACCGGTTGATGTTTCACATTATTTCACCGACTGGTTATTAGACTTACATTATCGATTTTTATTAGGCACAACGGGTGCAATCGTGGGTGCGGTTATTAGCATTTTGTTTTTGTTTCTAGGCATTTCAGGAGTTGTTTTATACCGTAACTTTTGGAAGAACTTTTTCACCTTACGCTGGGGCAAAGCAAAACGAATTCTGTATAGCGATATACATAAATTTACTGGCATTATTAGTTCGCCAATCATTCTAATATTAGCGTTTACAGGTGGCTACTGGAACATTGCAGAAAGTATTCACGAAGTGACGGAACATGCCTTTGAAGAACACTATTTGATTGAAGCTCCACTGCACAATACTGACCTTTCACTGCAAGGTATGCTTGATGATCAAACTCAGCATCTTAGTGACTTTAAGGCGACATACATGGTTTTACCATACGAACCTGGCTTAAATATCACCTTCTATGGCCAAGTGGATAGCGCAAATCCTTTGCATAGTGAATATGCAAGTACACTGACTTACGATCCGCAAAACGGCAAGTTGCTTCATGTGGGCGATGTACGTTCAAATCCAGCATTACACGTCATTGTAGATAGTTTTAGGAAACTACACTTTGGTTATTTTGGCGGACTCACGTCTAAAATTATCTGGTGCGTGATTGGTTTAAGCCCATTAATCTTAGGCTTTACTGGTTTGTATTTATATTTGGTAAGAAGTCGACGAATTGGCTAGCAAACAAATAGCAAAAAGTAGCAAAAAAAAGGGCAGTTATTAACTGCCCTGATGTTCAATTTAAGTGCAACGGAGACAGTGTTGACTTACTTCTGAACAGAAGCTTGTTGAACCTGCTTTAAATGCTCAAGCACTTCAGCAATTTCGTCTAAAATCATTTCTCTTGATTCAGTAGACTCAGGTAATTTTTTAGCAATAACCGCAACTGTAGCTGGGTGAACTAGCAGGTCTTTTGCGTGATAACATTTCACGTCGTTCATCGCTGGTAGTTTGCCATCGGCGTGATAATCAGACTCAATTTGCTCTAACGTAAGTGAAAACATGGTTTCCACTGAATCCATAGCAACAGTTAGATACTCTTTGCATTCAGTATTTTGCTCAATAAATTGAGGCAGTAGCTCAGTAGAAAGGCGCGTTAAGTTAGAAGCTTGAGTGGCTAACTCTGAAAAAGAAGCAGAGTTGTGGTTTTGTTTTATTTGCGTGGCTAAGTTTTCATACTTTAGCCACTGATCAGGATTGCTTATGCTGGAGTCTGCTTCAGCGATTAGTGTATCAGTTTTAGACTCTCCACTATTACAAGCAGATAAAAGCACACTACTAGCTAATACAGCTGCTAGAGCTGAAAGGTTGAATAGTTTCATTTGAGGTTCCTATTAAGTAAGCAATAAACCTAGCTTAATAGGAATGATTCTCATTTGCAACAAGCTATTTAAGATAGTTTTTGATTTATTTGTCAGGTTATTTATCAGAACAAAGAAATACTTGCGATGGGTCAACCAAAAACCGATCGCTTAACCCTTCTCGCCCTAATAACATTAGATAACTCATATCAGAGCGATCCGTTAATGTGATTTCAATTTCAAACGTTAACCCACCAATGACCATGGGAGTTTTAATTACATAACGTTGCTCCGATGTGCCGTTTGAAGACTTAATTCGACGTAAGTCGTGAATTTCAGCCTTACAAGTAACTATCTTACTTACGTTATGAATATCTGGATGAATATCAAACTGAACCGCACGTTTGCCATCAATTTTGCATTTCGTAATGTTATCAACGTGTAAAGACGAGGTTTTTGCGCCCGTATCTACACGCACTTCTAGTTCAGAAATAGCCAACTCAGGGAGCTGGCATACTTCTAAATTTCCGATAATTAATTTATCTGTCATGGTGTTCTCTATTACTGATCTAAGCCACCAGATAATTCTGGCAACAGCTGTTCTTGTACGTTTTCAATATGTTCAACAATGTCATCGTCTTCTTCACTGAAAAAGGCAATATGGAACATAGCTTCACCTTCTTGAACTAAAGGGATATTTTGTTGACCAATAATAATGCCATTTTTCTCGGCAATGACTTTATTAATAACGTTACCGTAAGGGCTGCCAATTTCAGCTAGCACATCGCCTTTTTCAACCTTGTCACCCAACTTCACTTTTGTATTAAAAATGCCGCTAGCGTTTGCTCTGTACCACTTACTGCTATTTGCTACTGCACATGACGGGTTCTTTTGTTTGTTTTTACGCAACATACCAAAATGGCGCAAAATATTTTTAACGCCCTTCACACCCGCACGAATTGAAAACTCGTCAAAACGAAGCGCTTCACCAGCTTCATACAACAATACTTTGGTTTTAGTGTGACTCGCCGCTTCACGCAACGACCCTTCTAAAATGTCCGCATTGAGTACCACAGGAACACCAAACAGTTGTGCTAAGTGGTTTGTTTCTTCATCTTTTAAATTGGCTCTAATTTGAGGCAAGTTTGAGCGATGAATAGCGCCCGTATGCAAATCGATTCCGTAATCACACTTGCTCACAATTTCAGTTAGAAACTTATTCGCAACTCGTGATGCTAATGAACCTTTTGCCGAGCCAGGAAAGCTTCGGTTTAAGTCACGTCGGTCAGGCATGTAACGACTTTGGTTTACCACGCCATAAACATTCACAATTGGCACTGCGATTAACGTACCGCAAAGTACCTTAAATTTAGGATTTGAAATAACACGTCTAATGATTTCAATGCCGTTTAGCTCGTCGCCATGAATGGCCGCACTAATAAAAATAGTAGGGCCAGGTTTTTTCGAGCGAAAAACATGAATCGGCAATGACACATCAGAGTCTGTGTATAACTTTGCAACTGGCAATTCAAACTTAACGTTTGTGCCCGGCAAAATTTCATTACCGTCAATAACCAACGGAGCTTGTGCCATTAGCCTTTACCTTTTGTACGGTTGTTGTTTGGTTTTGCGTTTTTAGCAATGGACTCAAAGACCATAGATGCAACGTCTTTTCCGGTTGCTGTTTCAATACCTTCAAGGCCTGGAGAAGAGTTTACTTCCATAACCATAGGGCCATTAGAGGATTGCAGTAAATCAACACCACAGAAATTTAATCCCATCGCTTTAGCCGCATTTACAGCAGTTTCACGTTCTGCTTTTGTTAGCTTCACTAAGGTTGCGCTACCGCCGCGATGCAAGTTAGAGCGGAACTCACCCTCAGCACCCTGACGTTTCATGGCTGCAACTACTTTACCGCCGACCACTAAACAGCGAATGTCTGCGCCGCCTGCTTCTTTAACAAACTCTTGCACTAAGATGTTTGCTTCTAAGCCCATGAATGCTTCAATAATAGCTTCAGCCGCCTTGTTCGTATCGGCTAAAACCACGCCAATACCTTGCGTACCTTCAAGTAACTTAATAACCAGTGGTGCGCCACCAACGTTTTTAATCAAATCTTTGATCTTGTCTGGGCGACTTGCAAAGCCAGTGCGAGGTAAGCCAATACCTTTACGTGATAACAACTGTAATGAACGTAACTTGTCACGCGAGCGGCTAATAGCAACAGACTCATTAATTGAGTAAGTACCCATCATTTCAAATTGGCGAACTACCGCTGTACCGTAAAACGTTACTGACGCACCAATACGAGGAATAACCGCATCGTATTTAGGCAGTTCTTTACCATGATATCGAACCGTTGGTCGGCTCGAAGTAATGTCCATGTAACAATGTAAAGTATCAATAATATCAACTTCATGGCCTAACGCTTCACCCGCTTCTTTTAAGCGACGTGTAGAGTACAGGTTTTTATTACGGGACAAGATGGCGATTTTCATTAGTAGCCTTAATAAATTAATTTATAAAGAAAAATTAGTTGAGCAAAGGTGCTCGTTAGTTACTCAAGACTAGAACAAAAGCGTCAAATAACGGAACTTTTTTTTCATTATTTTTAAAAATAATTAACGCATTAATGGATAAAAAAAAGTCGCTCACATACTATATTAAGAGATAGCTTTAAAATTCAGTGACTCTCAAGGAATAACAGAGGCTGAATAACCTAAAATAACAAGGAGTCTGCATTGATATCTCGAGTGGTCATTTTACTTACCATGGTTGTCTGTTTTTCATCATGGGCATTTGCCTCGGAAGTCTTAGAAATAAAGGCTGAGCCTTATGTTAAAACCAATACTCGGGTAGGGCAATTAGCCTTTTTCAAAACCTATCAACAGTCCTTCAAATCAGCCGGAAATGTCACCGAACTTACTCTTGAAGAAGGTCAAACCTTCAAAAAAGGGGATGTACTTGCCAAGGTCGACACTGACGATCTTTCTTCAGAGTTAAATCAGTTGATTGCTGAAAAAGCGTTCGTAAATAAAGAAATTGAACGACTCAAAAAATTAAAGAAAGTGAACGCCGTTTCTCAAAGTGATGTCGACCGACAGCGTTCACTGTCATCACAACTTAGAGCACAAATCATTCGTACACGAGAGTTTCTTGATGCCGCGCTTATTGTTGCGCCTTTTGATGGCGTAGTAATTAGTCGTCCCATTGATGCTGGAGAGTTTGTTAGTGCTGGGCAAGCGGTGTTGTCTATTGCACCAATAAATGAGAATTTTGTGGTGGAAGTAGCGGTACAAGATCAGCTTCTCACTCACTTGGCTGTGGGCCAGAAAATAATGTTGGAGAATAGAACAACAGAAGGAAAGTTACTTGGCGAAGTTAAAACCGTACCGCAAATGCCAGACGCCAGTACAGGACTGTTTGTTGTGAAAATAATGGTCACTGACACCGAAAATACCCGCGTAGGCTCTTTATATAATGTGACGTTAACGCAATCGATGAATATGGTGTATCCGGTTCCGGCGGAGTATGTGCAACTCGATTTCAACCAAACGGCTATATTAATGCTGAACAGCGGCACAGAAAAAGCAAAACCAAAAAGATTGAAGGTTATTGATCATAGTCCTGACCTTATTTACATAAAGGCAGATTCTCAGTCCGCTATAAAAATAGAAAAAATGGATTAATGCCAATATGTTGCATTCGGTAAATCAATACTTGTCTAAAAACGTTCGGTTATTAGGATTGTTTTTAGCCATGGTCTTTTTGTTGGGCGGCAATTCGCTGTTGAATATGCCCAAAGCGGAAGATCCTCAATTCATGCTGCCTATTAGCATTGTTGAAATTATAGCGCCGGGCATGTCACCGGCATTAATCGAAACGCAAGTTATTGAGCCAATAGAGCGCTCCCTTGATTTAGTTGAAGATATTAAAACTATTGAATCCCGCGCAAGGCACGGTTCGGTAAACATACTCATTAAGTTTATTCATGGCACTAACCCGCAAGATGGTTTTGATGAGATTGTTCGTGGCGTGACTCGTATACGTGGTGAGTTGCCAGGCTCAGTGCAAAACATTGTTTACTTTAAGGCATCGCCAACAACGGTAAATGTACTGCAATTAGCGGTTTCACATCCAGATAATGACTGGCAAACCATAAAACGTGGTGCCACCAAATTAAAAAACCTACTGCAAGCATTGCCCAATGTGCAAGAAGCCGGGGTATGGGGACTGCCTCAATTAGTGGTCGCGGTAAATGTCGACCCTGCCAAGCTCATTCAATATAAGGTCAATATCCAAGAAGTGATGCAAGCAGTAGCCAACCGAGGTGAAGCGAGTCATGCAGGATACTTAGATGACAAGCAGGTTCGTTTTACCATCAATCTGTCGGGGGAATATAAGAACGTTGAGCAACTAAAACAAACTGTGATTAAGATGCACGACGCGGCGCAAATAACCTTAGCCGATGTCGCTGACGTTGAAATAGACTTTAATAAACCAGACAACATTGCCTTTGTAGCCGACAAGCCTGTGGTATTTGTGACGGCACAACAACGAATGGGCGCCAACATATACAAACTAGGCTCTCAAGTTGAAGGTGTTTTACAAGAGTTTGAAAAAGCCCATGGCGACTTACAAATTCAAACCATATTTGCTCAAGAAGACAGTGTTCATTATCGCATTAACGGCTTTTTAAGAGACCTAGCCAGCGGCCTATTACTAATACTGCTTTGCTTATTTTTTTTCATGGGTTTCAAACAATCATTCTGGGTATCTTTGGCATTACCAATCACTATTTTTGCCACCCTCACTATTATGAATTTAATGGGATTTGTTATGCAGCAAATGACCATTGCAGGCTTGATAGTCGCACTAGGTTTGCTGGTTGATAACTCCCTAGTAGTGGTTGAGCAGTTTGTTAAGGTGCAAGACAAAGTGTCCAACCGAATGGAAGCGATTAAACAGGTGATTACCGATGTGGGTTTACCATTGGTTTCCGGTACGTTAACAACGGTGTTTGCGTTTTTACCTTTGTTATTGCTTCAAAGTGATACCGGCGACTTTATGCGTGCGCTGCCAGTGTCTGTTTCGATATCGCTATTGGTATCGTTAGTGGTGGCGTTAATTGTATTGCCAGTATTAATGAGCGTCTTTGGCGTGTCAAAAGAGTCCAGTTGGACCTTGTCTTATAAATTAAATAAATTTGCCGATGGCTGGTTCTCAAGGCTTCTGAATCGCTTATTAAAAAGACCTTTACTGGTACTTTTAGTCTTTGTTATTGGTGTGGCTGGCTGCATAAGCTTAATGTCTAAAGTGGGCGTGAGTTTATTTCCAAAAGCTGAAAAAAGCATGCTGGTGGTTAATTTAGAAACACCAATGCAGTCGTCGTTAAAATATACCGAGACCGCTGCTTTGCAATTAAGCGAAGAGCTACAAAAGCTTAAACACGTAAAAAGTGTAGTTACAACGGTGGGCGCAACAAGTCCACGAATCTACTATAACCATACCTCAGACCGAGGCCGTGCGAACTTTGCTCAACTGTTAGTTATTGCTGATGATTATGAAAAAAATAAAATTCAAAACATGATCAATACAATACGAGAAAAGTATTCAGGCTCTAGTTTAGGCAAGGTAAACGTCTTTGAATTCCAGCAAGGTCCAGTCACTGACAGACCAATAACCATTCGTATTTTAGGCGATGACTTAGACCAAATAGGCCAACGGGCCGCGCAAATACAAAAATACATTGCCAGCCTTGAACATACTTTTGATGTGCGCAATATCACCGCTGAGTCGGGTTTTGCATATGATATTAAAATTGATGAAATAAAAGCTCATCAACGCGATGTTGATCTGCAGTCAGCGGAACAACAAGTTAGCCTGTTAATAGACGGCGAATTTGCCGCTGAAATTAACGACCGCTTTGGTCAAGCCTTCCCTGTACTCATTCGCAGCAAACAAGAGTCTGTAGACGCGTTAGAGTCAATGTATATTAAAAACAGGCAGGGGTTAGATATACCGCTTTCGTCTATTGCGAAAATAGAGGCTACAAGACTTAAACCGGCTTTTTATCATTATCAACGCATAAGAATGGCGCGCGTTTCAGCCGACGTTATTAAGCCTGGCAA
Source organism: Psychrosphaera haliotis (assembly GCF_039523615.1). Taxonomy (NCBI): domain Bacteria; kingdom Pseudomonadati; phylum Pseudomonadota; class Gammaproteobacteria; order Alteromonadales; family Pseudoalteromonadaceae; genus Psychrosphaera; species Psychrosphaera haliotis. Next base: position 75,864 of record NZ_BAAAFQ010000010.1, on the reverse strand, counting down.
CGTTGCCAAAATTACTCAAAACATTGAAAGCTACATGAATGAGTTAAGCTGGAAAAATGGCTTAAGTTACAAAATTGGTGGTGAAGAAGAAGCCAGAAAAGAGAGCTTTGGCGGCTTATCACAAATATTAATTGTGGTGGTGGTGAGTATTTTTGTATTGCTGTTCATTCAATTTAATAGCTTTGCCCAGCCGTTGGTAATTATTAGCTTGTTACCTATTGCTTTTGCTGGCGCTGTGTTTGGTATGTTTGCTACAAACCTCAGCTTTTCCATGATGGCCTTCATTGGTTTAATTAGCTTAATAGGTATTATGGTAAACGATGCAATTATTGTTGTTGACGGTTTTAACCGAGGACGATATCGCTTTAATTCAGCCAAAGAAGCCATGGTGTCGTCGGTGGCAAGTCGATTCACTCCGGTGATTTTAACGTCGCTAACTACGATTGTAGGATTACTACCGCTTACTCTTTATGGTGGTGACTTATGGCAACCGATGGGAATAGTGATCATTACCGGTTTAGCCTTCACAACGTTGGCCTCATTAATATGGGTTCCGGCGTTTACACTAATTTTGTCTAGGCGTAAAAACTAGCCGCCTTATATGGTAAGCTTTTAGTTAATTTAAGCAGCATGCACTCTAATTTTAGAGAATTACTTTCGATGGAGAAATAAAGTAATGTACGAGGAGTTTTTTGGGTTATCAAGAAAGCCGTTTCAGTTGACCCCAGATCCAGAGATTTTTTTCGCGAGTACAGGGCATCAAAAAGCGCTGTCTTATTTGCAATATGGATTAACTCAAAGCGAAGGTTTTATTGTTATTACTGGTAACGTAGGTACTGGTAAAACAACCATCGCTAATCACCTTATTTCACAACTTGAAGAACAAAATATTGTTGCACGTCAGTTAGTGACGCCAAATTTATCACCAGATGACTTAATCGTTGCTATCACTAAGCTATTTAAGCTTCATCCTGAAGGCAATACAAAAGCCGCTCACATAGCAGAGCTGACCGACTACATGAGGCGTTTAAACGCGCTGGGTCGCAGAATGCTACTGATCATTGATGAAGCGCAAAACTTACCGGTAGAGTCTATTGAAGAGCTAAGAATGTTATCGAACATTCAAGTAGACGGTAAATCTATTATTCAAAGCTTTTTATTGGGGCAGTCGGAACTAGAAGGCATTTTAAGTGCGCCTATCATGGAGCAATTTCGCCAACGTGTCATTGCGTCGGCAAGCTTAACGCCACTTAGTGAACAAGAACTTTCTAACTACATTAACTTTCGAATGAATAAAGCAGGTTGGCAGGGCGAACCTCTGTTTTCTGAGGAAGCTGTATCTGTAGTCCATAAGTTTACCGACGGTATTCCACGCAAAATTAATACCTTTTTAGATCGCGTTTTGTTGTTCACCTATATGGAAGAAAAACACGCAATCGATGTTGAAGTGATTAATGATGTAATCAAAGAAGTATCCAGCGAATTAAACCATCAAGTAGACGATGGGCTCGACATGATGAGAAATCATCAAGTTCCTGCAACAGCATCTAACCCAAATGCTGGTGGTGTCAAAGATTTTAATCCTACGGACTCCGAACTGGCTGATTTAAATTCAGCACTAATGGACGGTGGTTTTAATAGTGAAAAAATCGAAACATTATTGGAATCGTTACTAATGATGAATCGACGTTCGCTACTGGTACAAAGCCAAATTTTGAAAGAGTTAAAAATTCAGAACGAAGGCAAAAGTGCTGGCGGCAACGAGAACAACAAAGCTAAGCCAAGTAGTTAAAGCAAAAGGCCAAAGCCAACCTCGATACTTTAGCTATGTTAAAAATATTTGACATGGTTAAAAAATGACACTATATTCCTGTGATGGCGGATGTTAAAAATATTTAACATCGAATTCAATACGAGCTTTTACTAGCTGAAAAGGAAGTTATTATGTCATTTAACGAAAAATCGGCTTGGGTTATGTTTGTCGTCCTACTCATTCCAACAGGGTTGTATTTTAGTAGTGTGTATTACTTATCTGCAGCCATTGGCTATTTAATTGAGCCATCCGTTCCAAAGTTAATTATGTACACCATTATTCTGGTGATCTTGTCTATTGTTGGGCAAACCCTGATTGCATTGTCGTCTCCTAAAGATGCAAATGCGGGCTCAGATGAGCGTGACAAAATCATTGAGACAAAAGCTGGGCATTGGTCAGGTTACGTTTTAGGGTTTGGTGCAGTCACAGGATTAATCCACTATCTAGCCTTTAATCAAGGAAGCATGTTGTTTTATATTATTTTTGGAAGCTTAATAATAAGTCAATTAATTGAGTACTTAATGCAAATTATGCTTTACCGCCGAGGTTATTAAAATGGCGAAACTTCTCCCAATTGATAACAACGTGAAAGAGCTTCGTGAGCGCCATAACAATATGACGCAAGGGCAGTTAGGTGAATTAGTCGGGGTAACTCGACAAACGGTAGCAGCTATCGAACAGCGCCGTTATTCCCCGTCTTTGGAAACTGCATTTAGGATCGCGCGTGAATTTGGCGTTGGCTTAGATGATGTTTTTACTTGGCAAGGCCAGAATTAATCTGGCTTTATGTCTTTCAAATTGTACTTTTCAATTAACGAATAAAGAGTAGGTCGGGTAACACCAAGTAACTCGGCTGTTCTCGACATATTATGTTTAGACTGCGCAAACGCCATTCTAATAGCCTGACTTTCAGCGTTTTCTCTCACTGTTTTTAAGTTTAGCTCAGTGATTTCGTCGTTATTCGTTTGAACGTTATAAAAGCCTAAGTCTTCAGCTGAAATTAAACTAGCATCAGAGATAATAACTGCAGATTTTAGCTTATTCTGAAGTTCACGAATATTCCCCGACCAATCATGTGCCAACATGGCTTGTATCGCGTCTTCGGTGAAGCCTCTTACATTTTGCGAGAACTCTTGATTGAATATATGAAGGAAATGTTTTGCTAATACCACCACGTCACCGCTTCGAGCGCGCAGAGGCGGAATCTCAATAGTCACTTCACCAACGCGATAATATAAATCTTCACGAAATTCTTCACGCTTAGACATTTCCGGAAGGTTTCTGTGTGTAGCGCAAATCACCCTTACGTTTACGGAAATCTCACTTCGCCCACCTACGCGCTCAATGACTCGCTCTTGTAAAAAACGAAGCATTTTAGCCTGCAGGTTTAAAGGCATATCACCTATTTCATCTAAGAATAAAGTACCGCCGTTGGCAAATTCAACTTTACCTTTAGTGGTTTTCGCGGCACCTGTAAATGCGCCTTTCTCATAACCAAAAAGCTCACTTTCAAGCAGGTTATCTGGGATTGAAGCACAGTTGATCGCAACAAAAGGGCCTTTATTTCTTGGGCTAGATTCATGAATGGCTTTAGCAAATACTTCTTTACCAGTACCACTTTCGCCAAGCAAAAGCGTAGTTATGTCTGCTTTGGCAATTTTCTCAGCAAGCCGACAAGCCTTTTGAATGTCTGGACTGTTACCAATGATGCCACCAAATGGATTGTGGCCTTGTTGCAACGAACGATGTTCATCTTCTAGTTTAGCTAAATTAAACGCACGACCAACAATAATAGACAAGGTATCCATGTCGATAGGTTTTTGATAAAAGTCATATGCGCCAAGCTCTATGGCTTTTAATGCATTTGTTTTATCAGAGTTGCCGGTGACTACAATAACTTTAGTATTGGGTGCAAGGCTCATGATATCCGCTAAAACAGCAAGGCCTTCGGAAGCATTAGTTGGATCAGGCGGTAAACCTAAATCTAGAGTCACGACTTTAGGCTCGTGGCGGCGAAGTTGGGAAATAGCTTTTTGGCGATCTTCAGCAAAAATCAGTTCGTATCCAGACAAACCCCATTTTAGCTGTTTTTGAATTCCTAAATCGTCTTCAACGATTAATAACTTGTCCATTAGTTTTCCTTACTTGCAAGAGGTAAACACATTACAAATGTAGTGCCTATGCCCAAATCGCTATTCACAGTGAGAATGCCGCCGTTTTCAGATGCAAAAGTTTTGGCTTCATATACACCAACGCCCATTCCTGCGTTGCCTTTAGTTGTCTCAAAAGGCTTGAAGAGCAGATTATCAATGAAATCTTTGCTCATTCCAATGCCTGTATCAGAAATTATGATCTTTAAATTTTGTTTCGCACTGTCTAGCGTTAACTTCACCAACACAGATCCGTTTTCGTCTGTCGCTTGTTGCGCATTATCAATGAGGTGGCCGATAACGGAACTAAACCTGTCTTTGTCCAAGTCCAGTGACAGCTCATTTGGGTGTGCAACATAAATAGGGCTAGGAGCTTTGTCTTGGAAATCACCAACCAGTTCCGATAACGTCTTGTTTAGCTCAATAAGGGCCGCCGAACTTCGTTGCTGTTGCTTCTCTTTTAATTGTGAGAGCATTTTATCCATTCGTTCTTTTGTATGCTCTAGTGTTTCAAAAGTGTCATCGATAAACTCTTGATTATCTCGGTATTTTTTACTGTTACTAACGATCATTCCTATTTGAGCAATGACATTTTTTAAGTCATGAACAACAAAGGCTGACATTCGATTGAAGGCTGCAAATTTCGCATTTTCTTCTAGTCTTACTTTTGCTTCATTAGACTTTATAAAGCCAGCAACTTGAGACGATACAGCGGTGAGATAATCTTTAATTTCCCAGTTAACTTTAATGCGGTCGGCATTTTTACTCGATAATAAAAAGCATCCATGTAATTTATTGCTGATAAAAATAGGCAAAATAATTTCAATACCATCAGACAACAAACCCGCTACTTTACAATCATTAAAGTGTGTCTCGTATTCAGTACGGTGAAACTCTGGCAAATCTATAATCCAATGGCTTTGTTCTAGATTTGGAATTAGGCAGTGTAGTTCTAATAAGCTCTTATGAGACAAACCAAATACATCTGAGGTAACTAGCTCTAAATGCTCATGTTGCAACATAATATAAGCACCAGTGGAATAGTGCAGAGAACCACATACCCCTTTTAAACTAGTTTGATAAAAGTCCTGGCTGGCGTCGGTTTCACTTAAAGTATTGGTTAACTTGAGCCATTCTTCACGATAATCAAACTGGTTGGCATAAAAGTGCTTTTGAATATAGGTTCTAAAGTACTTTCTTAAAGACTCAGAGATAAAAATATACGCTAGCGCAACTAAAGCTCCAGCAACAAAAACGATTTGTAAAATACCGGACCAAGCCGCGCCAATTTGCTGTATCACATACCCTGTCATGGCCATGATTAACAAGTAACCGCCAGAAAACAGCAATAATGAACTGTTAAGAACCACATCTCGGGAAATAAATACGCGTAAGTTCCAGCTTGACACTCGCTTCATACTAAGCAGTAAAAGAGGCGTTAACATGGCATAAATGTAAGGACGGGAGGCCAGATAATTCACATCAACGGCACTCAGTAACAACGCGTTAGACATCATGATTAGGTGAAATATATTAACCATAGCAAGGCCTAGCACTAATGGTTTGTAGGCCCATTTCTGCTCGCCGGCACTTCGGTATATTTGCTCAATCAAAATAAGCTGAATAATGCTGCCTAATAAACCGCCACCGATAACTAAACGTAACTCCATCGCTTCATCAAAAAATGGTGAGAAGATAGCAAAGTTAAAAATTACAATAAGAAAGATGATTGTAAGTACATACTTACTTCTGAGCATTTTACTCATAGAAATAGGCTGGTTATCTAAAATAGACAACAATAACAATGACCACATTCCAATTTGTAAGGACTCTAAAAACGGAGAAATAAAGAATGGAGATGAAGAGAAGGTAGCGCCGAGAGCATAACCAACAGACCATACAATCATCATGACGTAGGTGATTAAAAAGACCGCGCGAAGAGGCCCTTTTGCATTACTACCAAACAGTAATGCTGAGGTTGATAAATAGCCAATCAAACATAACGAAAGGCCTACAAAATATGCAATTTCCAAAACTAGTTCCTATTATTTTTATTGTCTAGTTTGTTTAAGTAACTTATGTATTTCCGACACAGGAATGGCGTAACTAATCCCACTAGGATCTGATAATACATTTTCCCGTGTTGATTTCACCAACACACTGTTAATAATCGCGACAACCTTGCCCGTAGCAGTTTCAATAACAGGGCTGCCACTGTTGCCAGGATACGCAGTAACATCAAGTTGATAAACGTAAAGTGGATTTCTTAAGCGTTTAATCATTTCAATCGACAACTGACTGGCGTTTTTCTGTGGAATAGCTTGCGGAACAAAAGCAGACACATAACCAATATGTATCGCCTTAAACAGTCCCAAAACAGAACCAATAGGTAAACCAGAAAGCATGATTTGACTGCCAGCAGGGGCGTTATAATCACTATCACTTAACGTTAAAGCAGGCAGTACGGCATCAATTTCAATAATGGCCACATCAGCGCGCTCGTCTTGAGCAATCAACTTAGCAGTATAAAAACGTGCTTTTTTACCTTCACCAACATGCACAGATATTTGAGCTTTGTCGGGTTCATAGGCCTTACCGTTAACAACATGATGATTGGTGGCAATAATACTCTTAGTTGCCGATGAGCGAACCACAAACCCTGTACCAAGCAACTGATAACGCGGTGCACTTAGCGGATTGTAAACACCAACACCAACCACTGAAGGTTTAGTTTGTGCGGCAATCGCGGGTAAGGAATTAGAGCCTTGAGCAAAACTAGGAGAGGAAAGCATAACTAACGCAATAATCAGCATTAACGCAAAATAAACAGCTGATTTAGTTGACGTTACAGCTGACTCAATTTTCGTAACGGTCGAATAACCAACGCCTGCACTAACGTCTGATATCAATGAATTAAGTTCTTTTCTATTTGTTAGCGCCATTGACTGGCTCCTCTTTAAACTTCTCTTTCATATTATGTATGAATTTCCTACAAATATGCGGAATTAATACATGAAGCGGCATCTTAATTAAGTGGCTTCGCATATATAGCCAAAACAGCCCAACGTTATTAATAAAATTGCCTTGAGCAATGCTGTCTGCAGTAAACACAAATTTAAATGCAGGAACTGTCACATAGAAGGTAATAGCGTTTTTACTAACTAAACTTTCTACTTGTCTATGTTCCAATTCTTTGTCCAAGTTTTTTAAAACAAAAAGCAATGCGAGGTGAACATAATCATCTAAGCCCAGTGCCTTACTTCTTTCTAATATTAAATTATGCGCTGACTCAGTTTCTTCCTCACCATCAAGCTCTTGGTAAAGAATAATTAAATCGGTTATGTCCCTTATTGCATGGGGGAATTCACCTTCGGTAAATAGGTGTGTAGCGCTATGAATAAACCTATCAACTAAGTCAAAGGTCAGCAGTGGGACTTGTTTCAGTTTGATTGTTTTTAACTTGTCCGCATTGAAGTGCTTTTTATTGGTCAGTGGCAGTATATTGTGATGTAAATCGATAGTTGTTAAACGGTCTTTGTGAATTAAAGGCTGTATTTCGTGCATCCATTCTCTAAAGTAACGCTTGTCGTAGTCAGTTTCTTTTTTGTGGAACCAGCCCTGTGTCATCAACGCAATTTCAGCATCACGGATTTTTGAGTGGTCCACAAGTATATCAATGTCGTTAAAAATACGGCCATGTTTGCAACTAGACGAAACAGCGATGTACGCAGCACCTTTCAATACAGTCGTATCAATACCTCTACTTACTAAAGTGTTAGAGATATCTTCTAGCTCTCTATTAATATTGATCTCTTGCTGCTCTACAAATAAGTTACAGCTCGTGAAATGGGGAACCACTCTGTCAGGTACATGTTTTTCAACGCTGTTTGACTGTAAGCGCCACCAAATACGGCCAAGCATATTTTGGTCACGGCCATGGGAAACCACTTTTGACCAATCATACATAGATAACTTTTTGGCCAACTCAGGGTTATTAAATAAAGATATTAATAAATTGCTCATAAAGTTAGGGCCTCAAACCATTCTAAAGCGGCTTTGTTGTCGCCATAACGTAAATTAAAACTTGAGGTGCCATCAATAAATTCGGTTAAAGTATTGAATCCGGATAACCCTAAAATATTGTAGTTAAAAGAGTTGGCTATTAATTCAAAAAAAGCGCTATCTTGTGACATAGGGTCCGTTGACAAGGCTTCGTTTTTACTAAATTTAGGCAGAATAATATGAGTTGCTTTAGATTTTTGATCAATGTTTGCCACTGAAGCGTCCGGAGCTTTAAACAGGCAAACGTCACCTTTGTGAGTATCTTTTACAATATTTGAATGCGCCACATTTGGGAAAGCTTGTTTAATGACAGAAATAGATTGGTTTTTTAGGTTAATGGGGCGCGCTAATGGCTGAATTAGGCCTGAACTGGTTTCAATTAAAGTAAGCTCGTCAGACAAAAGGCGCCATCCAGAAAAAACTAAAAGTGCGGTAAGGGTACTTTTTCCTGAACCAGGTGGCGCTGGCAATACAACACAAACCCCATTTTTTTCGATAACAGCCGCGTGGATCATAAGATATTGGTGTGCATTAGAAGAAATACACCAATTTAGGCCCCACTCAAACATAGGGAAAGCTTGATTTGCAGGAATAGGAGTAAATGGCTCCTGGTCGCCTAGCTGGAAAAAGCACTGTTTTCGAAAAAACTTTCGTATTAAGGAGTGGGAATTTCTCAGTGTGATTTCAAAATCTACAAAATGCTCATCAGACAACACTTCAAATTCGCTGTATATCTTTGCAATTTCTTCATAAACATTTGGGAAGTCGCTTTTGACGGCGATAGAAAACGGGCCAACATCAAATTTTAGCGTTTTTCCTGACTCTAGTTTTGACTTAGCTAAATCCTTTAGTTTCAACTACTAGCTCTCTATAAGTGCTCTCTGTTGTAAAGAGTTTAACGTATTATCGACAGCTAACATAGCGTGTTCTTCACTGCAGTCGAGGTCTTTAACAATAACTTCAGTTAGCTCTGATTTGTTCTCAACACCAGAGGATAGTGCTGTAAAAAAGGTTTCAACATCTATAGGGATAAACAATGTTTCGGAAAGTTTTATATTATAAATATAAGTACCGTGACCTTCATGAGTTCGAGTCACGGTATTTGATCTAAATTTTAGCAAACTGTATCAGCTTCCCAGCCCAAATCACCTTGGCCTTCGTGTACTAAATTTACCAAAATAAGTTTAGCATCTCTGTAAGCAACTCTTCCTTGCTCGTAATCTTTACAAAATGCTCTTATTTCGTCTTGAGTATAAGGGTAACCAACAGCGCCATATAAAGGGTCAGCATTTAAATAAGCCGTTAACATAAATCTATCAACCTGAGTAACAGAGTGACCGTTTATGTTTGCAGTTTCACCCGAACCCTTCCAATTGCTAGGGCTTAGTACGTCTCGTACTTGAGCTGCAAGCATTGAACCTGGAAAAATGCCGCCAATACCGCCATAAAACTTATCATAATAATAGTCAGGCAGTTTGCTGCTTCCGCTTATTGACTCACATCCATTAGAAGCTTGGGCACTTTGACTATTAGAAGCCCACGAAGAACCTTTTGCTTTGTTTTTCTTGTTTTTCTTGTTTTTCTTACTTTTATGCTCGTGAAAATAACCAGGACTAAAGCCATTAAATTTGGTCAAGTTAGTGCTTCTAGACATTGCACCTGACTGGTTTCCAGAGGTTGCACTAGATGTAGCCCAAACTGGAGCTGCAGCCACGGCTGTAATTACAGGCGCAATCTTAGCGCTCTTAATTAAAAGCTTACGTCTTGAAGACTGTAATTCAGTTTTGGAATCTTTGATCTGCTTATCCATATTTGTACCACCAGAATATTAATCGCTATTGGTCTAATTATAACCAGACTCAATAAATTTATAAAGAAGCATCTGCAATTAATGAGCCTAATTTTAAGTTATTGTTTTTGTTGGTTAATTTAATATTCTGAGGCGTAATTGTAAAAGAAACTGACACTGGTTGAAATGGCAACTGTGGACTATTATCAAAACTTACTGTTTTTAATCAAATAAGTGAAAATATAAATTTACATTTTTTTCGATTATTGGCACTGTTGTAATTCAGTTAAGCGCAAATATAGGTTTTTTAAGTTGAGTACGTTAAAAAAATTATCCAATAAACCAGTCATTGGTACATTGATAAGATACATTACAAAAATTTTTGCGAATGTTCATGCAAAGCGTATCGCGACACATTTTTCTGAATATTTACAGCCTATAGTTGCTCATAATGAGTACCTTAAAAGTAAAGCCTTTGAAATTAGACACAACGTTTACTGTGAAGAGTTAGGCTTTGAAGAATGTAATGAAGAAAAACAAGAATCGGATGATTTTGATCTGCACTCAATACATTGTGTAATTCAACATCGAAGCACTAAGCGTTTTGCTGGAACCGTCAGAATTGTTTACTCATTAAGTGAGAAGCAACAATTGCCACTAGAAAAATACTGTTTAGATTCAATTGACCACCCTACATTAATACCAACTAATTTTCCGCGCCATAAGATTTGCGAAATATCTAGATTGGCCGTCCCGAACGAATTTAGAAAACGACAAAGTGATCAATTTAAGGGTGCTGCTACTGGCGGAATTAATGAAAGCGAGTATTCAGAGAAAGAATTACGCTGTTTTCCATTTATTGCTATTGGTCTGTATTTATCGGCTGCAAGCATTGTAATGAGCAAAGATATTGAACATGTATTTGTGATGATGGAGCCTAGATTAGCTCGAAGCCTTAAGTTTGTAGGTATAGAATTCCAACAAATAGGTCCAGTTGTTGACTATCACGGTAAACGTGCACCTTATTACATTAGTCCGAAGATGTTATTAAACAGTTTAACGCCTGGGTTTAAAAAACTGTTTCGAGGTATTCAAAAAGAGTTAGATATTCAAGTTTGCGGCGATCCTTCTATTATCGGCGGACTAGGCTACACTGATTTCGGATTAACAGATAAAAATTAACAAAGGGGCACTCAATGTCTGATCTTAGCAAATTAATTGCATTTTTAGAGTCGGAACTCATTGAGTTTGCAAGCAATACCGTTAATGAAGAAGTTTTAAATAAATATAACCAATGTTGTTATGACCAATCCTATAAATCTTCACTAGCAATTATTCCTAATGACAAAAGTGAAGTTATTAAGGTTGTAAAATTTTTGGACAGCCTCGCTGTTACTTCCTCTACTATCAAGTTGTATACTATTTCCACGGGCAATAACTGGGGTTATGGATCCGCCACGCCAACATCTCAGAATGCCGTTTTGATGAGTTTGCACAAGTTAAATTCAGAACCAACTTGGTTATCAAATACACATGATAAAGAACAACCTTACGGAAAAACGCTCGGTATAGTTAAAATTGAACCTGGTGTAAGCCAAATACAGCTATACAACTTTCTACAACGTGAAGGTGGCGAGTTTTGGATGGACGCAACTGGCTCTTCTATTGAAAGTAGCGTATTAGGGAATACTCTAGAAAGAGGTTTTGGACACACAGCTTATGGCGATCACTTTGATCACTGTGCAGGGTTAGAAGTTGTGCTAGCTGATGGTACATTTGTTAAAACCGGCCATGCTGGACACACAAATGCAGCAAACGCCGGTGTTCATAAACATGGCCACGGTCCTGTGGTTGAAGGCGTTATGAGTCAGTCAAATATTGCGATAGTGACAGCAATGTACATTCATGTAATGCCTGCAAAAAAATTAATGAAAAAATTCTTTATAAAACTCAGCAGTAATGAAGGCTTTTATCAAGCAGTAGAAGCGTTAAGGCCTCTTAAAATGTCTGGCTTACTAAATAGCCAAATGCATTGTGCAAATGCACATAAAGGGATTCAAGCTATGGTGCGCTATCCTTTTAAAGAAGCAGACAATAACGTACCTCTGCCTTCTAACTTGTACAATCGGTTAATAAAAAAACATGATATCTCACCTTGGACAATATCTGGTGCTATATATGCCGATAGCTCAGCAGAATTGAGCTATAAAGTTTCAAGTGTTAAAAAAGCACTCAAATCAGTTCAACATAAAGCAATTATGTTATCGCCTAACCTAGCGAAGACGGCACTTAAATTTTCTTCCTCTAATTTTGTTCAGAAGCGACCAAACAGTAAAATTGCATCATTATCTAAACCGCTAGAAGTACTTAATGAGCTTATCGGTCTTAAGCAGGGTAAGCCTACCAACTACTTTATCAACAGCGCTTATTATCGTATGAGAGAGTTTGTATCAACCGGCAACCCGGATGCCGATAATGTTGGGCTTATTTGGCTTGCCCCTATAGGGCCATTAACCAGAGAGACGTTAGCCTTAATGATTGAAACCGCAAGTACCGTTTCTCTCAAGTACAAGTTTGATCCTGCACTATCTATCACCCTTTTAAATGAAAAAGCGGCTGATTGCGTCATATCTATTATTTTTGATAGAACAATAAAAGAAGAAGATGACTCGGCATTAAAGTGTTACGACGAAATGTTAAGTAAGTTCAATGCCCTCGGGTTTTCGGGCTATCGATCTGCGATAAGAGCGATGCAAACAAATAGCTTAGGTTTTAGCCCTGAATTGGTTCATTTGCATAGAAAGTTAAAGTTAGGTTTTGATCCTAAAGATCTTTTTGGCTCAGGCCACTATATTTCTAGCCTTTAATGGTTCAGCAATCATTGTCAGATAATTTAACAACTATAATAAGTTTAATTGTAAGTTGTTGTTTTTAATGTGTTTTAAAGTTGGCTCACTACTTGCTAGTATGTATATATCAAAATTGAAACACACTTCAATAATTTAAAGGGAAACATTATGAAACTTAACAAACTTACAAAAGGCTTATTTGCTGCTACAGCAATGATGGCTGCTGGAGTTGCGAACGCAGATGTATTATCTGAAGTTTCTATCGACGTTCAAAACTTACAATTAAGCGTTTTTGCAGATGCAGCGGGTACTACTCAGCTGTTTCCTGGTGACGGTTCTTACACACTTAGCGGTGTAGGCATTGACTTCAATGGCACAAGCGTAAGTACTACATTAAATGGTAACGGCGATAATGACGGTTATGCTGCAGCAACTCAAGACCCGTTTGTACCAGTAGTATTCAACTTAAATTCTAATCAAAGCTCGTCACTGGCATCTGTTGATTCAAATGCATCAATTACTGGTAATATCTTCTTACCAGGTGGCGCTGACGGTATGACATCAAGCTCTACAGATGTAGGCGGTTATAACTTTGGTGAGACTAACTCACAAATTTCTAACAGTCTTCAAGCTGCGTTTAACTTTACAGCTCAGCAAGATGCGTTTGTACAAGTATCTTTTGACTGGCTTTTTGATGTACTAGTTGATGTTACTTGGAGCGGCGGTTCAGGTAATGCTGACTGGGCTTTTGAAGTAACATTAGGCGAAAAGTGTTCAGGTATACCTTGTAATGCTCCTGCTCCAATTTACAGCTTTGATTTAAATGATGATGTACTTGGTGCATCAGCTACAGGTCAAGTAAACCAAGTAGGTAACCCGTTTGCTGGTAACGTGAATGGTTCTCAAGACTCTGGTCTTCTTGAGCTTATGGGTGGAAAGCAGTACGAGTTAATTATTGTACAAAATGCTAATACATCAGCGGCTTCAGTTTCTGAGCCTATGTCTTTAGCTATGTTTGGTTTAGGTCTTCTAGGTCTAGCTGGCGCGGCGCGTCGTAAAGCTAAATAAACTTAGTTTCTAAATCTAAAAAGCCAGCTTTTAGCTGGCTTTTTTTATACCTAAAATCCCAAATAAAAATCTCTAAATAGAAAACTAGAAATAGAAAGTTAGAAATAGAAAGTTAGAAATTGAAACCTACAGAGAGGCTTCGATTTCTTTAAGGTGTTTAATTACACTTTGATTTGTTGGCGCCAAGTTATAAGCCGTTTTAAGTTTCTCATGGGCTTTTTTAATATCACCGTTTTTAAAGTAAATCATTCCTAATGTATCTAACGTATTTGCATTTGACGTATTCAAAGCCACTGCTTTGTTGGCGTATATCAGCGCTTGTTCAAATTTTCCCTCATTAGAAAGTAAATAAGCAATGTTATTAAGTGCTGTAATATTGTTAGGCAATTGGGCTAAAACGAGTTCATAGTGCTCTATGGCTTTACTTGGATTCGTTGAAATATACTCATTTGCTAATAATAGCCTCATAGAGTTATCCAAAGAATTCGTTTTTAAATGCGTTTCAGCTAACTCCCAGGCGGCCTCTTTGCTTTCTAACGATTTAGTTAGTACATACCTCAATCTTCCTGCATTAAACGTGGGTTTTAAAGCATATGACTGGTCTGCTAATGATAGTGCTTTCTTATACTTAGTTTCTTTTAGTGCTACCTGAGCTTCTACTAGTTTGTATAGGCTCTTGTTATCGTCAGTAACTTTAATACCTTTTAATATGCTCTGAGTTTTTGCTGTTTTTCCATCTAAACTCAGATAATAAGAGTAAGTTAACCCGAACTCTTGAGAGTCAGAAAATTTTTCATAGGCTATTTGGCTAGTAGAGTATGCTTTTCTTGAAAGTTGGTATCTCTCTAGGAAGCTAATAAGTGAACTCCAGCTTGCTGTATTATTAGGCTGAACTTGTGTCCATTTTTCTAATACTCTTATTGTTTCATTTGAGCCCGTAACAAAAAATGTAGATCTCGCTAACAATGACCAAAATTCTTTAGGGCTAGTTTCGTTGGCTTCTTCAATATCCAGGACATCAACTACATTTTTATATTCTTGCTTTGAAAAGTGGTACTCAGCTTTTAATAATTTAACATCCGACTCATTTATTGTTTTAATACCGGTATCAAAAATATCTAATATTTCTTTGTGCTTAGATAACTTTTTAGCTGAGAACACAGCAGCTCTTATTGCTGGTATATAACTAGGCTCTTTAGCTAAAACTTTCCGAGCTGCAGCATAAGACTTATCGTACTGCTCGCCTTCCAAGTACTCATTAGCGTAAAACATAAGTGACATTTTATTGTCTGGATCTATAGATAACGCTTTATCTAAGTATGTCTTCACCAAACCTAAATCATTATTTTTAAAAGCAACAAGCGCAGCATAGTTGTAGCTTTCTATAGAGTCAGGGAATGCGTTAACAAATTGTTTTGCAAATACAGACGCTTTTTTTAGTTGGTTTGCTTGAACATAAGCTGAACCTAGAGTGATATTCAGTGGAATTGAAGTTGGTTCTAGTTCAACGGCAGCTTCTAAATCTTTAATCCCAGACATATCGGATGTTGAAATTTTTAACACACCCAATTTAGACAAATTGTTAGCATCTGAATAATCTAAAGCAGAAGACTTTGCTAATAATTTCTTACCAGCTTCGGTTTTACCTGCTTTAAATAATTCTAAACTTGCTGCATTTACTATTTCTGGTTGCAGTAAAGAAAGATCAAGCTCATCCACAGAGTTTTCTAACTCTTCAATTTTACCTATTTGTATTTCCGTAGAGAGAATAGCTTGGCGAGCAAAATGGTCTTTTGGTAGCTGGCTTTTTATTTTCGAGAAGTGTGAGTAAGCTAGTTCTAGCTTGCCAAGCGAGTATGCACTCATCCCAGCAACAACCCTGCTCTGATAATTGTCAAAACCGTTGGTAATCGCTACTTCTGAAAAGATAAGAGACTGCTCAAAATCTTTAAGGTTAAAGTAGCTGGTTGCCAATAGTTGATTAGCTAGAGGTTGGGTTTTATGTTGTTTTGTTACCTTAGAAGCAACTTGTATTGCCTGTTCATATTCTGCGTTTTGAACAAGAGCAATGGATAAATAAATATCAGCTAATAATAAGTTAGGTGTTAGCGAGTCAAAGGTCTGATAACTACTAAGAGCAAGTTCTGACTTGTTTAATTGGTTCTCAAAATGTCCTTTGAGCAAGTGACCTAAAGCAAAGTCTGGATTGTTTTGCATTACACTGGTCAAAGCCGCCAGAGTGACTTCAGGTTCTGCTTCAATGTTTTTCAAAACCGCCGAAAGTTTTCCATAAATTGAGTCCGGATTTGACTCAATAGCTAGTTCAAAAAAGCGTAACGCTTCAGGTTGATCTTGTAGGTTGGTTGCCGATAATGCTTGAATGAAAAATAACTTTTCTAGAGGACCATATTCCTCACTATCGTAATCTAGTTCTAATTCGGTAACTTGCTGATAGTCTGTTTTATAAAATAGTACTTCGGCAAATTTAGGGAAAATAGACTCTTGGTCTGCGCCAAACTCAAGAGCCTTAATGTATTCTTTTTCGGCAAATTCTAATTGACCAGTTTTAAAGTAGATATCGGCCAGTAACTCTCTAGTAACCGCATTTTCGGCATCTGCTTGCGTTGCATTTTTTAGCTCAATTATTGCAGATTGAAATTCGTTATTTTTTATTAGCGCTTGAGCTTCAGCAACATGCTCTTCACTATTTTTTTCGCCACAGGCTGCAATGACTGATGCCAGTGCAATTGCTACTAAAGATTTTTTAAAATTCATGATTATTCCATTAATTTCTTATTTGTATTATTTATAACATTTTGATGGCTATTTTATAACCAAAAAAGGCTTGGCACGGCGTAAAAACCTCTCAATGTTGAAGCTAAATTTTGCTTTTTGTATTGTCAGGTTTGCAAATGAAGTATGAATATTTGATAACTTACTCTTATAGCTGGCTTCACCGGCTAGGAAATCATAATAATTCAAGCTCATATTCCTACATGCCTCTATCGCCATGCTTTGGAGCAGAAGGCCTACTTTAATTTTATTGTCGCTATTTGGCTCTATAGAGCTCAAGTAAAAGTGAAATGAACTCTTGTCTTTAAACCCATAAATAAAGCCTTTCACGTTGCTATCTACTGAAATACTAAACGCAATTGGTGTTGTAGCACTGTCATCACACTCAGCATTAATACAGATTAGCTTATGAAAATTAGCAAAGTGAGCATTTAGAAATCCACTTGGTGTATTTGTAATTTTCCATTTATTAATATGCCAAGTACAAAAATTAGTAAGTAAAAATTCTATTTGTTTTGGCGCTGTCACTATGTCAAAGGTTACTGAGTTTTTGCCGTTTAACTCCTCTAACTTAGAGAACGTTCGTTTAATGTGATTGTAGGTAGATTTGGATATTTTTTTTGGAAAATGTTCCATCAAATCGTTGTCTTTTAAATCCAGCTTATAACCAGGCTGGCGCGATGATGTTAAATACTTGAAGCGGCCTAGATCATTGGTTAAATCAGCCGTAGAACCGGATGTTAAATCTGACTGCAGCTGCTCAAACCATTTGGTTTGGGCTACGTTTACTATAAATTCATCTACATTTTGCGTACGTGGCTGAGATGTTAACAGCGATTGCCACATAGAAGTTCTAATTTGTTGGCTGGAAAGGTTTTTGTTACTAGTGTTGGAAAGGTTTTTGGTATTAACGGCCGCAGTTTCTGCGAGAAGGAAATCATTATACTCAATCCAAATTTGATCGAGTTTTTCGTTACCTGTGCGGTGTAAATGCCATTGTTTTGATTTTACAAAGCCGTGGCGACGAACTTTAGTTTCACAGAAAATACCAAAACCAAGCAAATCATCCAACGCATAACCATTTAAAGAGTGACTGCAGTTGACGGCGCGAACAACATAAACGTCATCAAAAGTTGGTAAAATAGAAAGCCAACTGCCAATCCAATTCCAAGACAGAAAAAAGCAGCCAGCACTGCGATTAAACAGCGAGTTCCATTCCTGCTCCAATTTGTCTAGCGGGTAATCCGACAGCGGAATAACCTGAATAGTAGGATTTAACAATTTGATTACTGAAATTTTGATTAGTCTGGTGTTATAGTAAAGTCAGTCTTAATTTAATGCCATGATTATATGAACAAAGAGCCTATAAATAACTGTCTGAACAAGAAAAAAGTCGTGCATATTGTGCCAAGTTTTGGCTGCGGCGGCCTTGAAAAGGTAGTGGTTAATCTCATTAATAATTCTGCGCATTACAATGTAAAACACGTGCTCATTTCGTTAACAACAGACTTTGAGCTCGCCAAAGAAATTAACGTACCCGTTGAAGTTTATTGTTTAGGCAAACAGCCAGGTAATGACATTTTCAGTCATCTCAAACTTTTCAAATTGCTTAAACGAATAAAGCCGGTGGCATTTCACTCTTATAACTTTGGCACTATTGAATATCATCTAGCGGCAAAATTAGCGGGTGTTCCTGTTACCGTGCATTGCGATCATGGCCGTGGTGGCGATGACCCGGCTGGTAAGAACAAGTTTAACAATCGCTTCAGACAACTGATTTCCAAGTTTATCGACCATTATATTGTGGTGTCGTATGACTTATATAGATGGGTGACGGAAGCTTTAAAAATCAGCGAAAGCAAAGTCCAACTTATCTTTAATGGCGTTACAGTTGAAAAAGACGTTGCTGTTAAACAAGTTGCAGGAAAACAAGTCGTGACAAACGGTTCCTCAGAAAACCAAACGTCAGAACACCAAACGTCAGAACACCATGCCTCTGTCACGTCCGCCTCTGGCAATGGGCCGTTTGTGATCACAACGGTTGGCCGATTAGACCCAATTAAAAATCAAAAGTTATTATTGTCGGCGTTTGATTTGGCTAAAAAGACCTACCCTAATTGGGAAAATGTAAAACTTCAGCTGGCGGGTAATGGGCCTATTTATCAAGAGTTAGTGGATTTTAACAATGCACTAAGTAGCGCCAAAGATGTTGAGTTTTTAGGTTTTAGATCTGATGTGGCCGACATTTTGTCCAATACAGATTTGTTTGCGCTGTCATCAAATTATGAAGCCATGCCAATGACTATTTTGGAAGCCATGGCATTAAAGGTTCCTGTAATCACTACAAACGTGGGCGGTATTGCCAAGTTTATCGACGAAAGCCATGCTTGGTTTGTTGAAAGTAAAAACGTGGAATCCTATGCCGAAACGCTAAACAACATACTGTTAGATGAGCAGGCACGATTGCAAAAAACCGGTGTTGCCCATCAACTTGTATTTGATAATTACAGCATGGATAAAATGGTCGATGCCTACATGGGACTATATCAAATAGAGCTAAGGTAAGTTCCGTACAATTGGTGGGCCTATCATCTTAGTGACCCACAATGGCAATTTCTGCCAAACCTGAATCGCTAAATCAAATTTACCACTGCTCGGCGATAAATCTGGCGCTTGTGCACCTTCTGGAACCCAGTGATACCAATAACATTGCTGAGGCTCTGCGCCCCACTGCTTTTTAAATTTGTAAGTGCCTGCGTCAATGGTTGAGCGGCCAAAATCAAACTGTTTAAAATCATTCTCAATGGCATAACTTAAAATCTGCCAATACAAATACATATTCACAGAAATTCGGTTGGCGTAACGCACTGTGCTAGCCCATGGAATTTCCATACGGCCATTGTTGTGCAGTAAAAAGCCGGTAGACACAGGTTTGCCTTCCCAATACACAACACATAGCAGGGCATTGTCGGCAAAGGTTTCTAATATCGCCTTAAAAAATAGTTTGCTGTAAACCGGTGTACCTAAGTCGCGCATGTTCAAGCAAAACACTTCGTAAAAATCTTCAAGTAACTCCACGCCACCAAACTTATGAGACACACCTTCACGTATTGGCCTTTTTATTTGTGAACGACGCTTAGAGCCTATCGCCTTGCCTAATAACTCTGGCGTTTCCGGTAAGTCCAAAATCATGTTTACTTTTTGTGTCGATACCGTCATCGGGTCGGTTGTTGCCGATGATACAAAAGGCTCAGAAGCACGAAGCTGTATGTGGCTCACCTTAAGTGTTTCGCCTTGTTTAATGGCCGCTTGCATAAGTTGCGCTTCAATTTCAGGTGAATCTGCAATAGCAGCCCCGTAATTAAAATACGGCATGGACACCATATAATTGCCAAACAGCCAACTTTTCAAATTAATGATAGGCAAAATACCCACAACGTTATTGGTTGCGTCTTTTGCAATAAAATAAAAGCCGTTTTGTTTAAGAGAAGACTCAATAAGTGTAAGCCATTTACTTTGATGGTAAATGCTTGCTTCAGGTTTAGTATGTACATACTTATCCCAAAGGTCATGGTCGGTAGACGATAATAACGATACGCTAACGGCTGAGTGTGATGTTGAAATATCCATTTAATTATAAATTCTTCTGTGATCCTGCTACCCGAACAAAAGTCATTACTTTCTCTCGTTCCGATATTTTAGGTAAATAAGGGTAAGGTTCTAACTTGGCGTCTTGTCGGCTTAAAAACCATTCATTATAAGGCACCATTTGGTCAGGGTGATTTAAATCGCCAATAAACATATTGCCGCTACTTACAAAACCGTCGTCTAAACGTTTTGAAATAAGCACATTTGGGCGAGTACGATCAAAAAATATTAAATTATTGCGCAGTTCAATTCGATTAACGGCAAACTTCCTGGCTTTCTTTTCAAGTCCGTAAGCAATGAGTTGGCTGTTTGAGGAGTTATCGCCTTGCTGCAAAATACTGTCACGAACAATTAACTCGCCGTATTCCGCCATGTCGATTAAACGACTATCAACACCGTCGAGGGAAGCCAACAGGCTATTTTCAACAATCACTTTTTTAGAACGAGACTTTATGCCAGACCCTTGGCTTTTTGTGCTTAAAATTTGGCTATAACGCACTACTAATTCATCGGCAATAATATACATGCTATGGGAAAAGCCATTGCGATTGCCAATACGTTCAAATTTAGAAAACTCAATATGAACAAAGCCTTTTACGCGGCTTGTTTTTACACCAGACTGACTGTCATGTGCATACAAGTCTCGAATGGTAATGTTTTCGCCTTCAAACCGAATACAGGCGCCATTGCCATCGGGCACCGCTATGTTTTTGCATTCAATTGACTCAACAACAACATCGTTGCCAGTTAATACTAATGCGCCTTTGCCATCGGCAGTAGCGCCAT
Source organism: Psychrosphaera haliotis (assembly GCF_039523615.1). Classification (NCBI taxonomy): domain Bacteria; kingdom Pseudomonadati; phylum Pseudomonadota; class Gammaproteobacteria; order Alteromonadales; family Pseudoalteromonadaceae; genus Psychrosphaera; species Psychrosphaera haliotis. Next base: position 54,906 of record NZ_BAAAFQ010000010.1, on the reverse strand, counting down.
CAAATACAACGCCAGGTTCGCCTAAAATTGAAATGTTGCTAGCGGTTAAGTACACACCTTGAGTATAAACGCCTTTTTCTAAATAAATGCGACTGCCGTCTTTAATAGCCGGTTTAGCTTCCGCTAATGAACTAAAAGACTGACCATCTACAAATACTTGTTTAGCATAAGAGTGAGCAGCAAAGAGGTTAGATAACAGCAGTAAACCAACAAAACCAATGGATGTTAAATTACGAAGTGTCACACTAAACCTCCTTTTTTGAGTTAAAGAATACCGCGTGTATCAATCACTACTTTTTTCGCAAAGGCCGCTTTATCAGCAGACTTAAACTCTTTGTGATCAACCAATACAACAATCACATTGGCGCGCTCTAACGCTTGAGTTAATGAAGCAAACTCAACACCTTTACTTGTCATCGACTCTGGTAATTCACTAATGTTAGGTTCAACCGCTAATAATTCACCAATATTGTCGTTTGCTAGGTGCTCAACAATCTGTACTGCAGGGCTTTCACGTAAGTCGTCAATGTCAGCTTTAAAGGCTAAACCTAAACAAGCAATCACAGGCTTTTTAAATTGGTCAGCGGCTTCTTTTATTTGATCAATAACATAATGAGGTTTGTTGTCATTCACTAAGCGAGCTTTTTTGATTAGTTTGGCTTGCTCTGGGCAACTATCAACAATAAACCAAGGATCAACGGCAATACAATGGCCGCCAACACCAGGACCTGGATTCAAAATATTCACACGAGGGTGACGATTCGCTAATTTAATCAATTCCCACACGTTAATGTGTAACTGATCACAAATTGTTGAAAGCTCATTGGCAAAGGCAATGTTAACGTCTCGGAATGAGTTTTCTGTTAACTTCGCCATTTCAGCGGTACGAGCATTAGTAATAATGCACTCGCCACGAACAAAAGTTTGATAAAGCGCAACGGCTTTAGCACTACAAGCTGGAGAAATGCCGCCAATAACACGGTCGTTCGATACTAATTCCTGTAAAACATATCCTGGTAGTACGCGTTCTGGACAATGGGCAACATTAATATCTGCCTGCTCACCAACATCTTGTGGGAAGGTTAAATCTGGACGCGCTTCTTTTAACCAGCCCGCTAGTTTTTCTGTCGCACCAACGGGAGACGTCGATTCTAAAATAACCAAATTGCCTTTTTCCAATACCGGAGCAATGGCTTTAGCCGCCGACTCTATGTAACTCAAATCAGGGCTGTGGGAATCATCTTCGCCATGTTTAAACGGAGTAGGCACTGCAATCATAAAGGCTTCAGCAGGTTCAACTTGTGTAGTAGCACGAAGGTTGCCAGTGGATACAACGCTTTTTACAACAATATCTAAATCAGGCTCAACAATGTGAATGTTACCGGCGTTAATGGTGTCTACCGCCTTTTGGTTAATTTCAACACCCACCACTTTAATACCGCGCGAAGCAATCACCGCAGCCGTTGGTAAACCTATGTAACCTAGTCCAATAACGGAAACTTTTTTAAATTCCATTTTATAATTCCTCTAAAAGCGTGTTTACGATGCGCTGACAAGCTTCACCATCACCATAAGGGTTATGGGCGCGAGCCATGTTTTCATATACGGCGGCATCGTTTAATAATTCGAATGTATTTTCTGTGATCTTTTGAACGTCGGTACCGACTAACCTAACGGTTCCTGCTTCTACTGCTTCAGGGCGTTCAGTGGTATCGCGCATCACTAAAACAGGCTTACCTAACGATGGCGCTTCTTCTTGCACGCCGCCTGAGTCCGTAATAATCAAATAACTCTGATTCATAAGGTAAACAAACGGTAAGTAGTCTTGTGGCTCAATAAGAATAATGTTTTTGTGTTTTGACAGCAGGCGATTCACTGGCTCTCTAACATTTGGATTCAAATGCATTGGGTAAACAATTTGCACGTCTTCACGTTGTTCGGCAATTTCAGCAAGCGCAGCACAAATTCGCTCAAATCCACCACCAAAACTTTCACGGCGATGACCAGTCACTAAAATCAGCTTTTTCGACGCATCTAAAAAGTCGAACTTCTTCGCAAACTGTGTTTGTAATTGACTGTCTGTTTCAAGTTTGTTTTTAACCCAAAGTAGCGCATCAATAACGGTATTGCCGGTCACTGTAATGCTTGATGGCAATACGTTTTCTTTAAGTAAATTAGACTCAGATAATGACGTAGGGGCAAAATGGAAATTGGTGAGCGAGCCTGTTAGCTTGCGGTTTGCTTCTTCTGGCCAAGGCGAATAAATATTGCCTGTGCGTAATCCAGCTTCAACATGACCCACTTTTATTTGTTGGTAAAACGAGGCTAAGGATGCTGAAAATGTAGTGGTAGTATCACCATGAACTAAAACAACGTCGGGTTTGAACTCCGCCAAAACAGGCTTTAAACCACTTAAAATATTGGTGGTCACGTCGTACAGGTCTTGGCCAGGCTTCATAATATTAAGGTCGTAGTCAGGCTTAATTTCAAATAACTCTAAAACCTGATCTAACATCTCGCGGTGTTGAGCCGTTACGCAAACTTTAGCGTCTAAACCTTCTGCCGCTGCTAATTTGTGTACCAAGGGCGCCATTTTTATTGCTTCAGGGCGTGTACCAAATACCGTTAGAACCTTTTTCATTTACGCTGCCTATTTAAATTTCCATAGCAAGTTATTAGCAATTCTAAACAAAAAGTTAGCTCGCTAATTACCAAAAATAATGAGTGTTATTCTGCCACTAGCGCCGCAATAAATATAGTCATTATATGTTGGTATTGCACATTAGGTTATTCACAAAGAAAACAACTCCGTGTACTCTTGTTAATCGCGCTGATAAGTAAGGATACAAAAGGAATGTTACATTTTGGTTTAAGCCTATTGGCCTTCATAAATAGAATAAAGCATAAAGAACACCCTTTGGCAGTATTGTATTTTCATCGCGTTGTTAACGAGCCTTCATTATTTTGCCCCGACGACATCACCTCAGCCAATTTTGAAGTGTTGCTAACCAAGCTCAATAAGTACTTTAAGATATTTTCTTTAAGCCAAGCGCTGGCTTTGATTGAACAAGGTAAGTTGCCTCCAAAGGCATTAGTGCTAAGCTTTGACGATGGTTATGCCGATAACTTTGACAATGCACTGCCAGTTTTTGAGAAACTCGGAATAAAGGCCAGCTTTTTTATCGCCACAAAAGGCACTGAACGAGGTTACTTGTGGAATGATGAATTGGCAGAGTCGTTAAAAAATACCATGGCCACGCAGTTTGGACTATTCGACCAGTCATTTGTGCTTAATACCGAACAAGAAAAAGCAAACGCTTATTTATACCTAGTAAATAAAATTAAGTTTTTAGCGAATCAAGAACGAGACGACGTACTTAACGCTATTTACAAAAAAATAGGTCGTTTTGAGCCAGCCAGGTGCATGATGAAGGCACAACAGTTAAATAAAATAGCAAAACTTGGCCACGATGTTGGAGCCCACACTCACTCTCATAGTATTCTTGCTATGCAGAATCCAGAGGTGGCAAAACAAGAAGTGATTGGGTCGGTTGAGTATTTAACTGACATTTTGGGTGAAGCGCCGTCGTTATTTGCGTACCCAAACGGCTGGTTTGGTCGAGACTTTAAAGTAGAACATCAACACATGCTAAATGAACTTGGCATCCAATATGGTGTAGCAACCAATGATGGTGGCATTACGTCTAAAACCAGTTTAACGGCGTTGCCTAGGTTTATGCCACATCGAAAAGAATTTAATCAGTTTTGTTTATCAATACTAAAAATAGCCGGAGAGTAACTACCCGTGAGCGCCACTAAAACCGTTCTGATGATCGCCTTTGAGTTTCCACCAAGCAATGGCGCGTCGGTTCCACGCATCGAAAGTTTTTATCGATATTTAAAACAGTGGGGCTGGGAAGTTATTGTATTAACCGCAAACCCAAGTGCATATTCAAAAATAGACTCAACCTATCAAGACGGGCCTGACGATAAAATTTACCGCACTCGAGCGCTCGATGTTCAGCGCGACTTGTCGTACAAAGGTAAATACTTTTCTATTATGGAAACGCCAGACCGCTGGGGCCTAACATGGATTCCTTCGTCGGTTAGAGTGGGCGCAAAGTTAATAAAAAAATATAAGCCCGACGTTATTTGGTCTTCTGCACCAACACCAAGCACACACTACATTGCCAACAAATTAGCCAAACAGACAGGCTTGCCTTGGGTTGCTGACTATCGAGACCCTTGTCATTACATGAATGGCAGCGCAGGGCGATGGTTGGACTACATACATAAAAAAATAGACCGCCAAGTCATGCGAAATTCCGCCCACCTTACTTACGCAACTGCCGCCGTGCGCGATTTATATCAGGCTAAGTATGGTGCTTTAGTTGAAAGTAAAAATACCGTCATTGAAAACGGGTTTGACGAAGCAAACTTTGAACGGCTGGCCGCTTTAAATTCGTTAGAACGCGCCAATACGCCGTTTGACTCAAAAAAATTCTCAATGTATTACAGTGGTGTTTTATATGCGCATGGTCGCGATCCAGTGCCAATATTTGAAGCCATAGCCATGTTAAACAATGATGGTTTAGTGACTGCCGATAACTTTGAATTAATATTTCAAGGAGCTGGCAGTGGCGAAGAATTTAGTGATGTATTAATTGCATTGGGCATTGCTGATTTAGTTCAGTTTGTTGAACCTGTGCCCTTTATTAATGCATTAAATAATATGACACGAGCCGATGCATTAGTGCTTATTCAAGACGCTCGATTTAACAAACAAATCCCGGGCAAAGTATACGAATACCTAAGAACCCAACGTGCAATGTTAGTAAAAGCTGACTCGCAAGGCGCAACCTACAAGTTAGCATCATCATTTGATGGCGTTGAAACCGGCATGGCAGCGGAAGAATTGGCAGTAGGAATTACAAAGCTAATTGGCAGTAAAAATGAGCAGGGACAGGTTACTGTATATCAAAGAGATTTAACTGCCTATAACCGTGAACAAAAGGCAAGGCAGTTAGAGCAAGTAATGTTGGGGCTTGTTTAAAGCGAAACCCCAAATTGCATTAATTGGCTTAGGCGTTTTTACGTAAACGTCTCATTGCTAATAAACCAAATGCAAACATAGCAAGCATGCTTGGCTCAGATACTGGTGTTGTTGAAAATAATACGCCAGTGTTTGACAAGCGCTCAATGTCATCGCCATATAAATACTGGATACCGCTAGTGCCTGTGGTATTTTCAATCCCTACTGAGTGTGTACCGTTTTCATAAGAAACTAGTCCATATTGAAACTCAATATTATTAGAACCTTCATGTAAAATCATTTCAAAGGTCACTGGATCAGAGTTGGAGTAATGCGCCACATCATAAAAACCAACAACAAACTCTCTAGAACCAACAGCGCCTAGCGTTTGATAAAACATGGCGCCCGTAGTGTTGTTATTAGTGTCTAGGTCTTCCCAAAGGCCCGCAATAATGCCATTGTATCCGTCATCTGCAGGAAGTGGCTTGCCTGAGCAACAGCCGTCGTCGCTAGCAAATCCACCTAACGCTAAAAAGCCATTAGAAGAAACATTGACTGTATTTACAAAAATATCGTAAAAACCAAAGTTAAACCCCATACCTATCTCGCCGGTCATAGCGTCGTCTGAAAGATTAAATTGTGTACCTGTGCTTGAAATATCGCGAAGGTTGTTTGATATATTTGAAGTGCTGTAAATTAAGCTAGCATAAGCCGTGTTTATGCTCATTAGAGCAATAGCAGCCAAAATTAATATTTTTTTCATTATAATTCCGTTTGTCATTATTATTTACTGGTTCGAATAGTCAGATGTAAGCAAATTTGACGCCAAGGTTTTCACCTTATCTATGGTGTTGTTTTAAATGGTTTTTGTTAATTTATTGCTGATTTTGTGAGCAGTGCTGTAAAAAAAACAGACAGTTTTAAATGACATACGATCAAGCGGTTAGAGCTATTTTTAACTTTGAGGTAACTCTTTGTTATGAGCCCAATCAAATTGTGTTTAAAATAGACATGAGCTAGCGCCTAGTTCGCTACGTATGATTGTTCTATTTAATGTCCTAGTTATTGTTCTATCACCCAAACATAAAATGAGTCGTAAATTATGTTCTACACTTTAAACTCCCTATGTAACCGTGTTTCACAATCACAAGGTTTTAGAACAATGAAGAGTGTTTTTGGTTTTATGATGTTAGCGACATTGCTTATATCCTGTAGCGGTGAATCTAAGGAAAAGAACAAACAAAGTTCAACTAGCACTGCAAATACTGAAAGCAGCGAAAATAGCCCCCAGACATCCGTAGCCAATGAAGATGAGCTTTTTATGAGCTTCGACTTTATAGATGGAAAGATTGAGAACGGCTTTGATGAATGGTTTTATTCCGATAAAGGCAACAATGACTGCAATGTTTACAACGGATTAAGTCAGTCAAATCTTTGCAGCATAGATGGGCTTAAGCTTTCTCCCTATTATAATTATTACAATACATCTCACATGGGTTGGACTCGATTTGGTTTTATTGATGCAGACACATCAATAGCTAAAAAGGGAGCGTCGTTAAAAGTTCAAATGACTGGTGGTGCTTATGCAAATTCAGAAGGCGGTGTCTCATTTATGGGACCTGAAATAAAGTCTAAGCAAGACTTTATGGACGCTGATTTAACATCACCACACCTGGGGGAGCCTTCGACACTCGACGGCGGCCTCTCACTTTATTTAAAGACTCAATCTTCAACCGCATTATTTGGTCAATTTAAAGGTAAAAATCGGCTTACTCTTTGGCTTAAAATGCCACCTGCTGCTGGTAACTTAGCCTCTCAAGTGAAATCCAATTCTCTAAGACGGCCAAATATTCAGTTCTCTATTTATCCTTTTATTAATGATTCAAGAAAAGGACATTATTATCACTATGTATCAAACATACCTATGGGAGGTTGGACCAAAGTTCAATTTGATGCTCACCCATTGCATTTTAATGGCGGCTCTCCTGGACCGTACAGTGCGTTTGATGAGGGCGGGTACGAATTTAGTGGTAAAGGGCAAGAATATTTTGAACATATAGCGGCGTTAGCATTAGTACCTAGCTTTTCTAAAAATCTACCTGTTTTTTCTGAGTACTATATTGATGAAATACGACTTGGCTATGTAGATTATGAGAATGAAGAGACTATAAATAATGTAGGTGTTGGTTTTGATCCCGATAAGCTCTTGTTCGACATTAGTTTTAATGATAAGTACCGATGTTTACAGTGTAGCGCCGAATACGAGGTTCGTTATGCATTTAGCCCAATAAACAACCTTAATTTCGAAGAAGCACATGTACCCAAGGAAGTTATTAACTTTAATAGAGCATTAAATAGTAGTGTTGGTTTAATCAAAAAACCAAACTCCGGTTATAACCAAATATGGGCCGCTTTAGAGCTAAACCAGGAACACAAAATTAAGGTTGAGCAAGGTAAAACAATATACTTTGCGATTAAAGATGTTTCAAAACGAGAGGGTATAGAAGAGTCCAAAGTAGATAACGAATTAGTTAACGTGCCTGGTCTTGGCGAAATTAAAAAGAAGAACTTGGTAAAAACAATCAGCTATGAATTTTCTGTTATTGACGATTCAGTTAATGATGGGCCTTTAAGTTTTGTTACAGAGGAGCTACCTATAGCAAAGAGCAATACTAAGTATAGTGCTCAACTATTAGTATCAGGCGGTGTACCACCTTATAACTTTGACCTAATTAAACGCCCAAATAGTACATATCAAATTAATGAAACAGGCTTTTTAAAAGGAATAACTGAAGAGTCAGAAAGCTTTGAATTAATCGCTCAAATTAAAGACTCTGTGGGTTCTGCAATACAAAAAAGCTTTACAGTTAAGGTAGAGAGAGAGCTAAACCCAATTAATGACAAAAAAGTAATATTGTTAGCCGACTTTAAAAATTCTAGTGAAGAAACTGAGCTTAGCTTTTATGACTTAAATACAGTTATAAGAGATAGATATACAGGCTTTAATGACATTGGTATTTATACGAAATTTGGTATGGGTGAAGGATACAATTACCAGGGTATTCAGGGCCCAGGGTTAGACTTGACCGCAGGAGATAAATTAATTTTTACTTGGCACAACGTTTCTTATGCTGATCATGAATTTACTCCCACTATTAGCTTCACCGACAATGATAGGCAAGGTTCTGGAAAAGGTGGAATATGGCAGCAAATGGAGCCTTTAACCCTAGTTGCAAGTGACCAGAAAACATCTACATATACTCTGTCAGAACGGGAAAGTGGCCTTATTAATATTATAAATGTAGCCAAAAATAGCACTGAAAATAGTGCAATTATTTTAGATAAAATAGAGTTAGAGACTTTGCAGCCCAGCATAAACTTACAACCTATTGAGTTGGTTGAGGGGGTTGAAGGTCGGCAGTACCAGTTTGATCTAAGTGAGTTTAACATTGATAAAAACATCACTAACATTGAAACTTTGTTTTTGCCTCCTGGTTTAGTGCTAAATGATAAGCACAACATTGAGGGGGTCCTTGTTACTGAAGGTCATTATGAGTTTGAACTTAAAATACATAGAAATGACAATATTATTATCAATGTACCTGCCGGTATAAAAATACACCCAGAAGACTATTATACTGCCTCCAATTGTAAAGTAATTGCCAACTTTAGAGAGTGGGAAAGTAGCGGAATTTATCTTGATTCTGATTTCAAAAAAATAATCAAGGATAAATACACTGGGCTTTACCTAAATGGCTTTACTAACACAGTAGCTAGTAGCGGTTCATATAACTATCAAGGAGTTTCTGAAGGCGCATATAAACTGTCTAATGGGGATAAGATTAGGCTGGTTTGGTATAACAACTCAGATGAAAGAAAGTACTTTAACCCAAGAATATCTCTAACAAGTGTAGAGCGTTATTCACGTGAAACCGCTGCACAATGGGAGGAGTTTGACTCTGTTACCATTGCACCGCACTCTTATGGGTTAGGGGAGTATATATATAGTGGTGATAAAAAAGAGTACCAGAGTATAAATATAAATGTTAACTATGATCAAAAAACACAATTAATATTAAATGAAATTCAATTGGTACAAAGTAGTTTACCGAATAATTCGATTTGTAAGCTGGAGTAAACTAAAATGTTAAACCACTTGCTTTGCACACCAATCCCAGGTGTATTTGTTTAAGTTAGCAGCTTGAGTGGCTCTGTCTGTTTCTGTGAGAAGTAAGTCACTTAAGTCTTTAGTAATGGCATCAATGTCGTCTACTTTAACAACGGTACCTAAGTTTGGTTCGCTGGTCATAATCTCTGGTACGCTACCTACATTGGTAGCTACTGCAGGACAGCCACTAGCTAATGCTTCTGTTAGTACGTTAGGGCTACCTTCACCGCGGCTAGACAAACAAAATACGTCAGCTGCGTTATACCAAGTAATAAGCTCATTATTAGGTACGGCACCCACAAAGTGAACATGGTCTTTAAGGCCAAGGCTAGTAACTAAGGCTTTTAGTTCTTTACGGTAATCACCTTCAGCACCTTCTGAGCCTAAAATATAAAAGTGAGTGTTGTTTAAGCCTAGTTGTAGGATGATTTTTTTTAGCGCTTTAATGACAACATCAAAACCTTTACGGTGAATAAGGGCACCTACACCTAAAATGATCTTTTGATCGGGCGGTAAGTCTAACTTTTCTCGACACTCAGCTTGATCAATATGATAAAACGCGTCGGTATCAACACCGTTTCTCACTACTTTTGTTTTTGAACGTGTATTGGCAATTTTATCAGCAGTGTCAGCCATTTCTTCGCTTAACGAAATAATACTATCTACTTTAGAAAGGTAATGCGCCACTAAAGTTTCTCTTACATCGCCGTCTTGCTGGTGGAAGGCTTCCATACCGCGCAAGGTAACTCTGTAAGGTACTTTATAGTAGTTACTAAGGTAATCGCCGGATGGCAAGTCTGGAAAGGTCCAGTGAAGATCAACTAAATCAAACTCAAAACCAATTTGCTTAATAACATTCTTTACCGCTTGTTTATAAGTCACCACTTCTAAACCTTTAAAGTGGCCAGGAATAGAAAAGAACCGTGGATGGTAAATCGTAATGCCATCGCGTTCGGCTTTAAAAGGAATGTTAGCTAAGTGTTTAAATTTATCTATGAAGCCATGCACTGGAGACCAAGGGATAGGATTAATCACAGTCACATTTGCATATTTACTCATTGCTTTTAATCGATTAAAAACAAAGATCCCATGATTAGGACGCTCGGCGTTTGGGAATAAGTAGCTAATTGCGAGAATGTTTTTCACTAAACTAAAGTCCTTTAATATTTGCTTTGGAATTTGCTCGCCAACAAATTTTTAATCGTATATTTTTGTTTCTCTGCCCAACGACCAATAGTAACAACAATGGTGAATGGGATAAAGAACAACGCCAATAGATACAACCAATGGGAGTTGTCGTAAGGATTAATTGCTGCGACAGTTTGAATTATTGGTCTGTGGAATAAATAAAGAGCAAACGTTAATGATGCCACCCATCTAATATAACTCTCAAATCTCTCTAGCACCGCAGAGAATGACTTAAGAAGTGCTGGTGAGAAGTATATGTGTATACAGAACATTAGTGCGTCAAAGTAATCGCCAAAAATTTCCTTTCTTTGGATAAACGTAGAGTTAAAATCAATACTTCTGATTTCTGGGCCAAAAAAGACCAGGAGTATTAATGCAAGCAATGATATCACTGCGCGTGTAAAAGAATATTCACTGCTAGTGCTTTTTTGCATCGCTTTATACAAAACAAAGCCTGCGATCCAAATTGGTAATAAAGCAAGTATTGTAGGTCCGGCGATGATGGCAAAAATAGTTAGCAGTAGATACTTCCACTTTGATTTTAGGAAAAATGCACAGGCAAAAATTATGTAGTAAAGCCACTCAAAGGATAGTGACCAAAAAGGTTGGTTGATACCGGGGTTAAACCCAAGATTCCAAACATTTTGAATCATAAAAAAAGATAGAAAATAGTTAGTAAATAAGTTCTCAGTGTCGAAAGGCCAAGGTCCTCCAAGGTAAAATTCAGGATTTATTTTAAAGCCGATATAGTCGAAAATGATGGTAACGACCAAGGCAGGAATTAAAACTGAATAGAGCCTGCTTATACGAGCAATGCTAAAGCTGAACAGATTTTTCTCTTTCTTTTCTGTGACAAAAGCAATCACAAAACCTGACATTACAAAGAATATCATTACCGCTGTTTGGTCATACGCTTTGGTTTGCCAGAATAGCCCACCACTGATTTTCTGTGATGCGACATGTGATAAAAATACGATCATCGCAGCTGAGAATCGCCAGACATCTAAATACAACGATAAAGATTTATTCACAGGGTTCGTCCTTCAAAAGTGAAATTTAGGTTAGAGCTATTGCGTACTATGTTCCAAGAAGATAGGGTCTCTATATGACTAGAATCAAAATAGATAGGTTTACCCTCTCTATATGGGCTGCATCCATTGCTGCAAATTATTGAGTTAAAGTCTATGTAGTTAACGTTCTCGGTGTTTTTTGCGAACGTTGCTAACTGTCTGTTAATGTCATCAATCTCTGCTTTGTCAGATTGTTGAACATTGAGGCAGTTTTTGACGGGATATATGATTGTTTTCGACAAACAATGGCGATCAAACTTTTTGAAAACAGGGGCCTTACCAACAATAATTACTTTTTTTTCAGCCTTATTTAGTTCCAACACCATACTTTCAAAGTGACTCATAAAGTCACTGTCTAACTGTTGATAATGATTGTACGCAGCAGAGACAATAATTGTTTTATATTGCGCTAACTTAGTTTTCACTAGCTCAATTGAATTTGCACAGTCGTCATACCGATTAACTTTAACAAAACTTTTTACATCGGTGAAAATGGGCGGGCAAGCAGCGTGGGATACGTTTCTAAATGACCAACCTTGCTCTTTTGCAATAGTGCCGAAGACTCCTATGTAATGAGCTGCGTTAGAATCTCCCCATAACAAAACGTCAGTTTCTTTACTGTCACCAATAATACAATCACTGTTGTTAAAGTGCTTTTCTTCTAACCGCCAGTACTGACAAATATAATCATACTTGTTGGTGGTCACGGCATGATTTCTTGTGCTCGCTAACTCAGTAGCGTAGGTATCGTTTAGTATCCGTAGACCGAATCCTTCAGTTTTAATTACAGCAAAGGCTATAGTGACAATAATTATAGAAGGCAATATAAATTGTTTAAATGCTAATTTGCTAAATGTGCCGCTTGAGTATCTAAATCGTTCTTCTATAAATTTCCAGTTGATAAATGCCAATAACAAAATGGTAAAAAATAAAACAATTGAAGCAAATACAGATGGCTCACCGTAACCATATCGATAAAAGGCTAATAGAGGCCAATGAACAAGGTAAGCAGAATAGGAAACTTTACCTAACCACAGCACCGGCTTTATGGTGAGGAATTTGTGAGTAAATGAGGTTTGGTTAAAGCCAGACCAAATAAATAAAGCTGCAAAACTTGTGGGTACTAGGTATAGCCAACCGGGAAATATATCGGTTGAAGAAATAAATACACATGAAGCAACTATTCCAGCTAAAGACAACAATAACAACGGAGTGTTTTTGGTTGGCTTTTTGATCATATTAAAATGCAGCAATGCGGCCAGTAAGGCACCCACGAGCAGTTCACCCGCTCTGGTTGGAAGCATATAATATACAAAAGAGTGATGTTCGCTTATTAGGGTTTGAGCAATACCGGCTGAAATAAGTATTGTGGCTAATATGACGATGCTGAATAAAAACTTGTTTAACCGAGGTAATAGAATTAAAACAACTAGCGGCCAAAAAAGATAAAACTGCTCCTCTACTCCAAGGGACCAATAATGTAATAGCGGTGTGGTATAGCTACTGGCAGCAAAATAACTAGTATCTTGGAATTTCCAGAAATACACATTGGGCAATGATATTGCAGACCAAATACCAGACTCAGCTACTTTAATTGCATCTTCTGGTAAGTAAAGAAACTGCGCTATTACTATAGTAAATACAATAACTGATAATGCCGCGGGTAAAATTCGTTTAATACGACGGGCGTAAAACTCTTTTATTGAAAAAGTATTGTTTGAAACAGATTTAAACAGTTGGCTCGATATTAAATAACCGGAAATAACGAAAAAAATATCAACGCCAATAAACCCACCAGGTAAATAGCTGTGGTTAATATGAAATAAAATTACCGTAAAAACAGCTATGGCACGTAGCGAGTCTATATGGGAGTAATAAGTCCTTTTATCCTTTTCCATCTTAGCTATTCTTCCTAAGCCACTCTTCTAGCACCACTAACTGCCACAATGTTTTATGGTGGTCATATTTATTGGCGTTGTGCTCAGTGATCAGTTGTTGGATGCGCTCTACTTTAAAGAACTGGTGCAGCTTTGTATCGTCAGATAACAATAAGTCCTTGGCGTAGTCCTTTAGTTCGTTTTGGAACATTAATTTAAGTGGTGTTGGAAAGCCCATTTTCTTTCGATAAATGATGTCATTTGGCAGTATGCCTTCCATCATTTTTTTAAGTGGGTACTTACCTTCACCTTTTTTGATTTTGTGCTTAGATGGAATTTGAGCCGCAAATTCTACTAATCGGTAATCTAAAAACGGAACTCGTAATTCAACCGATGTCGCCATGCTCATGCGATCGGCTTTAATTAACAAGTCATCTACTAGCCAGGTTTTTGTATCAAAGTAGAGCATTTTGTTGAGCTGGTCTTGACCTTCCATGTTTTTAAACAATTGTTTTGAGAATTGGCCATGAGATGTGCGCTGTTTGGCGCTATCTAATTCTTGTTTAAAATCTTGTCTATACAAGGCTTCTTTTGAAGCGTCAGGATACGTAGACATGCCTTTATAGCGCAGCTCAATAGGTTGTGTTGCCATGTTTAGGTATTTAGATACCTTGTGGCTTTTACCCAGCACTTTGTTAGAAATGCCAGCAAAAAACTCACTGCCTGTTTGGCCAACCACACCTCGATATTTTTCCAATACGTTCATGTATTGGTATAAGTCATAGCCTGCAAATATTTCGTCTGAACCTTCGCCTGATAATGCCACCGTGACTTTTTCTTTTGCGAGTTTAGAGACAAAAAACAAAGAAATAGCAGCGGCTTCCGTTACCGGCTCATCCATTAGATGGATGTACTCAGGAATAAAGTCGGCAAATTGCTGTGGGGTAATTTTTAACTCGTGATGATCGGTACCAAACTTTTCAGAGACCATTCGGGCATATTGAGTTTCATCAAAGTTTTTACCAAAGTCATAAGCAATAGAGAAGGTTTTTAACGGCTCTTTCACTTTATCAGCAAGCAAACCAACAACCGCACTTGAGTCGATACCACCGCTTAAAAATATGCCCAGTGGTACGTCACTTCGAAGGCGCAAGTCGATCGCACTTTCAAGTAAGCGTTTACTTTCGTTTAAATAGTAGTCAAAACCTTTGTCTTGCGTATTATCAAATTTAAGATCCCACCACTGAGTAATACTCATTTGTTTGTTTTTAACAATGGCGTAATGACCAGGCATTAAGCGTTTAATGCCTTGGTGTAAGGTGTTTTCACCTGGAATATAACCAAAGCTCATGTAGTCGTCGATTAACTCGATATTTAAGCCTGGTAAAGCATCTAGGCCTTTTAAAATGGCTTTGGTTTCAGACGCAAAAATCAGTTCATTGTCACTGTGATAATAATAAACAGGTTTAATACCAACACGGTCACGAGCTAAAAATAACTCTCGTGTTTGATTATCCCAAATAGCGATAGCAAACATGCCATTAAATTTATGCAAACACTCAACACCATATTCTACATAAGCTTGCAGAATGACTTCGGTGTCAGTGCCGGTTTCAAAGGTATAGCCTTTTTCTTCCAATTCGGCGCGAATTTCAATGTAGTTATACACTTCACCATTATAAGAAATAACAAAACGACCACTTTGTTCGATACGTGGCTGGTGGCCAGCTGGGGTTGGATCTAAAATACTCAAACGCAAATGTGCTAATGCACAATAGTTATCGTCTGAAATCCATAACCCGTTATCGTCAGGCCCACGATATGGCATCGTGTCTCGCATGGCGGCAATACGTTCTGCATCCGCTGCGTTATTGTAATTAAGTGTTCCTAGTATTCCGCACATTTTTTTCTACTTTATTTTTTTGAAAGAGCATTAGGTATCTCTTTACAATTTTATTAGATGGACTTTCAATATATCGATACATTAAGTCAGCTATTAATATTACACCAGCGAGACTTAAAGGCATACTCAACCAATAGCTACCAGTAATGTTAATAAGTTGATTAATGAAAATGTAACCGACTTCTTGGTGAATTAGATATAACGAATAAGATATCGTGCCTAAGTAGATTAGTATTGGGTGGCTCAGAAAAGATAGCTTTTCTTTTGTTACTAGAATCATTATCAAAAAGAAGGCTGTTACCATTATGCTTGAAGTAAAGTTATGTCGAGAATAGTCTGATTCTGCCAATAGCCATTGAACTAGAACTAAAACAAATAGTACCAAATAGATAATCCAAATATGGGTCGGTTTTAAATTGTTTGAGTTCCAAAGTTTGTAAAAAAGAAAGCCGGCTAAAAACAAATGGATATGAGGAATTAGTAGTAAAGCTTTAACTTTATATCCCAAATAAACATCAAACATAGAAACTAGTACTGTTAGCAGTGAAACTCCGATGCCAATAACAACCATTAATCTAGTAGGGATCGTTTTAAAAAAATAAAATAATGTGGCTATAGCAATGTAGAAAAATAATTCATATGTAAGAGTCCAATATGAGCCATCGATGTTTTTTGCACCAAAAAAGTTAGGGGTCATAGTTAGGTTTTTAAGAAAAACAACAAGATCAAACTGCCCATTGAAGACCCAAATGAAAATGGAAGAGATAAAAACTGCAGCCCAAAATGTAGGGAATAATCTGGAGAATCTAGAAACAAAAAAGCGATAAACATTATTGGAATTTTCGATAGACATCGAAATGACAAAACCACTTATAATAAAGAAAAGCTCAACCCCATACCGGCCAATGTGTGACGAAGGTGAAGGAAATATAGCGGACAACTCAGGGTAGCTAAACTTTATCGCAAAGAGGGAAGTAAAGTGATAAAGCACCACTCCAAGAGCTGCAATTCCCCTTAGGGCGTCTAAAGAAGCTAACCGGTATGTATTATTCATTATTGGGCTCTCTTTTTCATTGAGACTTTAAACTTCCTAAAAGTTTGCGAAAGCTTTTCTGCAATTAAACTTTCAACACATTCTGGCTTTCCACTGCATACCCACGCTGTCAAAATAAACCCAGAATAAAAAACAGCACCTAATAAAACTAACAGTAAGAAAGTAAACAAATTGACATCAAAGTTAAGGTAATACTTTATTAAAAAAAGCATTATGCACATCGCTAAGGTCGAAAGAATAGCTCGCATATTTGTGATAAAAGTCTTAGTTATCGAAATCGATATCTCACGGCGAACTAAAAAATATGACACAAATAAGTTAACAATTGAGCTGAGTATCAGAGCTAATGCTGGCCCCTCTATATTTTCGATTAGATTTAATCCAAATAAAAATCCGAAAAATGACAAGATTCTTATAGCTGAAATAAGTGTAGTAACTTTCGGCTTTCCAAGTGCTAAGAAAATATATCCATTATTTGATGAAACAGAGCTAATGAACGCAAACACTGAAAGTAACTGGATAACAGGAATAGCAGACATCCATTTGTCACCTAGTACAGTAGGGACAAAATAGTCAGCGGTAATCATTAGCCCCAAAGATGCGGGGAGTGCTATAACCGTAATCATTGATGTTGTTTGATAAAAAAGTTCACGTAGCGCCTCAAAATTACTTTTTTGTTTTGCATACGCTGGATACGAAGCCTTATTGATAGGTGCTGCTATTTCTGTGGCCGGCAATGTAGCCATTTCTTTACTGATACTATAAATGCCAGCAGCAGAGGTAGAAATAAACTTACCAACTATTAGATCAACGCTTTTGTTATTTAAATAGTAAAAAAGATTATTTAACATTATCCACTTAGAAAAGTTAAACAATGCTCTTACGCCTTTTAATGACAATGAAGGCATATAAGGTAACATCACATAGCTGAAAGTTACGTTTAGCAAAGTGACAAGAAGTGAACCAAAAATTAAAGCCCAATAACTTTCCAATAAGTACGCCATTAATAGCGTTCCGAAAAAGCTTATTAGCTTGGGGATAACTTGAAGTTTAAGCTCGAGATGAAAGTTCATCTCGATTTGGAAGTCGACAACTTTAATATTTTTGAAACTAGAAATTACAAACAGCGATGAAACTGCATAAATGACTGGTTCTAGGCGAGGGTCTTCAAAAAATACTGAAATTGTGTTTGCCATTATTACAAAGAATAAACACGCTACAGCTCCAAAGATTAAGTTGATTGTGAAGCCTGTATCATAGTCGCTTTTTTCCAACTTGTTTTTTTGTATTAGCGCTGTATTCAAACCAAAGTCACCAAACAAACTAACTAAGCTGTATAGGGACATAGCAATTGCAGCTATCCCAAAGTCCTGGGGTGACAAAATACGCACTAAAACGAGAGAGCTAACAATACCCAGAGTATTAATAATTAAGCGAGTAACTAGCATTAGCAATGCACTCTTCGCTAATTTTGGCGAATGTTGATGGTTCATCTATTTATGTTCACTTTTTAAAGCTTGCTTGTTATTTATGTTATTTGGGTAATACTTTTTTATATGTGTCGCGTAAATCAAGCTTTTGGCATTCAGTCTTAAGATCGAAATTGTAAGACAAATCTAATGCTAAATTTCGTCTAGAATTATTAGGGGATTGAGCTACATAATGTTTACTTCTAATTCTAGTACAATGACCTTCATCTAAGAGTTTTTCAGGAATCAAATAGACTTTAGAGTTTTTAGGCTTAAGGTTTTTGGCCCAATACTTTATACCGCTACCATGGTCATAATAAATTTTAGATTTTTTTGCAAACTCTGCTTTTGGTGAATTAGGATGGTAGGCGACATGACCAAACCAACCTGAACCAGTTTCAAACTGATGTTTGCTAGCCGCTTGAGTTGTGCAACCAGCCAACTCCCAGTATCGGTTATATTTATTTAATATCGTATTTTTAATGCCACGATTGGGCTTGGTAACCGCAATATCACCTTCTTGCAAAGACTCAAATACTTCGGCTAAATATGAGACGTTTTTGTTACGGACAAGCAAGTCTGAATGCCAAAACGCTAATTTTTTAGCGTATAAAAAAGCAAACTCTATAGGAAACATCATGTGAAGCATTGGCAGCTTTAAATCTTCATTAAAGTCAATTTCAATTGATCCCTCAAGCAGCACCGGCGCTTTTGCTCTAGGATCCGAACCCACAAGCGGAGTCCATCCGGCATCTTTTACTAGCTGCTGTTGCACTAGACACCAGTCTGGATCAACATTCCAGCATAGCCATAACTTGTCATAACCTTCTGTCTTTGTCTTCCACTTCTTCGCAGCTTCAAATATTTGCTCTAATTCCAAAGAGAAATGGTTCCAATGCCCTTTACCGGTCCGGTATAGTTTTTCTTCAATATCCATAATTGCTCGCTATTCTTCTATGTCTAATTAACTCTACTATTGATATTTCTATTAATTAAGCTTGCTGAGGTAATCACCGAAATAGATATTTCATTTACAAAAGCCTGAGACGATGCTTAAGTGCAGCTTTATTTAGAGTGTTTAACCTGCACTTCACTGTTGCTTTTCTTTATGTCATCTAAAATCAAAAATGCCTCTTTGATGTGTTTGTAGTGTATTTAAACATATGTAAGCGGTGCCTTGGCCATTTGCTATGACTACACCTACTAAACTGCATAATCTTTAAGTGAGGAATACAACTTATACCTTATTTGGTTTTTTAGAAAATTGTTCTAAGTAATAACTGCTAATTGCTACCTCAGTGCGACTCAGCATCAAGCCGTTCACATAGATAATATGGCCTTGAGAGAAATCTTTACTAATTAGCTTTTTTAGACTGCTCGCATGTAAAAGCGACGATTGAGGGAGTGAAGATAAATAATCTTCAGCTTTTTTAACCTCGGACTTTAACCACGCGCGGTGAACACACACTAATTCGTCGAGAGTTTGATCATTAGTACTAGAAGTTGTTGTAAAATGAGAAAGTGGCAAACCTAATACTGTGCTACTCGCTGTTATAAGCTTAAGCATATCTCGTCGGGATAAACTTCTCATTTCATTTCCTTTAAATGTTGTGCAAGCCTAATTGTTGTTGCCGCAATAGTAAGTGTAGGAGGAATATGGCTACCTGTAGGGAACACACTACAACCAGCGACATAAAAATTGTTGGTGCCGAATATTTTCTGGTGGCTATCGACAACACCTGTTTCAGGGGAATCTGACATTCGAGTCGTCCCCATGTGATGGTGACCGAAGCCCATTTGATCTCCAAATAGGCGACTGCTTCGTTCTTTTAATAGGCGGAGCCTGCCCAAGGATAATGCGCCTAAATCTCTTCCAAAGAGCTCCAATGTGCGCCACAAGTAATCTCTATCACTTTGTTTCAGCTCCCATTCTATATTGAGTTTAGGGATTCCTAATTTATCCTTACGTTTTGACAAATATATGCGGTTAGAGCGATGAGGCGTTTGCTCTATCATCATAGGTATCTGAAACCCTGAAATAGCAGTGGCATCGTCAAACAATGTAGTGTCGAACTGTTTACGAGCAACAGCTTCCATTACCATATCAATATCTGTAACAAAATTGCTTAAATGTTTTCCAAACTGATCGGGTACCTCTCGTTCAGCAATAGCTTGCTTTAATATATGAAATGAAGAAATGCCATCTGACATCTGATATTCATTAGCAGCAACAACAGGCATTCGAAGGTTAGTCGTTTCATTCTCGCGGAGAGTTGACTCCGTTAATTGAAAAAATGCGACGATAAAGCGTTGCTTATCCATCGTACTCATATTATTGAGTTCATCACTTTTGCTAAATATCTGAGCAGCATTTAATGTCGGATGATCCATAAAATAACGGCCAACATTATCGAACTTATTACCGAGTTGATTGTTATATTTATTATTGAAGTACAAAAGCATTCTAGCATTTTCGAGCCCACCAAAGGCCATTACAAACTTATCAGCTTGGATACTGTGCTCTAATCCGTTGTATGAAGAAAATTTAATTTCCTTCACGCTTTGATCGTTGGGGTTAAAAGTTAAATCCGTCACACTAGCGTATGAATAGATGTGTACATTAGAGCTTTTTACCAGCTCATTACCATGAACATGAAAAAAACGTGTTGGTGGTACAGAAGCTTTGGCTATTGCCAGTTCAGAATAGTTTGCTCCAGCAAGAAGCGTTTGTTTTTGTAACTTAGGTAGCCAGTAATCAGGGTTATAGCTGTCAGACTCAGTTTGACAGTAAATTGCAGCTTTTACGTAAAACGGAGCAAGCTCACTATAGCCAATGGGCCAGCCACTATTGGGAACCCAGCTTCGCTTTTCAAAATCTATTGGTGAAAAAGGAGATGTATTATTAGCCCAATGGTTACTAGCGCCACCTAAAAACCTTAGCCTAGAATCTTTTGGATTCGGGTAAAATGGCGAAACGGTATGAGCATCATAAAATTCCTGAATGCTCTCTTCGTAATGTTCCCCGCCAGCGTCCAACAATATTATATTGTCATATTTATCTTTCAGTTCGTTTGCAAGTGTAATGCCCGCAACACCTGCGCCCATAATACAAATATCCGCCGTTAAGTTGGCTGGTCCATCGATAGTTCTAGAATCGGTTAACATTCTTTATTGTCCATTACTGACTTTTTAATTAGGTGGTCCACCATTGGGATAATAGCAATTAGCCAAACAGCAATTTCATAAATTTTGTTATTGGAAAATAACCCCGCAAACAAATAGCACAAAAAGGCTAAGCACAGGCCCGTTTGAATTACTATTAAATCAGAATCGGCTTGGCTTTCATTATGCTTTTTTAATCGAAACAAATGTTTAGCGATCGTTATTACAATTAGTATATAAATACCTAAACCTATAATGCCATGGTCCGTTAACATACCCATAATAAAGTTATGAGATGCTCGGCGAGAAACTGCCTGCTCACCATTTTTAACAGTGGTCATATATTCTTGAGGTATAAAATACGGACTTAAAATTAACGTGGTCCTATGGCCTTGGCCAAATAGCGGTCTTTCTTTGAACATCTCATATTGTGCTGAAATGATAACTAAACGTGAGCGAGCGCTGCTGTCTGATATTTCGCCAGATTCATTTTTTTCTACACCTTGAAAACGCTCCAATATTTGAGGCCCAATTAGCAATGCAAACGCAATAACACCAAGTGTTGCTAAGCCCATAAAGTGTTTTTTGTAGCCTTTGGGTATGTAATAAAGAGATACGATGCCTGTTAACCCCAAGGCAACTATGGAGCCTCGGCTTTGGGTAAGCATGATCGTATTCAAAATAAAAATAATAGCTAAAATTAGTAAGGGTTTATACTTTCCTAACTTAATAAATAATAAATAAGAACTAAACACTAATAATATTGAAAGGTGTTGACCAAGCCCATTAGAAGACTCAATACTAGGTCCACCAATACCTTCCAGTCGACCACCGGGATAGCCGGCTCCCAAATATGCAAAGTACAAGGCCCCACAAATATTTGCAGCTATAAAGCCAATAACGTCCGACTTGGTTTTTATGCAGCCTTGAATTAAAAATATAAGAATTAGATACTTAACTGCAAGTTGCACAAAAATTGAATGAAATGATGTATTTAAAGCCCATATGTACTGCAATAATAAAAATACGAGGAATAAAGCGTATAGTTTCGTTTCTTTAAATTCGAACCAAGCGTGTTTTTTTTCACTTCTGTGCAACATTAATGCTAGCAAGGTTACAAGAGCCGCCATTAAAGACCATCGTAACTCTGGCAGTGAGCTACCCCACCAACGAGCAATTGGATGTGCATAAAACGCAATAAGGTAGGCGTACAATCCCCAAATTGGTTTTTTAGTAAATGCCTTTAATAGGCAGCCAAAGTAGGCCGCCAAAAAGGCGATAGCGGTAACTGACATTAGTTATTTTGAAACCCAAATTCTATCTATTTTCATATGTCCTTGGAATACAGAGCGAGCGTGTAGTTCCACTTCTGACTCTTCATCGAAGGCTAATAATAATGTTTCGTAGGTTAGTTTGCTAAATTCACCTTGGTTTAGATCTAAAGACATTGCTCTGCCAGAATTCGCTTCATAACCAAAAGACTTAGCGGAATTTACATCAAATTCCTTGTCTAAAAAAATTAGTGCTAAACCTTTTTCGTTGATATATATCTTGTTAATTTTCCCTACATACTTGCAATAAGGCGTGCTTGATTCGCTTGTTTTACACAGTGATACAGGCTGACTTTTATACCAGCCATAAGCGGAAAGCCCTGCAATAATTAAAACGAGTGTTATTAAAATTTTCATACTTTAGTTTTCCCCTGCACTGCTTGCGTATTTAATATCTGCGCTATATCAACCACACGCTTCGAGTTCTCGTGCCACACAAACCCTTTGTCGATGACGCTTTGCTTTACGGCTTCGCGTTTGTGTTTGTAGTTTACGTAGTTTTCTATGGCCTCGTTAAGGCTGGCCTTAAAGGATTGCTGGTTGCCTTTTTCAAAAAATACGGCGGTGTTGTCGCTGAGTATTTCTTCAATGTTGGGTGTTCGTGGTGCAATAATAAGTGAGCCAACGGCCATGTATTCAAACATTTTTAATGGCGAGGCGTAGGCGGTTACGTCAGGCTGTAGTGAGATATCAAATTCTTTAACAAAGTCTAATACTTTGTCGCGTGTTACTAAGCCTTTAAACTCTACTTTGTCGGCAATGCCTAAATCAGCTGCTTGTTGTTTAAGTTCAGGAAGAATGGTGCCATCACCAATGCATACTAATTTTAATGGTAAGTGTTTGTGCTCAGCAATGGCTTCAATGGCTTTGTCCATGCCATGCCAAGGGTTTATAAAACCGGTAAAGCCAATCACTATGTTGTCTTTTTCTAAATCAATAGGCGAGGCCAACATTTCATCAATAAATGGCTGACGCACGCCGTTATGCACTACCGTAATGTTTCTTTCTGGTACGCCTGCCGCGCGTAAGTGGTCGGCTAAAACATCAGTCACCGGTAAACAATGATCGGCACCACGCCAGGTATAGTCTTCTACTTTTTTAGCCAGCCATGTAAGCGACAAGCCGCTGTAGCGACTACGTTCCTCAACAAGCGGCGCATTCACTTCTAAAATAAGTGGAACATTAAATAGTTTTGATGCCCAAATGCCTGCTGGCTGATAAAGGTTATAACGTTCGTAAATAAACTCAGGCTCAAATTGTTTTATCGCCACGGCTAATTTTATAAACACCCAAATGCTGTAAGTGAGTTCCAGTAATTCATAAATAAAGGCAGGCAGAGCGGCTTTTAGCTTACTAACAAACCCACCGTCGTGACCAAAGTCAGACTGTTCATTAACTTGTGGGGCCACAAACTTGAGTTCGTGACCTTGTTCTAATAACGCATTGGTTAGCTCTTCAACGTGAACAAATTGGCCATCTTTAGAGGCGATTCGGTGATGGTATAAAATTTTCATTATTGTTCTTTCTGCGTTGGTTGAGCTTTTAAAAATTCAGCAAATACCGTGATGCTCCACAGCGTCATGCCAATGTTTTGTTTGCCAGAGTAATGCGAGTCTATCAAACCTTCTATGCCGTCTATATTAAACCAATGGTTAGATTTTAAAACGTCTAATTGCATTCGTTTTTTCAACTCACTTTTGGTCATCATTCTAAACCATTCGTCCATGGGCGACGTGAAGCTTTTTTTAAGTCTGCCAGTTACCCAGTTTGGCAATAAGGTTGATGCAATTTGCCGGAGTAATAATTTGGCTTTGCGGCCTTTGATATTTTGCTCGCTTGATTTAGGTAACCACTGCTCTACTAAACGATGATCTAAAAACGGCACTCGCGCTTCTATGCTGTTGGCCATGGTAGTGCGGTCAACTTTGGTAAGAATGTTGCCAGGCAAATAGGTTTTAAAGTCGATGTACTGGGCTTTTTTAATCACGTCTGTGTTGGTGATCTTACTTGCGTGCGTTTCAAAGTGTGACTTAGAGCTATAACCATTTAACGACTCAGTGAATGCAGGCGTAAATATTTGCGCTAATACTTCTGGAGGATTAATGCTCATGGCCCGATGGAAGTTAGTAATGAAGTCGTTGTTTAATGCATTTAACGTTGAATGAGCTCGCAAAAATTGCGGAGCCCAAGGCATTGCAGGGTAAACCTTGGCTAAAAATGAAAATACCGGTTTACGAATTGCCTTTGGTAAGGAGTTTTTGATTTTTCCTTCAAGGCGAAGCAGTCGGTAATTGCGATAACCTAAAAATAATTCGTCGGCACCGTCGCCGCTAAGCATTACGGTCACTTGTTTTTTAGCTTGTTTGGTTAACAAATACGTTGGAATAGCTGAGTTATCAGCAAAGGGTTCGTCGAACATTGCCACAAGCTCTGGCAGGTAATCAAAGGTATTACATGACACGGTAATGCCAACATGGTTTGTATTTAGATGTTTTGCTACGGTTTCTGCCTGAGCGGATTCGTCATATTCTTTTCGGTCAAAACCCATAGAGTAAGTTGAGACGTTTTGGTTTTTGTTCATTTCGCCAACAATAATTGAAGAATCCACGCCGCCAGATAAAAAGGCGCCTACAGGAACATCTGCCATAGTGCGCGTTTGAATAGCGTTGCTTAATAATTCACGGCCTTGGCAAAGTTCATTGGCACTAGTAGTGACTTGTGGGGTATTTATTGCGTTGGCACAGTCCCAATATTGTTTTGGCGCGATTTTCTCATGCGCGGCCTTGTTAACCTCTAGGCTACAAGCTTCAGTGCTACCAACTGTCATGTTACCTACAGCTAAGGTAAAGCAGTGTCCAGCGGCAAGTTTATGAATGCCTTTGTAAATGGTGTTAGGTTCAGGCACGTAACCTAAAGAAAAGTAGTCATGCACTGCATGTTCCGACAGTTCAGGTTTATCTGCACTATAAGCCAATAAGGCTTTTAGCTCAGAGCCTACAAGCACGGTTCCGTTGGCTAATTGACTCCAATAAACGGGTTTTATGCCTAGTCTGTCGCGAGCGATAAAAACGCTTTGTTTGTCAGCATCAAAAATAGCGAAGGCAAACATGCCATTAAACTTGTCTATACAAGCTTCGCCCCATTCTTGCCAAGCGTGTAATAACACTTCGGTATCACAATGAGAATTAAACTCGTGGCCTAGCTCTACTAAGGTTTGGCGGAGTTGGTTGTGATTGTAAATTTCGCCGTTGTATACCAAGGTAATGTTGTTTTTAACAAGAGGTTGGTGGCCGTTATCAATGTCGATAATTGACAGGCGAGTATGGCCAAATGCTACGTTAGCGCTGTCATTTATAAAATAACCACTATCGTCAGGACCACGGTGATCTAGTGTTGCCGTCATTTTCTTGAGCAACAATTCCGTTTGTTCTGCCTGTGAAGGGTTAATGAGGGCAACAAATCCGCACATGGTTATTGATGCCTTGCCATTTTTTTATAGAGCCGATTAAGGCCAAAAAAGTAACGGTGCTTTTTGAATAGGTAAAACAATCCAGCGAGGTGTGAAAAGTGGAACTTGCTGAGTTTAAAACCACGCGATAACTCTTGTGCGTCATGGATCATGGAAATGGTTGGTAAATAGGTAATTTTATAACCGGCTTTCCAAACTCGAATGCAATAATCTACGTCTTCTGGAGAGTAAAAGATGTTTTCATCTAACAAGCCAGTATCATCAACACAGGCTCGGCTAATTAACCAGCAAGCTGAAATCGCGTAGTCCACATCAACTGGATTCACTTCTCTGCTCAGCGGGTGTTCGTTCGCTTCCATATTTTTTAAGAATAAAAAGCGCTTTGCCTTTAACCATAAGGTTGGGAATGCGTCGCAAGAAAGTTGGAAGTTACCACTGGCATAAGTCAGGTTTGGAACCACTAAGCCACTTTCTGGGTGAGCTTGGTTATAGGCAATCATTTTAGACAAACAAACTGGAGCAATGTACGCGTCTGAATCTAGTACCAGAACGTAGTCGCCCGTTGATTGTTTTATGGCGCTATTGCGTGAAAAAGTGGTGCCAGTATTCTCTTTAAAAAAGATAGGCTTGATCACGTTTGGGTATTTTTCTTGGTACTCTTTTAGTAATTCTACGCTGCCATCTTGGCTGCCGTTATCTACAACAAAAATTTCACAAGCTTGCTCAAACTGTTCATAAGATTCCAGTAGGGCGTTAAGGCATCGTGGCAACGTTTTAACTGAGTTAAACGATAATATGACGGCAGACACTAACATTGCTTATTGTTCCTGTTGGATAAATTGAGAGAAGTATTCTAACAGTTGTGCTTCGCTTACTTCGGTTTGCTCCGCTGATATGATCAATGCTTGCCCACCAAAGTCTGTTTGCAAGAGTTTGTTGATCACTTGATGGCCTTTTATTTGCCATTGGTTGGCTGAAGTAAACTCGCCTGTTTTATAAACCAGCAATATGTTTCGTTGCTTAGTACCTAAGTTTACAATTTTAGTATGCTGTACCGTAACCGTTTGACCATTAATAGTTAACGGAATTTTACGTTGCGACTTAAGCGACCAGCGGTCTGGATTAAACAATCTGTTTTCAAAGTTAATCAGCTCTTTATCGCCACCTTCGGTAACGTATTCCACTTTATAAGCTGTGACTTTGTTATTAGTTGGCAGTGCGGCTACTTGAATATTGTCTGCTGTGGGAAAGTACACAGCCCAATGGCTGGCAGAGTTTTGACCCGCGCCAATTTTGTAGAGGTCGTTAATGCTTTGCACATTTTCTGCCTGAGCGTTTGCTTTTGCAACTGGGTGAGCTTGTGTAATTAAATATTGAGTAAATGGCGCGATACTTAAAGCAATAGCCACAACAGCATAAGCCAATGGTTTTGGTTTATTTGTGACAGGGCTGTTTGTAAGTGGTTGATTTGTGACTGGGCTGTTAAATTGCGAGCTCGTTTGGTCGCACAGTGCATTGCCTAACCAAATTAGCATAATCATTACAAAGCTGAAAAATACCCAGCCATAAACAATGTGGTCAAACCCAGTGGCGGCTTCCATATTACCTAAATGCGCAATAACAATAATCATAAATACGCGCATGCCGTTGGCCAGAATAGGGACTAAAACACCAGACAAAATCATAACTACGCGGCGTTTATAGCTGTCGATATACAACAAGGCATAGAACACAGCGATGGTAATAGAAGAGATTAAAAAGCGAATGCCACTGCAGGCTTCAGCAACGAGGAAATTCCCCGCTGGAATAGAAATATAGAGTCCGTCGCTGTAAACCGGAATGCCAAAAAATTCGATCATAGCAATAGATAAAACGGCAGTAATTTGTTGTAGATGCGGAATTAAGAAGTCACCGGCAGGTACCGCTAAAAACAAAAATAGCAGTGCACTTTTTAGCTGCCAAAGGGCTTTAAAACCATATAAGGTCCAAACCACAAATGGAATGATGGCCATTAAGCTGAGCTGCGCTAGTAGATTAATTTGAGCCAGTTCGCTTACTAACCAGCAAGCACTGAAAAATAGAATGCCTAACGCCGATAATGGCTGCGAAGTATTGTTTTTTATGGGATTTCTGTTTAACCGAGCAAAGATTAAAACGGCGGTAAGTGGAATAATAAATAAACCGTGGCTGTAGGTCTCTGAATTGAGCCACAGGTGTACCATGTCAGCAACGGTATCAAGATAAAGTATTACTAAAAAGGCAATAAGAAGCGCGCTTTCAATGATTGCGCGTTGCAATGTTTTGTTGGTCCGTAACGTATTTAATATGTCCATATTAGTCTTCTAAGTAAACGCTCTGCATGGTGTCCCACTGATGATCCTTCAGCAGTTGAACAATTTTACCTTCCATTTTTGACAAGTTCACGTAATGCCTAAATTTAGACAGCACTGGTGCGTCTTTAATGCGAGGCTGTTCGGCATCTATTTCCCACGGGTGGAAGTAGAAGCTGTAAGGCGCGTTTTCTTCTTGCTCAAATTTTTGAATTCGACGTTTTGACAACCAATATGGGTAAAGTCGGAAGTAACCACCGCCGCCAATGCCTTTATTTTTATGATTTTTTCTTAAGGTTGGTACTGGAATTTCAATAATGCCTTCAGGGCGATCGTATTTAAAACGAGGCCAGTCAGGAACACCATAAAGGTCATGTTCAATTGGGTAGGTACTTGAGCTGTATTTAAAACCAAGTTCAACTAACGTTTCGTAGGCCCACTCATTGGTATCGTTGATGCTAAAGCTTGGCGCACGATACCCGTTGATAGACTTGCCTAAAGTATCTTCTAAAAAGGATTTAGAACGATAAACGTCTTCTTTAAAGACTTGTTGAGTTTGAGTAGTTGCTCGGCGATGGGCAAATCCATGGCTGGCTACTTCATGACCGCGCTTGTCTATTTCGGTGACTAAGTCTGGAAACTTTTCTGCAACAGCGCCTAAAATAAAAAACGTAGATTTAGCGCCATGTTCATCAAACAGGTCTAAAAGGCGGCGGGTATTGTTGTCTACACGATGCTCTAAGTTAGGCCAGTCTTTTTGTGAAAATAAGCTATCAAAAGCAGAAACGTGGAAATAGTCTTCCACGTCTACAGTCATTGCATGTGTTTTTTTCTGTGTGGGCTGCTTGGCCGACATAGTTAACGACCTTTACCAAATAAAATGATTTCTATGGTTCTAACCAATATCAATAAGTCTAAAAGAATACTGCGACGCTTAATGTAATACAGGTCGAACTTTAGCTTCTCTAGTGAGTCATTAACACTTGAACCATATGGATAGTTTAGCTGTGCCCAACCTGTTAAGCCTGGCTTAACATTGTGACGATGATTGTAATAAGGAATTTCTTTAATCAGCTCTTTAACAAATTCAGGACGTTCAGGACGAGGGCCAACAAAGCCCATTTCGCCTTTAAAAACGTTAAATAATTGCGGTAATTCGTCTATGCGATATTTACGTAAGGCATTACCAATTTTAGTAACTCGGTCGTCGGTTTTCTGAGCCCATTGCGCTCCGTCTTTTTCTGCGTCTTGACGCATACTTCTAAATTTGATGATTTCGAATAAGTGCCCATCCATACCAACGCGAGTTTGCTTATAAAAAATGGTTCCGCCTTTTTTGCGGCCATCTTCTAGGTATATAAGTGCCATGGTGATAAGTAATATTGGCCAAGTTAATAAAAATACAAACACGGCTAAAATAACGTTAAATACGTAGTCTGCCGCAACACGAATGTAGTGTCTTGACTGGAAACCGTTTGAGTAAATAACCCACGAAGGATAAATAAGATTAACGGCAACTTGTCCCGTTTCTTCTTCAATAAAGTCTAAAATGTCTTTTACAACAACTCCGCCCATTTTACAGTCAAATAGTGACTCTAAAGGTAATGAGCCTCGGCGCTCGTCAGGTGCAATAACGATTTCGTCAATTTGGTTTTCTTGAACAAACTCATGCAAGTCGTCTAACGACTCTAGCTTTATAATGTTTTCACGCTTGAGCTCATCTTCTTTATCTGAATCTAGCGGAATAAATCCAATAAGTGAAAAGCCTCTGCGGTCTGATTCACGACGCATTCTTTTTTCAATAATAGAAGCGCGTTCACCAGCACCAATAACAACAACACGCTTTTTAGTAATACCAAACATTTCAAAGGTATTGGCTAAATAACGAATGGTAAATACCAGCGTGACAATTAATAGGATATAGGCCGCAAAAAGAAGCGGTAGAATTTCAGAAGAGGTAAATATGTTAAAAACAACAATTTCAAAAATAGTGAAGGTCATTGCGCCACTAACTAAACAACGGCGGAAAATACCAACATGGCTGTCACGTAATTTTATGTCGTATAAACCAACGGACAAATTAGTAACAATAAACAAACTTGCGATAGATATTGGCAGGACCCACCACACTTCTTTATAAGCGGGGACAAAGTCTAAGTCATAAAACTCAGCGGCCCAAAAGCCAAGTAAGCCAACGGTTAGCGCGACAAGCCAATCCATCATCATCAGAGTATTACTACGATGATTAATAGGCTTTTGATGAAATACCTTTTTCAAGTCAGTTCCTAGTTCTAGATGAAGTTGTTATTATTTTTGTAACAGATACTTTAACTTATTGTAAGCAGACTGTCATTTCGAATAAATATAATAGTTCACATTTATTATGATTTGATTACAATCTCTATTGATACATATTATGGACAACAAAAACAAGAGTGAATTTGCCGTGAAAATATTAATACTATTAGTGTGTGTTCTTGCCATGATTGGCTGTTCAACCAACCGCTTGCCTACGGCAACGGTAAAACCTTCCGCAATAGCTAGTGTTGATGATTATCAATATCTCATTGGCCCTGGCGACTCCGTTAATATTTTTGTCTGGCGAAATCCTGAAGTGTCCGGCAGTTTTATGGTTCGTCCTGATGGAATGATTACCACTTCGTTGGTAGAAGACATTCCTGTTTCGGGTAAAACCCCAACGCAATTAGCACGCGAAATTGAAGTGGTGCTAGGTCAATATATTAAATCTCCAATTGTTACAGTAAGTGTGGGCGGCTTTGTTGGGCCGTTTACTGAGCAAGTGCGCGTTATTGGTGAAGCATCAAACCCGATGGCTGTAAACTATCGTCAGAATATGACCTTACTTGATTTAATGATTCAGGTAGGCGGCTTAACTGAGTTTGCCAATGGCAACAGTGCCGTTTTAGTACGAGTAATTAATGGCGTGCAAACTGAGTTTGAACTAGAGCTTGATGATTTGATTAAACAAGGTGACATTTCTGCAAACGTAGATATTTTGCCAGGCGATATTATTATTATTCCTGAAGATTGGTTCTAAACCATTTATAAAGAATAGGTAGTTTGCTTTCCTGAAAGTTAACTCTTAGGAAGGCAGTAAAGTTGCAATATAGAGTCGCTATATAATGTTCGATTCTAAAGTAGTAGTTAATAAAGGGATTAGTAAATGCAGGACCTGCAGGCCACCATTCAGCAAATACTGGATTATTTAAAAGGTATTTGGATTAAAAAGCGGTTTATTATTATATCAACCTGGTTGATATGTCCGCTTGGATTAGTATTAGTGGCAAAAATGCCAGACGTGTATGAGTCTCAGGCTAAAGTGTATGCAGATACTCGCTCAATGCTAAAACCTTTACTTCGCGGATTGGCAATACAAAATGATCCGAAAGAAGAAATTAACGCCATTGCCAAAACGTTAAAGTCGACCCCCAATTTAGAAGACATCGCCCGTAAAGCCGATTTAGATATTTCCGCTAAAACGCCGCAAGAGTTTCAAAATGTGGTAGAAAGTCTGCGTAAAAAAATAATATTTGATAGCTCAGGACGTGCGAGCATTTATTCAATCTCCTTTGAACATCCAGATCCTCAAGTGGCTAAACGAGTGGTGTCATTAACATTGGATAAGTTTGTTGAATCGGCGCTTGGCCAAAACCGTCAAGACAGTACTTCAGCAAGTAACTTTTTAGATGAGCAGCTACAAGAATATGCCGCACGACTTTCAAATGCAGAGCAACGTTTAGCGGACTTTAAAAAGCAGTATGGTGATTTGCTACCAGAGTCTGGTGGTTCTGGCTATTACCAGCAACGTTCGCAACTAAAAAACCAAATAGAATCCATTAATTTAGAATTATCTGAAAAACAAACGCAGCTACAAAGCTTAAAGAGCAAGTTTGCCACAAGTACGACAAATGAAGGCAATCCTGACAACGTTAATATTGCCACGCAGTACGACGACCGAATTTCACAAATGCAAGCTAACCTAGATGACCTGCAAATTCGTTTTACGGATAAACACCCTGACGTAGTGCAAACAAGAGAACGTCTTGAAGCATTGCAGGCGCAACGTAAAGCAGAAATTGATCAGCTAATGAAGGGCTTGTCGAATGGCGAGCTGGCTGCAGGCAGTTTGAGTGAGAACGCTATTGTTCAGCAGCTAACTATTGTGATTAATAATTTAGAAAGCAACATTGCCTCGTTAAATGTTCGTAAACAGAGCTACACTGATAAGTTAGATGGTTTGGAACAAAAATTAGAACTCATTCCTGATATTGAAGCGAAACGCACGGCGCTTAACCGTGATTACGGCATAACTAAGCGTAAGTATGAAGACTTGTTAGGCAGAAAAGAGTCTGCGGATTTATCAAGAAAAGCAGATTTGTCTGCTGAAGATGTTCAATTTAGAATTATTGAGCCACCGGTTGTACCGCTGTCGGCTTCTGGTCCTAAACGTCCGTTGTTGTATACCGCTGTACTCATTATTAGCTTAGGTGCAGGCATGGCAATGGCCTTTTTGTTCAGCCAAATAAACCCTGTGATTATGAGTGCCAGCCAATTGTCAAAAATTACCAATAGGCCAATTTTAGGTGCGGTTACAGACATTAATTTAGAAGTAATTAATAAGCGCGATAAACGAAGAATGTTGGTTTTTGCTGCGTCTACTACTGTGATTGTTGGTATTTATTTGTTCTTTATGGTGTCGGAAATTGTTCTTATGAAAACACCGTTGCAGTTATTGGAGAGATTCCTATGAGCTCTATAGAAAAGGCGATGCAACGCCAAGGTGAAAAGGCAAAGTTTGGGCAACCAACGACTACAAACGATACAGAGAACCAAGCTGTTGAGGCAAAGCCTGACGCTGATTTAGCTGGAACTACAACGGACTCGGTAGCTGCTAATCCAGAAGTTTCTAATGAAGAAATGCTAAGCCAGAATGTTTCCAACCCAAGTGCAACTGTCCCTGAAGTTTCTAACCAAGACGCGACGGTAGTTTCTAGTGAAGAAGCCCAGCCAGCGCAACATAACAAAGATTTAGTTATTGATATTGAAGGGCTTGAAGCTAAAGGTTTTGTAGCGTTATCAAGAAAGCGTACCTTAATAAACGAAGAGTTTAGAAGCATTAAGCGTAAAGTACTAAACAATGCCTTTGGTGGACTAGCAAAAACGCTAAATCACAGTAACTTGGTACTTGTTTCTAGCTCAAGACCGAATGAAGGTAAAACCTTCACAGCGGTTAACTTAGCGTTAAGTATTGCCTTAGAGCAAGACAAAACGGTACTGCTCGTTGATGCTGATGTACTAAAACCTAGCGTGTCTAAAACGTTAGAGATTGGTGCCAATGTTGGCTTAATAGAATATTTGACCGGTGAAGAGGAAAACGTTTCTTCGGTTATTTACCACACGAATATTGAAAATTTAAAAGTGATACCAGCAGGTTTACCACACCATTTATCAAACGAACTGTTGTCTAGTGACAAAATGTTGAAGCTTTGCCAAGAGTTTGCCAACCGTTACCCAGACCGTATTGTGGTATTTGATTGCCCACCATTATTAGGTGTAAACGAAACTGCCTTAATGGCTGAGCAATGCGGCCAAGGCGTGATTGTGGTTGAAGAGTTTAAGTCTAAAGTATCTGAAGTTAAGCAGGCTGTTGATTTGTTACCTGAGTCTATGGCGGTAGGTTTTGTACTTAATAAAGTGACGGATCCTTCAGAAACTCAAGGTTATGGTTATTACTACGGAACTGGGGCATAACGCACGATGAAAAAGGCGCAGAGAAAAGGAAGTTCAAACCGCTTTGTTCTATCTGCGGTTTATGGTGTTTTAGGCTTAACAACGTCGGCACTGACGCACGCCACAGAAATAGAAATTAAACCGGTTATATCCTCTACCTATACTTATATTGGCGAAGCAGATTTTAGCGGCGTTAATTTTGATACGCCAATTGAAGAAGGCCATCAGGCGCTATTGCTTAGCCCTGGTATTTCTATGATTGCCACTGGACCAGTGTGGAACGGTACGTGGAATTTATCGCACACAAATATCAAACAACTTAATTCAGACATTGGTGATTCTTCTTACAGTGATGTTTCGTTAAATAACCAGTTTGGT
This sequence comes from Psychrosphaera haliotis, assembly GCF_039523615.1. Classification (NCBI taxonomy): domain Bacteria; kingdom Pseudomonadati; phylum Pseudomonadota; class Gammaproteobacteria; order Alteromonadales; family Pseudoalteromonadaceae; genus Psychrosphaera; species Psychrosphaera haliotis. The sequence goes on along the minus strand of NZ_BAAAFQ010000010.1, from coordinate 20,724 downwards.
TTTGTTAAAGACAGAGTGGTTTTGTCGGTCAATGGCAGTCGCCGTAATCAAAATATCGATCAACGTTTTGCTGGTGTGTCAGATCCTATATTTTCACAAGGTGAATACATTGACGTAGACAGCGGTACGGTGGGTTTAACGTTAAAAAACAAGTCAGGTTCGCACTGGCAAAACAGCTTAAGTTATAACTTTACCACCACTGATTACAACGAAAACGATTTAGAAGAAACCAGCAATAGAGCTATCAACCTTAATAAAGGTGATACGCAAAATGCTGAGCTGCGTTTAATGTTTGGCCGACAAGCAAACAAGGTTAGAGGCAGTTTTATTGTTAATGGTAATTCAATAAATAGAGATATTCGTGGTCGTCAAGATTACTTAGCCGCGTCGTTTAATGTGCAAGTACCAATTTGGTCTTCATTCGACATGGTGGTTAACGGTGAAAAAAGCAGAAACTCCATCGCGAATAATAATTTTGATTCCTCTAATTTAGACAATGAGTATTATGGTGCTGGTTTAGCTTGGCGTTTTGGCAAGCGCTCGTTTGTGGCGGTCACTGTAAATAAAGATTCAAAAGGACAATCTCAGTTTAACGACAGTGAAGACTTTGATGATACTTTTGTTGGCTATCGAGTTGTGTTTGAGCCAAGTAAACGTACTTTATTAAGTTATCAAAATAGTCGTCGATTTTATGGTGAGTCACATAACTTTTCTTACCGAAAAACCGGTAACAATTGGGACATCAATGTTGGTTATAGCGAAGACTTAGGCAGTACATCGCGTTTAGTAAATGAGGCGGTTTCTGCAGGCGTTTATAGTTGTAATCCGGCACTGACATTCCGAGAAGCTTGTATTCCTTTATCTGGTTTCCCTGAGATCCCTAACCCTAGCCGAGTTTACTTTGAGTTTTTTGACAACAACTATTTGATACAAGAAGTGTTAACTTTGAGTAAAGCTGCAAATGCGCAAATTACTTATAGAGGTAAAAAGAGCACTTTAACCTTGGCATATAGCAAGGGCACCCAAGAGTTTTTAGAACTTCAAAATGAAGCCTTTGGCAGTGAGCAGGACAGCGAGCAATGGTCCGTTTTGTTTAACCATAGAATGTCTCGTCGTACTTCATTTGTTACTTCTGTGAATGAGACTGACGTCACTTCAAATGGTACGAGTGGCAATAGAGAAGGCTTTCAAGCAAGCATAGGTTTGGAACGTAGGTTAACGCGAAAAGCGACGGGGAAATTGAACATCCGCCGTTTTGATAACGACGGAAATTCAGGAACTCAAAATCGAAAGGATACTCGGTTGGAATTGCAGTATACCTATCAATTTTAGTGAGCGTGTGAGTTAAGGTTTAGGCCATTGGTGTGGTCTGAGCCATCATTTTTTGTTTCTTCTTGCTGTAACTCTTCAATTGGAATTTCTGCGTCAATTACGTTTTTAATGAAGTACCAAGTATAAAAAACCATTAAGCCTAGTGTTAGGGCTAAAATTCCAAAGCTCATCCATAACACTGGATCACTCATAAAGTCGCGAAACATTGATTCAAGATTAAAGTCAGTAAACATAATATTATCTCCTAATTGGTATGCTTATACTTTAGGCTTCGCAGTACTTTCTTATATGATCTAGATCACACTTTTTTAGCAACAAAATCCCAACCGATTCAACTATTGATATAGATCATGTTTATTGGTTTAAAATTTTGAATATCATTCCATTTACATTGTTATGATATAGTGTATCATCGACTTACTTGATTCATTAGAAGAGAAATTTGTTGTGTCTTTTAGAAAGTTACTTTTATCTGGAGCGTCTGTTGCCAGTGCGTTAGTGGTGAGCTCAGCGCTTGCTGCCCATAATATTGAAGGTGTTGTTACCGACGGCAAAGGAAAGCCAATTTCCAATGCTAAAATTTCAGTTCACGGTAGCACTATTGTTCTTAAAACAGATGCCAATGGTCGCTTTAAAGTGATGGAGCAAGTGCAACATGCTGACGAGCTGCATATTGTTGCAGCGGGTTATAACCATGCCTCAGTAGGCTTATCGGAACAAACAAGCCTTTACAATATTGTATTGTCTCCTGCACTTATTGAACGAATTGACGTTACCGCTACGCCTTTGCATGGTTCAACATTAGAGTCTGCTACGCCAATTACTGTGCTGAGCGACGAAGAGTTAAAAAATAAACACGCGTCTACTTTAGGCGAAACGCTAAAAGGCGAGTTAGGTGTTCACTCTTCTTACTACGGCCCTGTTAGTAGCACACCAATTATTAGAGGCCTTGATGGCCCACGTGTATTAATAGCGCAAAACGGCTTAGATGTAGGCGATGCATCTAGAGTTGGTCCAGATCACGTAGTATCTACAGAAACCAGTACCGTTAAACAAATTGAAGTGTTACGTGGCCCTGCTACTTTATTCTATGGCAGTGGTGCTATTGGCGGCGTTGTAAATGTTGTTGATAATCGTGTTCCTAAAGCAATGGAAGAAAGTGCTGAAGTTCAATTGTCTTTTGGCGATGTAGCTGATGAATCTGAGTTTTCTGTTGCAGTAAATACAGGCATTGAAAATGCGATTGGTAGTAATGATATTGCCTTGCACGGAGATGGTTTTTATCGCGACAGCAGCGACTATAAAGTTCCAGGCAACCCTGAGTTACATGACGAGCATGATGAAGATCATGACGAAGATCACGATGACCATGACGAGCATGAGGAAGTTCACGGCTCACAACTGCTAGAAAATAGTGCTTCTCGCTCAAAAGGCTTTAACGTAGGCGCAAGCTTACTACTTGATAATGGTTTTGTTGGTATTTCTGTTGGTTACCTTGACCGTCTATACGGTATTCCTGGTCACGCTCATGCGCATGGCGAAGAGCATGATGAAGATCACGACGAGCATGAAGAAGACCACGATGAGCACGAAGAACACGACGAGCATGCCGAGGAAGGTTATGTGATGGGTGATATGCGCCAAACTCGTATTCAGATTGCTAGTGAGTTTAGTATTGCAAACTCTTGGGTTACGGGCATCAATACAAGGTTTGGTATTACAAATTATCAACACCAAGAGTTAGAGTTTGATGAATTTGGTGACTCAGAAGTGGGCACGCAGTTTAATAATGACGCTTGGGAATTACGCAGTGATTTATTACTCGCGGATATTAATGATTGGCACGGCGCATTGACGTTCGACATTAAGTCGTCTGACTTTGAAGCCATTGGTGAAGAAGCATTTACACCACCTTCAGAAACAAAATCATATGCCATTGGCTTATTGGAAGAAAAGCATTTTGACGATGTGTTGGTTCAATTAGGCGCAAGAGCGGAAAATGTTTCAATTGATTCAGACTTACATTCATTTGAATTCACGCCAGTAAGTTTGTCAGCTGGTTTGGTTTATGACTTTACCAGTGGATACAACTTTGCAGCGTCTTACACGCACTCTTCTAGAGCGCCATCTGCCGCTGAATTACTGTCTTACGGTGCACATATAGGCACTAACTCTTTTGAAATTGGTGCTATTTATAGCTCAGTTGATGGCAGCACAACGTATAACGAGTCTGCTATTGAAGAAGAAACGTCGAACAATATTGAGTTGAGCTTAAGAAAGTTTGAAGGCAATACTGGTTTTGTAATTAACGCGTTTTATAACGAAGTTGATGATTTTTACTATCAGGCCAATACGGGCGTAACTATAGATGAGTTAAACACGTACAAATACGAAGCTCGTAACGCTGAGTTTTACGGTGTTGAAGCACAATGGGTTTGGCAGGCGTCAAGCGACTTAAAAGTAACGCTGCAAGCGGATAGCATCAACGGTAAGTTGTCATCTGGCGAATATTTACCAAGAATTCCACCAGTACGTTTAGGCACTACGTTTAACTATGAAATGGAAAATACGGCGTTAGAGTTAAGTGTTATGCACAACTTTGAGCAGGATAAGGTAGCTGAACTAGAAACAGCAACCGATGCTTATACAATGGTGGACGTAAAAGTTAATCATTACATGACGGTGAATAACATAGATATGACGGTATTTGCGAAAATTAATAACGTATTTGATGAGGAAGCAAGAGTTCATACTAGCTTCCTGAAAAACGATACTTTATTGCCTAGCAGAGCATTTGTATTAGGATTCAGAGCTGCGTTTTAGTAGCGACTGATACCTTGCCCAGTTGTGAGGTGCGGCGATGTTAGATTGATACTCTGCCGCATCTCTATTCATCATATCGCAAAGTAAACTTTGCTCTTGTTGTTCAAATAGAAGCTCAGCCTCTAATAAGTGATGTCGAATATCTTCATACTTATGGATCTGGGCTTTTTGCTGTTTAAAGGTTTCTCGACTGACTCTAATAGTTTGGGTAAATTTTCGAGAAAATACACTGATTTGGTTATGCAACAAATCTAGTTCGGTATCACTAATCTGTATGGATAAATCGTCGCAGTATAAGCAGAACAGCGCCATGTTTACGTTGCCATCATAGCTATTTTGCCAACTAAGTAACTCGTTTTGAAGTTCATCTTGTTGATAGCTGGTAATGCTAAAGTGCCATAATTCTGCTGGCTCAATTAGATTCGTCATATTCACTCCTCATCACTTCCATTTGTTCTTCATATTCAAACCACTCCATCTCAATGTCGTCAAGCTCGCTTTTTAAGCTTGCTTGTTCGCTAAGTAATTGGTTTAAATCTGACTTTCTTGATTCGGTATAAAGTTCTGTATCGCCCATTGCTTCTTCAATTTCGCCCAATCGTTTGGTCATTTTTTCTTGCTGTAACACTAACTTATCGGCTTTTTTCTTTATTGGTGATAGGGCTTTTCTTAACTCAGCATCTTTGCGTTTTTGGTCTTTTTTGGCCATTGCAGAGTTAGCTTTGTCGTTTATCTCTTCTTTGTTTTGATTAGCCTGACGCTCTTGGTCTAAAAGCCAAGTATGGTAGTCATCTAAGTCGCCGTCAAATGGCGCTACTTGGCCGCTGTCTACTAAGTAAAGATCGTCGCAGGTAGACTTTAATAAGTGACGGTCATGGGCAATAAGTATCATGGCGCCTTCAAAACCTTGCAGCGCGATAGCCAACGCTTGACGCATTTCTATGTCTAAGTGGTTAGTTGGTTCGTCGAGCAGTAATAAGTTTGGTTTTTGAAAAACAATGAGGGCTAAAACTAACCGCGCTTTTTCGCCACCAGAAAAGTTATCAATTTTGTCTAATGCTTGGTCGCCATTAAAACCGTAACCGCCGAGGTAGTCTCTGGCCATTTGCTCTGTCATGGTATTGTCTAGTGCCTGAACATGATCGGCAGGACTTTGACCTAGTATTAGTGTGTCTAATTGGTGCTGTGCAAAATAGCCAATTCGTAAGTGTTTACTATGTTCAAATTCACCCGATAATGGCGGCAAGTCACGTGACAGTGTTTTTATTAGCGTGGATTTACCCGCACCATTTCGACCCAACAAGCCAATGCGACTGCCAGGTACTAGATTCATTCTAATTTTTGACAAAATTGCCGTATCGCCATAACCCGCAGCCACTTGATCCATTTTTATAATAGGATTTGGGATATTGGTTGCAGGTCTAAATTCAAAGTGAAATTGCGAATCAACATGCGCTGGGGCAATCTTTTCCATTCGTTCTAACATTTTCACACGGCTTTGCGCTTGTTTGGCTTTGGTGGCCTGCGCTTTAAATCGGTCGATAAACGACTGAATGTGCTTAATTTCAGTTTGTTGCTTTTCAAAGGTGGCTTGTTGTTGCGCTAGTTTTTCAGCACGTTGTGTTTCAAAGGTCGAATAGTTGCCGGTATAGCTATTTAGGCTGTTGTTCTCAACATGCAAAATGCCCTGACATATGTTGTCGATAAAGTCTCTGTCATGAGAAATAAGTAAAATGGTGCCTTCGTATCGGTTGAGCCATTTTTCTAACCAAATAACTGCATCTAAGTCCAAGTGGTTTGTTGGTTCGTCGAGCAGTAAACAGTCACTGTCTATCATTAGAGCTTGCGCTAAGTTAAGGCGCATTCGCCAACCACCGGAAAAGCTTTTAACTGGACGCTTTTGAGCTTCTGCATCAAAACCCAAGCCGTTAAGCATTTCGCCTGCACGAGCTGGAATGGTGTAGGCATTAATGGTTTCTAAGTCATGATGTATTTGCGCAATTTCATGACCATTATTGTCTTGTTCTGCTTTTGCTAGTGCATTTTGTAATTTGCAGTATTTTTCATGTCCGTCAATAACATACTCTAGTGCCGACTTGTCTAAGCCAGGCGTTTCTTGTTTTACCCAGGCAAGTTGCCATGCTTTTGGATAAGAAATTTCACCACCGTCGTTAGATAGTTCACCGCGGATCATATTAAATAGCGTTGACTTACCACAGCCGTTTGCACCAACAATACCAATTTTATGGCCTGGATAAATGGTGGCAGAGGCTTGTTGAAAAAGAACTTTATTGCCAAGTTGTAAGTCAAGTTGTGAAATTTGCAGCATAGAGAAAGTAAGGTTCCTAAAAAATTAACCATAGAATGGTATATCTTGCGTAACAAAACGTATACCCAAAGGGCGTGTTTTTTGTTTAAATACCGCGTCCTTCCGGTTATGGAAGTTGAATTTAGTTTTGGGTAGAAAAATGACACAAAAGAAAAAGCGTTTTATTGCAGGTGCAACGTGTCCTGAATGTAAAAGCATGGATACCATGATGTTGTTTATTGAGAACAACGTTGAAAAAGTTGAGTGTAAATCTTGTGGTCACCAAATGACTCAACCAGAAGGTGCTGTTCAAGGCGCAACCAGACAATTTGAACAAGTCATTGGTGTGTTTACGCCTGAAGACTAGCCTTTTGGCTAGCGTTGAATAATTTATTACTGATCAGTAATTTATTAGTGCTTAGTAATGTGGTGGAGGCGTTTCTTCCGACTGGTCCGCTACCGCAGAGCCCTTATCTTGGGTAATCTTTTGCGCAAGCAGTTCTATTTGTCTTTTAAGCGTCGCCTGCGACAAGTTCAGTGCAGTGATCTCAGCATTGAGCTGATCAATCGTATCTTCTTGAAACGATATTTGGCTTTCTAATGACTCAACTCGAGTAGTTAATTCTTGAAGTTTATCTGTGCTCACGAGCAATGTCCCATATTTCACTTAACCCAGCTGAGCTTTCGCTGATTACTTGGGTTTCATTATTTATAAAGCTGGCACTATACACTACCGCGCTTTGAGGGCGTGAGCCTTTCCTTGGTGTAACGTGCCATTGTTGCAGTTGTTTGCCTGTTTTTACATCCCACAGCGTTAATTGACGTGTAGGTGCGCCGGTTAATAACCACTTTCCATTTTCACTAAAGCGCGCACTTGAGAATATTTCTTGGCGATTAATAAAGTCGAGATTTGAAATAGCATTACCGGTTTTTAAGTCCCATATTCGAGCTTGTTTTTTACTGTCTGCGGTAAAGGCGTAACGCGCTTTTGGATCTAACGCGACGTGAATAACACGGCTGCTGTGTCTAAATTTATGCACCACTTGTCCGCTTGTCGTATCCCACAAGTAAGCAGCTTGGTCGCTTGAGCCAGTGAGCACATACTTACCATTAGGCGACATATCAATACTGTTTATTGCGTTGTTTATTTGTATTGCTTCGCCATTTTCATCGAGTAAGTCACGTTGATGGCCAAGGAATTCTAAACGACGACCGCTTTCTAAGGTGATGTGCGTAACCATGCCGTTGCTTTTACCAATAACAATGCTGTTACCGTTGTCAGAAACATCTACGGCTCTAATTGTCCCTAACATCATGCATTGTTCGCCGTTGCTCTCATTTACATTGATGCACTTGGTTCTGTCTAACACGGTTATTTGCGATGCTTTAGGCTCATCGGACGCTGGGTTATTTCGATTCACCCAAGCATTTGATGTGTCGTCTTTATTAATTTGAACTTTTGACTTTCGGACTTGCCAAAAGCCTGTGTTTTCGCCGGTGTTAATGTCCCACAAAGAGAAGTTATGTTTATCGGCGAGCACTGCATGTGAGTCATTGTCGGCAATGGCAATGGCAAAAATAACGTTGCTGTTGCTCATAATTGAGGTGCTTTCGCCCTCGTCAAAGGTAAGTGGCTTTTGCTCTATGTCATGCGACCATTGATATTTTGCGCCGTTAGCATTGAGATCCCACAAAGCTACCCCATGATATAAGGTAGAGACAACGGAGTATTGACCAGAATTTGAAATACTGGCCGCAAACGCGCCGGATTGAGCGTGATCAAACTGTTGCTTAGGTTTGTCACCTGCTGGTTGGCAACCACTTATTAACGTAGTCGCGATAATTACCATTGATGAAAAAAGATTTTTAACTCTCAAATTTAACCTCTATCTATTGGTCGCTGGTTTTTAGAGCGTTTTGGGGTTTTTCTTTACATTGATACTCGCTAGTATAGGCTACAACGAATTGAAAACTGTAGCATTAGATTTATAAGAATAATGGAGAGAACATGAATAAAGCAGTAAAAATAACTGCAATTGCAGCAGCAGTAGCACTTTTAGGTGCGTGTGGTAATGCAGAGAAAGCTCAAGTTAAAGTTGAGACTGATGCTGACAAACAGAGTTATGCGCTTGGTGCGTCTATGGGTCGTTATTTAAATAACAACTTAGAGAAAAATGGCGAGATTGGTATTGAGCTTAAAAAAGATTTGATTTTAGGCGGTATTGAAGACGCTCTATCTGACAAAGTTCAACTAAGCGACGAAGAAATTGAAACGGTTATGAATGCGCTAGAAGCAGACGTTCGTAAACGTGGCATGGAGCGTCAAAAAGAATTAACTGAAGCGGCGAAATCAGAAGGTACTGCGTTTTTAGCTGAAAATGCAAAGCGTAGCGAAGTGACTGTAACTGAGTCTGGTCTTCAGTATGAAGTATTACAAGAAGCGGAAGGCGAGAAGCCAGCTGCTGCTGACACGGTTACTGTTCATTATCACGGTACACTAATTGACGGTACTGTTTTTGACTCTTCTGTTGATCGTGGCGAGCAAATCAGCTTTGCACTTAATCGTGTTATCCCTGGTTGGACTGAAGGCCTTCAGTACATGAGCAAAGGCTCTAAGTACAAGTTCTACATTCCGTCTGAGCTAGGTTACGGCGCACGTGCGGCGGGTTCTATTCCAGCACATTCAGCGCTTATTTTTGAAGTTGAATTATTTGATATCCAAAAAGCACCTGAAGCACCTGCAACTAAGTAATTAATCATTGCGATTGCAGTTTGAATAAAAATATTAAGGCGCATTAAGCGCCTTTTTTATGCCTACTGGTAAAGCGGTAACTCGGTTATCCGATTATCTATAATGCGCTCAAGAACTTTATATTGTGCTGAGTGCTTGTTGCCGAGTTCTTGTTGGAATTGTATTGCTGACAAACCTTCTGGTAATTTGTTTATTTGCGGGAAAAATACCGCTTCTTCTTTTATGCCAGCTAACATTTGCTGTGCTTGTCTTGCTTTTTGTTCGCTGTAAACCACAAACTGGCTAAAGCTGAGTCCGGCTTTATCAGCTGCAAGGTCTGCAAAACTATAACCACTGCCACCTTCGTTTGCATCATACAGTTCTTTTATTTCGCCAATGTTTAGCCCTATTTGTTTACCACCTAATTGTTCAAGAATGGCTGAGTATAAAAAGTGCAAACTTAAGTCTTGGCGCGTTCGTAGAACTGGCGTTTGATTTGGCTTTATAGTGCTAGGCATTGATAACCCGGCTATTTTTGCGAAACGACGATTACCAAAATAGGTGGCCAGTGCCCAGAGGGCGTGACGGTTTTCACGAACAGCACTTAACGAAGGCTGAGCTATCATGTTGCTTCTGGCTTTTTCAAACAATAGGCCAATGAAATAGGCAAGCTGATTGCTGTTGTTTTTGTTATTTTCCAGCACGCTTATATATTCGTAAAACTTATCCGTATTAAACTTGGAGCCAACGGCAAAATCCGTGGCTTGTTGTTTGATTGAGTTTAAAGACTCTCTTACTTTGGTGATTAACAAAGGAGGCCTACTGGCGCTCAATGCCAATGCATTCGGCTGAATACTAAATTGCTCAAATAGATGTTGAGCAAGCTGCGCAGAATCGCTAGGTAAGTAATGTTTTAACGCGCCAAATAATAATGGTTCAGCAATAAACTGCGGAATGGGTATGCTGCCTAATTTACAGTGCTCTACGGAAAACTTTGAATCTTGTTGTGACATTGAACAGTAGGCGTTGATATAAAAGTCTTGCTGCTGAATTTTAAATAGCTGACTTAGGTTATAACTGACTGCGGTAGTAAAAGTTTGAGCTGAAATATAGTTTTCAAAATTGGCATTGTTAATCGTATGAGCGGCTAAATCTGATAGAGCGTCCAGTTCAGTTTGGTACAAAACGATGTTGATATGAGCAGACTCTTTTTTGAGCTCAGTTAGTAGGCGCTGTAGAGAGTGCTTTGCTGCCGCAACTTGAATAGGTGTTAATGTTTGGTTAGTGAGTGTGATGGGTTTTAATGAAATTGCTGCGATAACAATGAGCAATACAAAAAACACGCAAACGCTAAACAGTTTGAGCAAGAACTTCATTTTAAGCGCAATTATCCATTAATGAGTATTGCCTGTATTTTACGTTACTAGGTTAATAATAAATAGCCTTGTATCGCCCCAATGATAGATTGAGGCAGGGTTTATAAGTTAACCTTGGTTTAGCTATGTTTACTGTAAAGAATATGAATAAGCTCGTCTTCAAATTCCATGCGCTGTTCTAATGTTTTACCTAGTTCAGATAGGTCATAGTCAAAGGTTGTTAATTCTTTGTCTGAAGGCAAGTTGGCGTACTTATCATTAAAATCAACAAGCGACTCCGTCGTTTCTGTAATTAATGGATACACTCTTTCTGCTAGCTCGGCGCTGTTTTTGCCATGTTCAGTACATTGATTAACAATATTGTCGTAAATTTCAAAATGACCAGCTGATAAGTAATCGATCATTATTTGGCAAAAGTTAGTGATGGCTCCATGATCAGGAAGCGAGTTTTTATTTGACTCAAAAGGTGGAAGACCCGCTAGCTGACAATACTTCACAAGCAAGTCTTGTCGCTCCGCTAACCATGAATCGATAGCCGTGTTAGCGCCGCCATATTTTTGTTCTGATTGTTCCTGCCGAGTTAACATTTTTTGTCTTCCTCTTTGAAAGTACTGTTGTTTTCCGTATGTTATTCAAAATTATAAGACATAAATTTAGATTTAGCATAACGAAAGTTCGATGTTTCGGTTTACACTAGTATTCATTGGTTTTTAACCGCGAAGGAACAATGATGATTCAACACAGTATTCCATTTTCAACAGAATTAGAAGGCTGGTGGTGCGTTATTTCAAGTCACCAAATTTATTTGCCTGCACCAAGAAACAAAATTCCTTTTGGGCGGCTTGATGATCTTGCTATAAATCTAGCTAAGCCAGAGGTTGTTCATAAAATTGGTGAGTATGAAGGTGAGCCTGTTTACACCATTAGCTTTGATGAAATAGCACAGGCTAGTCAAGAGGAGCAGCTTGATGAGTTTGTTGGTCTTAGGAATGTATTGTTTGAGCAAAACGAACTTTTTGAATTTGCGGCTAGAGCCTATCAAGTTCAGTTATTTTTAAAGACCCATCAATACTGTGGACAGTGTGGCGGTCCTATGAAAATTATTGACTGGGAATTGGCTACACAGTGCGATCCATGTAAGCACCGCTGTTACCCTCGCATTTCGCCCGTTATCATTGTTGCTATTCGCAAAGGCTCAAAGATTTTGTTAGCTAAACATACACGCACGGCGTCAACCTTGTTTAGTGTATTGGCTGGTTTTGTAGAAAGCGGAGAAACGTTAGAGCAAGCGGTTCATCGTGAAGTGATGGAAGAAGTGGGTATTAAAGTTAAAAATATCAAATATGTGAAAAGTCAGCCTTGGCCTTTTCCTCATTCGTTGATGTGTGGTTTTGTTGCTGAGTATGACTCAGGCGAATTAAATATTTGTGATGACGAGATTGCGGAAGCTGATTGGTTTGAATTTGACGACTTGCCACAAACTCCGCCAGCAAAAACCATATCAGGTCAGCTTATTGAATTTACAAAGAAGTTAGTTAGAAGGTAGCAGAAAAGAAAAAACCACTCCTAAGAGTGGCCGAATTTTTCTAGCGCGTGAGCTCATTTAAATGAGTTTTATTATGGTTTTTCTTGAGCGCAGAGTAGTTATAGCACCAGCTAGATCAGTGTGCAAGAAATAACCTATGATTGATTTAGAATAAAAAAATGAATTTTTATACACTTTCATTCTATGGAGACAATCCGTGCATTCTGGTAGAATCCCGCCTAGAAAATTTAGCGTTAACCTCTATGGTTAATAAACTCGTTGAGTTGTAGTAGATAGTTGCTATTCAGTTTAAAAGAGAATAATTAATGTCAGAATTAAAGAACGATCGTTATTTACGTGCCTTAATGCAAGAGCCTGTAGACAGAACACCAGTATGGATGATGCGCCAAGCGGGACGCTATTTACCTGAGTACAGAGCGACTCGTGCTGTGGCTGGCGACTTTATGTCTTTGTGTAAAAACGCAGAGCTAGCATGTGAAGTTACTATGCAACCGTTGCGTCGTTACCCGTTAGATGCGGCTATTCTGTTTTCTGACATTTTAACCATTCCTGATGCAATGGGTTTAGGCCTTTATTTTGAAACAGGCGAAGGCCCACGTTTTGAAAACCCAATTCGTTCAAAGGCAGACATTGATAAGTTACCAATCCCAGACCCAGAAGGTGAATTACAATATGTAATGAATGCGGTTCGTACTATTCGTAAAGAATTAAACGGATCAGTACCTTTAATTGGTTTTTCTGGTAGCCCTTGGACACTGGCGACGTACATGGTTGAAGGTAGCGGTACTAAAACCTTCTCTAAAGTAAAAGGCATGATGTATTCAGAGCCTAAGATGATGCACCAATTGCTTGATAAGGTAGCGGATTCAGTAACAAGCTATTTGAATGCTCAGATTGCCGCTGGTGCGCAATCAGTTATGATTTTTGATACTTGGGGTGGTGTATTAACGCCGCGTGACTACGAAGAGTTTTCACTAAACTACATGAGCAAAATCATTGATGGTTTAACACGTGAAAATGAAGGCCGTAAAGTGCCAGTGACGCTATTTACTAAAAATGGCGGTCAGTGGTTAGAAAAAATGGCAGCAACGGGTTGTGATGCGTTAGGTTTAGACTGGACGATCAATATTGCTGAAGCACGTGATCGTGTAGGTAGTAAGGTTGCACTTCAAGGTAACATGGACCCTTCAATGTTATACGCAACGCCAGATCGTATTCGCCAAGAAGTACAAACCATTCTTGCTGATTATGGTGACAAAGGCACAGGCCACGTATTTAACTTAGGTCACGGTATTACACCTGAAGTGACACCTGAAAATGCTGGCGCATTTATTAATGCCGTTGTGGATTACAGCCCTAAATATCACAAATAAACTAGATCTGTAACAAGTAAAAAAATTCACTAGCAAGCGAACAAATTTACTAGCAAGTTAACAATAAGTAGCTTGCTACCTTTGTTTGTAATGTGATTGCAGATGATACAGATACAAAAAAAGCGCTTTGGATTAAACCTTAGCGCTTTTTTATTGCATAAAATTAAGTTTAGAACAGTCGGTTCAAACCATTAAGAGCTGCTACTCGGTACGCTTCTGCCATTGTTGGGTAGTTAAACGTAGTATGAATAAAGTACTCAATGGTATTGGCTTTGCCTTTTTGCTGCATTATGGCTTGGCCAATGTGAATGATTTCTGCAGCTTGCTCACCAAAACAGTGAATGCCAAGAATTTCTTTAGTATCACAATGGAATAGAATTTTTAAGCCACCAACTGGTGTTGCGCCAATTTGAGCACGAGCTAAGTGTTTAAATGACGAACGGCCTACTTCATATGGAATTTTAGCGGCAGTTAACTCTTGTTCTGTTTTACCTACTGAAGACATTTCAGGAATAGTGTAAATACCCGTTGGGATATCTTCAATTAACTGTCCTTCAGTTGGTAGGTTAAGCATATACTCTGCTGCAATTCGACCTTGGTCATAAGCGGCACTCGCTAAGCTTGGGTAACCAATAACATCACCTACAGCAAATACATTGTCTGCTGATGTTTTGTATGTTGAATCTACCGCTAAACATCCACGTGAGTTGGCTTCTAAGTTCACAGCTGGAAGATTTAGTGAATCAGTATTACCCGTTCTACCATTAGCGAATAAAATACAATCGGCTTTCATGCGCTTGCCAGATTTCAGTGTCATGATCACACCGTCTTCTTGAGCGTCAATTTTGTCGTACTCTTCACCGTGACGAATAACGATACCGCTATTCCAGAAGTGGTAGCTTAGTGAATCGGTCATTTCAGCATCCATGAACGACAATAGGCGATCACGGGTGTTGATCAAGTCAACTTTACAGCCCAAACCACGGAATATTGAAGCGTACTCACAACCAATAACGCCGGCACCATAGATGATGATGTTTTTTGGTTGGTGCTTAAGCGACAAAATAGTATCTGAGTCGTAAACACGAGGGTGTTTAAAGTCTACGTCTACAGGATTATATGGGCGAGAACCGGTCGCGATAACGAAGCTTTCTGCAGTTAAGTGCTCAATAGAGCCATCAAGCATTACAATTTTCAGTGTGTTTTTGTCTACAAACGACGCGGTGCCATGAATGATGTCTACTTCGTTACGGTTATAAAAGCCGCCGCGTAATCTAACTTGGTCACGTATTACTTTAGTGGTGTGCTCTAAAATATTTTCAAATGTTAAAGACGCTGCTTTTTCGCTTTTGTTAAATAGTGGGTTGCTATTATATTCAATTAGGCGACTAACAGAATGACGAAGGGCTTTAGAAGGGATTGTTCCCCAGTGAGTACAACCACCACCAACTTGTGTGTGCTTTTCGATAACAGCAACGCGTTTACCTGCTTTAGTCAGGTTCATTGCTGCACCTTCACCACCAGGGCCAGTACCGATTACAACCGTGTCGTAATCAAACGATTGTGTTTTTTTATCTACTTGGTTTTTTTGTTTTTTATTGCTCACAAATACACCCTTGTCGCTTCAACATAAAAGGAATGATGTTCAATCATCTAATTCTTGTAAGTTTAACAAAGAATTAAAACTTAGAGAATTATTCATTTTAGTAAAAGTTTTGTATTTATGTAGGTATTTTAACGTCAATAAGCCTATTTAAGCGGGAAGTTCATTTATTAATGCCTGCCACTGTTGTTGACGTTGGTTTATATTGGCCTTTAAAAGTTCGTAATTTGTTTTCAGTTCTGCAAGTGCGGCGTCAGATATAGCCTGTTTCTTAGCAGCTAAGTATGTTCCCTTTATCTCTACGAAATGCTTAAACTCTTCAACAAGATGCTGATACTCTTCTTCTAATTGGCTTAATACCTCGGATTTACCCGGCAAATTTAATAAAGCCTGTTTAGCTCTTTGTTTTTGCATTTTCCACTTGGCCGCTTTTATTTTTTCTTCAGGCACGGTACGTAGGTTTGACGTTAGGCCAATAACATTCATTGCTTTGATAAACCATTTAGTTGGATCGAAATGCCACCAACGAATGCCATTTCTATAATCGTTTTCAAATATGTGATGATAATTGTGATAACCCTCGCCATAGGTGATGAAGGCAAGGAGGCCGTTGTCTTTAGCCGTATTTTTATCTGTGTACGGCTGTTTGCCCCAAATGTGAGCCAGAGAATTGATAAAGAATGTAAAGTGGTGGCTTAATACGAGTCGTAATACACCTACCGTTAATAACATGCCCCAGATGTCGTTATAAATAACGCCTAAAAGAATAGGAATACCAAAGTTCAGCGCCAACGCTAATACTAAGTAGTATTTGTGCTGCCACATGACTATCTTGTTCTTCTGTAAATCACGACAGTTGCTATAGTCGTTGTATCGTTCTGGCTGGTAGCTTCGTAACATCCAACCAATATGGCTAAACCAAAAGCCTTTTTTCGCTGAGTAGGGGTCTTTATCATTTTGGTCAACAAACTTATGATGTATTCTGTGATCAGAAGACCAATGTAATGCGCTGTTTTGTAATGCAAATGCACCGCCTAATGCTAATACAAACTGAATAGCTGGGTGTGCTTCGTAAGTTCTGTGTGACCATAGTCTATGGTATCCAACAGTAATAGACATACCTGCAAAACCTAGCGAAACAATAGTGGCAACAAGGTGCTCGGTTTGATAACCAAAATGGTAGCCATATAAAGGAACACCTATAATCGCAATTAGAAATGTAGATAAAAAGATGAGGACGTTGGTCCAGATAATAGGTGGTTTTGACATTATTAATACTCGGCATACATGTGTACGCAGAGTTTAGAATACTGGCAGATAAAATCAATAACAGAGTTGAATAGACACTAAAGTGCGAACATTCAGAATTTAGGTAACGTATGACAACAATAAATGGTCAAGAACTAGTGAGAACCAGAGCTCAACAAAAAGAGCAAACTCGACGAGCAATTGTTGATGCCGCGTTTAGGATGTTAAGTCCTGATCAAAGTTTTGCGAATTTAAGTTTGCGAGAAGTTGCACGGGAAGCCGGGATCGCGCCGACCTCTTTTTATCGCCATTTTAAAGATATGGATGAGTTAGGTTTAACGCTGGTGGATGAAGCCGGTTTAATGCTCAGACAATTAATGCGTCAAGCACGTGCTCGCATTGATAAAGGCAAAGGCAGTGTAGTGCAAACGTCAATTTCTACCTTTATGGAGTTTGTGGAAATTAATGGTAATGAGTTTAGGCTTTTACTTCGTGAGCGTTCCGGTACTTCTAAGGCATTTAGGTTAGCGGTAAACCGAGAAATTCAGCACTTTGTTGAGGAGTTAACGGAATACATTCAAACCAAAACAAATTCGAATCATCAAGACGCATTATATGAAGCTGATGCCTTGGTGACGATTGTATTTAATGCCGGCGCAGAAGCATTAGATTTAAGCCAGGAAAAGCGAGAATTATTGTCAATAAAAGTGGTTCGCCAAATGCGCTTTATTGCAAAAGGCTCCGAGTCCATGCGACACGTGAAAAACTAGACGTCTGGTTTTACGTTTAATTCCATTTGATTAAAAATAGAGATGATTAGAAGCAAAGCCAGTCAGTATAAGGCTTTCAAAGATGTGACACCTCACTGTCATATTGTGACACTAACCACAGACATATGACAAAACGTATGACTGTCCTGTTGGTGTCGTCACAGGTTTAGGAAATATTTGTTTTACTGAGTCCCACATTGAGTAACACAAATACATTAAGGATTTTGAAAATGACTTCGGAAAAAGATAATAACAATAGTGTAGAGAAGCTGTCGGGAATGACTCTGCTTTCAGACGGTTTTAGGTTTGAATTTAAAATTGATGGCCATGAAGTTGAAGCTTGGGGTTCAGGTAAATCGGGAAAAGAGTCGGTTACATTTGATGGCACTTTAGTATCAGAAAAGCGTAGTTTAAGACGAAAGTCAGTGCATTCTTTTGAGCATCAAGGCGTATTGTTTGAGGTTGAGTTTAATATGGTAAACATGCTGAAATCAGAATTACACTGCTCACTAATTAAAGACGGTGTACATGTAGAAACTCGAAAAGTGATGCCAAAAGCGACCTCTTCTAAAAGTGAATTTATTAAAGGCTTCATTACTTCGTTTGCCATTGGCGGAGTATGCGGGTTTGTTGGCATGTTAATAATCTTACAATTTTTTGATAAGTAACTCTGGGGGTTTAAAATGGATATAAATGCAGAGTTAATCAAAACAAAAAGAACGAGTCAGAGCTGGACTCAACAACATTTAGCAGATGCTTGCGGCGTAAGTTTACGAACCATTCAGCGTGTTGAGCGTTATGGCAATGCATCAAATGAAACGGTAATGGCGCTGGCTTCTGTTTTTGAAATTCAACAAGCAGACATTATTGTGCCAGAAACACCAGTGATTGAGATGGAGCTGGTAACAGATGAAGGCAGCAAAAAATTAGAAAAAATAATACAGTTCATATTCACTCTATCCTCTGGAATTATGATTGGAGCAGCGTTAGTAGTGTTTTTTACTAAGGATGTAGTATGAAACAGTTACTAGACAGTAAAGAGTATAAATCTGTATGGGATGAGCCCGGCGTTTTGCCATTGGCGACCATTGTAGGGGCAGCTTATTTGTTTGGATTAGGTGTTTCAATTGGCAGCGCTTTGGGTAAGTTTTTAGCATAAGCAAAATTAAGGATTAGATATGTTTAGTAAAGAGTTTGTATTTAATGTGAAAGGTAAAGAAGTTCGTATTTGCAACAACTGGATAAGAGGCATCAAGCTTTATGTAGATGGAGACTTTAAAGACGAAGATAAAAGGTTATTTGCGTTTTCAGGTAAAACGCTATTAAGCGCAAATTTAGGCGAGGGTGTTATTTTAGAGGTTGTGCCTGTGTCTGCTACCTTTACCGTTGAGATGGATGCATATTTGCGAGAAGGTCAAACAAGAACATTAGCTTATAGCTCTTATCAGAGGTTGTCGTTAAAAGAACAACGAGCTAGTGGAGATGCAGCGTAAAGCTTTTAATTAAAGCATCATTATTACAGTACTAAGCTAAAGCGTTAGGCCGAAGTATGTTTTCGAGAATAGCCCACCAAGCATAATCACTTGAGTGGGCTTTTTTATCGATGGTTAAGGCGAAGACTTAGAGGCGTACTAAGACTTAGCCGTAAGAACAACGCCGCATTCTAAATGATCGGTATATGGGAATTGATCAAACACAGCAAACTTTGAAACTTCGTGTGTTTTACTAAACTCTAATAAGTTGTCGTGCAGAGTATTAGGGTTACACGATATATAAATGATGGTTTCGTATTGTTGCACCATTTTAACCGTATCATCGTCTAAACCGGCTCTTGGTGGATCAACTAATATTGTATTGCAGTTATAACTCTTTAAGTCGATACCTTCTAATCGATTAAATGTACGTACGCCATTCATCGCCTCGGTAAAGTCTTCTGCTGACATTCTTATAATATCAACATTATCTATTTTGTTTGCCTCTATATTATATTGAGCCGCTTGAACTGAGGTTTTAGATATCTCGGTAGCTAATACACGATCAAACTTATCGGCTAATGCGAGTGAGAAGTTACCTGCACCACAATACAGCTCTAATAGATCACCAGTATATGGCTTTGCGTTTTTAGCCCACGTTAACATGTCTTCGCATAACTTGGCGTTTGGCTGGGTAAAACTGTTTTCTACCTGCTTATATATGTATGGTTTTCCGTCAACTTTAAGTTCTTCTATTAAGTAGTCTCTATCTAAAATAACTTTTTGTTTACGCGCTCGGCCTACAAAATCAATTTTATACTTTTTAGATAGGCTTTCTTTTAGCGCTTTACACGCTTCGATCCATTCATCGTCAAGTTGCTTGTGATATAGCAAGCTTACTAATACTTCACCTGTTAGCGTTGATAGGTAGTCTATTTGGAATAGTTTACGTCTTAAGACCTCGTTAGGTCTCAGCGCATCCATGATATCAACCATGACGTTGTTAATTAGTTCACTTGCTGGTGGGAAGTGATCAATGCGGATCTTTTCTTTCGTCTCTTTATCAAACATGATGTGAAACAGATCGTCACCGTCGTGCCAAACTCGAAACTCTGAACGCATACGGTAGTGCAATGTTGGAGACTTATACACATCTATAGAAGGAATAGAGAACTGCTTAAACTGTTCATTAACTAAGTTGATCTTGTTATCTAATAAAGAGTCGTATTGTTCTGGTTGGATCGAGCTTAAAGGCATAGTAGTGGATTCACAATAATGGACATAATGATGCATTTTACTCAAAAATTGACTAAAACACTAAATTTGGCAATAAAAAAGGCCGCATAAGCGACCTTTTTCTATTAGATAAGTGTTATTTACTTGTCATTTGCTAAACGTACTTTAAGCATACGTTCTTGAAACTCAAAGTCATTTAAAGTATCGATCACTTTCTGGCTATCTGCTGCTGCGATCTCAACAAAACCGAAACCACGACGTTTGCCTGTTTGCTTATCTCTTAATAAGCGCACAGAGAATACTGTACCGTACTCACTGAAAAGTTCACGAACACTTCCTTCGTTTGCACGATAAGGAAGGTTACCTACGTATAAAGTTGTTGTGTTTGCTGCTTGCTCTTCAGAAGAGCCAGTAAATGAACCAGCTAGGCCAGCTACTACTGCACCTATTGCAAACGCAGCTGCTGCAGGGACTGCAGAGCCAACAAAATGAAAAAGAACCGCACCGATAACTGCTACTACTATAGACGGTACGAATACCGAAGAATTAAAAGACATATTCCATACTCTCAAAAAATTTTTAAAAAACATAAATGTAAACACGTGATCGTTCACGTACCGCCTATACTATTACCTACAGAAGGATTTACAAGTTATTTCTTGTTCATAATTTAACAGAATGATCCAAAAAATATCCAGATCGAACAAGAACTGTTCAAACGATCTAAAAAGATCGGATTTATTGCAATTAGCACTTGCGCTGAAACGAAAAGTCTCTAAAATGCGTCCTCGTTGTCAGGGAGACATCAAACGGCTTGAAACGTAAAGTGAAGGTGGTTTGGATTGACTCAAAACGGTTTAGAAAACTTTCTCAAAACATTGAAAAAGATTTACTAAAAACGTTGAC
>NZ_BAAAFQ010000009.1:0-21360 GCF_039523615.1 Psychrosphaera haliotis | reverse complement strand
TTAGTTGTTGCTGCAACTGACGGCCCTATGCCTCAGACTCGTGAGCACATCCTACTTTCACGTCAGGTTGGTGTACCTTTCATCATCGTATTCATGAACAAATGTGACATGGTTGATGACGAAGAGTTACTAGAATTAGTAGAGATGGAAGTTCGTGAACTTCTTTCAGAATACGAATTCCCAGGTGACGACCTTCCACTAATCGCTGGTTCAGCTCTTAAAGCTCTTGAAGGCGAAGCAGAGTGGGAAGCGAAGATCATCGAACTAGCTGAAGCACTAGATACTTACATTCCAGAGCCAGAGCGTGACATCGATAAGCCATTCATCATGCCTATCGAAGACGTATTCTCAATTTCTGGTCGTGGTACAGTTGTAACAGGTCGTGTTGAGCAAGGTATCGTTAACACTGGTGACTCAGTAGAGATCGTTGGTATTAAAGACACAGTAACAACTACTTGTACTGGTGTTGAAATGTTCCGTAAATTGCTTGACGAAGGTCGTGCAGGTGAGAACATTGGTGCCCTATTACGTGGTACTAAGCGTGAAGACGTAGAACGTGGTCAAGTATTAGCGAAGCCTGGTTCAATCCAGCCTCACACTAAATTTGAATCAGAAGTTTACGTACTTTCTAAAGAAGAAGGCGGACGTCACACTCCATTCTTCAAAGGTTACCGTCCACAGTTCTACTTCCGTACAACTGACGTAACTGGTGCTGTTGAGCTTCCAGAAGGCGTAGAAATGGTAATGCCTGGTGATAACATCAAGATGGTTGTTGAGCTAATCGCACCTATCGCGATGGACGAAGGTCTACGTTTCGCGATCCGTGAAGGCGGTCGTACAGTTGGTGCTGGTGTTGTAGCAACAGTAATCGCTTAATTCTGCTGAGTTAGGAAGTTAGCTTTAGAGTTAGCGGAATAACAAAGTGGATGAAGAAAAGCCCCGGTTCGTAAGAGCTGGGGCTTTTTTGTCTTTAAAATTTAGTTCTTAATAGGTCCAATATTTCCTATAGATTTAATAAAAGGTTTAATTCATCCAAATTATTCAGGCACCTATCTTAAAATAGTTACAGTGGCACTAGAGCGTGATAGGTTATTAAAAAAATATTTTTAGGATAGAAAATGAAAAAAATATTACTACTCACGCTAGCAGTATTGAGTTTTCCAACGTTAGCGGAAATCACCATTATAAAAAATGTGTCGGGTTATACATTTACCAATGAGCGAAACTTGGTCACTTTTAGTGCATTAGCGTTTGAAGATGGACGAGTTTTAAAAGTAGGTGATAAATTATTACCTTCACAATACCCAGACGCTAAAGTTGTAGATGGAAAGGGCAAAGTAATGTTGCCGGGTTTAGTAGATGGTCATGGTCATCTTCTTGGTCTAGGCTTCAATTTATTAAATGTTGACGTCAGAGATATTGGCAGCGCGCGCGAAACTGCTAAAAAGGTTGCCGGTTATGCAGCCAAAAACCCAAATATAAATTGGATAAAAGGCAGAGGTTGGAACCAAGAGGTTTGGGCTTCTAATGAATACCCTACGGCAAAACAACTAGACGAATACATAGCCGATCGTCCAGTTTATTTAAGTCGGGTTGATGGGCATGCTGCTTGGTTAAATACTAAAGCGCTGGAGTTAGCCGGAATTACAAAAGACACTATCTCTCCGCCAGGTGGTGAGATACTAAAAGATGAAAATGGAAACCCGACGGGTGTATTAATCGACAATGCTGAAACATTAGTCATGAATAAAATACCAAACCCGACTAAAGGTGAAATGACGGCTGCATTAAACAAAGCCACAAAACATCTACTGTCTTTAGGCATAACAAGTATGCACGATGCGGGAATTGACCATGAAACCTATCACTTATACAAAGAACACGCAGCATCTGAAAAACTAGCCGTTCGAATTTATGCAATGTTATCTGCAACTGACCCAAAACTCTCAGAGATGTTAAAACATGGTTATGTATCGGATAAAAATGATTTCTTGTCTATCCGTAGCGTAAAAATATATGGTGACGGAGCATTAGGTAGCCGTGGAGCTGCTCTATTAAAGCCTTATCATGATGATGCAGATAACGTGGGTTTACTTGTAACGTCAAAAGAAAAGTTAACACCGCTATTTGATGAGATTCTAAATCATAGATTTCAAATCAATATTCATGCGATCGGTGATAGAGCAAATAAGATTGCACTAGATGAGTTTGAACGAGTTTTCAAAAGTCCAGAGTCAGTGTTATACAGTGGTAAAGAATTAAGACACAGAGTTGAGCACGCGCAAGTTGTTCAGCCTTCTGACATACCAAGATTTAAGCAACTTAATATTTTACCTTCTATGCAACCAACGCACGCAACCTCTGATAAAGACATGGCACCAAAACGAATTGGTAATGAGCGCCTAAAAGGGGCATATGCTTGGCAGCAATTTTTGAAGCAAGGAAGTCGCGTCATTGCGGGCTCAGACTTTCCTGTAGAGCTAGCAAATCCATTTTTAGGTCTTCATGCGGCTGTTACGCGTCAGGATAGGAAAAACCAGCCAGAAGGTGGGTGGATTGCATCTGAGTCAATGTCTACAGCAGAGGCATTTAGAGCTTTTACAATAGATGCTGCCTTTGGTGCCCATCAAGATAAGATTCTAGGTGGTCTTCAAGCTGGTAAATATGCAGACTTTATCCTCGTTGATGAAGACATTTTTACCATCAACCCAGAAAACCTTTGGAAAGTTAAAGTTTTGGAAACTTGGGTGGCTGGTAAACAGGTATATAAGCGTCTATAAATTAGATGTGAATAATAGTTTTTAATTGCGTCATTAACCTAGTTAAGTATAATGGCGCTCCCCACTTTTATGATTCCCTTAAAAATTAAGATTTCACAAAAGTGGTGTAACTGTCTGTTGATTGATTAATAGACATAAATGGTGTTGTTGCAGGGGCGTAGTTCCAATTGGTAGAACAGCGGTCTCCAAAACCGATGGCTGGGGGTTCGAGTCCCTCCGCCCCTGCCAAACCTCAAAGAACAGTATTAAATATTAGTATTGTCCTTTGGGGTTTATAACAATTTTCACAAATGTAGTAATTAAGGTGTTTCGATGAGTGCCAATGTTGAACAGTCAAACAAAGGACTGGATTTAGTTAAATGGGTAATCGCAATTGCATTATTAGCAGGCGCGGTTGTAGCAAACAACATGTTCGATCAAGAATCTGTACTGATTCGTGCAATTGGTGTTGTTGCGGCTGTAGTAGTTGCTGGCTTCTTTGCAGCGACGACTGAAAAAGGTCGTACATTTATTAGTTTCTCTAAAGAGTCTAATAAAGAAATTCGCAAAGTGATTTGGCCATCTCGTCAAGAAGCGACGCAAACTACATTAATTATTTTTGCCGCTACTGCAGTTATCGCGATTATTCTATATTTCTTAGATATGTTTTTACGCTGGGCAGTAGCTCTACTTACAGGTATAGGATTTTAATATATGTCTGAATCAGAATTAAACACCGAACAAAATGTTGAGCAAGAAGTTGAACAGAATGTAGAACAATCAACTGAACAAGCTTCTGAAAATAAGCTTCGTTGGTATGTTGTTCAAGCTTACTCAGGTTATGAAGGTCGTGTATCTAAAGCTCTAGAAGAGCATATCAAAGTAAACGCAATGGAAGATTACTTTGGTCGCATCTTAGTTCCAACTGAAGAAGTTGTTGAAATGCGTGCTGGTCAGAAACGTCGTTCAGAGCGTAAATTCTTCCCAGGCTATGTTCTAGTAGAAATTGCTATGAACGAAGATGCTTGGCATTTAGTTAAAAACACGCCTCGCGTATTAGGTTTCATTGGTGGTACATCAGATCGCCCAGCCCCTATTTCTAATCGTGAAGCGGATGCTATCTTAAATCGTCTAGAAGAAAACATTAACAAACCTAAGCCTAAAACATTGTTTGAACCAGGTGAAGTTGTTCGTGTTACAGACGGTCCATTTGCTGACTTTAACGGTGTTGTTGAAGAAGTGGATTATGAGAAGAGCCGAGTTAAAGTATCTGTACTTATCTTTGGTCGTTCTACTCCAGTTGAACTTGAGTTTGGTCAGGTAGAAAAAGATAAATAATCGAAGTTAATTTCGAATTACAGTCTTGAAAAGGGTCGCGATTGTCTATATAATGCGCGACCCTTTTGTATGTGTCTTAAGCAAAAGTTTTAGACGGTATAAAAATTTTAAAACGGGAAGCCGATAAGTAAGAAACCTCGTTCTTACTAGGCGATGACCCATTAATGAGGAAGCTAAAATGGCTAAAAAAGTTGAAGCCCTAATCAAGTTGCAAGTAGCAGCTGGTATGGCAAACCCAAGTCCTCCGGTTGGTCCTGCTCTAGGTCAACACGGTGTGAACATCATGGAATTCTGTAAAGCGTTTAACGCGAAAACAGGCGAAATGGAAAAAGGTGCTCCGGTTCCTGTTGTTATTTCTGTTTATAGTGATCGTTCGTTTACATTCGATACTAAAACTCCACCTGCATCTTACTTACTTAAGAAAGCAGCTGGTATCAAATCTGGATCTGGTCGTCCAAACACTGAAAAAGTGGGTACGGTAACACGTGCACAGTTGGAAGAAATCGTAAAGACTAAAGAACCAGACCTAACTGCAGCCGATATGGATGCAGCAGTACGCACTATTGCCGGCTCAGCTCGTGCAATGGGCTTGAATGTAGAGGGTTAATCAATGGCTAAATTAACAAAACGCGCACGTTTAATTCGTGACAAAGTTGATGCAACTCGTGAATACGGCATCGAAGAAGCGGTAACTCTACTTAAAGAATTAGCGACTGCTAAATTCACAGAGAGCTTTGACGTTGCTATTAACCTTGGCATCGATGCTCGTAAATCTGACCAAAACGTTCGTGGTGCAACTGTACTACCAAACGGTACTGGTAAAGACGTACGCGTAGCAGTATTTACACAAGGCGCTAACGCTGAAGCAGCTAAAGCAGCTGGTGCAGATATCGTTGGTATGGAAGATCTTGCTGAGCAAGTTAAAGCTGGCGAAATGAACTTCGACGTTGTTGTTGCATCTCCTGATGCGATGCGTGTTGTTGGTCAACTAGGTCAGATCTTAGGTCCACGTGGCCTTATGCCTAACCCGAAAGTTGGAACAGTTACTCCAGACGTAGCAACAGCAGTTAAAAATGCTAAAGCTGGTCAGGTTCGTTATAGAAACGATAAAAACGGTATTGTTCACGCATCTATCGGTAAAGTTGATTTTGACGCAGCTGCGATCAAAACTAACTTAGAAGCTTTATTAGACGCTATCGTAAAAGCAAAACCTGCTTCTGCGAAAGGTACTTTTGTTAAGAAAGTTAGTCTTTCTACTACAATGGGTGCTGGCGTTTCGATTGAACAAGGTTCAATCAAAGCTGAAAAGTAAAACAGTATTCGGGTTGAGACGCTTTTAAAGCGTCTTCATCCAAGACCGTAGGTGTTGGCGTAATAAAGTTTTACTTAATTACAAAAACTTAATTTCCTACGCAGATGGTGCAAACCCCAGAAGATTATACTTCTGGCTTTCACCGGAGCCGTTCAAGACTTGTCTTGAACATAATGAAAACGGTTAACCCCGTTTCCACTAACCAGGAGAAAAGCTAATGGCATTAAATCTTGATGGCAAAAAAGCAGTAGTTGCTGAAGTCCAAGAAGCAGCCAAAGACGCTCTGTCTGCAGTAGTAGCAGACGCTCGTGGTGTATCTGTAACTGCAATCACTGCACTTCGTAAAGAAGCGCGTGAGAACGGCGTATGGATGAAGGTTGTTCGCAACACTTTAGCCAAGCGCGCAGTTGAAGGTACTGACTTCGAAGTCTTAAATGATTCGTTTACGGGTCCAACTTTAATCGCATTTTCTCATGAGCACCCAGGTGCTGGCGCACGTCTTTTCAAAGACTTCGCTAAGAAAAACGAAAAGTTTGAACTTAAAACTGCATCATTTGAAGGCAACGTAGTAGATGTTGAAGTTCTTGCTTCACTACCTACATACGACGAAGCGATCGCACGTTTAATGAGTGTTATGAAAGAAGCTTCTGCAGGCAAACTAGTGAAGACACTAGCTGCAGTAAAAGAAGCGAAAGAAGCTGCATAATTTTACTGAGCTACGTGCTCGTGATTATCCAGTTTTTAGGTGAAAGTTATTACAAGCGAGTTTATCGCTTAAACAAGTTAGGAATTATAAAATGTCTGTAACTCAAGAACAAATCTTAGACGCAGTTGCTGAAATGTCAGTAATGCAAGTAGTTGAACTAGTTGAAGCTATGGAAGAAAAATTTGGTGTAACTGCAGCTGCTGCTGTTGTTGCTGCTGGTCCAGCTGAAGCTGCTGAAGAGAAAACTGAATTTGACGTTATTCTTACTGCTGCTGGTGCAAATAAAGTTGCATCAATCAAAGCTGTACGTGGCGCGACTGGCCTTGGTCTTAAAGAAGCTAAGACTATGGTTGAATCTGCTCCAATCGCTGTTAAAGAAGCGGTATCTAAAGGTGAAGCTGAAGAACTTAAAGCTACACTTGAAGAAGCAGGCGCATCTGTTGAAATTAAATAATCTGACGTTTGTTAGATTGTTTGCCTAAATTTTAGGCAAAGGCTGGTGATAAAATATCACCGGCCTTTTTGCGCTATATCTGTGTAAAAACTTTTATAGTGCACAAAATGATGGTAAAACTTTTTTATACCACCATTTGTATTTAAGAATTACATGCACTTAGGCAAATTAGTTGTTATAAAATTTGCTCTAAATAGCAAACCAACTTGGGGCAGATTTGCCTCAGTAAATGCCAAAAGGCGTGTAATGATTTAATACTGAAGCGGGTTATAGCAAAATTTTGCTGTTAAAAGGTAGTCTGTTCCTTAATTGAGACAGGCTTATAGGGTCAAAAATCAGCAAGCTGAGGAACCACATGGCTTACTCTTATTCTGAAAAGAAACGAATTCGTAAGGATTTTGGCAAACGCGAACACGTTTTGGACATGCCTTATCTTCTACAAGTTCAGCTTGAATCATACAATAAGTTTATTGAAGCGGACGTAGACGGTAATAATGGCATCGAAGCGGCTTTCCGTTCTGTTTTCCCTATTAAGAGCTATTCAGGTAGCGCCGAATTACAATTTGTTAGCTATCGCGTTGGAGAACCTGTCTTCGACGTGAAAGAATGTCAAATTCGTGGCGTTACATATGCAGCACCATTACGTGTGAAACTGCGTTTAGTTCTAATGGACAAAGAAGCTGCTCCTGGTACTGTTAAAGATATCAAAGAGCAAGAAGTTTATATGGGTGAAATGCCGTTAATGACAGACAACGGTACTTTTGTCATAAACGGAACTGAGCGAGTAATCGTATCTCAGTTGCACCGTTCACCAGGTGTATTCTTCGATCACGACAAAGGTAAAACTCACTCATCAGGTAAAGTTTTATATAATGCCCGCGTAATTCCTTACCGTGGCTCTTGGTTAGACTTTGAATTCGACCCTAAAGATAATTTATTCGTTCGTATAGATCGTCGCAGAAAATTACCTGCTTCAATCATGTTACGCGCGTTAGAGTATTCTACAGAAGAGATCTTAGACTTATTCTTCGACCGCATCGCTATAGAAATTAAAGGCGATAAGATCTTAATGGAATTGCAACCGTCTCGCCTTCGTGGTGAAACTGCTGCGTTCGATTTTAAAGATGCTGACGGTGAAATCATCGTTGAAACTGGTCGTCGTATTACTGCTCGTCATATCCGTTCAATGGAAAAAGCGGGTATTAATCAAATCGAAGTTCCTCACGAGTACATCATTGATAAAGTAATCGCTAAAGATTACATCGATGCATCTACAGGTGAGCTAGTTGCGAATGCCAATGACCTAATTAGCCTAGAATTACTAGCTAAAATGGCAGAAGCAGGACACAAGTCTTTCGAAATTATTTACACGAATGAATTAGATCACGGTTCATATATCTCAGACACATTACGTATCGATAGTTCAACTAACCGCCTTGAAGCGTTAATTGAAATCTACCGTATGATGCGTCCGGGCGAGCCACCGACTAAAGATTCAGCGGAAGCTTTATTTGACAACCTATTCTTCTCTTTAGAGCGTTATGACTTATCCTCTGTAGGTAGAATGAAGTTTAACCGTCGAGTTAGTCGTGAAGACCTAACTGGTGAAGGTACATTAAGCAAAACAGACATCACTGACGTTATGAAAGTGCTAATTAGCATTCGTGACGGTAAAGGTGACGTGGACGATATTGACCACTTAGGTAACCGTCGTATCCGTTCTGTTGGCGAAATGGCTGAAAACCAATTCCGTGTTGGTCTAGTTCGTGTTGAGCGTGCTGTTAAAGAGCGCCTAAGTTTAGGTGACCTTGATAACACTACTCCACAAGACTTAATTAACGCTAAGCCGATTTCTGCAGCAATCAAAGAATTCTTTGGTTCAAGTCAGTTATCTCAGTTCATGGACCAAAACAACCCGCTATCAGAAGTGACGCACAAACGTCGTATCTCTGCATTAGGCCCAGGTGGTTTGACTCGTGAACGTGCAGGCTTCGAAGTTCGAGACGTTCACCCGACTCACTATGGTCGTGTTTGTCCAATCGAAACTCCGGAAGGTCCAAACATCGGTCTAATTAACTCATTATCAGTATACGCTCGCGTAAACTCTTATGGTTTCTTAGAAACGCCTTACCGTCGTGTAGTTGATGGCCAAGTAACTGGTGAAATCGATTATCTTTCTGCTATTGAAGAAGATAAATTCGTAATCGCACAGGCATCAGCGGAAATGGACGCGGAAGGTCGACTAGTTAACGAACTAGTTCCTTGTCGATTCAAAAATGAATTTACAATTACGTCTATTGACCAAGTTCAATATATGGACGTAGCGCCTCAACAGGTTGTATCTGTAGCTGCCAGCTTAATCCCGTTCCTAGAACACGATGATGCTAACCGTGCCCTAATGGGTGCGAACATGCAACGTCAGGCCGTTCCTACTTTACGTGCTGATAAGCCGTTAGTTGGTACTGGTGTGGAAGCGGTTGTAGCGAAAGATTCAGGTGTAACAGTTGTTGCTAAACGTGGTGGCGTAGTTGATTACGCTGATGCTTCTCGCATCGTTGTTAAAGTTAATGAAAGTGAATGTTTACCTGGCGAAGCTGGTATCGACATTTACAACTTAACTAAATACACACGTTCTAACCAAAATACATGTATTAACCAAACGACAACAGTTAGCTCAGGCGAACCTGTTCAACGTGGCGACGTGTTAGCTGACGGTCCTTCAACAGACCTAGGCGAATTGGCTCTTGGCCAAAACATGCGCGTAGCGTTCATGCCTTGGAATGGTTATAACTTCGAAGACTCGATCTTAGTATCTGAGCGCGTTGTTCAAGAAGATCGTTTAACTACGATCCACATCCAAGAGCTAAGCTGTGTTGCTCGTGACACTAAGTTAGGTCCTGAAGAAATTACTTCTGATATTCCAAATGTTGGCGAATCAGCATTAGGTAAATTAGATGACTCAGGTATCGTATACATTGGTGCGGAAGTTAAGGGTGGCGACATCCTAGTAGGTAAAGTTACACCTAAAGGTGAAACTCAGCTTACTCCTGAGGAAAAACTTCTACGAGCTATCTTCGGTGAAAAAGCGTCTGACGTTAAAGACAGTTCTTTACGTGTTCCAAACTCAGTGTCTGGTACCGTAATCGACGTTCAAGTATTTACACGTGACGGCGTAGAAAAAGATAAGCGCGCGCTAGACATTGAAGAAATGCAACTAGCTCAAGCGAAAAAAGACTTAAACGAAGAATTCCGTATTCTTGAAAACAACACTTATGCAAGAACTCGTGAGCTTCTAATCTCTGGTGGATTAGATGCAGACACAGTTGCTTCAATTGCTGGTGATAAATTGTTCCAACAGAGCCTATCTGATGAAGGTAAGCAAGCTGAATTAGAACAACTTGCAGCAAGCTATGAAGAGCTTCGTGGCGAATATGACAAAAAGTACGAAGTTAAGCGTCGTAAGATCACTCAAGGTGATGACTTAGCGCCTGGCGTACTGAAAATCGTTAAAGTTTATTTAGCTGTTAAACGTCGTATACAACCTGGTGATAAAATGGCCGGTCGTCACGGTAACAAAGGTGTAATCTCTACCATTGTTCCTGTTGAAGATATGCCACATGATGAGTTCGGTACTCCTGTAGATATCGTACTTAACCCGCTAGGTGTACCATCGCGTATGAACATCGGTCAGATCCTTGAGACCCATTTAGGTATGGCGGCTCGTGGACTTGGTGAAAAACTAGACCGTATGATCAAAGAGCAAAAAGAACTTGCGGAAATCCGTGATTTCTTAGGAAAGGTTTATGCTTCTGGTACATCACGTCAAGAAGTTGATATTGATAGCTTCTCTGATGATGAAGTACGTCGCCTTGCTCAAAACCTACGTGCTGGTGTTCCAATTGCGACACCTGTATTTGACGGTGCAGCTGAAGAAGAAATTAAAGACTTATTTGAACTAGCTGATATGCCTCGCAGTGGTCAATTTACCCTGTTTGATGGTCGTACTGGTAACTCATTTGAACGTAAAGTAACTGTTGGTTACATGTACATGTTGAAACTTAACCACTTGGTTGATGACAAGATGCACGCGCGTTCAACTGGCTCTTACAGCCTAGTTACACAGCAACCACTTGGTGGTAAAGCTCAGTTCGGTGGTCAGCGTTTCGGAGAGATGGAAGTATGGGCACTAGAAGCTTACGGTGCTGCTTACACGCTTCAAGAAATGCTTACAGTTAAATCTGATGACGTTAATGGTCGTACTAAGATGTATAAAAACATCGTAGACGGTGATCATCGTATGGAACCTGCGATTCCAGAATCGTTCAACGTATTGTTGAAAGAGATTCGCTCGCTAGGTCTAAACATCGAGCTGGAAGAAGAATAAGCCTAGTCGGGAAACCGATTGGTTCTTTAAATTGAGTGGTGGGGCGTAGCGTATACATTCTACGCCCTAATGTTTCACTCCTTCAGGAGAACAAAAGTGAAAGACTTACTTAAGTTTTTGAAACAACAAAATAAAAGCGAAGAGTTTGATTCAATTCGAATCGGCTTAGCGTCTCCAGACGTAGTTCGCTCATGGTCTTTTGGTGAAGTTAAAAAGCCAGAAACCATTAACTATCGTACGTTCAAGCCTGAGCGTGATGGTTTATTCTGTGCGCGTATTTTCGGCCCAGTTAAAGACTACGAGTGTTTGTGTGGTAAGTACAAACGTCTTAAGCACCGTGGTGTTATCTGTGAAAAATGTGGTGTTGAAGTTACCCTAACTAAAGTACGTCGTGAGCGTATGGGTCACATCGAATTGGCTAGCCCAGTTGCACACATTTGGTTCTTGAAATCATTACCGTCTCGTATCGGCCTTATGCTTGATATGACTTTACGTGATATTGAACGTGTTCTTTATTTTGAATCATATGCGGTTACTGAACCTGGCATGACTACCCTTGAAAAAGGTCAAATGTTGTCAGAAGAAGAATACCTAGATTCTTTAGAAGAGCATGGCGATGAATTTGAAGCAAAAATGGGTGCTGAAGCCGTTTTTGACCTTCTTAAAGACATCGACATCAATCAGCAATATGCAGAAATGAAAGAAGAATTACCAACGGTAACTTCTGAAACTAAGCGTAAAAAGCTGACTAAACGTCTTAAATTAATGGAAGCATTCTGTAATTCAGGCAACCGTCCAGAGTGGATGGTAATGACTGTACTTCCAGTTCTTCCACCAGATCTTCGTCCACTAGTACCACTAGATGGCGGTCGTTTTGCGACTTCAGATCTGAACGATTTATACCGTCGTGTAATTAACCGTAATAACCGTCTTAAGCGTCTATTAGATCTTGCTGCGCCTGACATTATCGTACGCAACGAAAAGCGTATGTTACAGGAAGCGGTTGATGCGTTATTAGATAACGGTCGTCGTGGTCGTGCAATTACCGGTTCTAACAAGCGTCCTCTTAAATCTTTAGCTGATATGATTAAAGGTAAGCAAGGTCGTTTCCGTCAGAACTTACTTGGTAAACGTGTTGACTACTCTGGTCGTTCTGTAATTACCGTTGGTCCTACACTGAAACTTCATCAGTGTGGTCTACCTAAGAAAATGGCACTTGAATTATTCAAGCCGTTTATCTACGGAAAATTAGAACTTCGTGGCATGGCTACAACTATTAAAGCCGCGAAGAAAATGGTTGAACGTGAAGCAGCTGAAGTTTGGGATATCTTAGATGAAGTTATCCGTGAACATCCAGTTATGCTTAACCGTGCACCTACTCTTCACAGACTTGGTATTCAAGCATTTGAACCAGTTCTAATTGAAGGTAAAGCTATCCAATTGCACCCATTAGTTTGTGCGGCTTATAACGCCGACTTCGATGGTGACCAAATGGCGGTACACGTACCATTAACACTAGAAGCTCAGTTAGAAGCTCGTGCGTTAATGATGTCAACTAACAACATCCTATCTCCAGCGAATGGTGAGCCAATCATCGTTCCTTCACAGGACGTTGTATTAGGTATCTACTACATGACTCGTGACCGCGTAAATGCACGTGGCGAAGGTCAAGTATTTAAAGATACTAAAGAAGCTGAAAAAGCATACAGAAGTGGTGTTGCTGACTTACATGCGCGCGTTAAAGTTCGTATTAAAGAAGTAACTATTGCTGAAGATGGTACTCGTACTTCACAATTAGTGATTAAAGAGACAACAGTGGGCCGTGCAATTTTATCTATGATTGCACCTGAAGGTTTCCCATTTGATTTGATGAACCAAGCAATTGGTAAAAAGCAAATCTCAATGTTGATTAACGAGTGTTACCGTCGTCTTGGTATTAAAGACACAGTAATGTTTGCAGACCAAATCATGTACACAGGTTTCCATTACGCAATGTTAGCGGGTAACTCTATCGGTATCGACGATATGGTTATTCCACAAGCGAAATACGACCTAATTGAAGATGCTCAAGCTGAAGTTGCTGAGATTCAAGACCAGTTCCAACAAGGTCTAGTAACAGCGGGTGAGAAGTACAACAAAGTTATCGATATTTGGTCAACGGCCAACGAAAAAGTATCGAAAGCGATGATGGACAACTTATCTACTGAAGCTGTTATCAACGCAAAAGGCGAAGAAGAAATTCAACCTTCGTTTAACAGCGTATTTATGATGGCAGATTCTGGTGCTCGTGGTAGTGCCGCTCAGATTCGTCAGCTAGCTGGTATGCGTGGTCTAATGGCTAAGCCAGATGGCTCAATCATCGAAACACCAATCACAGCGAACTTCCGTGAAGGTCTGAACGTACTACAGTACTTCATCTCTACTCACGGTGCGCGTAAAGGTCTAGCCGATACGGCACTTAAAACAGCTAACTCGGGTTACCTAACTCGTCGTCTAGTTGATGTTGGCCAAGATTTGGTAATCAACGAACATGATTGTGGTACCACTGAAGGTCTAACAATGAAGCCTCTAATTGAAGGCGGTGACGTTGTTGAACCATTACGTGAACGTGTACTAGGTCGTGTAACATTATCTGACGTTACTGCTCCTAACTCTGAAGAAGTGTTAGTAGAAGCTGGCGTTATGTTAGACGAAAAACTGTGTGACCTTCTTGAAGAACATTCAGTTGACGAAGTTGAAGTACGTTCAATTATCACTTGTGATAATGACTTTGGTGTTTGTGCAGCGTGTTACGGTCGTGACCTAGCTCGTGGTCACTTAATCAACCAAGGTGAAGCCGTTGGTGTTATTGCAGCACAATCAATCGGTGAGCCAGGTACACAGCTTACGATGCGTACGTTCCATATCGGTGGTGCGGCATCAAGAAATACAGCAGCAAACAGTGTTCAAGTTAAGAATGACGGTACTATTCGTCTTCATAACGCTAAACACGTTACAAACGCAGATGGTAAGTTAGTTATTACTTCTCGTTCAGCTGAAGTTACTATCATTGACGACCACGGTCGTGAGCGTGAGCGTTATAAACTGCCTTATGGTGCAGTGATGACAATCGCTGATGGTGCTGAAGTTAAAGGTAACGATACTGTTGCTAACTGGGACCCGCATTCGCATCCAATCATTGTAGAACGTCCTGCTAAAGTTCAGTTCTCAGACGTTGAAGAAGCGAATACCGAAGTTCAAACTGATGAACTTACTGGTCTTACACGTACAGTTGTTAAAGATTTATCTCTTGCAAATGCAAAAGAGCCTAAGTTAATTATTGACTCTGGTGATTCTGGTATGCAGGAAATTCGTCTACCTTCATTTACTACAATCGAAGCTAAAGATGGCTCAAACGTAGTTCCAGGTGACGTATTAGCACGTATCCCTCAAGAAGGTTCAAAAACTCGTGATATCACGGGTGGTCTACCTCGAGTAGCCGACCTATTTGAAGCTCGTAAGCCTAAAGAGCCTGCTATCCTAGCTGAAATCAGCGGTTCAGTAAGCTTTGGTAAAGAGACTAAAGGTAAGAAACGTTTAGTTATCACTCCTGTAGAGGGTGATGCACACGAAGAGATGATTCCTAAGTGGCGTCAACTTAACGTGTTCGAAGGTGAATCTGTTGAACGTGGTGAAGTTATCGCCGACGGTCCAGAGTCTCCACATGACATCTTACGTTTACGTGGCATTACTGCTTTCTCTAACTACATCGTTAATGAAGTACAGGAAGTTTACCGACTGCAAGGCGTTAAAATTAACGACAAGCACATCGAAGCTATCTGTCGTCAGATGTTACGTAAAGCAATTATCACTGATGCAGGTCAGTCTGAGTTCCTAATCGGAGAGCAGGTTGAAGTATCTAAAGTGAAAATCGCTAACCGTAAGTTAGCTGCTGAAGGTAAAGATTTAGTTAAGTTCACTCGTGACTTGCTAGGTATTACTAAAGCATCTCTTGCAACTGAGTCATTCATCTCAGCCGCTTCGTTCCAAGAAACTACCCGTGTTCTTACAGAAGCAGCCGTGAGTGGTAAACGTGATGATTTACGTGGTCTTAAAGAAAACGTAATCGTTGGTCGTTTGATTCCAGCTGGTACAGGTTTCAGCTACCATCAAGAAAAGGCCGCAGCTGCAGCCGCTTTTGATGAAGTAGAAGAAACTGTTTCTATGGAAGATGCAGAGCAAGCCTTAACGGACGCGTTAAACGCTGAATAACGAATAATTAGTTCGTATCAAAAAACCCGCTTAATTGCGGGTTTTTTATTTTAAGGCGATTAAACTTTTACAGACTAAAAGAAGCCTAGTGGATTGGTGTCATAACTTACCAATAAGTTTTTGGTTTGTTGGTAATGCTCTAATGCCATTTTATGTGTCTCTCTACCCACTCCGGATTTTTTATATCCACCGAATGCGGCATGTGCAGGATACATATGATAACAATTAGTCCAAACTCTCCCGGCTTGAATGCCTCGGCCCATTTTAAATGCTTTATTTGTATCTCTAGTCCATACACCAGCCCCTAAGCCAAATTCAGTTTGGTTTGCTAGTGTTAACGCCTCGTCATCATCCTTGAACTTAGACACAGAAATAACCGGTCCGAAAATCTCTTCTTGGAAAATTCTCATATTATTATGACCTTCCAATAGAGTTGGTTGAATATAAAAGCCGTTGCTCAAATCATCTGCTGATTTTTCAACTTCACCACCAATAAGGACTTTTGCACCTTCTTTTTTACCTATTTCAATATAAGACAGTATTTTTTCAAACTGTTCTTTCGAAGCTTGAGCTCCAACCATGGTTTCTGTGTCTAAAGGATCACCTCGTTTTATTTCTAAACTGCGTTGAATTACTTTTTCTATAAAGCGGTCATAAATATCTTCATGTACAAACAGTCGCGAAGGGCAAGTACAAACCTCGCCTTGGTTAAAGTAAGCCAGTACAGCGCCTTCAATACATTTGCTTAGATAGGTATCCTCATGATCCATAACGTCTGCAAAGAATAGGTTCGGGGACTTCCCTCCTAACTCAACAGTAGATGGAATGATATTTTCAGCAGCACATTTGAGGATATGAGAACCCACAGGAGTAGAGCCAGTAAAGGCAATCTTAGCGATACGTTTATTGCTCGCTAGTGCTTCGCCTGCTTCAATACCAAAACCATTGACTATATTCAAAACACCAGCGGGTAAAACGTCTTGAATTAATTCTAATAAAACGAGTATTGAAACGGGTGTTTGTTCGGCTGGTTTAAGCACAACACAATTCCCAGCGGCTAATGCCGGGCCGAGCTTCCATGCTGCCATTAAAATAGGGAAGTTCCATGGAATAATTTGACCAACAACACCCAGTGGCTCGTGAATATGATACGACATTGTATGCTCGTCAAGCTCAGCTAAAGAACCTTCTTGAGCACGTAAACAACCTGCAAAATATCTGAAATGATCAATGGCTAATGGGATGTCGGCTGCTAATGTTTCGCGAATTGCTTTGCCGTTGTCCCAGGTCTCTGCCACGGCCAACAACTCCAAGTTGGCTTCCATTATATCGGCTATTTTTAAAAGCTTATTAGAACGTTCAGCTGCAGCAGTTTTCCCCCAAGCATCTTTTGCCTTGTGCGCAGCGTCTAGTGCTAGTTCTATATCTTTATGGTTTGAGCGAGGTATTTTACAAAACGCTTTACCGTCAACGGGACTAACATTGTCGAAGTAAACACCATCAACTGGTGCAACCCATTGTCCGCCAATAAAATTTGCGTAGGTTTCTTTAAAAGAGATGAGTGAATCTGCTGTTCCGGGTTTTGAATAGATCATAATAGTTACCTGTTAATATTTAGTTGCTTATTTTTTTATTTTTGTGCTTAATATTTGTAGTTTTTTTAGACAAAACACAGGTTACATTAGTTGTATTTTCAAGTGAGTTCTTTGCTGCTAGTTCATTTCTGTTAACTGGCAGTCCGCAGGGAGACAGAATGATTAGCAATATAATAAAAAGAGAGCCAAGAACATTAGTCGAAAACAAAATAAGCTTTGCCGCTGAGCACAGTGAGTTAGGTATTTACGATACTTACCAAGCTGCTAAGAAAGTAGATTTACGCTCAGATCAAATTCTTTTCTGTGGCATGGTGACTGGCAAGAAGATAATGCATATTAACGGAGACAATATTGAATTCTCTCCACATGAATCCTTTATATTGGCACCAAACCAACTTGTTAAAATTGACTTTCCCATAGCTAAGCTAGACTCTCCAACAACATGTATCGCAATTGAAATTGCTCCAGAACGAGTACAGCAAGTTTCTGATAGCCTTAATAGTTGCACGCCTATGCTGCAAGACTTTGGTGAGTGGCAATATAATCCAACCGCCTTGCATACTCATCATTCAGAGCAGACGCAGGAATTACTGACTAGAATAGTGTCGCTATACTCTGAAAATAATCCGGACCGAGCATACCTTATTGACCTCGCTATTAATGAGCTTAGCGCGCGTTTGTTAAGGCAACAGTCTCGTGACTTTATAATTGCACATAGCGCAAAAGACCCTGAAGCCAATCAAATTAATCGAGTTATTCAATACATACTGGGCAATTTATCATTGCCTCTAAATATTGACCATTTGTGCAAAATTGCAGTGATGGGAAGAACAAAATTCTTTAACGTATTTAAAAATCACTTAGGTTGCACGCCAACTGCTTTTCAACAACAAGAGCGCTTAAAACTAGCGGCAAAACTATTAGAGAAAGGTGTGCAAATTACAGAGGTTGGTTTTGAAGTTGGGTTTTTAAGTACGAGTCATTTCAGCAAGGCGTTTAAGTGTTTTTTTGGCCAATCACCTAAATTTTACCAAATGAGCAAGCTAAAACCGCAAATCATTAATTAACCAGATCCTGGTGATCATAGCGATAAATAAAGAATATCCAGTTATTTGAGCGTGATACCGTCTTTTTACTTGATCCAGGGCACATTTGATTGACAGTTTAAAAACTGAACATTAGAATACGTCACCCCTAATTTTGGGGGAGGCGCAATAGTGCGCTAATGGGTAGTAACAACTAATCAGGAGCTTATTTAATGGCAACTATTAACCAGTTGGTACGTAAGCCTCGTCGCCAGAAGACAAAACGTAATATGTCTGAAGCATTGGACGCATGTCCTCAAAGACGTGGTGTATGTACTCGTGTTTATACAACAACACCTAAGAAGCCGAACTCTGCACTACGTAAAGTAGCTCGTGTTCGTCTAACTAATGGTAACGAAGTAACATCTTACATCGGCGGTGAAGGTCATAACCTTCAAGAGCACAGTGTAATCCTTATCCGTGGTGGTCGTGTTAAAGACTTACCAGGTGTACGATTCCACACTGTACGTGGCGCACTTGACTGTGCTGGCGTAGCTGATCGTAAAGTAGGCCGTTCTAAATACGGTACGAAGAAGCCAAAATCATAACGGTTCTCCGTTAGTAAGGCCAAGCAAACTTAATTTATTAGTTTTGGGATTATCCTGAAGCAACCGGAGAATTTAAAATGCCAAGAAGAAGAGTCGTAGGTCAACGTAAAGTTCTTCCAGATCCTAAGTTCGGATCGGAACTACTGACTAAATTCATCAACGTAGTAATGTTAGATGGTAAAAAAGCTGTTGCTGAAAAAATCATCTATAACGCGTTAGATGTAGCTGCTGAAAAAACAGGTAAAGATCACCTTGTAGTTTTAGACGAAGCTCTAGACAACGTCCGCCCTACAGTCGAGGTTAAATCTCGTCGTGTTGGTGGTTCTACATACCAAGTTCCTGTAGAAGTTCGTCCAGTTCGTCGTAACACTCTAGCCATGCGTTGGTTAGTTGAAGCTGCCCGTAAACGAGGTGAGAAATCTATGGCGCTACGTCTAGCTC
Organism: Psychrosphaera haliotis; assembly: GCF_039523615.1. NCBI lineage: Bacteria > Pseudomonadati > Pseudomonadota > Gammaproteobacteria > Alteromonadales > Pseudoalteromonadaceae > Psychrosphaera > Psychrosphaera haliotis. The sequence continues at coordinate 2,487 of NZ_BAAAFQ010000009.1, read as the reverse complement.
ATGAGATTGCTGATGCGATTGACAACAAAGGTTCTGCTGTTAAGAAACGTGAAGACGTTCATAAAATGGCTGACGCTAACAAAGCATTCGCTCACTACCGTTGGTAGAAACAAAAATAATAATACTGGAACAAAGAGGAATTTATGGCGCGTAAGACACCAATTGAGCGATACCGAAATATCGGAATCGTGGCTCACGTTGATGCTGGTAAAACAACAACAACTGAGCGTGTACTATTTTACACAGGTCTTTCTCATAAGATCGGTGAAGTACATGATGGTGCTGCTACCATGGACTGGATGGAGCAGGAGCAAGAACGTGGTATTACCATAACTTCTGCTGCTACGACCTGTTTTTGGCGCGGTATGGATGCTCAGTTTGATGAACACCGTATAAACATTATTGATACTCCGGGACACGTAGATTTCACTATTGAAGTTGAACGTTCTTTAAGAGTATTAGATGGTGCGGTTGTTGTATTATGTGCGTCTTCTGGCGTACAGCCTCAAACTGAAACTGTATGGCGACAAGCTGATAAGTATCATGTGCCACGTATGGTATTCATTAATAAAATGGATCGTACCGGTGCGGATTTCTTCTCAGTTGTAAACCAAATTGAGAATCGCCTGGGGGCAACCCCTGTGCCAGTGCAATTGCCTATTGGAGCGGAAGATAACTTTCGTGGTGTAGTTGATCTTTTCAAAATGAAAGCGATTAACTGGACTGAATCTGATCAAGGCATGACCTTTACTTACGAAGATATTCCAGCTGACATGGCTGATGATGCAGAAGCTTACCGCCAAGAGATGATCGAAGCGGCTGCCGAAGCGAACGACGTGTTAATGGATAAATATTTAGAAGGTGAAGATCTCACTGAGCTCGAAATCAAAGATGCGTTACGTCAACGTACCTTAGATAACGAAATTGTTCTTTGTGCGTGTGGCTCAGCGTTCAAGAACAAAGGTGTTCAAGCCGTCCTCGATATGGTTGTCGAATTTATGCCTTCGCCAACCGAAGTTCCAGCTATTAAAGGTATTCTAGACAATGAGTCTGAGGGTGAACGTCAAGCCGACGATAACGCGCCATTTGCAGCGTTAGCCTTTAAGATAGCCACAGACCCATTTGTAGGAACCTTAACGTTTTTCAGAGTCTACTCTGGTGTCGTAAAAACTGGAGACAGTGTTTACAACCCAGTGAAAGGCAAAAAAGAACGCTTTGGGCGCATTGTTCAAATGCACTCAAATAACCGCGAAGAAATTAAAGAAGTACGCGCGGGAGATATTGCAGCTGCGGTAGGGTTAAAACAAGTTACTACTGGTGACACTTTGTGTGACAGTGATAACAAGATTACGCTAGAGCGTATGGAGTTCCCTGATCCAGTTATCTCAATTGCAGTAGAGCCAAGATCAAAACCTGACCAAGAAAAAATGGGTGTTGCGCTAGGTAAACTAGCGGCCGAAGATCCTTCTTTCCGTGTTGAAACGGATGAAGAATCAGGACAAACCATTATTTCTGGGATGGGTGAACTTCATCTAGACATAATTGTCGATCGTATGCGTCGAGAATTTAGTGTTGAATGTAACGTAGGTAAACCACAAGTGGCTTACCGAGAGTGCATTACAGCGCCTGTAGAGATTGAAGGTAAGTTTATACGTCAGTCTGGTGGTCGTGGCCAATATGGTCACGTATGGCTGAAGCTAGAGCCTATGAGTATTGAAGGCGATACCCCTTACGAATTCAGTAATGAAATTGTAGGTGGTACAGTTCCTAAGGAATTTATTCCTGCGGTAGATAAAGGCATTCAAGAACAAATGAAAAGTGGTGTCCTTGCGGGATATCCAGTTCTTGGTGTTAAGGCAACATTATTTGACGGATCGTTTCATGATGTTGACTCTAACGAAATGGCGTTTAAAATTGCGGCATCGATGGCATTTAGAAATGGTGCCTTGGATGCTAAACCAAAACTTTTAGAACCAATGATGAAAGTAGAAGTTATCACACCTGAAGAATCTATGGGTGATGTAGTAGGTGACTTAAACAGACGTCGCGGGATGATAGAAGGGATGGACGAAGCGCCGGCGGGACTAAAAGCAATAAATGCTCAAGTGCCTTTAGCGGAAATGTTTGGCTATGCCACTGACTTGCGTTCAGCGACTCAGGGGCGTGCTTCATACTCGATGGAATTCCTAAAGTATGCGGAAGCGCCTAACAATGTTGCTGAAACTATTATGTCAGCAAGAAATTAAATTTTATTTTTAATATTTGTGTCTAAAATTAGATCACTTTCAATTTAAGGAAACTTAAAAATGGCAAGAGAAAAGTTTGAACGTACTAAACCGCACGTTAACGTTGGTACAATCGGTCACGTTGACCACGGTAAAACTACATTAACAGCTGCAATCTCTGCAGTTCTTTCTAAAACTTACGGTGGTGAGTCTCGCGATTTCGCACAAATCGATAATGCTCCAGAAGAGCGTGAGCGTGGTA
>NZ_BAAAFQ010000008.1:0-4682 GCF_039523615.1 Psychrosphaera haliotis | reverse complement strand
GAAAGGGGTTGTATATCTTGGTCAAAGTGAATTCTACTCATAATACTCTCGATGTACTTTTGCTTGTACAATAAAGTGTAATGTAACTTGCGGAATAAGCCAAACTCTAATGAGAATTATAACGCCTCAATAAGAGGCTAAAAATTAATTGGTTATACTTTAGCGGTGTTTGCGTTGTAAACCAATTGATTTTAGTCCTGCTTAATTGACTTGTTATTGCTACTACTCATCATCATTGTTGTCATCTAAAGGCTCACCATTCTCATCTACTTTCTTTATGTATTCCTTTTTTATATTTTCGATTTTCTTTATTTCTTGCTGAGGTATTGGAAAAATTGAAATTATCGGAAAGATTGCCAAAAAGAAAACAGCTCCCTTTGACATTTTTTTACTCCAAACAACAAGGTTTACTAATATTTTGATAATTACAAAACAAACAGAAATTAGAGAAAAGTAATAAAAAAAATCTGCAGCCGTGACTTTACACAGAATGTCCATCGAAAAACTCCTTGATAATTATTAAATATATGTGAGGGAATCAATGGATTTTTCAAGTGGCAATAACGCCTGGTTAAGAGGCGAGTTTTAGCTTGCTAGACTTTTTGCCGAAGGCTCGAGCAAGCTTTTACGAGACCTTCTTTAACCACTTGTTATACGGCTTTTTTATTTAGCACACGCTTAAGGCCTATCAGCATTAAACGGTCATTAATTTCTGAAACAATAATTCGGGAAAACACTAATCCTAAAAACACCGAAAGAACAAACGTAAAAGTCGAAAGACCCCAGAGATAATAACCGGCGCCTAAAAATAAAGATATGCAACTTACTCGGACAATGATTGCAATAACCGCAAAACTAGGCAATGAAGTATTTGATTGAATTTCGTCTCGAGCCTGTTCAAGTATGGAGAATTGTTTATCCCTACTTAGTTCGGAAATTTCCTCGAAGCGTTCAATATACTCTTTTATGTCCATATACACCCATGCTGTATAACGCTTCATTAAGAAGCGAGTTTAGGCTTGCTAAACTAAGTGACGCAGGAACTCGAGCAAGCCGTGACGAGTCTTTCTTTAATGACTTGTTATGTGCATTTTCCTGTGAAGTATAATCTCACAATATCACTACCGAAAACATAGTAAGCCCATGCGGCAATTAACAGTAAGCCTATTATTATTCCTACAACGCTATAGAAAAACAAAAATGCAATTATTAAAGACCAATACAGAAACACACCTAACCGTCCTATCCAATGTCGGTTTACACAAGCAGCACAGACCAAGACCATCAATAGGCTAAATACTAAAAATGCTGGTGCTAAACCAGTTGACCAAAACTCTTGATAATTAAGGTCTCTTCCGTTGAGCGAGTAGGTTGCACTAGGCCACGGCCAAAAGGCAAAAATTAACAATAACGAGTAAGTCATCGAGTTCAGTATATGCTGAAAGCGAAACAACTTAGGCATTCCTTTTGTTTCTTTTAGGTAATTTAATAAGCCTGAAAAAATAACTCTGACCCTTACTAATGCTCATAACGCCCCAATAAGGGGCTGATAATAGCTTGCTAAAATGTGAAGCGAAGCGGAACCGAGCAAGCTGTTAGCAAGTCCCATCTTAATTGGNAAGCATCTGATGTGAGCGTCATATATACAAATAATACAACTGCGACAAAAAACAAAATAAAGCCCATATAGGCAAATGTTCTGGCCAAAAACAGCAACAAGGCTAGGTTTTTAGAGTTAATGTTATTAAAAGGTTTCAAGTACAGCTCCTTTGTTTGCAGTATCCAAGAAATATAACGCCTGGTTAAGAGGCGAGTTTTAGCTTGCTAAACTGTTTGCCGAAGGCTCGAGCAAGCTATTACGAGACCTTCTTTAACCACTTGTTATGAGGGCTGGCAACTATTTATTAGCAACCAAATACGAGATATATAAAAGCCCAAAGATAGTAACAAGACCCATACATATAATAAATGTAAAACCTAATTTTGATGTTATATCCGGTAAATCCTTACTCAATGAATTGCACTCAGTAATTTGAGGCTCATCAATTTTAATTCCAAGTATCTCTCTCGCAGTATCTACACATGGTTTAGAGGATAGATTGGCTCGAAAACTAGTGTCTTTAAATACTTTAATTATAAAATTGAATGCGACATAAATAATAAACAATATGCTAATAACTAAAGAAGCCAAAGCACCTGAAAAAATAAACTCCGATAGTTCACCTCGAAACAGAGAGCTACCGTTAAAAATAAAAGAGAAAACCACTAAATAGATCCAATGTGCTTTAACTGCTAAAGAAAAAGCATTCCACCAAAAAGAAGGGAATATCAGCATTTTAAAGTGATGAATACTGAGTTTCACATTGTGCCCTCATAACGCCCCAAGCAGGGGATTTTATGAGTGTTTTTCAGCGAGTAAAATTCCCGCTGACTTGGCTTGTTAGCTTTCGTTTTCAACAAATTGTAAAAACTCAACAAGGTCTTTTGATTTAAAACTACCATAATGCTCTTGAGTAAAACTGCTAGCTCCAAAGTAATCGCGACTCACCAGATCAAATTTGACCCATTTACCTTCTTGTTTGTGATAAAGAAAATCAAAGTCTAATACACGATCCTCTGTCTTTATCCTAACAACAAGGTTTTCATACGGGGTGATAGTTCTGTATCCCATAGCACCTTTACTATTAGATAAAGCTGAAAATAGCGTGTTATGTATCGTTTCAGGCACATGTTGTAACACAACCCACTTACCCAATGTGGGATTCCTAATCATAATCGAATTAATTTCGTCATGAGAAGTTTTTGAAATCTCAGACAACATTTCACTAGCTTTATGCTGCTCGTAGAACGTCCAACCTATCTGCGAGAAAACAAAAATTACTATTAATACTGATATATATTTGGGTTTCATGCTTAGTCACACTAGAAAGCTAACGCCTGGTTAAGAGGCGAGTTTTAGCTTGCTAAACTGTTTGCCGAAGGCTCGAGCAAGCTTTTACGAGACCCTCTTGAACCACTTGTTATATTTCTTTTTGCAATGAGCTTGCTTGACCCTCGATACTGTTATCAGGAATACGTTTACTAAGAATATCTAATAACTGGTCATAACTTGCTGACTTATAATGATAGTTGTGAGACATCGTTGCAATAATAAGAGCAAATGCCGCGTAAGCAAACTCCGTTGAGTCAATGTAGCCTAAGTACATACAAAGAACAGTTATGAGCATAAGTACTAAGAGGAAAAGCTGTACAAGACGTTTGGACTTCCGTTCTCGGATAGCTGATTTAACTAATCCAATTTCTTTGTCTGATAATTCCATTTTTTATAAAACTCCACTGGAAATATAACGCCTGGTTAAGAGGCGAGTTTTAGCTTGCTAAAATGTTTGCCGAAGGCTCGAGCAAGCTTTTACGAGACCTTCTTTAACCACTTGTTATGTGTCAATTTGCTTAGATAAAAAGTTTATAACCCTTAGGCGCTCCATCTCATAGTATTCTTCTCGCTTTTTCATATGAATGGTCGGCCCACAAGAACCAACATGAAGTCCATTGTCATCAGGGATAGCAAACACTACATATTTAACATTTTCTTCGAACGGAAAACCGCATGCTGCAGAGTCCATTCTTGTTGTAACCTTGATTCTTTCAGCAGTCATGCCTTTATAACTGCGATCTACGACTAATGTTACGGCTTTCAATTTGGAGTATTCTAACCAGCCATCTTCTTTTACTTTTATGGTGTCAATCGTTTCGACAGTCCCAGAGAAAACGACAGGGTAATCTTTAAAGGCTTCTTCAATGTCATAACCCATACAACTACATGCTATAGAACTGAAGGAAATCAAAGAAAACAAAAATATTAGAATTTTCAACCGAACTCTCCCTGACACATAACGCCTCGCTAAGAGGCGCAAAATGCTTGGTTATAATTAGCGAAGAATGAGCGCAAACCAAGCGTTTTACGTCCTTCCTTGAGCGACTTGTTAGGGGGAAAAACTCCACACGTTATAGGCATTATTTATAATTAAACATAAAGAAATAAGTGCTAATAAAATTGGCAGACCATACTCAATAATAAAAGTTAACTTTGATAGTTTTAGTGCTTTTTTAATTCTATCTTGTTGATTTTGGTATATTGCCAATTGTCCTTTCGCGCTAGAAAACTCATAACTAGAATGGGTGATATCGACTTTTTCTCTCATATTTTCAATTCTGCTTTTTACAGAATCTACATGGGCGTCTAATAAATACTTTCTTTCTTGATTAATTTCAAAGTCTTTCACTGCATGAATAACAAACATAAATGTCCAAAAAATCAAAATAGCTATTGCCAGAATGAACAATGCATTTGCATTAGAGCCCTGAAGGTTTAACCCTAATACTTTTACATCAGTTAAAGATTTACCTAAAGAGTAAACAGACAAAATAACAAATGAAGCAACAAACAAATTTCTTCTATTTTTGATAGTCTCTTCAGATGTAATTGGCTGAAGCAGTGATAAATATTCTTTTTCAAATCCATCTGGAAGTTTAGCCACGATTTATCCTTTAGCCCTAACGCCTGGTTAAGAGGCGAGTTTTAGCTTGCTAAACTGTTTGCCGAAGGCTCGAGCAAGCTTTTACGAGACCCTCTTGAACCACTTGTTAACTATCACTAGCCAACGTTTAATATTCAGAAAACC
>NZ_BAAAFQ010000007.1:0-565360 GCF_039523615.1 Psychrosphaera haliotis | reverse complement strand
TGAGAAAGTTTTCTAAACCGTTTTGAGTCAATCCAAACCACCTTCACTTTACGTTTCAAGCCGTTTGATGTCTCCCTGACAACGAGGACGCATTATAGAGATCTAATTACGTTGCGCAAGCGCTTTTATTAAATATAACCACTAAAACAAACCGACTGAACAAAGATTAAACAAGTCGTTTAAAATGCAAACTGAAACACCTCTTTTTAGTTAATTTATAGGACAAAATTTAGGATTTAATACTCGGCCCAACCTCAAAATAACTAGAACTATGACAGAAATGGGTCTAGCGTATAAATATCTCCTTATAGAATGTGTATGGAAATACGCTAATAAAGTACAATAGGGAAAACAGATACAGTTCATATTTAACAATGGAGAGATACATTGACTGATTATTTAATTAAGAACTTAAGTAACGAAGACTTTGCAGCAGTAATAGAACTGGGCAATAAAGTTCATGGAGATGGCTATTTAGATGAAACGTCTATAAGCAAGATCTTAAATCAAAGTACGGTAGGTTCATTAAATGCTAGTTACGTTATGTATCACGATCAAACATTAGTAGGCTTTAGATTATCCTACGCCCCTAATAAATGGCCACTAGATAAATGGTGTACTTCAGACAAGTGGCCGGTTAATAAAGAACATGTTGCTTACTTTAAATGTAATACCATACATCCTGACTACCAGGGCAAAGGGTTAGGCGGACAATTACTACAAACCTCTATAACTACCTTAAAAGAAATGGGTGCAAAAGCAGGGTTAAGTCATATATGGATGCAAAGTCCAGGTAATGCTTCTTTTAAGTATTTTACAAAAGCAGGCGGACAATTAATAAAGACTCATGCACGCAGGTGGAATGACGATCCAACCATTCCAGACTACGTTTGTATTTTGTGTGGTAATGATTGTCATTGTGATGCATCAGAAATGATGTTGGTCTTTTAATAAATGTACAAGACGAATATGTACGATCCATTTGTTGAAAATCAGATTCCATTTAATCAACCTCCGTCAGATTCATACTGGAACGCTAATGAACAACCAATAACAACTAAAGCATTAGATGCAGATATCCAAACTGATGTTCTTATTATTGGGGCTGGTTATACAGGGTTGAGTTGCGCTATCGAATTAGCGAACGCTGGAATTAAGAATATAACTGTCATAGACGCAAACCAAATTGGTTGGGGATGCAGTAGCAGAAATGCAGGTTTTGTCTTACCAGGAAGTGGTCGCCTAAGCTATAAAGAGTTGGAATCACGTTTTGGAACCGCTCAAACCTTAAAGCTTCATGATCAGTTTATTAGCGCAATAGATTTACTTGAGACTCGGCTATCTAGCTTACCCGGCAATGCAGATAAAACAGAGCAGGGTTATTTAAAGCTGGCACACAGCAAATCCTGGTTTGAAAAGCTCAACACTAGTGCAGCCTATTTACAAAGTAACTTCAACTATGATGTTGAAGTGATAACAAAGAATGACTTCAATAAAAACTTTGTAAACCACCAGCATGTATACGGCGCAATTCGTTATAAAAACGGTTTTGGTATTAATCCACTTAAACTTGTTAATCACTATGCTCAACTAGCGCTGGATTTGGGCGTTAATATTTACACTCACTCCCCTGCTAATGAAATAACAAAGTCCGAAAATAATACTCACCATGTTATTACGCCAAGTGGATCAGTTAAAACCAATAAACTTGTCATTGCAACAAATGGCTATACGCCAAAAAGTTTGAACACACCATTAAATGGGAAAGTTCTACCAGTTTTAACCAGTGTGATTGTGACTCGCCCTTTGACACCCAATGAAATAGAACAAAGTAACTTTAAAACTCACCAAGTGATGATGGATACCAGAGAATTAAAATATTATTACCGTCTCCTACCCGACAATAGAATACTTTTTGGTGGACGAAGCGCGATTACAGGAAAAGCGGCATCTAACCCTAAATACCAACACAGACTTCTTCAGGAGTTGCAATCCAGTTTTGTTGGTTTAAATACAGTAACAATTGATTATGGTTGGAGTGGCTGGATTTCTGTGGCATTCGATCAAATGCCCCATATATACAAAACCGATGACAATATATTTTATGCCACTGGTTATTGCGGCTCAGGTGTATCTTTTAGTGCGTGGGCCGGTAAACAACTTGCTGATTTAATTTCCGAACAAGAAGTTAGTTCACCACTCATGACAGAACTGCCTTCATTTCCATTTGCCCCATTTAGAAGAATGGGGCAACGGTTTTTCTATCAATATGGTCGTTTAAAAGACTGGGCTCAATAAATTCACTAGTTGATCTTACACAATCACCGACTACATCAACAATCATAAGGTTAATATAAAAGAGTATATAACTGGCGACGATACTTTGTCGCTAGTTCATCTCCATCAGGAAGACTCGCAATAACATCTAGATAAAGCTTTTTAGCTTCACCAAACCCTAAATCCTTTTTAAGAACCGTCAGTAACAACTGTAAAGCGTCTTCTTGTTTTTTAACTTGATGATAAGCAATAGCCAATTGACACTTTAACTCTAAAGAGTCGGGCTCAGCTTGTAATGCACTTTGAAGCGCCTGAATCTCTGGAGTATCGGCAGCTTGCTCCGCTAATTCGTATTTTGCTAATACATGTTGATATTGAGTATTTTGATTCGCCAGCTTGACCTGCTCTAAAATAGCTTTGGCTTCGTCCATTTTGCCAATGTCTACGCAAATATCAGCTAATAGAATGGTAAAGTCAGGATTTTCTGGATCAAATTCTAATGCTTGTTTTATAAAAGTGTAGGCTGAAGGCTTATCTCCAGCTTGATGCGCTGCAATCGCTTGTTGGAAAAGCTCATGCTCAGGTTTTGGCAAATGCTTTTCTAACATCGCCTTTATTTCTGATTCTGACTGAACCCCTGCAAAACCATCAATTGGCTGGCCGTCTTTGAACAACATAACAGTTGGTAAACTTTTAATGCCAAACTGTACCGCTAATTGTTGCTGCTCATCACAATTTACTTTGGCTAAAACCACTTTACCTACATTTTCAGATGCGATTTTATCAAGTACCGGCATTAACTGTTTACAAGGTTCACACCAGTCCGCCCAAAAATCGATAATGAATAAAGTGTCTTTTGAAGGCTCTAAAAGATCCGCTTGAATGTTTTCAGCCGTTAGATTGAATATATTAGGAGACATAGTACTCACATTGAAAATTTAAACGTTAAAATGAATGATAGTTGCGAGCAACTTACCCTTTATATAGGTATGGAATCGTATTTTTCAAGCAAAAAAAAGCCAGCGATTAACTGGCTTCTATAATTTGCTATCAAGTCTTTTGAACTAGATATATTGAACTTCGATAATTTCGAATTCAACATTACCAGCTGGTGTTGTGATTGTAACAACATCATCTAAGCTTTTACCAATTAAGCCTCTCGCGATAGGAGAGCCAATTGATATTTTACCTTTTTTAATGTCAGCTTCATCTTCGCCAACAATATGGTAAGTCGTTTCGTCATCAGTATCACAGTTAACAATTGTTACTGTTGTACCAAAAATTACTTTGCCAGTATTTGGCATTTTGGTTACGTCGATGATTTGAACATTTGAAAGTTTCGCTTCAATCTCTTGAATTCGACCTTCACAAAAGCCCTGCTGTTCACGCGCAGCATGATATTCAGCATTTTCTTTTAAGTCGCCGTGCTCACGTGCAGATGCAATATCAGCAACTATACGTGGGCGGACCACTGTTTTAAGCTCATTTAATTCCTCGCGAAGGGCTTCCGCGCCCTTCACTGTCATTGGAACTTGAGTACTCATAATTATTGAATTCTCTTATGTAAGTTTTGTACTGAATCTACTGTACCACGATCATCCGCTGTATTTGCCAAACATGTTGCAAACGCCGCATTTAACGTAGTTGTATAATTCGCCTTATAGCGCAATGCACCACGACGTAACACTTTAGAGTCTTCAATTGCTTGGCGACCTTCAACAGTATTAATGATATAGCTATACTCGCCATTTTTAATACGGTCTAGAATATGAGGTCGGCCTTCGTAAACTTTGTTTACTTTACGACAAGAGATCCCTGCTTCACTTAACACTTTATGTGAACCACGTGTTGCGTCTAGCTCAAAGCCAGCTTCAATTAGCTTTCTAGCTAAATCGATTACACGCACTTTATCCGTATCGCGAACTGAAATCAATGCTCTACCGTCACGTGCTAATTCAATACTCGCACCAAGTTGAGCTTTTGCGTAGGCTTCTTCAAACGTATTACCTACACCCATTACTTCACCAGTAGACCTCATTTCAGGGCCTCGCATTGGATCTACACCATGGAATTTGTTAAATGGAATAACAACTTCTTTCACAGAGTAATAAGGTGGAATAATTTCTTTAGTAATACCTTGGGACGCTAAACTTTGACCTGCCATTACACGTGCGGCAATTTTAGCAACTGGCATACCTGTCGCTTTTGAAACAAAAGGAACTGTACGAGCAGCACGAGGGTTAACTTCGATTAAATACACTTCGCCATCTTTAACGGCAAACTGCGTATTCATCAAACCAATAACGCCTAGCTCTAATGCCATGTCACGAACTTGCTTACGCATTACGTCTTGAATTTGGTTAGATAGAGTATATGCAGGCAATGAACATGCTGAGTCACCTGAGTGAACACCTGCTTGCTCAATGTGTTCCATAATACCTGCAATCACGACATCTTTACCGTCACAAATCGCATCAACGTCTACTTCAATCGCATCATCTAAGAAACGGTCTAATAAAACTGGCGCTTCATTTGAAACAGATACCGCTTCGGTCATATAACGACGTAAGTCATTTTCATCGTAAACGATTTCCATTGCACGGCCGCCTAATACATAAGATGGACGAACAACAAGTGGGAAACCGATTTCTTTTGATTTACTAATAGCTTGTTCAACAGAAGTGACCGTAGAGTTTTCAGGCTGTAGCAAGTCTAAACGCTCAACCATTTGTTGGAAACGTTCACGGTCTTCAGCGCGGTCAATTGCATCTGGAGAAGTACCAATAATTGGAACTCCGTTAGCTTCAAGCTCACGAGCCAATTTAAGTGGTGTTTGACCACCATACTGAACGATGACACCTTTTGGTTTTTCAACTCGAACAATCTCAAGCACATCTTCAAGCGTAATTGGTTCAAAATACAAACGGTCTGACGTATCGTAATCGGTAGAAACCGTTTCTGGGTTGCAGTTCACCATGATTGTCTCGTAACCATCTTCGCGCAGTGCAAGAGAGGCGTGAACACAACAATAGTCAAACTCAATACCTTGACCTATTCGGTTAGGGCCGCCACCGATAACCATGATTTTGTCTTTATCTGACGGAAAAGACTCACACTCGTCATCATAACTTGAATACATGTATGCTGTATCTGAACTAAATTCAGCAGCACAAGTATCAACACGTTTGTAAACAGGCAGTATTCCAAACGCTTGACGTTTTTTACGAATTTCTTTTTCGCTTACCGCTAGAACGTCCGCGATACGTTGATCGGCAAAACCTTTACGTTTTAGTGAGCGAAGGAAGTGCTCATCTAGACCTGCAAATCCACGTTCAGCAACTAATTGCTCTTGTTTTATCAAGTCTTCAATTTGAACTAAGAACCATGGGTCAACATTAGTTAACTTAAATACGGCTTCTAAGTCCATACCATGTCTGAAGGCATCGCCTATGTACCAAATACGTTCAGCACCTGGCTCTTTTAACTCGCGAATTATTTTTTCGTGAGCGTCTTCACTTGATAAATCAATAATTGGATCAAAGCCTGATACGCCAACTTCTAGTCCACGTAATGCTTTTTGAAGTGATTCTTGTTGGTTACGGCCAATTGCCATTACTTCACCAACCGACTTCATTTGAGTTGTTAATCTATCGTCAGCGCCAGCAAACTTTTCAAAGTTGAAGCGAGGGATTTTTGTAACTACATAGTCAATAGTCGGTTCAAATGACGCAGGTGTTGCACCGCCGGTAATGTCATTGCTTAATTCGTCTAACGTATAACCTACTGCTAACTTAGCGGCAATTTTTGCGATTGGGAAACCAGTCGCTTTTGACGCTAACGCAGATGAACGAGAAACACGTGGGTTCATTTCAATGATAACCATACGGCCATCAACTGGGTTAACACCAAACTGTACGTTTGAACCACCAGTTTCAACACCAATTTCACGTAAAACTGCGCAAGACGCATTTCGCATGATTTGGAATTCTTTGTCCGTTAGGGTCTGTGCAGGCGCAACCGTAATTGAGTCACCGGTGTGAACACCCATGGCATCGAAGTTTTCGATTGAACAAATAATGATACAGTTGTCGTTCTTGTCGCGAACCACTTCCATTTCATATTCTTTCCAGCCAATTAAAGACTCATCAATTAATAACTCGCTCGTTGGGGATAAGTCCAAGCCGCGACGACAGATTTCGTCAAACTCTTCTTTGTTGTAAGCGATACCGCCACCGCTTCCACCCATAGTGAACGAAGGTCGAATAATACAAGGAAAGCCAATTCGAGTTAGAACATCATAAGCACCATCGATAGTGTTACATGTTTCTGCTCTTGGGCATTCCAATCCAATCTTTTTCATCGCCTTGTCAAAACGACTGCGGTCTTCTGCCTTGTCAATTGCGTCGGCAGATGCACCAATCATTTCAACGTTATACTTTTCAAGTACGCCATGCTTTTCCAAATCTAATGCACAGTTCAGCGCTGTTTGGCCACCCATTGTAGGTAGTACTGCATCCGGACGTTCTTTTTCTATAATTTTTTCAACTACTTCCCAATGAATAGGCTCGATATAAGTCGCATCTGCCATCTCTGGGTCAGTCATAATAGTCGCAGGATTCGAGTTTACTAGGATAACTCGATAACCTTCTTCTTTTAATGCTTTACAGGCTTGCGCACCTGAATAGTCAAATTCACAAGCTTGACCAATAACTATTGGGCCCGCACCCAATAATAAGATACTTTTTAAGTCGGAACGTTTAGGCATAGTGTAAGTCTCTTAAATTCGGTGAAATTAGTTACGTTCGTTCATTAATTCAATGAAATGATCGAATAACGGCGCAGCATCGTGTGGACCTGGGCTAGCTTCAGGGTGACCTTGAAAACTAAATGCCGGTTTATCCGTACGTTTTATGCCTTGTAGTGTTCCATCAAATAATGACTTATGCGTTGCTACTAAATTACTTGGTAGCGAACTTTCTTTAACTGCAAAACCGTGGTTTTGAGCTGTGATCATTACTTTCTTATTCGATAGATCTTGAACTGGGTGGTTACCACCGTGATGACCAAATTTCATTTTTTCTGTTTGAGCACCACTTGCTAAAGCTAATAGCTGGTGCCCTAAACAAATTCCGAAAATAGGAATGTCGGTTGTTAAAAACTCTTTAATTGCTGTGATTGCGTAATCACATGGCTCTGGATCACCAGGTCCATTAGAGAGGAATATACCGTCTGGTTTTAATGCTAATACTTCTGCCGCAGATATTTGTGCCGGCACTACGGTTAGTTTACAACCGCGGTCTGCTAACATACGAAGTATATTTCTTTTAACACCGAAGTCATAAGCAACAACATGGAACTTTGGATCTTCTAATTCAGAAAAGCCTTGACCTAGTTGCCAACTTTGCGAAGTCCACGAGAATGATCCTTTACAAGAAACCACTTTCGCTAAATCCATTCCTTTTAAACCAGGGAATGCCTTTGCACCTTCTAATGCTTTAGTTTCTGCTTGCTCGTTAAACTCAGCAAGTGTCACTATGCAGCCCTTTTGCGCACCTTTATCTCTAAGAATTCGCGTTAATTTACGCGTATCAATGTCTGCAATTGCAACCACATTCTTAGCTTTCAGATAACTACTTAAATCCTGTTCACTTCGAAAATTACTTGCCAATAAAGGAAGATCACGAATAACTAGGCCTTTTGCCCAGATAGTGTCATTTTCTTCGTCTTCTGAATTGGTGCCGTAATTGCCGATATGGGGATAAGTGAGGGTGATGATTTGTTCTGCGTATGAGGGGTCGGTGAGTATTTCTTGATATCCTGTCATTGAAGTATTAAAGACAACTTCTCCAACAGAAATACCTTCTGCACCGATGGCGGTTCCTCGGAATATAGTTCCGTCTTCCAGAACTAATAGCGCGGGTTGAGTCAAGATAACCTCCTAGCATTAATGAGCAGAAACGGGGTATTTCTGCTATCGGTTAACCTTAGCCTTAAAAACATTAGGCAAATTCCGGTTATTGTAGCTAAGAGATCGACTTTAGGCTAGGAAAATTATATAAAATTGTAAAAATAAGCACTTTGTATCAAATTAGCTCTCTAGATACTATTAACCGTGCCTAAAACTTAAAAACCAAGCACATCCTGCATATCAAACAAGCCTTTTTGCTTTTTACTTACCCAAGCTGCAGCCCTTATTGCACCTTTCGCAAAGGTAAGTCTATCTGTTGCTTTGTGGGTTATTTCAAGTCTTTCGCCTATATCTGCGAATAAAGCGGTATGTTCACCTACTATATCGCCTGCCCTAAGACTGGCAAAGCCAATACTGCCCTGATTTCTTTCACCTACTATGTTATTTCTATCGTACTCGGCAACGTCGGCGAGATTCACGCCTAGCCCATCCGCTATGTATTCACCCATTGTAATAGCAGTGCCTGAAGGTGCATCTTTTTTATGACGGTGATGTGATTCCACTATTTCAATATCAGATTGCGCACCCATAACCTGTGCCGCTGTTTTTAATAGGCTATTCATTAAGTTAACACCAGTACTAAAATTAGTGGCATAGACAATGGCTACCTTTTCCGCAGCCTTTTCAATAAGGACTTTTTGTTGTTCTGATAGTCCGGTTACCCCAATAACCAAATTACATTTATTATTAACACACCAGTTTATGTGGTTTTCCAGAGCTTCTGGTAATGTAAAATCGATCCATACATTACTATCCGATACAGATTCTGCAGACTCTGAAATTAAACTAACGCCTAATTTAGCTTCACCAATAAGCTCACCAATATCTGCTCCAATTAACGAAGAGCTGCTTCTTACAAATGCCGCAGAGATATTAACAACGTCACTCTCAATACCTGCTTCAATTAATTTTTTACCCATTCGGCCATTGGCGCCAAATATTCCAACGTTTGTCATTGCCTGCTCTCTACTGCTTGTTGTGTTTATGATGAAATAATACAGTAAACCATTAAAACTTAAATAAAACAGTTTCAATAAAAAGTAGTTTTTGCCGATACTTTTCATATACTGGATAAAACTAAAACTTATAAAAGAGAGTTTAATGTGAAGTTAATTAAAACGTTAACCGTTATATCCACGCTAATTTTACTATCGGCGTGTCAATCTGCTTATTATGCTGCGATGGAAAAAGTAGGCGTTCACAAACGTGAAATCTTGGTTGATAGAGTAGAAGAAGCAAGAGATGCGCAAACAGAAACCCAAGAAGAGTTTAAGTCAGCATATGAGCGATTGGTTTTATTAACCAATTTTGAAGGTGGCGAAATTGAGAAAGTTTATAATCAACTTAACGATGATTATGAATCCAGTTTCAAATCGGCAGCTTTAGTTAGTAAAAAAATTGATGACGTAGAAGATGTTGCAGAAGACTTATTTGATGAGTGGCAAGAAGAGCTAACGCAATACAGCAATGCGAACCTTAGAAGTGCTAGTGAAAAGAAATTAAAACAAACTGAGCGCCAATTTTCACAATTATTAAGAAGCATGCGCAGAGCTGAGTCTAAAATGGACCCAATATTAGCAACGCTTAAAGACAATGTACTTTACCTTAAGCACAACCTTAACGCTGCGGCGGTATCTGCAATAAAAGGCGAGTTTGATTCGTTAAAAACAGAAATTTCAGCGCTCATTGCCGACATGGGTAAAGCAGTAGATGAATCGAATCAGTTTATTGCAACATTAAAAAAATAGTCTGAAAATATTAATGCTTGTGTGATGTTAATTTTACGAATGACATCGCCAACAAAATACAGCGGTTAAATAGAATACATAAAAAAAGCACCTTTCGGTGCTTTTTTTGTTGCAGTGAATTTACTTTTATTCAGCTGCTTTAGATACCATAACCATAGCTGGACGCAATAAACGGCCATTTAAGGTGAAACCTTTTTGCATAACTGCAATAACGGTATTTGGCTCTACGTCGGCAGATGGTTGCATTGCCATTGCTTGGTGAAATTCAGCATTAAATTTTTGACCTTGAGGATCAACAATCTCAACGCCAAACTTTGATACTGCATCAACAAATGACTTTTGAGTTAATTCAACACCTTCCAATACAGGCTTTAACGTTTCATTTTCTTTGTCAGAAAACTCAATCGCACGTTCCATATTATCAATAACAGGCAACAATTCATTTACAAACTTTTCAAGCGCAAACTTTCTCGCTTTCTCAACATCTTGTGCTGCGCGTCGGCGAATATTTTCAACGTCTGCTGCTGCTCGAACAACCGATTCTTTTTGAGCATCAATTTGAGCATTCGCGGCCGCTAAGTCAGCTTGTAACTTTGCAATTTGATCATCAACAGTCTCTATAGACGCATCAACGTTTTCAGTGTTTACTTCTTCAGTAACAACTTCTGCTTCGTTAATCTCTACTTCTTGGGCATTTTCTGCTTGTTTATTAGTCTCTTGTTCAGACATGAGTCTTACTACTCCAAACTGATGTGTTAAATAAAATGTGTATGGTGCGTATTATGGGGATTACTGCTGATGATTCAAGGCCGATGTTAGAATATTCGTCGATAAATCGACAGATAATATGACCGACTGATAGTCCATACGTTTAGGACCTACCACAGCCATGACACCAGCTACTTTATTGTCCTTGTAAAACGACTTAGCAACAATAGAGCAATTCTTTAAAGAATCGATGCCAATTTCGTCACCAATAAATACATGAACATTCTGACTTGTACAACAAGACGAGAAAAGAGGTTGTAGCACTGAGATATTTGAAACGCTTTTTAGCACCTTTCTCAAGTTTGCAGTATCAGTCGCAATCTCATCGTTTAATAATCTTGTTTCCCCGGCTCTAAAAAGCACTTGTTCATTTAATTCTACCGCATCGCCAAACAGCGCGGCCTTAACTAAGGCTTGCACCTCATCGCTCGATTGTTTCATAAAATAAGAAAGCCGCTGTTGCCCTTCTTCTAATGAGAAACCCGCTAAGGCTGAGTTCAACATTTGTAACGTGTTTTGCAGTAAAACGTCCGTCACAACAAATGGTAAATCCACCACTCGGTTTTGAACTTCGTCATGTTGGTCAATTAGCACGCACAACAAACGTTGATCAGCTAGACGAACAAGCTCTAACTGACGGATCATTACATTGTTTGTTTTTGGCATGGCAACAAGGCCCGTTAGATTTGTCATATCTGCAATCATTCGAGCAGCTTTGTTACACATTTCAGGTGGCGTTTTAGACTTTTCTAAACTGGCGCTTAACTGTTGAAGCATACCCTCGTCGGCAGATTCAAAACTTAGTAATTGATTTACATAGTGACGCAATCCGGCGGTAGTTGGTATTCGGCCTGCGCTAGTATGCGGGGAATAAATGAAGCCATCTTGCTCAAGCCCCATCATTACGTTTCGAATTGTTGCTGGGCTTGCATTAATGCCAGACTCTGCCACGATAAACTTAGATGATATTGGCACGCCAAGTGACAAGTAACTCTTGATCACCAACTCAAGTACCGCTTCAGTTCTTTGATTTTTATTTATTTTTATCATCTAAATTAATACTCTGACTTCATTTTCAGGGTGAAACAAGCTATAACGCGTTAATGCTATTATTTGGGCGATTCGGAATTAATCAATGGACAAACACTTTAAAACAATTGGTTTGATAGGCAAAGCAAATCATGAAGAGACAATGCAAACCGTAAACGAGCTTTATGAGTTTTTAATAAACGAAGAAGTTATTGTCATTGTTGATGAGCAGATTGAGGAATATGTATCTGATAGCCAAATAGAATCTGCTAGTTTAGTTGACCTCGGAAAGCGATGTGACTTAGCAATTGTTGTTGGTGGTGATGGCAACATGTTGGGGGCAGCTCGAGTGCTGAGCCGTTTTGATGTTGCGGTCATTGGTGTTAACCGTGGTAACCTTGGATTTTTAACGGACCTAGACCCAGAAAACTTCAAATCAACGTTAAAATCAGTCATTGCAGGTGAGTTCAAAACTGAAATGCGTTTTTTGCTTGATGTGAGCGTTCACAGACACCAAACAGTTAAAGCAAGTAACTCCGCCGTTAACGAGGTTGTTTTGCATGCCGATAAAATTGCTCATATGATTGAGTTTGAAGCCTATATTAATAACAGCTTTGTATTCCACCAACGCTCGGACGGTTTAATAGTAAGCACCCCAACGGGATCAACAGCTTACTCTTTGTCAGGCGGCGGACCTATTGTTCATCCAGACTTAAACGCTATTTCATTAATCCCTATGTTTCCACATACATTAAGTAGCAGGCCTTTAGTCGTTGATGCAGATAGCGAGGTACGTATTGTTGTATCAAATTCAAATGACGCGCAACTGCAAATAAGCTGTGATAGCCATATTATGCTTTCTGTAATGCCTGGTGATGAAGTGATCATTAAAAAGCACCCACTCGGTTTAAGGCTCATTCACCCTGTTGCCTATGACTACTACGATGTTCTTAGAAAAAAATTGAACTGGGGCAGACAAAACTACTAAATTTTTTATTTTCAATTGAATTAAAATTGGACAGATTAGCGAAAACCAATTACTGTATGTAACAACAGTTGTTTAATTGAATGATAAATTTATGCTAGTTTCTATTGCCATTAAAAATTTTGCCATTGTTCGTCAACTCGAAGTCAATTGGCATCAAGCTATGACCACAATTACCGGTGAAACAGGTGCCGGTAAGTCAATTGCTATTGACGCATTAGCGCAAGCACTTGGTGAAAGAAGTGATGCATCAATGGTACGAACTGGTGCTGATAAAGCCGAAGTTATCGCCAGTTTTGATGTAGAAAACCTACCGTTAGCAATAGAATGGTTAAAAGACCAAGACCTCTTAAGCGATAATGATTGCATACTTCGTAGAGTCATCTCTAAAGAGGGTCGCTCAAAAGCCTATATTAATGGTACTCCCGTACCAGCCTCTCAATTAAAATCTTTGGGTTCCCAGTTAGTAAGTATTCACGGTCAACATGCACATACTTTACTAACAAAACCTGACTTCCAGCGAAATCTACTTGATGAGTTTGGTGGTTCTACTGAGTTATCCCAACAAGTGTCTTACGCTTATAAACAGTGGCATGAAAAAAGCCGTCAGTTAGAAACTCTAAAACAACAACAAGAAGAATTCAGCGCTCAAAAACAGTTGCTCCAATATCAAGTTGATGAACTTGTTGAAGCCAATTTAGTTATTGACGAATATTCGGAAATAGAAAAAGAGCATCAACGTTTACACCATGGTCAGGAGTTACTTTCTAGTAGCCTTCAGGCGTTAGATCTTCTTTATGAAAATGAAGACGGTAATGCCTATTCAGTTTTGCAAAACGTTATGTCTACTCTAAACCGCTCAGCGGCTATTGATGACCAACTTTCGCAAACGGTTGAACTGCTAAGTACAGCTTTGATACAACTAGAAGAAGGTGCGGGGGAACTAAGAAATTACTCAGATAACTTAGACATTAACCCTCAACGTTTAAGTGAAATAGAAATTCGTTTATCTACTTTAGTGGATCTAGCTCGAAAGCATCAAGTTGAACCAAACGACTTACCAGCTAAATTACAGTCTTTAACCGAAGAGTTGGAGAGTCTTTCTATAACGGATGAAAAACTAGATGTACTCGAAGTTGAGATTGACCAAGCGAAAGTACAATATTTTGAACTGGCTCAAAAATTAACTACAGTTCGAACAAAAAATGCCGCTAAACTTACCATTGAAATCACAAAGAGTATGCAAAGCCTAAATATGGCTGGCGCTCAATTTGAACTTGCAATAAAAAGTGATGATTCGTCATTCTCCAAGTTTGGTTTCGATTCAGTTGAGTTTTTAGTAAGCGCAAACCAAGGGCAAGCATTACAGCCACTAGCAAAAGTTGCATCCGGTGGTGAGCTAAGCCGTATTAGCCTAGCGATTCAAGTTATTATTGCTGAAAAGGTAACTACCCCAACGCTATTATTTGACGAAGTTGATGTTGGTGTATCTGGACCAACGGCATCTGCTGTAGGACGGTTAATGAAATCGTTGAGTAAAAACACACAAGTTATTTGTGTGACTCATTTACCCCAAGTAGCGAGTTTTGGGCAGCAGCAACAATTTGTAAACAAGTTTAATGTTAATAACGCCACGGAAACAAAAATGGCATTATTGACAGAAACAGAAAGAGTTGATGAGCTAGCAAGATTATTAGGTGGCGATATTATTTCTGATACAACAAGAGCGAATGCTAAAGAGCTCTTAGCTATTGCTCAAGCAGCATAGTTAGGTATCGAGCTAGGTTCGGAATTAAGCGCATAAAGCAGAGCTTACATGACAAAAGGTCAAAATTACTGATGACACAATTAGTGAGTATTAAATTCCCCCTTAAACTTTTGATCTCCATGTTAGTCATTAGCTCTTTTAGTCTATGTGCTAAACAGCTTAACTTTAATAAATATAACCAAGGCAATTCAATTGAGTTTAATTATGTTTGGCTTGATGAAAACGAAATGCAACAAACCTTTGCTTTCCAACTTACAAAAAAAGATCTGAGTAATGAGTATCGTCATTTTAAAGCGTTGCGCCCTTCTTTACTCAGAATGTTTTCTTTAAAGCAGCTTAAAATAGCGATTAGTGAGCTAGATCCCAGAGCTGGTAAAGTAAAAATCTTACCGTCTCAAACTAACATTGAATTTACATTGCAAAGCCAAGACCCTAAATGGCCTGCTAAAACAGAAGCAAAGTTAAACCAAGTTTATTTAGATTCCCTCAAAGAGTATTTAAGGCAAGAATACTATATTGAATTTAATGGCATCATAGGCTCTGAGCAAAGTAACACAATTCATTTTAAGCCTGATCATCAACGGTTTGTTAATGAAGGAACCGAAGCCACCGCACCCATTATAAAAGCATTGAGAGAAAAAATGCCTAATGCAACTGCCCGCGTAATGGCTAAGTTTTTATTGAGTTGGATACAAACAATCCCATATGACGAAATGGAAAGTAGAACCACTAGCAATGGTGCTGGTTACTTACCTCCTATTCATGTTTTAAATCACAACAAAGGAGATTGTGATAGCAAAGCAACTCTTTTTGCTCATATTATGAAACAACTTTACCCGAAGTTGAGAATGGTGATGATCTACCTTCCAGAGCATGCACTCCTTGGCATGAACGTATCCGTATTATCCGATGATAAATCAATAGAAGTTGATGGCTTAAACTTCGTCCTAACAGAACCAGTGGGCCCTGCTTTAATACCTTTTGCTGATGCCGCTGACAGCTCTTTACGCTACATCGATTCAGGTATTTATAATATTGAGAAACTTTATTGAGCACTAACGTTTTTTTATTAAGAAACTATTAGGTTGTTAATAAAAAACCGTTAAGTTCTCATTGAGAAACCATTGAACAGATTTCTTTCTCTAGCCTTTTGATTGCATTGTCCCAGTTAATCACAGACTGACGAATCATCTCCTCTTCTTCCGCTTTAACTGCAGCACGCAATTGTTGAATAGCAATTACGCTTGCGCTTGCTCTAATATTGGCCAACATACCTTCAACGTTATGAAACTTAGAAAAGAGCAATACGCTTTCCATCTCATTGACCTCTGTGCTTATACCTTTTAACTCTGCAAGTTTTGAGTCTTTGAACAAGGTAAGAAGTTTTAACATTAAGCCAAAGTTACCACCAACTTGTTTTAGCAAGTTTTCCGTATCCAAGACTTTTGCAGGCAAGCTAGCCTGCACTTCTTGTAACCCTTTAGCACCTTGGATGGGCTCTTTGGTATCGAATGTTACATAAGTCATCAGAGCATTCACCAATCGAGTTCTTTCAATAGGCTTATTGATATGAAGAGACATACCGGCCTCAATTGATCGCTGCTGATCTTCTGGTCTAGTATGTGCAGTCATCGCAATTAAAGGCAATGTTTCAAATCGGTTTTGCGCCCGAACCTTTTTAGCAAAGGTAAGGCCATCCATAACTGGCATTTGAATATCCACCAGCACAGCATCAAACTGATTTTTATTTACTTTCCTTAAACCTTCTAAACCATTATCAGCAATATCATATGTTGCACCAAGTGAGTCTAGGATTAGAGCAGTTACCTGCTGATTAACTATGTTATCTTCTACGATTAATATATGTGCGCCTTGGCAAAAGTTTTGATGTTTTTCGTCATTGCTTACTTCATGGAAATTAGTTACAAGTGCACTTGTACTAAATGGCATTGATAAAATAGGCCTGTAAGGCAGGTCACCCAACATAGTTTTTGTGAAATTAGATAAATTAAAAATTATCGGTTGGTACTCAATTTCACCGGACTTTATTGCTTCTTTCCAGTCGCTAGGGAGCAGTTCAACAAGTGCTGGCTGACAGATTAAAACCGTATTTTCTTCAATTAACATAGAGGACGGTAGTTCTCTATTTAATACCTTTGCATCTTGATTAAATGTAATTAACTTGTTCAATAAAAACTGTTCAAGCATAGGATTAGTCGCAAATACAACCCAACGCTTATCACTAGAATGGACTTTAGCTTGCTCTGCTATTTTTTGAAGCGGCAATACAACATGAAAACTAGTACCACTGCCTTCCGTACTTTCGACCCTTATTTCACCATTCATTAGTTCAACTAACTGGAATACAATAGCTAAACCAAGACCAGTACCACCGTACTGCCTCGTAATAGACGTATCAGCCTGGGAAAAGGCATCAAATATAATACGTTGTCTGTCTTTTGGTATTCCAATCCCCGTGTCGGTTACTGTAAACATTACCATCACGTCGTCATTGTTTTCTGCGAGCACTTTAGCTTTGAAAAGCACTTGGCCTTCTTTGGTGAACTTAACCGCGTTGTTGATTAAATTGGTAAATATTTGGCTCAGCCTAATCTTGTCGGTATTGAACAGCTCAGGAAATTTTGGGGGCAACTGGATATCTAAAATTAGGTCTTTTTCCATTGCCGTAGCTAAGCTATTAGCAAAGGAAATGTCTAAAACATCATTTAAATTAACTTCTTCATAGGTAAGTTCCAACATACCTGCATTCATTTTAGAAAAGTCTAAGATATCGTTTATAACCTGTAAAAGGTGACGAGATGAAGATTCGGCCACACCAAGGTAGGTTGATTGCAATGCAGTAGGCGCAGTATTATTCAGCAACTCCAGCATACCAATGATTGCGTTCATTGGAGTTCGAATTTCATGGCTCATGTTGGCAATAAATTCACTTTTGGCTAAGTTTGCCTGTTCAGCGTCATATCGAGCCTGCTCTATTTGTCGTAAGTTTGCATCCTGCTCCGTAATGTCCCTGCCTAAACCTACCGTACCTAATACCTCACCTTCGCTATTACTAATAGGGGCGACAAGCCAGTTAATGAACACATCTTCATCTCCTACTTTTTGCCATACCTTTGCCGAAAACAGTCGTTTAGAACGTAAGGCCTGAAAATCAAAATTCGACAATTCTTGAGCTAGTCGCTCTTCAAAAACATCTTCTACCGTCCGCGTGACAAGTTGATCTTCATTTATCCCACATAGAGATTCGAAGGACTTATTGCACCCTACAAAGCTACCATCAATGTTTTTGTAATAAATCATATCTGGAATAGAGTTGATGATGGCTCTGTTTAGGGCAAGGTTTCTATCTTTAGATATTGTTTGTAATTGCAACTCATGTGTTCGCCGTCTAATTTTATCGTCTAGTTGCTTATTTTTTGCTACTAAGGAGTTAAACAACTTACGATTGTCATCATAGGAAACGGCGATTTTTTCAAACCAAGGCTCCCAACCTTTAGGCTTTTTGGTTGAGTCACGTTCATAAAGGCTATTTTGTTGCTCAACAAAATTAAGAAAGTTGGAAATAGGTTTCGCAAATAAGTAGTAAACCAATAGGTATAATATAGCTAATCCCACAACACCTACTGCAATTATTTTAAACCCCTCTATCATCACGGTTTGCCACAAAGCTGCTTGCATGCTTTGAGTATTTTTATAGAAAAACGCTAAATAGTCGGAGTTATAAACGTGAGCGACTTTAATGACATATTCGTTTTTATCAATTGATGTGTAAATACTGTCTGTTGCTTCACCAGCAAACAATATATCGTGCCAAGGCTTGGGGATATATTTAGAAAGTAAAAAGCTTTGAACATTTGAAGTTGTTTCTGCACCAATTTCGATATTTGAACTCACCACCCTAGCGTTTTCTTTTTGCCATAATACGTATTTAGTCGAACGGCCCACCTCAAGAGACAACTCCGACAAATCTAGTTCAATTATTAGATACACGGGTTTTTGGTTGGTAACTGGGAGTGATACAAGTACAAAGTTTTCTAACGTATTACGATTGGCTAACGGAGGAGTAATAACCATATTACTAATACTTCCACTTCCGCTAAATTTGCTTTTATTTAAACTAAGCCATTCTAGTAGCGAAATAGAAAATGTACGATTTTGATTTTGTAGTACTTGGTAAGTGTACTCCCCCATATCAGCAACAACATACATTGCTTCTATAGAGTCGTTTTTACTTAGCACATTGAATGTCGACAAAAATGGAGAAGACTCCGCCAACACATAGTGCAAATCGCTTTTAGAGGAAATACTTGTTTGCTTATTGGCTGTGGTAGAAAGTAATGAATAGCGTTTCAATTGAAACTCGCCAAAATCGCTCTCGTTTAGCCCAACGGTTGAAGAGGTCGAATCCGCTAGTGGTGAAAACTCTTTACTTTGCTTTTCCAAACCTTCCACGAGTGTTTCAGCTGTATCGTGCAACACTGTTTTTATTGATGATATTCTAAGCTGTAAAAGCTCAAGGTTTAACTTCTCTTTCGCAAACGCTTGCTCACGATTGGTTTCTCTTTCCTTTAAATAAAAGGGAGAAATAACAAGGCAAACAAATAGGATCACAAGAATAATCCCTGCGATCACTATTTTATCTACTTTGCCTTTTATAAAAGGATTCAAATTTATGCCTTTTGAAAATCACTGCATGTGATTTAAAGACTAAAGGTTTTCCTCTGCAAACTGCGCTAAGCGGCTGCGCACTACTCCATTCAAATTAACAGTAGCACTACCTTCAAAGTCTTTAAACCTCTCAACGATATAGGTTAAACCAGAAGTGACCGCAGTTAAATAGTTACTATCAATTTGTGACAAATTTCCTGAACACACCAGTTTAGTGCCCTCTCCGCAACGAGTAATAATGGTTTTAAGTTGCGATGCGGTTAAATTTTGGCATTCGTCGAGTAATACAATGGCATTTTGAATACTTCGGCCACGCATAAAATTAACCGACTTAAACTGAATATTAGCCTTTTCCATGATGTAATTAAGACTGGAACTTGGGTTTTCATCTTGTTTATGAAGTACTTCAAGTGAATCTGTAATCGCCGCTAACCAAGGCGCCATTTTTTCTTCTTCCGTTTTCCTAAGATCCACACCTACGTTGTCAAAAAGTTATATTAATACTTATTTACTTAAATCCAAATTATTAATTATTTCCCTTTCAATTTGTATAGCTACAGTAACGTTTCTTCACATAACTCGATAAGCAACCGGAATATGATTTATCTATGGTTTGCATGAATTAACCAATACTTTCCTAATTCAGACTTGCGATGATCGCAATAATCCGATCAATATGAAATCCCTCATAGCAGGTAAAACCACTAATAGAAATTTGAAGCCGAAGGCTTGGGTTAGATATAGAGTAACTAACGATCATCATTTCTAACTAAAACAAATCCAATTATCAATATATAGCCTAACAGTGGCGCAAATCCAATTCTGTGTTGGTAAACCATATTCACAATAAGATAATAATGATACTGGCTCATTACTTGCACTTTTTCGAGAACATGACCACATGTAGAGAATAATAGGCTAACAGTGGGAAATATTTACACTATCAATGTAAGGATTACTTATGAAATACTCAAGATTTGCTGCAATGATCATCACCTCAACCATTACTATGTTTGTCATGATGTACCTCAACACTTACGCAGTATCACATATATGGTTTAGTGAAACGCGTATCTATATGGCGTTGTATATGGGAGCAGGTATGGCAATGATCATGCTGGCCTTTATGCTTGGCATGTACAGTAACAAGAAGCTCAACATGGCTATTTTTCTATTGGCGACAATACTGTTTGCCATATGTCTTTATCTTGTTCGCTCTCAAAGCACAATTTCTGACACTGCCTACATGAAAGCGATGATTCCTCATCACTCCATTGCTATTCTTACTAGTGAGCATTCAACTTTGGAGGATGTACGCGTGCGTGAATTGGCAAATGGTATTATTAAAGCCCAACGAAAAGAAATAAAAGAAATGGAATGGCTGATTAAAGATATTTCTGAAAATGGAAAGGTCAGCTCACAAGCTCAGGCTGAGCAACGACCGCTCCCAAAGTTTGAAGGCACACTGAACAAAGGAGACTAAGATGACTAAGACAGCTACCCAGTACAGAATGGTCACTGACGAACATATCTGCCCCTATGGTTTAAGGTCGAAAGATTTGCTGGAGAGGCAAGGGTATGATGTAGAAGATCATAAGCTCACGTCAAGACAACAAGCTGATGACTTCAAAGCTAAGCATGATGTCAAAACTACGCCACAAACCTTTATTGAAGGAAAGCGTGTCGGAGGATACGATGACTTAAGAGAGTATTTTGGTAAAGATGAAGCAGGTCAAACTGGCACAACCTACACGCCCGTTGTAGCCATTTTCTCGATAGCTGCACTTCTTGCTGTCGCATCTCAACATTTTGCTTCCGGCTCATTTATCTCCATCAGAACACTGATGCTATTTATAGCTTTTTCAATGACGCTCTTAGCGGTGCAAAAACTGAAAGACCTATACAGTTTCACAAATTCGTTTATTACTTATGATTTACTAGCGATGAGATGGATAAGATATGGTTATATTTATCCCTTCATTGAAGCATATGCAGGTATTGGTATGGTTGCCCAACTACAGCCTCTCGCAGTGGCACCATTTTCATTGTTTATCGGCACAGTTGGAGCAATTTCAGTTTTCAAAGCCGTTTACATCGACAAACGCCAGTTAAAGTGTGCCTGTGTAGGCGGCGATAGCAGTGTGCCACTTGGATTTGTATCGCTATCTGAAAACTTATTTATGATCGCGGGAGCATTGATTATGCTGCTGATGTAAAGGTATAGCTCTATTCGGCGGCCCCTTAACTGTTAAGATTAGACCTAGGATGCCAGCCCACACCTTTCTAATTCATATGTAACATTTTTCTGTCGTACTGGCATCAAGATAACCAGAACTGAGCAAACAATCTCAAAGGTTGTACAAAATAACACTAAAGTTTTTTCATTAAGTTTTATTGTTATGCTCTTGTGGTGGCTTTCGCCACCACTTTATTAGTCTTCAAGTTCCACCATATCTTTCGCTGCGATGTCACCAGATATTAGTTTTACCGTCGCGAAGTGATCATTTACAATTTTAGTAATTTGTACCGTTCCCACTTTTTCAATAGTGTACGGATCATCACCTTCACCCGGCGCAATTTCCTCATGGAATCTAATAACACTGTATTTTTGTCCAACCTCTGCACCATGTTTGGCACCAATACAAATCAGAGTTCGATCAGTAGACTGCTCAACCACTTGGCCCCTCATCATATTTTTGTGATAAAACGCAGTATTCGAACAGCCTGCTAAAAAGATACCGAATACAACAAGCAAAAGAATTTTCATATTGGATGTTTTCATCATTTTTTCCTCATCTAACTTATTAACTGAGCAAGCTCTTTGGAAGCTTACTTATTTTTCCGGCTTGCACCCGGAGGAACTTTGTGACAACTCCACGGTTTATGAGCAGCGTTGTCTTTAACATTCTGATCAACAAATTTGTAGTAACTTTCTTTAGTGTGCGTCCACCAATCATCATGAACATCGGCACCATGTTTGCGAATAACTTCCTCAATCCCATCAAGGTTTATATTTGCCGCATCATATGCTAGGTGTATTTCACCTTCTTTGATGTTGTAACTGACTTCATCTATACCAAAAAGCTGATCAATTTTTTTTACTAACTCGTCACAGTTTTCTTCTGTGACATTACTTAGTCTTAAATTTCGAACAACTAAATTCTGCTCTCTAACGCCAACTCTATGATCTAAATCGCTCATAATTTATCTCCTAATGTGAGTGCGAGTGTTGTTGTTTTTTGTCTTTCATTTCTGCCATTTTGTATTTCATTTGTGGCATCATGTTTTCCATCATTTCCAGATGATGTTCAGCCATCTTGATTTGCTTATGCATTGGCATTGCTTCCATGTTTTTGTGCATGGATTGCATCATCTTCATCATTGAGCGGTGATGTTCAGCCATCATCTGCTTTTGCTTTTCAGGATCTTTTTCAGTTTTAATGGTATGGACTTCCTTTTTCATTTCCATCATTTTTGAATGCATTTTTCCCATGTTCTCATGCGACATTGCCATGCCTTGATGCATATCCGATTTGTTCGCACCTTCATGTTTATTCTCATTGTTTTGAGCAAATAAGCTTGTGGCCGCCAATAGTGAGCTGACAAATAAAATTGATTTAGTTAACGTTTTCATGATTTTTACCTTCTATGTTCTTATTAAAATTTGGAATCCAACTTGGTGTCGATTCCATATAGCTATGGTACTCCGAACCAAACTCGGCAATAGCTTGTGTCTCTTCGCGTTTCGCTAGCTTGACGTAAACAACGACTAAGATTGGAAACATCGCAAGTGTTGGGATGGTCGGCCACTGCAATAAAAAGCCGAACATGATTAGAATGAAAGCTACGTACTGTGGGTGACGACACCTCGCGTACCATCCTGTAGTAGCCAATTGATGGTGTTTTTGCGCGTGATGCAATACGTTCCATGCTGAAGACAACATAAAGAAACCTGCCACAATAAACACCATACTCGCTATATGAAATGGGTCCCAATGGGCATCACCTTCCAAACCAAAGAAAGTATGTAATAAGTGCCCATTTTCATGCGCAAAGAAGTTAACTTCTGGGTAATTTTCAGTTAACCATCCAGACAAAAAATAGATAGTTAAAGGAAAGCCATACATTTCAGTAAATAGGGCAACAATAAAGGCAGAGAACGCTCCTAGGCTTCGCCAATCAGTTGATGTTTTTGGTTTTACAAAACTAAAGGCAAAAAAGATAAAAATTGCTGAATTCAGTATCACCATTGACCATAAGCCATAATCATATGTCTCATTCATCACTGTTCTCCTTCTTATGCAATTCCTTGCGTCCTTCTTCTAACCCTTGTATGTAGCCATCGCGATAGGCTTCATTTTTATCCGTGAGTTCTTGAAAGCTCTCTTCCTTTTTGTCATCAGGCGCATGTGAATGATCGTGACCATGTTTGCCGTGACTGCCATGCATAAATACATGCATCAAAGGACATAACAGCAAAATTAAATAGGGAAGAAATTGCAGAACATGTTGTCCATGTTCAAAGATTAAAAAATAGGTGGCTGCGGCAATAAGCACCAATGCAGCCCAACCTGTGGGTGTAAACCAAAATTTAGGGTGCTCATTTTTCATGTTGGCCTCCTAAACGACTTTTAAGACACCGCGATACATTTGCATCTGACAATGAAACTCATGCTCTCCCGGTGATAAGTTCAATAAGGTAATTTGAGTAATTTCATTTAATTTAAGCTGCTCACTTATCTCCAATGATGGAATAAGCATTGTTTCAGCGCAGGGTGATTGATCTTTGCGCATAAACTTCAGAGTGACAGGCTGGCTAGCAGACACTTGAATTGAGGATGGTGAATACACGCCATCCCTCACTTCAATGAGTACTTCACTATCTTGAACAATTGTTTTATTGGGTTTGTATAGCCAAAACCACCAAACAATCATTGCAATTAACACTAAGCCTAATAAGTTAATTATCATCATTGTGATTCTCCAAATGCTTACTTTCTATGAGTTTTGGGCTTTAAAAAAGCGAAGTCGATTTGCATTTGACACTACGGTCAATGACGAAAACGCCATTGCAGCACCAGCAATTACAGGGCTAAGCAGAATGCCAAAGAAGGGGTATAGAACCCCCGCAGCAAAAGGAATCCCGGCTACGTTATAGACAAACGCGCCAAACAAGTTTTGTTTGATATTTCGTAAAGTCGCTTTGCTTACCGCGATGGCATCAGCAAGGCCATGAAGTGAACCACGCATCAGGGTAATATCTGCGCTTTCAATCGCAACGTCTGTACCTGTGCCTATAGCAAAACCAACATCAGCTAACGCTAGCGCCGGAGCATCGTTGATGCCATCACCTGTCATACCAACGATTTCGCCACTGCCTTGTAGCTCTTTCACCTTGTTGGCTTTGTCTTCTGGCAGCACTTCAGCAAAAAACTCGCTAATGCCCGCTTTTTTGGCAACAGCGGCAGCGGTTTCCTTGTTATCCCCCGTTAGCATGATGACGCGTATACCATTGGCCTGAAGACGTTGGATAGCAGAGATTGAGTCAGACTTGATTGGATCTGCAACAGCAATTATTGCGGCAAGCTCACCATCAACAGCAAAATACATAGGTGTTTTAGCTTCTTTTGCTAAAGACTGGGCTTTTCCAACAAAGCCAGTGAGGTCTATGCCTTTTAACTTCATTAGTTTATCGTTACCGAAAAGCAGGGCTTTATTGTTGCAGTTTGCTTCTACACCAAAACCCGTGATGGCGTTAAAGGCTTCAATTTTTAGTAACTCAATATCGTGCGCTAACGCACTTTCAACAATCGCTTGCGCTAAAGGGTGCTCTGAGCCGCTTTCTAAACTTGCTGCAAGCTGTAGTACGCCTTCTTCGTCAGTAGCTTTTGCCAAAACAATATCGGTTACCTTAGGTGCCCCTTCAGTAATAGTGCCCGTTTTATCTAAAATCATGGCAGTGATTTTAGAGGCGGTTTGCAGTGCTTCACCGTTTCGAATTAGCACTCCTGCTTCTGCTGCTTTTCCTACTCCGACCATAACAGACATAGGCGTTGCCAAGCCCAAAGCACACGGACAGGCAATAATGAGTACGGTAGTTGCTGAAACGATGGCAAAAGCAATTGCAGGCTCAGGTCCAAAGTTAAGCCATGCTAGCGCACTTAACACAGAGATGATCATGACAACAGGAACGAAAAAAGCTGAAATAACATCGGCCAAGCGGCCAATCGGCGGTTTTGAATTTTGCGCTCGTTTGACCATATTGATGATCTGTGCAAGCGCCGTGTCTTTACCAACGCGTGTCGCTCTAAATAAAATCATGCCTGATTTGTTCAAAGTACCAGCGACAACCTCATCTTCTTCAGCTTTTTCAACAGGCATGGGTTCGCCTGTCAGCATGGACTCATCAATGGAGGTGTGGCCTTCCAATACCACACCATCGACGGGAATTTTTTCGCCCGGTTTTACCTTTACAACATCATTCAGTAAAACCTGCTCAATACCAATCTGAACCTCTTTGTTATCACGAACTACGGTTGCCGTTTTGGCCTGCAAGCCGATAAGACGTTTAATGGCCTCAGAGGTTTTACCTCTGGCTTTTATTTCTAATGCTAGACCTAAATCAATTAAGCCAATGATCATGGCGGTAGCTTCAAAATAAACATGCCGTGCCATCAATGGAACGGCGTCAGGTGCAAACACGACAACCATCGAATACAACCAAGCTGTACCTGTTCCTAAAGCTATTAGAGTGTCCATATTAGCGGAGTGATTTTTAAAGCTTTTCCAAGCGCCAACATAAAAATGCTTACCTGAAAAATACATAACACCAAAAGTTAAAATGCCTACAAGCAGCCAAGACATGCGTTCAAGGTTGGTTTCAACCGTCATTTCTCCAACTACAATACTGTAGATCATCAAAGGAACACCGAGTGAAAGGGCAATAAATGTATCGCGCATTAGCTTTTTATAATATGCCCAATCAGCCGCTTCTTTCTCGTCAAGCGCATCTGTTGCAGAGCTATCATCAATTGGCTTCGCGTTATACCCCACAGACTCAACAGCTTTGATCAATTCTTTTGTTTTAGCTGTCCCAGAAACTATTACAGTCCTATCAGCAAAATTCATTTCCGCACTGACTACACCAAAAGTTGCCTTTAACGCCCCTTCAATTTTGCCTACACAGCTAGCACACCCAGCTCCTTCAATGATGAGCTGTTGGTTATGTGATACTTTCTCCAACGTATTCTCCTTACTTTTACACGAAGAGGATTGAGCTTTTGACTGACAGCAACAGCCGGATTCGGTTTCAATATTTGTATTAGTAGTCACCATTTTTCCTCCTATGCCTTTTTTATTTGTTCAAAATTTTCGATGAGATGACAAACCATGTTTGCAGTCGGTGCTTTGTCTTCCATTTCTTCCCATTGAGAAAGAGCTGAAGACATTTTTCCTCGAAGTGCCAACATTGCTTGAAACTGTTTTTCTGTCTCTTCAAGCCGCTCTTTAATAAGACTTCTGACTAATGGACATGCACTTTTACCATCTTCAGATTCATTAAGAATTTGCTTGATATCTGCAACGGAAAAACCAAGGTTTCTGGCACTTAAAATGAATTTAAGTCTCGATACTTCTTTATTCGAGTATAACTTGTAGCCATTCACTGACTTGGCAGGTTTTAACAGTTCCAATCGCGTGTAATAGCGCACCGTATCAGCAGTCGTTCCAAGGCTTTTTGCCAGCTCTGTTACTTTCATGTTTACTCCTTAGTTTTTCACCTAAGTTTGTACTCTCACCTACAGCTTAGACCTGTGTCTAAGGCACAGGTCAAGCGCTTCCTTATGATTTAATGTACTCAGCTATCGCTTTTATCTGTTGCTCGTTTAGCGGCATTTTAGGCATAGGCGAAGATGAGTTATTAAACTGAGGGTTTTGTAGCTTCTTAATAAAAAAGCCGATCCCTTTGTTTTTAATTGTTTCATCTAGCGCTGGGCCAACAGTGCCACCATCACCTTTCAATGAATGGCAGCCTTGGCAACCAAATTGAGCAAACAATTGCTTTCCATCAGGAGCTTTCATCTTTTCTGGCGCTACTTTTTTTGCCAAAGGTACGCTTTGGCTAGTTAGTTCCAAAAATTCAAGAACAGCTTGCGTTTCTTTACCTGTTAAATGCGCCTTTTCTCGCATATGCGGCATAATGACTTTCCATTCGGGAATAGAAAATTCATGAACAGCGCGAGCGTTATGGCATCTTGCACAATTGTTATTGATCACTTCTGCACCGGAAATTTTCTCTTCTGCATGAGAGCTAAAAGCAGACAAAAGAGATAAGCTGACAACCAGTAATATTTGTATAATTGATCTCATCTAAGTATCCCCCTTAAAAGCCATAGCTGTATTGAATAGCGAAGCGCTTGTCATCTTCACCATCGTGAACGGTGGTATCTTCATATGTCGCCTTAATGACAGCTCGGCTGTCTAACCAGTAATTAATGCCATAAGCCCAACGCTCTGCTTCGTTAATTTTATTGGTCTCAGCATATTCAACGACGAAATCTGTTCCCTGCAATACATTGAACATTTTTCCTGCCATAAAGGTTGCTTGGAGATACCAGCCATTGCGATCAAATGTGATCACTTTGTTTTCTTCATGTTCATCTTCCTCGAAGGCATCGGTTTCTGTTTTGATGTATTCCCCTCTGACGATGTAATGGTTACCAATCCAGTTGATATCAAAGCCTGTTGCTGTAAATCCTAGCTTTTCATCATCATCATATTTTGCCGTGTAATAGGAAGCGCCAACCTCAATGCCCGGAAGAAAGGCATACGTAATACGCCCCCCAAATGCTTTGTCAGAGTTGTTATCCGCACTCGTTGCTTCAAACGCTAGTTCAGGAAGTTCCAAAGCGTGATCATCAACTTCTTCATGCTCGTCTTCCTCTTCAGCATGTTCATCGACAACCTCTTCTTCGTGTTCATCCTGCACAGGCTCTTCATCATGGGCATCTTCTTCATCGCCATGCGGAGCCTCGGCAGCAAGCCCGTTTGTCATGTATACATCAAAGAAAATTTTCTGATTTTTACCCAAAGGAATTATGTGTTGAATGCCAATACCAATATCACTCATCACGGGTAACAAACCTTGCATAGGTTGATAGCCACCATGACCACCTAACCCTCCATAAATACCGGGAGAAAATGCTGAGCGATTTATCCAACTAGGATGTAGATTCGGTCCATACTGGCCGAATGGGAGTAGAAATTTACCTGCGGTAAAAGTCGTTGTATCAGAAAGGAAATAATGAATATCAGCGTATTCAAGCTCGACTTCAGTTTCCCCGTTTTCATCAACTGAGATTTCAGTTTCAGCTTCTATATGCATTTTATCGCTGAGACTAAACAAGAAAATAGGTACAAATCGCGCACTGAATGCACTTGTATCCTTCAATTTACTGTCTTCGTATTTTACGTCTCCATACCCCGCTAACGCGAAGCGACTATTATTTTGTTGTTCATTCGCTAAGAGGTGCCCACTCGCAACAGCGGTAGCTATTGCAAATGGCAATAATTTGAGCATGTTCATCATGCCTCCCAAAAATATTGTGCTAATTGTTCAAAACAGTTGGTTATTTAAACCAATGAATAAATCGTTCTATTTTTGATGGGACTGGCGAAAAAAAGACGCACTGATCCCGTGATTAGCCAATAATTGGGGGACGATAAGGTAAGAGATGGATGCCAGAGGCTGGCGGGGGTATCCGTTGAATAATTAAGTCCAAGTTACTATTGTTGCTACTTTCTTCTTCCACTTGCACAAGATAGGCATTTAAATGAAAGCTTGCACAAAAAACACCTTCGCAGCAAAGACAATCACCAGCTTTACATTTTTCACATTCCTCATCAGCATGATTGTGCTTAGCATCTTGTGAATTTTCAGCGTGATAGTGACTATTGTCAATCATTGATTGATGATGCATATTTTTGCTTGGTTGCATAATATGCGTATCGGAAGAGTCCTTATGGTGTTCTTCACAATTCATTGGTTTGGCAACGGTAAATCCGTGCTGCGTAAGCAACACAGTTATCATCACTATTTTAAACCACTTGAAAAGTCCAAACATTTTAATTCCTTATTTATCACCTACAATATTAGCCACTTTATAAAAATAATTTTATGATCTTGATCAACCTTTGAACTAAAACCTAAACTTTTTACTTTTTACTTTTTACTTTTTACTTTTTACTTTTTACTTTTTACTTTTTTAAACAGCTTTAACTTCACAAGTATAAAAGGGGTGTCTAATTTATACTCATGAGATTGAAGCCAAGCATGAGCACCATTAAAAGAAATAAAAACCCTACGCTCATAACTAGGTATTGAGTAATGGATCATTTTTCCAATTGTTCAGCTTTAAGCGCAGTACTTTGCAACAATCGGTTCTATCCCGGGCACATCCAATTCCCGTTCATCAAAAGTGATAAAATGGCCTATTGTACGTCTTTCAATGGCGATGTTTTTTGCCTTGACTCTTTAACCTTAACCATTCGCCTACTTTACTTCTTAGCTGATATTCCACCTTGATAGGTATACACCAGACTGGCACCGACTGAAAACAAGAAGTAGCTTACTATTACTGCTCTTAGTTCTTTCCAAAAAAACTATTAGCTAGGCCTTTCCTAACATAACTAAAATGGTTTAAATCCCAAAAAACGAAAGCTACCATCAACATAGTTGCGGTAGCTCTCATCAAGTCAATATAGTATTTCTTCATATCAGAGCCAGAACTTGATACCTGCAACAAAAGCAGTATCACGAGTACTTTGCCCATTTAACTTCGCAAAGTCGGCTGTATTACCAAATTTATTTGTCCACTCAACGCCAACATAGGGAGCAAACTGGCGGGTAAACTCATAACGAACCCGAAAACCAATAGCACTGCTAGACAAGCCACTACCAAGGTTATTTTGGACGTCATCCTTACCGTAAAGCGTCAACTCTGCTCGTGGTTGAACAATTAACTTTTGAGTAAGTAATAGCTCATACTCAGCTTCGATCGAAAATGCACTATTACCTTGCTCTCCTAAATACGCAGTCATATCAATTTCAAACCAGTAGGGGGCTAGACCTTGTAAACCAAAAGCTAGCCATTTGCGGTTTTCACCTTCGTTATTGTAATCAAGTCGAATACCGACTTGTGTATCCCAATAAGCAGATATTGCGTGGCCCCATAGAAAATCTGTTTGGTTCTCCTCTAAATTACCTTCGCTAAAATCTCCTTCAGTTTTGATGACTAATCTATCAAAAGTAGTGCCATACCATGCCTGAAAGTCAAAAACACCTGCGTTTGTTTGCTCATTATATTCAAGACGATCCCCTAGTAGCGCGTAAAATGAATGCTCATCTGCCAAAGTCAGTCGTTTGTCGCTACTGAGTGCATAAGGGCCTTCAGTCAAAGTTGTACCTGCTGCATAAGCATGGGGGTCTCTAGCATCTTTAGGTGCATCTCCACCTTGTGCTTGCATTTTAGAATCACCCATCTCAGTCATCTCATCTTTTGCAGATACAGATACAGATACACTTATAAGGGGCAAACCTATTAATAATAGTCTTAACGTATTGGTTAGTATTAATTTTTTCATGATACAACTACCTCTCTAAACATACCTGCATCCATGTGGAATAATAAATGGCAATGCCATGCCCAGCGACCTACGTCATGAGGTGTTGTTAAAAAACTAATTCTTTGCGCTGGTTGTACAGGGATAGTATGGCGACGAACCTGTACATCACCTTTTTCATTCTCCAAATCGCTCCACATACCATGCAGGTGCATGGGATGTGTCATCATTGTATCGTTTTGTAAAATAACTCTTAAACGTTGATTATGCTTCATGTGAACTGGCGTGCTTTTTCCAAATTCCAAGCCATCAAATGACCAGCTATAACGCTCCATGTTTCCAGTTAAATGTAATTCAATTTCAGCCTCTGGCTCTTGCTGGTTTGTAATTCCCTCAAGAGAATGTAAATCTGCAAGTGTTAAAACACGGCGTCCATTTTTACGTAAACCTATACCGGGATCATCAAGGTTTGTTCTAGGCATATCAACACGCATATCAACAGAAGCTCCATACTCTGTTTTTGCATGACGCACTTTAGTGCTAGCAACAGCTAATGGGTTTTTAGTCATTCCATGTTTACTATGATCCATTGCCATCGCTCCATGACCCATTGCACTATGATCCATTTTATTAGAATTCATGCCCGACATACCTGCCGTATCAGCCATTGTAGAATGCACACTATCATGGGTCATATTGCCCATCATATCTGTCATCGTTAACCACTCAACGGGGTCTAAAGAAGGTACTGGTGCATCAACGTTAGGTGCCATTGATAAAGTACCTTTAGCATAACCTGAGCGATCCATGCTTTGTGCAAAAATCGTATATGCATCATTTTTTGGCTCGACAAGTACATCATAAGTTTCACCGGGACCAAATCTAAATTCATCTACTGTCACAGGTTCAACATTTTGTCCATCAGCTTGTACAACTGTTAACTTCAGCTCAGGTATTCTTACATCAAAAAACGTATTGCTAGAACCGTTAATAAATCTAAGCCTAACCTTTTCGCCAGCTTTAAACATTCCACGCCAGTTTGTCAAAGGCGCACAACCATTCATTAAAAAAGTCATTGCAGATGCTGATAAGTCTGCAAGATCTGTAGGGTTCATTCTCATTTTATTCCACATTTCCCGGCGTTGTAGCGCATTTGAAACGCTGCTATTTGAAATGTCATCAAAAAACTCTGGAACAGTAGGTTGATTAAAGTTAAATACATCGCTCTGTACTTTTAACTTGCGGAACAAATCCATTGGGTCATCATCAGTCCAATCAGACAATTGGATAACATGCTCATTGTCAGCACTAATAATATCCTTTTCTCTTGGCTCAATAATTAATGCGCCGTACATACCTGTCATTTCTTGAAAGCCACTGTGTGAGTGATACCAATATGTGCCGCTTTGTTGCAGCTTAAATTTATAAACAAAGGTTTCACCCGGCATTATACCTTTAAAGCTAATACCCGGTACGCCATCCATTTGATACGGAAGAATGATCCCATGCCAATGAATTGAACTCGGCACTGATAATTTATTAGTTACCCTGATAGTAACGTCATCACCTTCTCTGAGGCGCAAGGTAGGAGCTGGTATTGAGCCATTGATTGTTGTAGCCATTCTTACAACACCTGTGAAGTTTACGGGTGACTCATCTATCACTAAATCTATTACTTCTCCACTTAGTTCGGGCGCAGTACCTGTTGAAGTTCCAGCAATCAAAGATGAAGCTGCATGAAGAACACTTGGAAAAGCAGCTAATACACCGCCAGCAATTACACCTTGTACAAAGCGTCTACGTGGCGTAGAAACTTGATGTAATGGACTTTTAATTCTCATTTTGTACTCCGTTATTTAACCAATAAATTAATGTGACCAATGAATGTGCTTAATCTTCCATTCACCATTTTGTTTTTCCAGCACCATCGTTTCCATGCCTTGATAATCGCGTTCAACACCTTTATGAGTACCTGTAGTTTGACTACGCGACGCAGAGATAGCGGTATTTCCAAGTATCGTCACTTGATGTTCAAGTGTGTCGCTCTTCATCGCTGCTAAATACTTCATATCCGACAACATATGATGATGAGCATATTCATCAGCGCTCCTTTCAACGCGGCTTCCCTCGAAAATGGTGACATCATCCGCTAACTGCGCTCTAGCCTGTTTTTGATTGCCAGTTTCAAGTGCTTGATGAAATGCCAAAACAACTTTTGCGGCAGGGGTATCTATACCTTTAAACAAACCTTTGTCTTTGTTCTTATCACCATGAGCGTTTGCTGCGAAACTAAACGTCATTAATAAAACGAGTAATATATTTATTGTTTTCATTTTCATTCTCTCTTTTAGGTTTTAATTTGCAGGGCCAACAACACTAGTAAGCCCAGCCGTTACAGATAAAATGGCAAAAGCTACTACCATTTCTATCGAGATAGATTTAGATAAAGCCTCTCTGCCTTGACTATTTTTAAGTTGTGGAACGAGTATTAGTTTATGTTTAGCAGCAAGTGCCAAAATAGACACTACAAGGGCCAATTTAAACAACAGTGTTTGTCCGTAACTTGAGCTTATTAGTGCATCAAGACTTCCGACCAATTGAATCACGAGCCAGAGGCCTGCTACCAACAATAGGCTCAATGTAAAACTTGCTTGTTTGCCAAAGCTTTCCATCAGCAAATGAAGTTCTGCATAACTTAGCTGATGGCAAGCCTGTTTTAATGGCAATAACGCCCCAAACCACCATGCCATAACGAGCACATGCAAAATAAGCAAGCCTTTTTCAATTGTGCCTAACTCAGAAATATGACCCAGTAACGTGAATGAGTATGCAAGGATTAATAAACTCAACATTAAAGCGCTTTGTTTTAAGTACGAGTTCACAGCGAGTTTGAACCTTAAAGCTAAAGCGATTATTGCGGTAACTAGCCCAAGCGCTCGAAGCAAAGCTCCAGTGCCGACAGAGGAGTCCCACATAATAGCCAATATATCAGCGTCTATCGCCCCCTGAATTCCCTCTTCTGCCATTGCACCAGTACTGGCAAAGAACCAAGTAATATTAGCGATCAAAGCCATAACTATATAAGTTCTTGTCCACGTTAAATTCGCTATTACAGCATTAGTATGAGATTCATTATTCTCAAATATTTGCCTGAAAAATGTATAACCTGCAATACAGGCAAAGCCGACGTAAAATACAATTTTTGACAGTACAATGACTGTATTCCAGATATACATTTCCATATCAATCACACCGCCTATTTTAGTGAACCATAAAGCCGAAGCTATGTTTCATTTTATGACCATCGTTACCTAAGAAGGTTACATCCACAGCGTAGTTTGCAGGAGCTAATTTAGGTAGTTTCCATGTAAATTTGCTAGTAGCGACTTTAGAAGGCTCGAATCCAAATTTAAATTCTTCGCCTTGTTTATTGGCCAATGAAACTTTTACAACCCGTACCTCTTTGGTGAACATCAAAGTTAATTCTTCTGGAGGATTCATTAGCATTGCATTATCAGCAGGCACACTTTTTTCAAGATGCACATGCGCAAATACCGCACTACTAAAAACGACACTGATTACGGTTAAAAATTTAATTAGTTTTTTCATATTTACCTCTATTTTAGTTTATTGAAATTGCTATTTATGGTTTCTTAACTTCGCTAAGCATTACTTTTTAGCTCCGCCTTAGAAAGCTCCTTGTTAAAGGCGTTTAATTCTGGCTTTTTAACGATTGAGTAAATTACTGGGAGCACAATAAGAGTGAGTAGCACAGCACTTGTCATTCCGCCTACCATAGGTGCAGCAATACGACTCATAATCTCCGAACCTGTTCCTGTACCATATAAAATGGGCATCAAGCCGATAATGATTGTTGCAACTGTCATCATTACTGGACGAACTCGTAAGCCTGCACCGTGCAATAATGCATCTTGATATGCATCATCAGAGATAGGTTCAGCTCGCTCTTCAGCTTTTTCCTTAAGCTCAGCAAGTGCCTGATTGAGATAGACCAACATTATCACACCAATCTCAACCGCTACCCCAGCTAGAGCAATAAAGCCCACGCCAACAGCCACAGAGAAGTTAAACCCTTCCAGATACATCAACCATAAGCCACCAATCATCGCCATCGGCAAGGTAACGATAATGATAGCCACCTCACTAAACGCTCTGAAGTTTAAGTAAAGTAGAATAACAATAATGGCGAGTGTTAAAGGCAATACATAGGTGAGCTTTTCTTTCGCTCTTTCCATATATTCGTATTGCCCAGCCCAAGTAATTGAATAACCTGCTGGTAGTTTTAGATTATTAGCCAAGTGTATTTTTGCACTTTCAACATAAGTACCTACGTCAACACCGTCTATATCGATAAACGTCCAGCCATTTAAACGAGCATTTTCACTCTTAATCCCCGGCGGACCGTTCTCAACTCGAATATCTGCGACATCACCTAGTGCAATGCGTTGACCACTTGGTGTTACAACAGGTAATCGTGATAGCTGCTCAGGAGAGTCTCGATAGTCTTGCGGATAGCGTAAGTTAACAGGGTAACGCTCTTGACCTTCTACCGTTTGGGTAACGTTCATACCACCAATAGCTGTAGAAACCACTTGTTGAACATCTTCGATGTTTAACCCAAAGCGACTTGCCTTATCGCGTGAAATATCAACCTTGATATATCGTCCACCTGCAACTCGCTCTGAGTAAACTGATGCTGTGCCTGTAACTTCGGGTAAAATTTGCTCTATTTGTTGGCCGATTTCCTGAATCACATCAAGCTCTGGTCCGGCGACTTTAATACCCACAGGCGTTTTTATGCCTGTTGCTAACATGTCGATTCGGGTCTTGATTGGCATAACCCAAGCATTCGTTAAGCCCGGAAACTTAACCAATTTATCAAACTCAGCTTTTAACGATTCAGTAGTCACACCCTCTCGCCACTGCTCTTGTGGCTTCAATTGAATAAAGGTTTCAATCATGGTTAAAGGTGCAGGATCGGTTGCAGTTTCAGCTCTTCCTACTTTACCAAATACAGTTTCAACTTCTGGCACAGTGCGAATAAGCTTGTCTGTTTGCTGCAATAACTCCCTTGCTTTACCAATTGAAATACCGGGATAGGTAGTAGGCATATACATGAGATCGCCTTCATCCAATGGCGGAATGAATTCACTACCAATTTTATCGACAGGCCAAAAGCCAACGATAGTCACTAATATTGCTGCTACTATTGTCGATTTTGGAAACTTCATGACTTGCTTTAAAACAGGCATGTAGATAGCAATCAATAATCGGTTTAACGGGTTTTTCTTTTCAGAAACAACTTTGCCTCGAATAAAGTAGCCCATCAAAACAGGCACCAATGTGATCGCCAAACCTGCTGATGCCGCCATTGCATAGGTTTTTGTATAGGCGAGCGGAGAGAACATTCTTCCTTCTTGCGCTTCCAAGATAAATACAGGTAAGAATGAGACTGTAATGATCAGTAAGCTAAAAAATAGTGCAGGGCCTACTTCACTCGCAGCCTTAGCAACAATTTGCCAGCGATTTTCATCTGTTAGTGGTGTTTTCTCCATATGCTTGTGCATATTTTCAATCATCACTATTGCACCATCAGTCATCGCACCAATCGCAATAGCGATACCGCCTAAAGACATAATGTTGGCATTGATGCCTTGCATATACATGATAATGAACGACACCAAGATACCTAATGGCAGAGTAACAACTGCCACAATAGATGAGCGAAGATGAAATAGGAAAGCCACACAGACAATAGCAACGACTGCAAGCTCCTCTAGCAACTTGCTCCAAAGATTATCAACAGCACGATCTATTAACTTCGATCTGTCATAAACAGGGACAATCTCCACCCCCTCTGGTAGAGAAGATTTAAGCGATTCAAGTTTTTCTTTTACCCCGTTTATGGTTTGTTGAGCGTTTTCACCAAAGCGCATAACGACAACACCACCAACAACTTCTCCTTCACCAT
Source organism: Psychrosphaera haliotis (assembly GCF_039523615.1). Lineage (NCBI taxonomy): Bacteria > Pseudomonadati > Pseudomonadota > Gammaproteobacteria > Alteromonadales > Pseudoalteromonadaceae > Psychrosphaera > Psychrosphaera haliotis. The sequence goes on along the minus strand of NZ_BAAAFQ010000007.1, from coordinate 528,517 downwards.
TTAGCTCTGCGATACCACGGCGCATTTGAGGCCCTAAATTAACGGTAGCAACATCACCAATACGCAATGGCGTGCCTTGTTCGTTAATACCAAGTGGGATTTTCTCTATATCACTAACTGATTGAATATACCCCGTTGCGGTAACCATATATTCAGCTTCAGCCATTTCCACAACAGATGCGCCCGTTTCTTTATTGCCTCGTTTAAGTGCCATTTGGATATGACTTAACGGCACGTTATAAGCTCTGAGCTTGTCGGGATCAACTTGTACCTGATATTGCTTAACCATACCGCCAACGGCGGAAACCTCAGACACGCCCGGTACAGTTTGCAATTCATACTTTAAAAACCAATCTTGAATACTTCTTAATTGGCTTAGATCATGGTTTCCAGATTTATCTGTTAAAGCGTAGATGTATACCCAACCCACACCTGTCGCATCAGGTCCTAATTGTGGTTTTGCCGAATCAGGCAGGCTTGATGCTACTTGGCTTAAGTATTCAAGTACTCTGCTTCTAGCCCAATACAAATCAGTATCATCATCAAAAATGATATAGACGTAGGAATCACCAAAAAATGAGTAACCACGAACAGTTTGCGCTCCCGGTACTGACAACATGGCTGTAGTAAGGGGAAACGTCACTTGATCTTGCACTACTTGTGGTGCCTGTCCCGGATAGCTCGTCTTAATTATCACCTGCACATCAGAAAGATCGGGGAGTGCATCTACTGGTGTTTTTTGTAATGAATACAAACCACCAAACGCGATAATTAAGGTAATCAACAAAACAAAGAAACGATTGCCGATAGACCATCTAATAATTGATTCAATCATTATTTTTCTCCCACTTAATGATTAGAATGATCAACAGCAGCTTTATTTTCCTTGCCGTGTTGTTCATCTGATTCAAGAGAAATGTCAGTGATAACTAAGTCATCTCTAACCTCAAAAGTGAAAGTGACATTATCACCGACATTGAAATCAACCATTTCTATATTGTCCGCGATGATAAAATCCATCGTCGCAGCAGGTCTATCCCATTTCTCTATTGGGCCTCTGCTAATATTTAGAATCCGTGTATCAATATCAATCGCATTGATCAAACCAGATACTGTTGCTGATGATACTTCAGGCTCACTCATGATATGAATTCCAGTAATTTCATATCCACCGTCTTCGGTTTTGCTCACTTCAAAGTGCAAAGATTGACCTGACTTTAATGAGTCAATATCGACTTTTTCAGCCACAGTAAAATCCATAACCATTTCAGGCCAATCCCAAGCTTCAGCTGGGCCATGTGAAATATTAACCATGCGGTGCCCTGCCATAACACTATTAACATCCCCTTGCATCCAAACAGAGTTAGGCACTTCATCATGAGTCATTCGTTTAAAGTCAGAGCTTTTACTTGATTCAGAATCAATCAAGAATTGGGCAGATGTCACCACAACGTCATCTTCATTTAAGCCGTCTAATATTTCGATGCTGTCGATATCAACCCGGCCAATAGTCACTTCAATAGATTTAAATTGCCCATCACCTAACGCAAGTACTACTCTGTCCTGTTTACCTGTTCTAATAACGGCTTCTTTAGGCACGAGGATGGTGCTATCAGCTTGATTAGCGTGAATAGAGACTTGTGCAAACATATTTGGTTTTAATTGATAGTCTGTGTTATCAAATTTCAATCTCACTCGGAGTGTGCGTGTTTTACTGTTCAATGTTGGATAAACATAATCAACGACACCAGCCCAGTCCTCACCGGGTAAATAATCCAGTGTCATTGATACAGGAAGTCCTTTTTTAATTAAGGCTGCGTCACGTTCAAACACTTCTGCTTCAACCCAAACTTGATCTAGCTGGCCAATGCTTAATAAGGTGTTTCCCGGCTTTACATAAAAACCTTCTCTAACCTTCAAACCATCGACAACACCTGCTTGTGGTGAATAAAAGGTAATTGTTTGCTGAACCTTTCGTGTTTGCTCTAATTCTTTAATAAAGTCTGCTGAAAGCTGTAACGCTTTTAGGCGATCTTTGGCTGCTGAAATTAAAGAACTATTGTTGCGCTTTAACGCTATTAACAGCTCTTCCTGAGCATTAACTAACTGAGGAGAATAGAGCGTATAAAGAGGCTGCCCTTTCTCTACAGGGTTACCTGCTGCTTTGATGTAAAGTTTATCAATCCAGCCATCAACCCGTGGGTGGATATGAATTAGCTTATCTTCATCATATTGAACGTAACCTACCGTTGAGATTTCAGTATGCATATTTTTCAGTTCAACAGGTGCAGTGCGAACCCCAAGGTTATTCACTACATGAGGCGCAATTTTTACTGCTCCGGGGCCAAAGTCATCACCAGATGATCCTTCCTCATACACAGGAATTAAATCCATCCCCATAGGCGACTTACCGGGCTTGTCCCGGCGGTAATTAGAATCCATCGGTGCAACCCAATACAGCGGTTGTTTCTCTGCTGATGTAGCTTCATCAGTATCACTGTTTGAGCCTGCACCTTGATATAAGCTCAATGCTCCTGCACCTAGTGCTGCCCCAATAATGACGGCAATAATTGTTTTCGTATTCGTTGACATTATTTTTCTCCAAATTGCTTATTGGATAAGTGCTGATTAGTTTTGTGCGAAGTGTGCAATGGCTTATGTTCAGCATTTGATTTAGATTGAGAATGCGCAAAGAAATAGTTGATGCGAGTAACTGTTTTAAGTGCATCAACATCAATTCTTAAAGCTGATATTCTGGTATTTAATTCGGCAATTCTTGCTCGAACAACTTCGGCAAAATCGCCATCATCATTGGTGTAAGCCGTCAAAGACGCTTCCGCTTGGTCATGAGTTTGTTTAAGGAGTTGTTCTTGATAGATAGATTGTCTATCAGATAAACGCTTAAGCTGTCTAAGCTCCTTTTCCACCGCACTGATCATTTGCTTTGTCAGCAATAGTTTCTCGGTTTTAACAGCCTCTGAATCTGCAATAGAAGCTGCAACTTGCTTATCTTGTCTGTTCTCGGTAAACAACGGTAAATCAAACGTTACACCAACAGAAAATAAATCAGCTCGGCTATCACCAGAAGGCATATTGTCACGATAGGCATAGCTCGCATTAACACCCCATTGCGGCTCATATTTCTGTTTAGCTAATTCAACACCTTTTTCTAAAGATTTGCGTTTTACATCAATTGCAAGTATGGCTGGATGATTAGCAAGAGCCTGAGCCAATAGATTTCTTGAGTAATTAGATGCTTTTAGGACTGTTGGATTATTCAATTGAATCGAAGGCAATTCTTTTGAGACGCTAAACTCTAGTGGTTGCGCGTCAAAGTTGAATGATTCATTCAATCGGTCAGCATCGTAAATATGAAGCCACTCATTAAGGCGAGCGATTGTCGTTTCTAGTTTCTGCTTTTGCGAAGTTAATCTGTCATCTAACTGCACTATTTCCAATTGAGCACGAATAACATCTTGCTGTCTAGTTTTACCAACAACGTTTGAATAGCTAGCTTTAGCCACTTCCGCCATCTGCTCAAAGAGAGACCAATCATCTTCAATCAATTTAATAGTTTTCTGGGCTAAGTAAGCATCTAACCAAAGTTGTGACACTTGGCTTTTCAACTTAGCTTTACGATCCTCTCGTAGCAGTGGAAATTTCGTGGACTCAATTTGTAACTGATCTTGCTTGATCTCTAGACTGTCGCCTCTCGGAAACATTTGAGAGACGCCAACCTTTAGCTGAGTCATTCCTTCCTGATCTAAATCCCAAGTATCTGTTGGTAAATTCATTATCCCTAGCGATACTTTCGGATCAGGCAAAGTACCTGAAGCAATACTTCTATTTTCAACTGCACTTTGTTTCAATCGGCTACCATGAAGCCAAGGATCATTTTGCTGAGCTAAGGTGATAGCTTGTTCAAGCGACACTACTTTCTCAGCTTGAGCTGAGAATACAGATAAGCCGAGTATTAATGCAGTTGAAAGTGAAGTAAGGTTTGAAGAGTTCAATTTCATTAGAATTGCTCCTCGTATGTCTTAACTTTTGCATAGACTTTGCTCGTTCCATCTTTAAATAGAATTAACACGTTGTATGGCATAAAGCGGTCATCGACTTCCATACCGGGAGAGCCAACTGGCATTGCTGGAACTGAAAGCCCAATCGCATTGGGATGTTCTTCTGATAAGAACTGCTGAATAAATTTAGCAGGTATATGACCTTCAAAGGCAAATCCATTTCTACTCACTGCCGTGTGGCATGAACGGTAATTAGGTTTGATACCATACTTAGTTTTGATGTTGCCGATGTTTCGGAAATCTTTGGAATGCGCAACGATCCCTTTGTCTTCAATATGAGTTATCCATTTTTTACAACACCCACAAGTAGGGGTTTTATAAACGATTAACTCCAAAGGTGTTACGTCGTTATTGTGTGCATGGTTATGTTCGTTGGCGTTTGCAAACGCAGGTGAAAGCAGCATTACTACTGCTATTTTTAAATACTTATTGATCATTTTTGCCCCCAGACATCGCTGGAAAATATCTATAGCGCTACGACGCTATATTGACTAACAGAAAAATTAATTACATGTGCGCGAAATTTGGACGCACTAATCCTGTATTAGGCAAAAATTGGTGGACGATAAAGGGAAGTGGAAATTGAATGAGGTTGTTTAGATTGCAGAGCAGCTACAGATTCACTGAATATTTGAATATCTGTCGAATCAATACTGGAATTTAGGACTGTCGTAGATGAGCAAGCATTTGCAGGACAAATACATTCAACGTCACAACAATCTTCTGATTGACCATTACTGCTTTTATTCATATCCCCATGATTCATTCCTTCATGGTGACTCATTTTGGAATGATCCATGTTCATGTGTGATTCGTGAGAACCTGATGACATTTCACAAGACATAGCAGTATAAGCCAATGCTTGCCCAACAAAGGCAATCAGCATAGCTACAACAACTAAGACTTTTGAAAGTGGTTTAAACATAAAGTTCTCTTAAGAAAAATACCATCACAATACTAAATTAAAGTCATATCTAAGTAAATGATAAACCGTGGTGCTTTTAAAAATTTTGATTAATACAGGAGACTAGTGAATATAGTCGAGAAAAAATAACTAATTAATCACCAGTATGAGAGCAACAATTATGTCCTTCCTGAATTGGTGGACACTTTACTGTTCCATATGAACAGTAAACACAGCAGTCACCCTTTAATGGTTTTAACAAAACTTTGCACGATTCACATTCATAATACCACTGACAAGCGTTTGTCGGCATTTCTTCAATTTTACTATACCCACATTCTGGACATGTAATAGTCGACTTTAGCTCTATACGTTGCATGTTTGCTCCCTTACTGGTTTTACGATATCCAAAACCGACATAACGACCATTAAGCAAATACCAAAGTAAAATAGGTATGTGCTCCAATCATATTGCCAAAGAGGATAAAGCGTTAATAGCACTGCTACAGGCCCAAGAATGCTGAAGGCAGCTCTGGTATGGCTTTTATTTTTGTGCCAGTTGTATAAGTTTACTAGTAGCGCCAGAGTTGCAAATATAGGTAACAAGGTATTTACAGCAATCCCCTCAAAATGAGAAAGAAAACCTAACCCCAACGCTGATGCTAATGAACCAAGTGCAGGGAAACACCCTGTACAACTAAGTGCTGCAAGCCAAACCCCGCCTGAGCCAACTTTATCTAAAATTTTATTTATCATTTGAAAGTCTATTGGTTGATATTACCAGCACTTTAAACTCCGTACATGAGTACGGAGTCAATCATTTTAATGAATCAATAATAGGGCAATATGTTGGATCATCGTTTTGTATACAGGTATTTGTCATATCCACAATTACTTTCTCTAAACGTTGAAGGTCGCTAATTTTTTCTCGAATGATTGCTAACTTTTGTCGGCTTAATAACTCAACTTGAGCGCAGTCGTTGTCCATAGACATTAGCGATTTAATTTCTTTTAACGTAAAGCCGAGCATTTTGGCTTTTGTGATGAACCTAAGTTGTCCTGCTATTGTTTCGTCATATTGTCTATAACCTGATATTGGTTTTGTAGGTTGTGTAATAAGTCCTTCTCGCTCATAAAAACGAATGGTTTCTACGTTTAAATTTAATGATTGTGCTAATTTACCAATGGTTTTCATAATTGCCTTTGCGACTAAGAATAGCTCAAAGCAGAATTTAGATTAACTATCCAACGACTTAATAATACCGCATCCTTCAATGGTATTATCAGAATTGCATGTACTTGCCATATGTTGTAATTCATTTTTTAAGGCCTTTAATTCTTTCATGCGTTTGTTGACTAAATTTAATTGCTGCTTAATCAATTCATTCACACTAGAGCAGCTTTCTTCTGGCTTATTCTTTAATTCAATAAGACGTTTGATATCATCAAGAGATATATCGAGGCTGCGACAATGCTTAACGAATTCCAGCTCTTTTAACGCCTTATTGGAATACAACCTAAAGTTACCCTCAGAGCGCTCAGGATCTGAAAGCAACCCTTCTCTTTCATAATACCTAATTGTTTGTATTGAACAGCCTGATGTTTTCGATAATTCGCCAATTTTCATAAACCTTTCCAATAAACTTGACTCTATAGTTACTATAGGTTTTATAGTTAAAGCATACAAGTTAATAAGGGGTAAAAATGTGTGATAAGTATCTAACCAAGACCAGCATAGTCAATTTTGAACACAAAAATATCCAATCCCTCATAAATCAACGAAGGTGGAAAAGCTTGGATGATTTCAACAAAATTGGTGCGGCCTACCAATTTGTTAAAGATGAAATATTATTTGGCTACAATGAAAGCGATGACATTTCTGCAAGCAATGTTTTAGCGGATGGTTACGGACAATGTAATACCAAAGGTAACTTACTGATGGCCTTGTTACGAGGGTTAGGTATTCAATGCCGATTTCACGGGTTCACCATTGCTCAGCAATTGCAAAAAGGTGCTATTCCAACGTATGTCTTTTGGTTAGCGCCGAAATACATTATCCACAGTTGGGTAGAGGTTTACTTTGATGGACGTTGGATCAACTTAGAAGGCTTTATCTTGGATGAGCAATATCTCACTTCGTTACAACAGAAATTTAGCGAAGAAAAAGATAACTTTTGTGGTTATGGTGTTGCGACAAAATGCTTCTCTACTCCAGATATAAATTGGCGCGGAACTGATACCTATATTCAAAAAGAAGGTATTCATGATGATTTCGGACTTTATGACTCTCCTGATAAGTTCTACCAAGAAAAAGGCACTAATTTGTCAGGCGTTAAACGTTGGATGTATCAACGAGTGATCCGTCACCTGATCAACTTCAATGTCGCCAACATTAGAAAGACGACAGTACTGGAGGTGCAAAATGCACAACCATAATCATAGTCATCAACATGGTAAAGATGACCGTATTGGTTGGGCATTTTTCCTTAATGTGACATTCACTATTATAGAATTTATAGGTGGTTGGCTCACTAACAGTACGGCGATAATGGCAGATGCAGTTCACGATCTTGGTGATAGTCTTTCCATAGGTTTTGCGTGGATTTTAAGTCGTTTTTCAGATAAAGAAGCATCAGATAAGTTTAGTTATGGTTATCGTAGACTTACACTCTTTGGCGCATTGATAAACAGTATTGTTTTAATCATTGGCTCAATTTGGATTTTATTTGAAGCAATTCCAAGGCTGTCCAATCCTGAAATGCCTGTTGTCGAGGGGATGTTAGGGCTAGCGATACTCGGCGTTGCCGTTAACGGATATGCTGTATTAAAATTAAAAGCTGGAGAAACCTTAAATGAAAAAGTACTTACATGGCACTTGCTTGAAGACGTACTTGGCTGGGTTGCTGTGCTTATTGTATCTATTGTGCTGTTATTTGTAGATTTGCCCATTTTAGATCCGTTACTATCTATTGGCTTCACATTGTTTATCTTGTTCAATGTTTTTAAAAATCTGAAATCAACAATTGTCTTGTTTCTTCAGGCCGCGCCAGATGAAGAAACTCAAGAAAGTATAAAAGAGTCGCTAACTAACCTTCCAGAAGTTAATGGCGTACATCATCTGCATTTTTGGTCGTTAGATGGCGAAAGTCACGTATTAACCGCTCACATAGAATTAGTCGAAAAAATTGACGTTGATGAATTAATTAAACTTAAGGAACAAGTGGCTAAGAGACTTTCTGCCTATCGCTTGTCTCATACAACCATTGAATTTGAGTTTCCTAAAGAGACTTGCCGAGATGATGCGAATTAAACTTTAAAAATTAAAATAAAAATAAAAAGATTAAATATAAAAGCAGCTTAAACATAAATTAAGCTGCTTTTTTGTTTTTAAATTTCGTCAGATTGCTGTTTACTGCTCTCAGCGCCATGCGCCCATTGATATAAAATAGGCAATACAAACAAAGTTAAAATTGTAGAAGATATAATACCGCCGATAACAACTGTTGCTAGTGGTCGTTGCACTTCTGCACCAATTCCAGTGTTTAACGCCATTGGAATAAAACCTAAACTTGCGACCAGTGCCGTCATTAAAATAGGTCTTAAACGAATGATGGCACCTTCAATGATCGCTACGTAAAGGTCGCCTTTTTCATGCCAAAGATCTCGAATAAAAGCCAACATAACCAAGCCATTTAATACGGCAACACCTGACAATGCTATGAAGCCGACACCTGCCGAAATAGATAAAGGCATGTCTCTTAAATAAAGAGAAATTACGCCCCCAGTTAATGCTAACGGTACACCACTGAAAATGATCAATGCATCTTTTAATGAACCAAATGCAATAACCAAAATACCTAAGATAACAATTAGTGTGATCGGCACAACTAAGCTTAATCTTTTACTCGCTGACTCTAGCTGTTCAAAGGTTCCGCCATAATCAAGCCAGTATCCTGCTGGAATTTCTCCTTCCTGATTAATTTTAGCTTTCACTTCTTTGACAAAACCGCCTAAATCTCTACCACGAACATTGACGGTAACCACAACTCTTCTTTTACCGCTCTCACGGCTAATTTGAGCAGGTAAAGACTCAGATTTAAGCTCTGCAACTTCTTCAAGTGGCACATAGTTACCATTCTCAAGTGGAAGCGGCAGAAATTTCAAACCATCAATATCCGTTCTAGTTTGCTCCGGTAGACGAACAACTAACTCAAATCGTCTGTCTCCTTCATAAATGATCCCCGCAGATTCCCCCCCTATTGCAGTGGCAACCCAGTCTTGCAATTCGGTAACGTTCAATCCATACCTACCAAGTGCTTCGCGTTTAGGGATTACCGATAAAGATGGAACACCTGTGACTTGTTCCATTCTGGCATCTGCTGCACCATCTACGGTTTTCACAATATTTAGAATATCTTTTGCGGTAAGTAATAACCGATCCAAATCATCGCCAAATACTTTGATGCCCACATCAGCTCTAACGCCAGAAATCAATTCATTGAAACGCATTTGAATAGGCTGAGTGAATTCATAGTTGTTGCCCGGAATGTTTTTCAGTACCTCTTCCATTTCTTCAACTAATTCACTCTTTGGCTTTGAAGGTTCGGCCCAATCTTTACGTGGTTTTAAAATAACAAAGATATCAGCAATACTCGGTGGCATTGGATCAGTTGCTACTTCTGGTGTGCCGATGCGCGAGAATACTTTATCAACTTCAGGAAACGCTTTAATACGTTGCTCAAGTACTTCTTGCATTTCTACTGATTGCTCTAGGCCAGTCGATGGAATTCTTAATGCCTGTAGTGCAATATCACCTTCATTTAATTGAGGAACAAATTCTGTCCCAAGCGTAGTTGCTAACCAAAGGCTATACCCCATTAACAGCGTTGAGAATGAAACAATAATCCAACGAAATTTCATCGCCATTTTTAACAATGGTTCATAAATAGACTTGGTTGAACGAATAACTACACTTTCTTTTTCGCTGATTTTACCTTTCATAAACACAGCTACAGCAGCAGGAACCAGTGTAACTGAAAGGATCATTGCGGAAATTAACGCCATAACGACAGTTGCCGCCATAGGGTGGAACATTTTCCCTTCAACGCCAGTTAGCGTGAAAATGGGGATGTAAACAACAGTGATAATTGCCACACCAAACAAGCTTGGACGTATCACTTCTGAAGTGGCTTCAAAAACGGTATTTAGGCGTTCTCTTAAGTCTTGCCTATGACCGTTGTGTTGGGCCTGTGCTAACCTACGGACAGAGTTTTCAACGATGATTACAGCCCCGTCCACTATCAAGCCAAAGTCCAATGCGCCGAGACTCATTAAATTGGCAGATACTCCTGCTTGCACCATACCTGTGATTGTCATTAACATGGAAATAGGGATAACAGCAGCGGTAATGAGAGCTGCACGTAAATTTCCAAGTAGAATAAATAACACAACAATAACTAAAAGCGCACCTTCAACGAGGTTTTTGGTAACGGTTGCAATCGCTTTATCTACTAATGTTGTTCTGTCGTAAACAGGCTCAGCGGTAATGCCCTTTGGCAGAGATTTTTGTATTTCGCTGAGCTTCTGTTCAACTGCTAAGGCAACGGTGCGAGAATTCTCACCAATCAGCATCATGGTTGTACCAAGCACTGTCTCAATGCCATTACGAGTAGCAGCCCCTGTTCTAAGTTCTTTGCCAATAGCAACATTGGCAACATCACTTATTTTTACAGGAATACCATTGTTCTTTTTGATGATGACATTGAGGATCTCATCTATTGTCTCAAGTTGCCCAATGGAGCGCACTAACACTTGCTGTCCGTTTTGTTCGATATAACCTGCGCCACGGTTGTCATTGTTTTTACGTAATGCATCAGATATTTCTTCAAAGGTTACCTGATGAAAAAGTAATTTTTCGGGTTTAGGCGTTATGTGATATTGCTTGTTGTAGCCGCCGATACTGTTGACCTCAATGACGCCTTTAACTTGAGCCAATTGCGGTTTAATGATCCAGTCTTGTATTTCTCTTAAGGCAATAGCGGTATAAGGCTCTCCATTAGGCATTTTAGCGTCAGGAGAAGCTTGTACGGTATACATAAATATTTCGCCAAGCCCTGTCGAAATAGGACCCATTTCTGGCTCTAAGCCAGAGGGAATAACGCCTTTTATCGCAGCTAATCTTGCATTGATTAAGTTGCGAGCAAAATAAATATCGGTTCCCTCTTCAAAGATAACGGTTACTTGAGATAATCCATATCTTGACAGGGAGCGGGTGTGAGACAGCTTTGGCAATCCGGCTAAGGCTGTTTCTACAGGAAAGGTCACCCTTTGTTCCGCTTCCAAAGGTGAATAACCGGGGGCAGAAGTGTTTATTTGTACCTGCACGTTTGTTATATCTGGAACAGCATCAATGGGAAGTTTTTGATAACTCCACATACCAACGCCGATGATTACCATCAGCAAGCTTAATACTAAATAGCGCCTATTTATTGCAAGACGCAAAATTGATTCAATCATATTGCGTCTCCTAATCGTCGTCTTCTACTTCAGATTTCAATATATCTGCTTTTATCAGATAACTGTTTTTGTTTACATATTCAGTGTCTTTACTGAGGCCACCAATAACCTCGATATAGTTCTTATCTGAACGTCCTAATACAAGCGGTGCAAATTCGTACTCTTCATCTTCTTTAACAAATACACCTAATTGTCCCCCCAGTTCTTGGATAGCAACTTTCTCAACGGCTAAATCCACCTTGAATTGATTTATTTTGACGTTGCCTTTTAATAATTGACCTGACGTTAGCTTTAACTCAGTGTTGTTTAATCGTACCCGTGCCAATACATAAGGTTGGTCTTTAGCTGGAATAATATTAGTGATGACTGAACTGAATGCGTGTTCACCTTGCTCAATATCAACATGCTGACCGACTTTGATTTGATTATATTGGCTGGTAAACACCTTAAATTCAGCCCACAAGGTGTCAAAATTGACGATTTCAAACAAGCTAGTGTTTTGCGTGATACCGCCAACATTTCCATTTCTCTGTAAAACTACCCCAGAAACAGGGGACGTTATTTTATAGGTATTTAAGCTTTCGTTAGATTCAATAACGGCCAATAGATCTCCTTTTTTTACCTTATCACCAACAGTGGAGTTAATTGTCTTTATAACGCCGTTATATCTAGCGCCAACTTGAAATAATTGTTCAGCGCCTATCGTCGTAGCGCCGTATACAGGGATAGTTTGGTTCAACGTTTTTGAAGCTAAATAGGCTGTTTCAACACCAAGCCTTTTTGCCATGTTATTGTTTATTTTGCTAATGCCTTCTTCGCCTTCATGTTCATCTTCACTAGCGATAACACTTTGAATGGGTGATAGATACCCAATAAAAATCAATAGTGCGAGTAAATAGTTTTTCATTTTGAATTCCTAAACGATTCAGTTAATAACTGAATCAATAAATTGTTATTAAACTTAAAGTGATGTTTATTTAGAGTGACAGCGCTTCGTTTGTTAGTTTTTCTATCTCTGCGCCATAAATTAGGGCAGCAGATGCCGCATCAATGAGGGTTCGCCGAGCATTTAACAGCTCTTGTCTAGCCGATACATAATCAAGATATCCATATCGACCTTTTTGATAGGCGTCTTGAGTATCTTCCAGTGCATCTTCAAGCATTGGGATAACCGACTGCTTTAATGAATTAGCTGTTAATATGGCTTGTTTTCTATTGGAGTATGCTCGTAGTAAGTGATTTCTAAACCTCAACTTAGTCGCCTCTTTCTCTATGGCAACTTGGTCACGCTCTGCTAGCGCACTAGCGATTGCACCAGAATTTCGCTTTTCAGCAAACAAAGGTAAGCTAAAGCCAGCGACCAGTACCGTATCATTGACTTCTTGAGAGCGCCTAACACCAACAGACCATTTGATATTGGCCGTTGACTCTGTTTTAGCCAACTGTAATTCGGCCTCTTTTAGTCGCTGCTCACTTGCATAAACTTGAATAGCAGGGTTTTTCTCTAATTTCGCAAAGAGACTACTAAAATCACTATCATTGCCAAACTGAAACAGATCTCCAGTTACTCTAGAGAATGACACTGATGTTTCTCCCCAGTAAGCTGATAAAGAAAGCTTTAGATATTCCAAGCGCTTTTGTTCAGATTGAAGGGTGAGGTTAGCCTGAGCAATAACTGCTTTTGAGCGTTTCACTTCAGCCTCAGGAGTAGCACCTGCGCGGTTACGCTGAGATACAATCTCTAACGTTTCTTGTGCTAAGCTCAAAGCATTTTCTGCCAATATAACTCTTTGTTGGGCTGCAAGTACTTCCACGTACTTCTCAGTGACTTGAGCCATTAAATTAAGCGCAGAGACTTCTTTCTCAGCATTGAGTAGTGCTCTTGATTTTGAAACAAGTCCAATCCGCGCTGAGCGTTTATCTCCCATTTCGATAACCGAAGATAGAGCGACTGTTAATTCAGCACTGTCGAATGCATTAAATTCACCTGAGCCTGCAAAGTTCTCAGCTTCAACTTCTAGTTCATAAGCAGGATTTAAACTTGCTGTTTGTTCTTGTCCTGTTAATGCGGTTTGTTTGAAATCAAATATTTTGAGTTCAGGATTTTGTTTAAGCGTCCACTGAATTGCCTCTTGAAGATTTAACTGCTTTTCAAAGGCATAAACATTAAATGTAAAAAGTGACAACGCGAGAAACGCGATATATTTAAGCCGAGGTGTTACACACCTCAAAATTGCTATCTTGCGATGCACACAGGTATTAAGTGCCATGTATACTTTCCTATAAATTTATATGTTTTTTTCGGTCATTAACATTTGACCTTTCATAATTTTCTATAAAATTTAGGCGTATTTAGGTGGGCGGAATGGCACCGAGATATAGCCTTTTAGCTCAGGAGAAACTAAGGCGTAGGTAAGGAAATATTCTATTGTTTGTAAAATGTTACAAGAATAATCTGCATTTAAAAATAAGTGACAACAGCAACAAAAATTACAATTATCAATTGAAGTGTTGCTATTACTCACCTCAAATATATTGGAGGTTTCTGGAGATTTTAGCGGGGTAATAGACTCAGTTAGTGATGTATTAAAAGAACTTTCAATTAAGTTTACTTCAAGCTCTTCTAGCGAAAAAAACACAGATTGCACCGCGATTAAAATCATTATCACGTATGATATATTTGATTTGATATACGATGAGTGCATTATTTTCATTTCTCTGCTTAATACTTTAGCTGTAAGATGCGGCGAGCACCGTTTAAAACGACAAGAGCAATTATCAAACCAATCACTAAATCTGGATAACGACTGCTTGTTGCTGTAACTAATAAGCCAGCTAAAATTACACCAACGTTTGCGATAACGTCATTTGCTGAAAAAATCCAACTCGCTTTCATATGAGCGCCGTCTTCTTTGTTGCCAAATATCAAAAACAGACAAGCAACGTTAGCGATTAGTGCTATTCCACCAAATATCATCATTAAAGAAGAGATCGGTTCACTACCGTAAACAAAGCGTCTTACGACTTCGCTCAAAGCACCTAGCGCTAGAATAACTTGAAGCACACCAGATATATGTGCTGCTCTAAGTTTCATGCTAATACTTTTACCTACGGCATAAATAGCTAAACCATACACAGCAGCATCAGCAAACATATCTAATGAGTCTGCAATTAGGCCAGCAGACTGTGCAATAATCCCAGCAATTACTTCTATAAAAAACATGACTCCATTAATGGCTAACAACCATTTTAGGGTTGATGCTTCTTTCATCTCATTTTTTTGGGCTAAGTCTTTTGCTTTTGCAGCTTCTGTACTGCAACTTTGTTTAGTTGACTCTAACTCTGCACCGAGTTTAAGTTGTTGTAACTTTTTTGTTATCTCATCTAAATTTTCATCATGAAAAACTTTGACTAAGCGATTAGGAATATCAAACTGCAATCCAACTGAAGGCTGAATTGAGTCAAGTGCTAATCTGATCAATCTCTCTTCTGAAGGACAGTCCATTTGAGGCACTTTATATGTACTGACAAACGCGCCACTATAGTTATCTAATTGTGTATCAATTTTTACGTCTTCGTTGGTAGGAGATGATTGACACTTACCACTACATTTTTCTGACATATTTAACATTCCGAAACAATATTAAAATAAGTATAAAATCTATAGTGGCTATAGAGTCAAATAAAAAGTTATTTAATTTGAAAAGATTGGGAAGTAACTAAATTGGCTAGTTTAAGTAAATAGTTTCTGCTAGTATTTTAAATACTATATTTAACAGGTAATAACTTTGAACCTTAATGTTGTGCTAAAAATACTATTAGTCGTTTCTATTGTTTTGCAATCGTTAACTGCTGTTGTATCCGCAACATCTGAGAATCACCAGATAGATATAGAGCACCTTCAAACTCAACATGATCATGACGATGATCGAAATGTTTTAAATGATAATACAGATGATGAACAGCACGATGTAAAGGATTGTCATCACTGTGGTCATTGCAGTGGCAGCCACTTATCTTGGATTTTAGTCAGTAATTCAAATGTCGATGGTAAGCTAAATATTATCAATAAAACTCCTTATCAATTTGACCAGACAAAAGCCTTCCTAGAAGCGATACATCGCCCACCTATTTCTTAATTAGATTAATTTTTAATGACCTATTTATTCTTTAACAATGGATAAAGGGTTCGTGTTTATTAATTTTAAAATTAAGAACTTTTATGTATATATATTTAAAAAATGCAGGTTTAGTCCTGTCTTTATGCATGGCTGTGAGTTTTTCAGTTGCCACTTATGGCAAACAGAAAAGTATTTCATGGCTAGATAGTCAAATAAATAAAGATCCCGAAGTTGTTGCGGCAAAAGAGTTACTTAATGCAAGTAATCATAGAGCCAAAAGTTTAACTCAAGCCGTATATAACCCAGAGCTTGAAGCAAACTATGAAAAAGAAGGTGATTTTGATAATTACTCTATTGGTATCAGTCAAACGATAGATTTTTGGGATATGCAATCAACAAATAAAACCATTGGTGAAATTGATGTTTATGCAAACCAGCAACAATTGTTATCTCTACTCGATTCTAAAAAGGCTAATGCCTTAACTGCATTAGTTAATTGGCAAGCAGCAAAAAAAGCTGCTCAGTTACTTTCAGAAAGAGAAGAGCAATTGCAAACGCTCGTTGGAATTGTTGAAGACAAACGAAAAGCTGGACTTCTAGAGCCACTTGACGCTGAGCTAGTCTATTTAAACTTGTCGCAAATTTTTAGTGAAATATCTGAGTCTCAAATTGCTTTTAAAAATGCAGAGATAAAGGTTCAGGAGTTATTGCCAGATTGGACGCCTAATACCGCCAATTTACCCTTATTTACTTTTGGAGCAACAAGCTATTCATTTGATTCACAGTGGGTTGAGGATCATCCAAAAGTTAAACTCGCAAGAGCGCAATGGAAGGGGCAACAATCTAAAGCTCAACTAACCACTATGGAATCTAAACCTAATCCAACCATTGGAGTTAGCGCAGGTAAAAGTGGAGATGAAGACTTGGTTGGTGTGACTTTCTCAATTCCTTTAAACATCAGAAATAACTATTCAGATACTGTTAAAGCCGCTTATTCAGAAGCCATTGCAGCAGAGGCCCACTTTCATTCAATTTACCGAAAACAGTCTTTTGAAGCAAAAGCTAATTATGAGTCGCTGACTGTCAGTAAAAATTACTACCAGCAATGGCACAAACTCACCCAAGGCAGGTTGGCTAGCAGCGCAAAGTTACTCAACAAACGCTGGGAAGCTGGTGACATAAATACTTCTGATTATTTACTCGCATTAAATCAACGCGCGGAAGCGCTTCATGCAGGCATCCGGTTGGAAAAGCAATTTAAGCTTGCAGAAATATCCTTCGTTTTAAGTATAGGTCAGTTATCAAAACTTGAGATTTGAACGCGCTAATTTTTCATTAGCGAAAGAAGCGAAATCTTAAATTTATAAAAAATATAGGTTACAAAAATGAATACAATATTTAGTAAAAAATTATTAGCCGTAGTAATTAGCAGCCTGTTAGTAGGGCTTACTACAAGTCATGATGCTTTTGCACAGTCGTCAGATGTTACTGATTCTGTCACAAAGCTTTCCAAACAAGACACAAAAGAACATAAACACTCTGAGAACGAGAGAGTTCATGCTAAAGAACACCCTGAGCATAGTGAGTACTCAGAAAGAGAAAGCCTAAAAGGTCAAGAAGAAGATCTTGACGAGCACGGCCACGAAAAAGGACATAAGGAAGAAAAAGGTGACCATGACCACGGAAATGAGAATAAAGAAGACGAACATGAAGAAGGTATAACTCTTAGCCCGAAAAATATGTCACTTGCTAACATCAAAGTAGAAAGCGTCATCCCAGAATATCAATTTAGCACGATATATGCCCCCGGAGAAATAAAAGCCAACGGTTATAAAAGCTACGTGGTTTCACCTCGTACTGAGTCCGTCATTATTAGTCGTCACGCAGCGCTTGGAGAGCACGTAGAAATAGGCCAAAAGTTAGTCACTTTATTTAGTGAGGCAATGGCACAAGCGCAAGCGGACTATTTAATTGCCTCCACCGAATGGCAACGTGTAAAAAAGCTGGGTAATAAGACGGTGAGTGAAAGTCGATTATTACAAGCTGAAACAACATACAATGCGAGTTATGGGAAACTCATTGCTTTAGGGTTAACTGAAAAAGCAATAAATGGTATTTCTAACAAAGACATTAAAGCATTTGGACAATATACATTAACTGCCCAGCGTGAAGGTGTCGTGCTTCTAGACGACTTTATCCAAGGCCAACGCGTTGATGCCGGAGATACTGTTATGTTACTTGCGGACGAAAAACAATTATGGGTTGAGGCTAAAGTCTCGCCAAACAAAAAGCTTAGTCTATCAATTAACTCTCCTGCGACAATCAAATTAGAAGGTCAAAGTTACAAAGCTAAAGTTATCCAAGAAGCACATACTATTGATCCCAAGACCCGCACCCGAATTATCAGATTAGCGGTAGAAAATGCTGATGACAAACTCCACTCTGGTATGTTCGTCAAAGTCTATTTCCAGTTCGCCACAAAACAGAAAGTGATGGCTGTACCAGAAGGTTCACTGATCCGCAGTGCCGATGGTGATTGGACAGTATTTGTTGAAGACCATCCCGGAGAGTTTAAAGCGACTGAAGTTAATCTTGGTCGAGCTTTAGGTGATTTCAGAGAAATTATCGGACTAGAAAGTGGTACTCGAATTGTAACCAAAGGCGCATTTTTTGTTGCTTCTGAAATCGCTAAAGGCGGATTTGATCCGCATAACCACTAAGGAGCAAGACTATGTTTAATAAAATAATAGATTGGTCTGTTAACAACAGACTCCTTATATTAATTGCACTGTTTGCCACAATTGTCGGCTCAATTATGGTGATCCCAAAATTAAATTTGGATGCTTTTCCTGACGTTACTAACGTTCAAGTCGCTGTTAATACTGAAGCACCGGGACTGGCTGCCGAAGAAGTCGAACAACTTATTACTTACCCCATTGAAGCGGTTATGTACGCCTTACCAGATGTTGAGCAAGTACGTTCAATTTCTAAAACAGGTCTTTCTGGCGTAACCGTAGTGTTTAAAGAAGGCACCGACATTTACTTTGCAAGACAACTCGTATTTGAACGGCTTCAAGCAGCAAAAGAGTTAATACCAGAAGGTGTCGGCACGCCAGAAATGGGACCAAACACATCGGGTTTAGGTCAGGTGTTTCAGTACTTACTTATTTCAGATAAAAACGCTGGCTATGATGCTATGGCACTCAGGAGCCTCAATGATTGGATAGTAAAATTGCTTATTATGCCAGTCGATGGCGTTACTGATGTGCTCTCTTTTGGTGGTAATGTTAGGCAATATCAAGTCAACGTCGATCCTTCTAAGCTCCTAGCATATGAACTAACGCAAGAAGATATCGTTAGCGCATTAGATAGCAATAATGCCAACGTTGGCGGATGGTACATGAACCGTGGACAAGAGCAGCTTGTCATTAGAGGCACAGGCTGGTTTGAGAGTGGTGAGGCTGGCATCAGTAACATCAAACAAGTTCCCGTTAAAACGGTTGATGGAACGGTTGTGACGGTTTCAGATATTGCTAAAGTTGAAATGGGCAGTGAAATTCGTCAAGGCGCTGTCACCATGACGCGAAAATCACCCAATGGAAAAGTCGAAAATTTAGGCGAAGTTGTCTCTGGTATTGTACTTAAACGCATGGGTTCAAATACTAAAGCCACCATTGATGGTATCAATGCAAGAATTCCATTAATTAATCAAGCATTGCCGGAAGGTGTTCGCTTTGAGCCATTTTATGATCAGGCTGATTTGATTGAAAAAGCCGTTAACACTGTTGTAGATGCCTTATTACTTGCATTTATTTTCATCGCGATTGTTCTAGCACTGTTTTTGATGAACTTACGTGCAACCTTTCTCGTCTTAATATCTATTCCAATTTCAATTGGTATCGCGTTAATGATCATGGCTTGGTGGGGCATTTCTGCAAACCTTATGTCACTGGGTGGCATTGCCGTAGCCATTGGTATGCTAGTTGATGGTTCAGTCGTTATGGTTGAAAATATGTTTAAACATTTAAATAGACCTGACGCGACACATTCGAAATCGGTAAAGGAACGCGTTCCAACTTCTGACGCAGATCCGCACGATGTCGAACACGACGATCATGGTATTGAACTGCGCCTGACAGAAGCAGGTAAAGAAGTGGCTCGTCCTGTCTTTTTTGCAGCCTCGATTATTTTAGTCGTATTTGCGCCATTGTTCAGTTTTGAAGGGGTTGAAGCAAAGTTATTCCAACCTATGGCAATAAGCATCATCTTAGCCGTTGTATCTGCGATTGTGGTTGCGTTGTTTATCGTACCTGCACTGGCAACTTATCTATTTAGATCTGGTGTAAAAGAGAGAGAAAGTTTCGTTCTCAAGCCGTTAAACATGCTCTACAAAAAAGGGCTGAAATTTTCTCTAAAACACACTAAATTGATTGTTTCTACATCCATACTATTAGTTATATCTGCTTTGGCAACCGTGCCTTATATTGGTACTGAGTTCGTGCCAGAGTTAGAAGAAGGCACGATAAACTTAAGAGTAACGCTGGCACCTTCTTCAAGTTTAGATACTGCGTTAACTGTCGCGCCAATTCTAGAAGAAAAATTAATGGCGTTCCCTGAAGTAACCTATGCACTTAGCCGTATAGGTAGGGCAGAAATTGGCGGCGACCCAGAGCCTGTAAACAATATAGAAATTTACATTGGTTTAAAACCTATCTCACAATGGACAAGTGCATCTAACCGCTATGAACTTCAAGGTAAGATGGAAAGATCATTAGAAGAGTTTCCGGGGCTACTACTTAACTTTTCTCAGCCAATTGCGACTCGTGTTGACGAGCTAATATCTGGCGTTAAAGCTCAATTGGCGATTAAGTTATTTGGGCCAGAACTCGAAGTTTTGGCGGCTAAAGGTCAGGAAATTGAAGCTGCCATAAGAGAAGTCAATGGAGCAAAAGATGTTGCCCTTGAACAAATTGCAGGGGAAGCGCAACTAGTTGTAAAGCCTAACAGGCAAGAGCTTTCAAGATTCGGGCTTTCCGTCACTAATATTATGGAAGTTGTACGAGATGGTATCGGAGGCGTTGAAGCTGGGCAAATAATTAACGGCAATGAGCGTTATGATGTTTATGTACGTATTGAAGAAGAATACCGACGAAATAAGGAAGCGATTTCTGATATTCGCATTCAGTCACCAACAGGTGCTTGGGTACGCTTAGGTGATGTTGCAACGGTGTCGTTTGAATCGGGGCCTCCGCAAGTTAGACGCGACGATGTACAAAGACGGGTTGTTATCCAAGCAAATGTTCAAAACCGTGATATGGGTAGCGTAGTTGCTGATATCAAAACGGTAATTGCTGATAAGGTTGATTTACCTTCAGGCTATTCTGTTTCGATTGGCGGTCAGTTCGAAAGCCAGCAACGTGCTCAAAATAGACTAGCTATTGTTGTACCTTTATCGTTAGCACTAATCGCACTGCTACTCTACTTTGCTTTTGGCTCTGTTGGTCAAGCAATGCTGATATTGGTCAACGTACCGCTTGCTGTAATTGGCGGTGTTTTTTCCTTATATTTATCTGGACAATACTTGTCCGTGCCTAGCTCCGTTGGCTTCATTACACTATTTGGTGTTGCTGTATTGAACGGCGTGGTAATGGTAGAGAGTATTAACCAACGAATTAGAGATGGCTTGGAAGTTTCTCAAGCTGTATTTGAAGGAGCAACCTCCAGATTGAGGCCAGTTTTAATGACAGCAATAACATCGGCTTTAGGTTTGATACCGATGTTAATGTCTAATGGTGTTGGTGCAGAAATCCAGCGTCCATTAGCGAGCGTTATTGTTGGCGGATTGGTAACAGCAACACTGCTAACACTGTTTGTCTTGCCTGTTTTATATAGCTGGTTTTCTAGAAAGAAAATTGAGGAGTTATCTAGATAGAATAATTTTATTAAGAACCAATATCCCACACCTAAGTGACGTTTTGTGTGGGACTATTAATTAATAGTAAAGATTCACCAAAAAGTTTAATGAAATTAAATGTAATAGTTATTGCAACTCGCGTAGCATACTAACATTCAATTCAATTTTGGAGTTTTGAGCTGTTCTCTCATTTCTAAAATACGTTCAGGTGAATGCACTCCTATTCTCATTACTACAAGCTCAGCAAATGAAATGTCATATAACTTATGTTCAACATCAATTACATAACAACTTCCGTTATGAGTAATTACTTCTATTTTGTCGCCAACAACTCTTTTGTTAACAATTTTTGAAGTAACTATTTGCTCAAATGGACGAAATCTAAATGTTTCATCGTCAATAACTACACCAGCTAAGACATCAATCAAAAATGTTTTTTCAAAATCTTTGTAGTCATAAACCGATACTATGCTTACGTCCTTTAAGTAAGTTTTTTCTGTCATATCTGAACACCTCTCGTGTCTTCTAGAGAATATGGACGAAAGCATGTTAAGTACTTAACCCCATTGACCTTTAATAACTCGTCATCTGCGTCAAAATGAGCAAGAACACTAGCTCGATACAACGAAATATGCTTTTCACAATCAATCGTATTAAACAAACTAGCCTCTACTCGACGGGCGTAAAATATTAGGCTCTGCTGGTCAATACGAACTATAAACTTTTGGTCTCCGTCTAGGTTTTTAACCTGAAGGTTAAGGTCAGGCTTATGCCAGTCTGATACCAACGAAGGCACCAGAGGAAAGCCATAAACTAAATATCGTACCCTTTCAATTTCGAAGGTCGTTGGATTTAATCTAGCGTCATTTCCTATTCCAGAGTTGAAAAGCTCAAGTGTCATCATCAGCCAGTCTTCATGCTTTGAGAAACTGTTACCATTAGAAATGCAGCCCTCAAACTCACCATCGTGCTCCCACTTGATTTTGTACAAATAACTTTTAATATTATCGAAAGATATTTTTTCAAAAGGAAACTTAGTGGCAATGAGCCTGTAGTAGCAGCCGTGAACCTTTAAATCCGCATATTGAACGGCTAATGGATCATCATATGCGTCAAAATAAGGTCGCCATTCCAGCCTAAAGTTAGCTCCTGTATTAATGATGAACTTGGCATCTTCAGACAAACCCAAAACTTTATAAATTGCAGAAACTAATTCTAAAGTTTCGATATCAACAAACATCTGGCTTTCTATGCGGGATGCCATTGCCGTTATTTCTTTATGAAGTGACTCAATTATTTCTTGATCATCGTATTCATTAATAATCAGATATTTGAAAGAGTCATGCGTAAGAATTGAATTTAAATCATTGCTGTCAAAAACGTCTCTAAGACGCTCATGAGCTTGTGGAATAGTAGCACAATCGTAAACACCGATTGACCATAGACGTTCAGCATATTGCTGGGGAAATTCTAATAGTAAGGCGAAGTTTTTTGTTTGATTATTTAATTTATTTTGTAATTGATTTAGCGATATCATGTAATTTTCCAAATAATTTATTGCGAAAAAATAATGGCCTACCAACACACTATTTATTCGATTATTTGAATCACCAAATTTTTACGGATGCTCCGCTTCACTGCTCATATTTTTATTTTAAAAACATGTGTAGGCGTAGGCTGTCCGTTCAGCCTTCATATTATAATATCGCCAAAAAACAAAATGACAACTTACGTATTTGTACAACTTTAGGTAGATATTTTGAGTTTGAACTCTGAAAAGCTAAGCCCAAACAGGGATACGACCATCTCTTCATTTATATTGGAGCCGGGAAATTTTTTTTCAAAATTTCCAATAATGCTATCTAGGTGGCTAGCTAATATTTTTACTAAAAATATTTCCGAGTTTGGTGAGAGTGCAGACAGTGCTATCAATGGGTTGTCAAAGGATTCAGCTTTTATTTTTACTAGTAAATCGCTGTAACTGTCACAGCCGTAAAGACAAATAGCTAGGGCTTCTTGGGCTTGTCCAAGGGGAATAGTTAATAATTTAGATAATCGTTTTGCCTGCCTTTTTATATTTACTAGCAGGTCTTCTTTATTAAAAGACATCAATACACCAAAAAAACGGCAACGCTAGGCCACGCACCTATGTCACTCAGTTTTTGTGAATATTTAATCTTTTAGTTCAGAGTAAATCCATTTCGTCCTGTTTTCGTGGGAACGGGCTTCTCTGAAAAGCCACTGCAAAAAGCAGTGGCTATTGTCGCAATATTATAAGGAAATGTGAATTGTAGTTTGATGCCTACATGTTCTTTTCAGTGAATTCAGCCAAGCTACTACGCTCTACTTCATCAAATATCAATACTGAGCCTTTTTCATAGTTTCTATACACGTTAACAGCCGCGCTAGCACCTGAAGATGCGGGTGTGACAAACTTATCATCAATCTGGGCTAAGTTGCCCAACACGATTGTGCGACAATTTTTGCCACCACGGCTTAACATGCCCTTAATTTGCGCTCTAGTCATGTTTTGAGCTTCATCAATGATTAAAACAGCATCGTCTATTGAACGACCTCGGAAGTAAGCCATACTAGTAAATTCTATATTGGCTTTTTCGATCACATGCTCAACAGTTGCACTAATATTACCTTCATTGTTATCACCTGAATGCATTGATATAAGCGCATCTGTTATACCTGCTAATAACGGCATTGATTTCTCTGTCAGGTCACCGGGTAAAAACCCCGGATCATCGTCCATAAAGTCTCTGGAGCGCACCACAACGATTTTTTTGTACTTTTTTAACTCCAATACTTGATGCAGCGCCGAAGCAACTGCTAAAAAAGTTTTTCCGGAGCCAGCAGGGCCAAGGATGATATTTAAGTCATAATATGGATCTGTTAATTGGCTTAAAGCTACTGCCTGACGCTGATTTTTAGGCAAAATGCCCCATACTTTTTCTTGTTTACGAGGCAATAACTTTGTGAATACCTCAGTATCTGTTACTTCTGAAATTCGCCCAATGTGTCCAGCTTCATCGTACCAATACATGTTTGGCTGAACTTCATCATTAAATAGACTTATTGGGAAAGTATAAACTTCTCCTGAAACCTTGAAGTCTTTGTCTGATTTAATTCGATCAAAAAGATCTCCTTTAAAGGCTTGTACCCCTGTGTATAAAAGATCAATATCTGATATTTGATTATCTACGGCAACGTCTTCTGCCATGACCCCTACGGTTCGAGCTTTCAAGCGCATATTAATGTCACGGCTAACAATTACTACGTCTTTATCTAAGTCCTTCTGAAGATACAGTGCATAGTTAATTATTCTATTGTCAGCGTCACTTCCAATACCGTGCTTTAACTCTTTAGCCATATCGAGCTGGGTATCAATTCCAATAAACAGTTTTCCTCGTTTAGCTGTTTCAGTAGAAGGCAGTGGAATACCAGCTTCCATCTCTTCTGCACTGTGCCCATTTATTATATCTTCAAGCATACGAATACATACACGAGCATCAGCACTAACCGATTTGTTAGTTCTTTCTTTTAAGTTATCTAATTCTTCTAGAACTGTTAGACAGATGTATACGTCTTCACTGTACGCAAGAAGTGACTTTGGATCATGAACTAGTGCCGATGTATCCAATACTCTTGGGGTTTTGTTTTCACTTGGATTATTCATTTTAGTTCTCCTTTGAGAACGATTTTCATTAATTAGCATTTTAGATTTACCTTAGCTTTATTATTTTTGTTTGTGCCTCTTGCAGGTTAAATCCGTTATTTATATTTATTGATGAATGGTTCTATTCTTTAAGTCACACTTAATGACATGTTAGAGAGATTAGATCTTAGCCTGTTATAAATACTCAATTTATTCAGTAAGAATAAGGTCTGTAGATAGGTCTGCACAAATATTGAAAAAAAGCTTGCAGTAATACCTGTTTTACCGCAACCCGCTGGGCCAGTCAAAATAACCAGTTCAATATTTGGGTCCAACAGTGCATTAAATGCCATTGCCTGATATATGTTTTTTGGTGATATTCCCCAAGCTTTTCGAGACATAAGCCTTGTACGGCTTAAATCCATTAATTCTACTTTATCTGGTGAGATTGCTGACACACGGCCAGCAAAGTCAGTATCCGTATCTAAGACGTACTCATTTATAAATACATTTTCCAAAGCACTTCGGTCTACCGTATGTTTTGCATCACGGCCATCTTTCACCGTTTCTACATTTTTTACATTTGACCAAAAGTCACCTTCAACTTGTTCAAAACCTTTTGTTAAAAACTCTATGTCATCTATGAGCTGATCTGTCGTGTAGTCTTCAACTCGCTTTAAACCTGCACCTTTGGCCTTTAACCGCATGTTTATGTCTTTAGTGACTAAAACAACGGTAACCTTTGGACGTTCTTTTTGAAGGTGCAAAGCCGCATTGATTATACGATTATCATTTTCGCCGCCAGGTAACCCCGAAATTTCACTAGTAATGTGATGGTCATTCATGATGATTAGATGGCCGGTAACGCTGCTGTCCTTTAATTCACCACGATTTAAAGGAACGCCCTCTATCATTTCTTCTGGTTCAACATCATGCAGAGTCGTTTCTAATGAGCGAATAGCAACGCGTGCATCTCGCGACACATCTTTGTGCCTGTCTTTAATATGGTCTAGCTCTTCAAGAACGGTCATGGGGATCACCACATCATGTTCTTGGAAGTTGAAATAAGCATGAGGGTCATGCAGTAATATATTGGTATCTAATACAAATAACTTAGCTTTATTGTCTTTTTTATCGCTTCTTATGTTGCTACTAACATTAACCATTCAGCGCACCTTTTAATTTATCGTCCCTACTTTAACTGTAGTTAATATTTCACATCATTGATGACAATTTGATGAAAATTATTTCATTAGAACAAACAACGCTCTACTAAATGATTGAATAAAAATAAAACAGATCACTCAACAAATAATCAAAGGTGACCTATGTTTAATACCGAATAAGGATTTTTTGAATTTAACAACGATTTTTGACGCAGAAGGGAGTAGACTACGCGCCTTTTTTTCGGCTTTTAACCATTGGAGATTATATGAGTTTTTCGATAGGCCAGCGTTGGGTTAGCCAAGCTGAGTTTGATTTAGGATTAGGTACCGTTATCAAGGTTGATAATAGATTTGTGCAGGTCCTATTTTCGGGTGCCGAAGAAACTCGTCAGTATGCCATAGATCAAGCGCCTTTAATGCGTGTTGAATACTCTGTTGGCGATACGATTACCAGTATGGAAGGTTTTGAGTTTAAGGTTTCGGACGTTGAAACCGTGGGTGAGACTTTGGTTTATCATGGCCAAAGAATTGATAATGAAGAAGTGGTTAGCGTTAAAGAAATAATGTTGGACCACCACGTTAAGTTAAACAACCCAGAATCACGTTTATTTACTGGCGCATACGACCGAAAACACTGGTTTAGCTTGCGATTGGAAGCTCATCAGAAAAAAGCGGAATTAGAAACTTTCTCTTTGCATGGCTTGTTAGGTGCTCGAGTAAGCCTTATTCCCCATCAGCTTTATATTGCAGATACCGTTGGTAAGCGTTTTGCACCAAGAGTTTTGTTATCCGATGAAGTTGGTTTAGGTAAAACGATAGAGGCGGGTCTTATAATCCACCAGCAGCTTATTTCAGGGCGCGCGTCTCGAGTGTTAATTGTATTACCTGAAAGTCTTCAGCATCAGTGGCTTGTTGAAATGTTACGACGTTTTAATTTGAAGTTTGCCTTATTTGATGACCAACGCTGTGAAGCGGAAGCCGAATCTGATCCAACAAAAAACGTATTTGAAAATGAGCAACTTGTTTTTGTTAGTCAAGAATGGTTGTCTCGAAGTGGCAAATGGCAGTCAACACTAACAGGCACCAACTGGGACCTTGTTGTAGTTGATGAAGCACACCACATCTCTCCACCAGAAAACGACAACAATGATGACGCAGCTAATGCGTTATATGAGCATATCCAAGAAATTGGCCAAGCGACAAAAGGTCTAATTCTTCTAACCGCAACACCAGACCAATTAGGCCATTACGGTCACTTTACTCGTTTGCAACTTTTAGACCCTAATCGATTTCATGATTACGCGACTTATCAAAAAGAAGAACTTGAGTACAAAGCCGTTGCCGATATAGCGAATAAATTACTTGAGCAACAAGAGTTAACTAACAAAGAAGTAGAATCGTTATCTGTATTACTTGATGACGAAAGTAGTTTAGCTTCTATTAGTCAATACCAATCAGAGCAAGACAAGGCTCAAATAGCCAACCGTTTAATTACAGACTTACTAGATAGACACGGGACTGGGCGCATAATGTTCCGCAATAGCCGCCAAGGAATAAAGGGATTCCCGGAACGTAAAGTGACATCATACCCACTGCCTCGACCAGAATTGTTTGCTCCTGGGATTGAGCTGCTTGGTATGCACCCTGAACTTCGCCATAAACCTAACTCTGAAAGTCTTTCTACTTGGTCACAGGTCGATCCGCGAGTGAAGTGGCTTTGTGAGCTTTTAATTGCTAACAAAGATGAAAAGGTATTGGTTATTTGCGCCCATGCCAACACGGCTATGCAATTAGATGATGCGTTATTTGAGCAAGAAGGTTTACGTTCTACGGTTTTCCATGAAGGAATGACAATTGTAGAGCGAGATAAAGCGGCTGCCTATTTTGCTGATGAAGAAAAAAGTGCACAAGCACTAGTATGTTCAGAAATTGGTTCAGAAGGCCGAAACTTCCAATTTGCTCACCACTTAGTATTGTTTGACTTACCAGCCAACCCAGACTTATTGGAGCAAAGAATCGGTCGATTAGACCGTATAGGTCAAACTGAAACAGTGAAGATTCATGTGCCATATATTGAAGGCAGTGCAGCAGAGAACTTATTTAAGTTTTATCACAACGCGTTTAACGCTTTTGAGCAAACAAGTACCACTGCACGAGTTGTTTTTGAGCAAAACCTAAATGCTATTCAACAAACGGTTTTGAACTCTCAAGATGATGAAGTCTTACAGGACCTAATTAACCAATGCGAAGTAGCAAACCAAGCCCTTAAGTTAGAAGTGGAACAAGGCCGAGACCGTTTACTTGAAATTAACTCTAGCGGTGGTGAGCGAGCAACAGAAATTTGCGAAACCATTGATGAGATAGATGATAGTACCGAGCTCATGTCATTCATGACGCAGATTTGGGATCACTTTGGTGTTAACACTGAAGAGAAGTCTGCTTATAGCTTTATACTTAAACCTGGCGAACACATGATGACGGAGCATTTCCCTGCTCTTCAGAATGACGGAATGACAGTTTGTTTTGAGCGAGATACTGCACTTTCGCAAGAAGACCAGCACTTCTTAAGCTGGGAACACCCAATGACAACAGGCGTACTTGATATGTTAACCAGTTCTGACTTGGGTAATACATCGGTATGTTTACTAAAGAATAAGAAGTTGCCAGCCGGTACATACTTCTTAGAGCTTAACTTTTTGATTACCACTAACGCACCTCGTAACTTGCAATTACACCGCTACTTACCGAATACACCGGTAAGAATGATGCTAGATAAAAATGGTAATGACTTAGCTCCTAAAGTAAAACAAGGCTCAATGGATGCAAGTTTAAAGAACGTTAAGAAAACCATGGCTACGCAGCTTATTGGCGCATTAAAGCCAGAAGTTATTAAGCTTTTGGAAATCGCGAATACCAATGTTCAACCTCAAGTTGATAGCATTGTAAAAGCAGCAAAAGAAAAGCTAATTGCAGATCGTCAAAGCGAACTTGATCGTATGCGAGCGTTACAGGCAATTAACCCTAGTATTCGAGACGAAGAAATTGAGTTTTTAGAGCTGCAACTAGAGCACAGCGTTGCAGAAATTGACTCAGCCCAGGTTCAATTAGACGCAATTAGACTATTGGTTGCAGACAACAGTTAATATTGAGTTGTATAAAACATAGCGGTATTTAGGATTTAATTTGTTAAGGCAATTATCCTAACCAATAAAATGGGGTAAACTTAGGTTTATCCCATTTTTATATTGATTCCTTGTGGCCATATTACATTACCAACCTCCAACATCCCCATATTTAGACATTCTTTATCAAGATGAAGATATTGTTGTGCTTAATAAACCTAGTGGTTTGCTTAGTGTTCCAGGCCGTAAAAAAGATCACTTCGACTCTCTAATGAGTCGCGTTCAGGCCGTATGGCCTTTATCCTGTGTAGTTCACCGTTTAGACATGATGACCTCAGGTGTAATGGTAATGTCGATGCACATTAACGCGACGCGTCATTTAAATAGACAGTTTGCGGAGCGCACAACAGGAAAGTACTACATTGCGGTGGTTGACGGTCACTTAAAAGAAGATAATGGACATATAGACTTTCCACTAATTGTTGATTGGCCAAATCGCCCAAAACAAAAGGTGTGTTACGAAACCGGCAAAGCGAGCATGACATATTATGAGGTACTTAACCGATACGACATTAATGGCCATGCTGTTACTCGTGTAAAATTAACGCCTATCACAGGCCGCAGTCATCAGCTCCGTGTTCATATGCAGCAGTTAGGTCACCCTATCATAGGTGATAGGCTGTACGCTCCAGATAATATTGTGGCTCTTGCCGACAGACTCAACTTGCATGCAGAGCAATTGCAGATACAGCACCCAAAAACAGAAGAATGGCTAACCTTTTACAAAAAGTGTGACTTTTAGATAATTATTTCTAAATTTCAAGTAAATGCGATTGATTCGCATTTAACTTTAGACTATAGTTCACCCAAATAATGATAACAATTCTCATTAACATTACGTGGGTGTTTAAATGTTTAAAAAATCAATTCTTAGTCTTGTTGTAATTGCAGCAACTCAGTTAACGGCATGTTCATCTAGCGACAGCGATAAAAATGAAGCGCCAACCAATATAACTATCTCTAGCAATAGCGTTATTGAAAACAGCCTAGGTGCTGAAGTTGGTACTCTATCCGCGACTGATGTAAACAACTCTGATACTTTTACATTCACCACATCAAGCCAATCGTTTGTAATTGATGGCAATACTCTATCCTTATCACCTGATTTCGCCGTTGATTTTGAGTTCGCGACTTCTATTGATGTTGAAGTTACCGTTACAGACTCTGGCAACTTATCTTTTACCAAAACACTAACTATTGATATTGAAGACGTGCTTGACGTATACGCATTTACAAACAAGTTAAGTAATGAAGATAGTGTTTCATATTCAGGCCAAGTAGCTCGTCACGTGTTAATCGCAGAACTGAATAACTATATTGACTCTGGCTTACAAAACGATATTGATAATTTAGATGTGACAACTAAAGCACAAGCAATGACTGCTTTAAACTCATATTACAAAACAACTGACGAAGAATATGCAGTTTACAGCGACAGAGCTCTTACACTAAGCATTAATGGCGAAGCTGAGCAGAAACTACTTTCTGATATATCTGGCAGTACAAAAGACTTATCAGGAAAAATTGCCGGTAACGATGCAACAGGTCAACATAAAGACTGGAGCACAGAGTTTTACGCATTTGGAGAAAAGGGCAGCCAAACTCCTGAAGAGCTTATTCAATTTTTCTTCGAAAAAGTCGCTGAGAATGCAGAAATCGCAGCCTCTGGTGCAACTCGTGAAGACATTAATGGCGACGTTATTACTAAAGTTTACCTTAGTGAAAACGGACTAGACTACAAACAATTAATTCAAAAAACGCTATTAGGAGCGGTTGCCTATTCGCAAGGTACAGATGATTATCTTGACGCAAATGTTGACAACAAAGGCTTAAATACTAGTAACGAAATGTTGGTTGACGGTAAAAGCTATACAAACTTAGAACATCAATATGATGAAGGTTTTGGTTACTTTGGTGCAGCACGTGATTACCTGAGCTATACAGATGAAGAAATCGCAAGCAAAGGTGGACGTGACAATTACCAAGGCATGTACGATACAGATACAAGCGGTATGATTGATTTAAATTCAGAATATAATTTTGGTCATTCACAAAACGCAGCAAAACGTGATCTTGGTACTGCTTCCAACTCAATGCCTAGCGACTTTACTGAAGCCGCAATGCAAGCCTTTTTACAAGGCCGCGCACTAATTAATGAAAATGTTGGTGCTGAGTTAACTGATGCTCAAATGGCTTCACTTATAGAGTTCCGTGACGAGGCCGTTGCTAATTGGGAATATGCTATTGCAGCAACCGTTGTGCACTATGTAAATGACGTTCTAGCTGATTATGCTGACTTAGGCACTGAAGATTTTAACTATGCAGATTTAGCAAAACATTGGTCTGAACTAAAAGGCTTTGCTATCAGCCTTCAGTTTAACCCGCATAAAAAGTTAACTGATGCCCAATACACTAAAATTAATGAACTTTTACAAGACGCTCCCGTACTATCAGGTGACGGCGTTGTTCAATATTTATTAGATTTAGCTGAAGTTAGGCTTGTACTTCAACAAGCTTATGAATTTAATGCAGAAAATACTACTAGTTGGTAATAACTGCCATTAGAATAATAAGGCTGACATTTGTCGGCCTTTTTGCGTTTTTAAAGATTAAAACAATTACATCTTGTAATGGGGTTCAACTTAAATGAATACAAATTTAAAGCATGTTAAGCAAGTAATTCTCATAGCATGCACTCTTTCAATTACTGCAGCGTGTAGCGATTCGCAAGACAGTACGTCTGGAGCAGGATTTAGTGGTGCACAATCAGGTTCAGGGAGTACCAACACTACATTTGATAAACAACAAATGGTTAATGATTTGGTTGATCACGTTTATTTACCTGCAATTGAAGATGTTTTAGTAAACGCTCAGAATCAACTAGTCGCGGTTGAATCTTATTGTGAAGCGTTACAAGCGAATCAGGCAGAAGACGCCACTCTAAAAACGACAGCGCAAGAAGCATGGAAAAACACCATGTACAGCTGGCAACAAGTAGAAATGATGCAAGTTGGCCCTGTGGGTACTGATGAGAGTTATTTGCGAAACCAAATCTACTCGTGGCCTGTTGATAGCCAATGCGCTGTTGATTTAGATGTTAGTTATTTTGAAAACGGCAACGTCTCAGGCAGTCCTTACGACATTAAAAACAGAACCGCTAACCGCAAAGGCCTAGACGCCTTGGAGCACTTACTATTTACAGAGTCATTAGCGCATAGCTGTAAAACCGATAGCCTCGGGCCAAAAGGTTGGAATGATAGACCTGAACTTGAACGCAAAGTTGCACGTTGTAAGTTTGCTACCGAAGTTGCATCAGATTTAGTTGCAACTGCTGGTGAGCTAAGTTCAGCTTGGAGTAGTGAAAACGGAAGCAACACTATTATTGATTTTGAAACGAGTTTAAAAACAGCAAATGACTCAAACAGCAATTCTAGTTTTGAGAATATTGATGCTGCTATTAACCATTTAACCGATGGGCTGTTTTATTTAGATACTATTACTAAGGACGCTAAACTAGGTTCGCCAATTGGGCTTATAACAAATAGCTGTGGCACATCAACCTGCCTAAACGACATAGAGTCAAACATTAGCAAGCACTCACTTGCAAATGTACAATCTAACTTAGAAGCCATGCTGTTAATTTTCCAAGGAAGCGACCCTGCGACTCAACTTGCATTTGACGATTACTTGACTGCTGTTGACGCCGAATCATTAGCTAATGAAATGCGTGCCGATATTACCGCTGCTATCGCCGCAATAGAGTCTTTTGAGACTGAAGGTAGCTTTGCCGACGCCGTGCAAAATAACCCAGCAAGAGTGCAAGAGCTTTACGCTCAAACTAAAAAAGTCACTGATAATTTAAAGTCTGCCTTTATCGTATTTTTATCACTACAACTGCCAAGCTCATCTGCAGGAGACGCTGATTAATGAAAAATCAAGCTATGAAATCACTGATCACCTTAAGTGTTTTGTCCGCTTTAAGTATTGCCTCTTCTCCAGTTTTGGCTAATCAAAGTGAAACAAATAATGAAGCGCCAAACAGCGCAGAGAAATCAAAAAACATTGAACACATTCAAATAATTGGCCGAGACAACAAGCTGCGTAAAGAGTCTGGTTCTGCCACCTTGCTTGATGAGCTTATTTTAGAAAAGTACGAATATGACGACATCCATCGTGTGTTGGCTAATGTCCCTGGTGTAAATATTCGTCAAGAAGACGGTTACGGATTAAGACCTAACATTGGGTTTAGGGGTGTGACGCCTGAGCGCTCTAAAAAAATCAATATTCTTGAAGACGGCGTATTAATTGGTCCAGCGCCCTACTCTGCGCCAGCGGCATATTACTTCCCAACGGTTGCTCGAATGACATCTGTAGAAGTAGTAAAAGGGCCTGCGGCTATAAAATTTGGACCGAATACCGTAGCTGGCACCTTAAATATGACAACGCGTGCTGTACCTGACAGCTTTGAGGGTCAAGTCGAAGTTGGACTAGGCTCTAACGGTTATAAAAAGCTCCACGGACATGTTGGTAACTCAGTATCGTTAGATAGCGGTAACCTTGGTTTTGTTATTGAAGCCTTGCATACACAAGCGGATGGTTTTAAGGACGTCGACTTCGTTGAAAACAGCCTTTTTGAAAAAGATACTGGCTTTGATAAAAATGACGTGATGGCCAAAGTTGTTTTTGATCATCAAATTAGCTTATTTAACACAAACCTTGAGCAGTCTTTTGAGCTTAAGTTAGCCGCCGCAGATGAAGTTTCAAATGAGACTTACATGGGCTTAACGGATACTGACTTTAAAGAGAGTCCATATCGTCGTTACGCTGCTAGCCAAGTGGGCAATATGGATTGGGATCACGAACAAGTCCAATTCACTCATCGCCTATCCAATGATAGTTTTAACGTAACCACGCGTTTGTATAACAATACTTTTGAGCGTGCTTGGCGCAAAGTGAATGGTTTTAATCAAATAGGCAATGGTGCCATTGATCGTACGTTGCAGGAAATTGTTGCCAATCCAAATACAGAAGTTAACCAAAACTACTATCAAGTGCTAACAGGACAAAAAAACTCTGAAGAAATTTATGAGCAAATTGTTGTAGGGACTAATGACCGTTCTTATTATTCAAAGGGTTTACAGAGTGATTTAAAACTATCATTTGAACTGGCCGGTTTTGAAAATCTCATTAGCACTGGAATTCGATTCCATAAAGATAGAATTGATCGTGATCATTTTGAGCAAAACTATCTGATGCTAGATAGTGTGATGACACCAGATCAAATTGGCACCAAATTCACTACCGTTGATTATGAAGAAACAGAAGCGGTGTCTATTTATCTAGCGGATACAATTCAAATTGATGATCTGAATATCACCATAGGCGGGCGCGGTGAAATTATTGACAGCCGTTATCAAAATGAAGCCGAAGGAAAAAATACCGATTGGCAAGAAAAAGAGTCTAAAACTTGGCTTTACAGTGCATCTGCGTTTTACACATTAACCTCTGAACTTGGTATTTTTGGTGGCGTTCATGAGGGGTTTGTACCTACAAGCCCTAAGCAAAATGCTGAGATTAAACCAGAGAGTAGTGTGAACTATGAGCTTGGCTTAAGATACAACGATCAAAAGACACAACTTGAAACCGTTCTATTTTTTAATGATTTCGATAACTTAAAAGAAAGCTGTTCTTTTTCTACCTCAGCGTCTTGTACTAACACAGCCAAGTTAGACCAAGAGTATAACGGTGGTGAGGTTGATGTTACTGGTCTTGAGTTTAACTTACAGCGTCGTGAAACCTTAACCTCTGAATTAGACTTGCCATGGTCCGTTACCTATACACGAACACATTCAGAGTTTAAATCTGATTTTGCTTCTGACTTTGAGTTGTGGGGTGATGTAACCGCTGGTGATTCAGTACCTTATTTACCAGAAGATCAATTGACGGTTAACTTAGGTTTAGAAAGCAACGACTGGCAACTAAACTTACTAGTTAAATATGTAGGCAGTATGCCGGAAGCGGCTGGTGACAATGTCGCGTTATCTGGTTTAGAAACTGACAGTTATACAGTTATCGACTTATCTGCAAACTATTATATTAATGCCAACCATACGGTTTACTTTAAAGTCGATAATATTACCGACAAAGTTGCGTTAGTTAGTAGGCGACCATTTGGCGCTAGACCAAGTAAACCTCAACAAGCGTTTGTTGGTTATAAATATAATTTTTAGTAAGTAATATCTAAAATGCTAATAGAAGTGTTTAATGAATTGAACAACGTTTTGTCACTCTTGTGGCAAGACGCCAACGTTCATTTGCTTAGCCCTAATAAAAGGCTTTATTGGGGTTATTTAGTATCAACATTTGTATTAGTTTTTTTAGTCTACCGCACAGAATACAAAAAAACGGGAGTGTGGAATTGGCGCAAGTCATTTGGTCGGGAAGTGCTTTTTCACCCCTCATCAATTCTAGATAGTAAAATTTGGTTTATAAACCTACTGATAAAAGCATGGATAATCACGCCGCTGCTATTTGCTGTTGCTCCTGTTGCGATTGCAACTCATAAAACCTTAACTGCAGTCTTTGGCGAAATCACTATTGCCACACCAGAGTGGGTTGTACTTACTAGTTTCACAGCCTTCCTATTTGTATTAGATGACCTCACACGATTTCTTTTACATGCACTAATGCATAAGGTTCCGTTTTTATGGCGTTTCCATAGGCTACACCACAGTGCTGAAGTGATGACCCCTTTAACCGTTTATCGGACTCATCCTATAGAAAGCTTTTTATATGCCTCACGACTTTTATTAGTTAACGCAATCACAATAGGTTTAGGCGTGTACTTATTTAAATCGAAATTGAGTTTTTACGATATTGCAGGTGCGAATGTTGCGGTATTTATATTTAACATGCTTGGGGCAAATTTAAGACATTCTCAAGTTTGGTTGTGTTGGAATAAACGGATAGAAAAATGGTTTATTTCACCAGCTCAGCATCAAATACACCATAGTCAGGCAACGCCTCATATCGATAAAAACTTTGGCACTGCATTGGCTATATGGGATCGCATGGCGGGTACTTTAATTACTAGCAATACCACAACACAAGACCTTACATTTGGCATAAAGGGCACAAAGTTACGAAGTGTTATGCAAGCTTATTTAAGCCCTTTTGATAGAGACTAACCCTTTCCTTTAGACCCTTTCCTTTAGACCCTTTCCTTTAGACCCTTTCCTTTAAACACTTATCTTGTAACAAAATATAACGCTACTTGAATCTTTCGCTAAATACCTTATATATAAAATAATCATAAGGATAGTTAGGGCTTAAATATGTTTAAAAAATTATTAGCGAGTGTCGGTATTGGTAGCGCTAAAGTGGATACGTTCATTTTATCTGATCAACTTAATCCAGGAGGTGAATGCAACTTAAGAGTTGTTATTCAAGCGAGTGATTCCGTTGAGCAAGATATTAATGGTTTAGAGTTAGCGCTATGCACCAGTGCTAAGTCGGAAAAGGACTTGGGCGATAGCGAAATTAAAGTTAACGAGACCGTTATTTTAAGTCGTTGGGCGATGACTCCACAGGAGCTCGGTCTAAGTAATTCAATTTTAGAGGCTGGCCAAACAATAGAATATGATCTGACTATTTCTCTTCATCCGGAAACCCCAGTTACCGCTGTTGCCAACAGCCTGTCTAAAGTTTGGATCGCCACAGGGCTAGATATTGATAAAGGTTTAGATAGTTCCGATAAGGACTATTTAGACATTCACCCTACCTCTTTTCAAAAACACGCTGTAGAAGCCATGTACGAGCTAGGTTATAAAATCTTAAAAGTGGATGTTGAAAAGGGCTACCTACGTGGTAACGGGTTTCAGTCGAGCATTAACTGCTACCAAGAGTTTGAATTTAAACGTCAAGCTGGGCTATTTTCAAGTAGCGAAGCCGAGCTTAGTTTTGTAAACCTAGATGGTGCTGTAGGTATCTTAGTTGAGAAAGATAGATTCCTAGGTGGTGATGCCTACTTTAGTGAAATTTTGCCAAATAGCGCTAATTATCAACAAATAAAATCCAAATTGGAGCAATGGCTCTAATTTTAAATTTAGTATATACCAATATTAAACAAAGGCTTACTAACTGGTAGGCCTTTTTTTTATATAAAGTTTTGTGCATTTTATCTACATACGGTACATTAGATTCGAAAGGAATAATAATAATAAAACTTACGTAGTTAGGTAGTAAAATATGCGCTTTATAAACCAATCTATTGCTCGTCAATT
This sequence comes from Psychrosphaera haliotis, assembly GCF_039523615.1. Classification (NCBI taxonomy): domain Bacteria; kingdom Pseudomonadati; phylum Pseudomonadota; class Gammaproteobacteria; order Alteromonadales; family Pseudoalteromonadaceae; genus Psychrosphaera; species Psychrosphaera haliotis. Next base: position 490,689 of record NZ_BAAAFQ010000007.1, on the reverse strand, counting down.
GGTCTTTTGGACCGTTCTTCCATTATTTATCTTGTCTATAATTGTTGGTACAAACCATGTTTTCAGTGTCAAAGAAGATACTGTTAAGCGGGTTGAGTCCGGCATTGGCAACATCGTAGAAAGTAATGCGATGGAAATAAAAAGTTTCTTCGAAGCCAAAGGCCAAGTTATTCATAGTGTTTTTGCTAGTCCTCAAGTACTGGACTGGTTTAGCAATTATAATGATCGCGGTGGCGACTTAAGCTCTGATGAAGGGCATCGTGAGATTACCCGATACTTTAAGTATTTTTCTGACCAAGACCCTACGATAAAAAGCATCTTTTTTGGTTCAGGCAATACCTTTGAATACTTTGACCTCGATGGTCGACACAACGATTTAAATTACTACACAAGCAAGCGGCCTTGGTGGGGTGAAGCTCAACAAAAAGGTTCTCTGTACGTTTCTGATCCTGCCGTCGATGCCAATGATGGTTCTATTAGCGCCACTGTAAAAACCCCACTTTATGACAGTAAACGAAAGCTTATTGGTATAGCTGGCATGGATATTTTGGTTACAACCATTGGTGAAGAGCTACTAAGCAAAATAAAGTATGAAGGCGAAGGTTTTGCGTTTTTAGTCACAGATGAAGGTAAGCTGGTTTATTTCCCAAGCTTTAGTGAAGATTTTCCCCCAGGTTCACTTATTCAAGATGTAGATGATAATTTTAGAAGTGCTGAAGGCTTTGATGACTTTTCAAAGCTAGTAACAAAAAGATCAAAAGGTAAATCGTCTGTTACCTGGAATAACACACCGCACACGGTTTTATATACCTCTATTGAAAGTGACTACCCAAAAATGAGGTGGAGACTTGGCTTTGTAGTGCCAGACACTGTCATTGATGAACCTGTAAATGACGCCATTGCTAAAAATACAGCCTGGGTTGTAATAACAATGCTAGTGGTTTGTGCATTAGTTTATGCAGCAACAAAACCAATTATTAAACCAATTAAAAATCTTGTATCTGCGATGAAAGACATCTCACGAGGTGACGGCGATTTAACAAAACGAATTGACGACTCTAGACACGATGAAATTGGTACATTAGCAGCAGAGTTCAACGGCTTTATCAGCAAAATTCAGTTGTTAGTTAAAGAGTCCATCGAGATTTCACATCACGTGCATGATAGGTCGGCGCAAGTAGAAGAAACTTCAACTGAGATCATAAGACTAGTTGATAAAGAAAAGTCTGAAATTGTTCAAGTAGCTAGTGCTTCGGAAGAGCTGGCGTACACCAGTGAACAAATGGCAAAAAACACGTCCCAAGCGATGACACACGCTGCACTTGCCGAAGAACAAGTGGTGAATGGAGCTAAAGTCGTTAACAGCGCTATTATCGATATCACAGCCTTGTCTAAAAATGTATTGGGCGCAGCCGATGTGGTAAGAAACCTAAGACAAGATTCAGAGAACGTAGGTGAAGTACTAGATGTTATTCGCACTATCGCAGAACAAACTAACTTACTTGCACTAAATGCGGCCATTGAAGCAGCTAGAGCCGGCGAGCAAGGCAGAGGTTTTGCGGTTGTAGCTGATGAAGTCAGAACATTAGCGAGTCGGACTCAAGAATCTACCGCTAATATTCAAAACATTATTGAAGGTCTTCGTAGTAGTGCGTCGCAGGCTGAGAGTGTTATGGAAGAAAGTCGTGACTACGCTCAACGAAGCATCAGTCAAACTCAAAAGATTGAAGAGACGTTACGAGAAATTACCACTGCGATTCATGAGATACAGCAACAAACTGAATCAATCTCTCAGGCTAGTACAGAACAGACTGCAACTGCACATTCCGTATCTAAAAACGTTGGACACTTGAAGTCATTAGCGGATGATTCTGTTACAGAAACCCAAGGCGCTACGGACTCTATTAATGCCATGATTGTTGCGGCAGACCAACTTTCAAGAGTAATGGGGCAATTCAAAGTATAAAAACTAAATATAAAACACTAAAAAGCCAGCCTTGCTGGCCTTTTCTTTAAATTCAGTAAATTCAAGATCTTAGCCTCACACTTACTACTAAACTCTAGTTTTTTAGAAACACGCTCTCATTATCGTCCTTGATTTGAAAAAACATAATAGTATTATCAACTTTATTAAATAACTTGCCACACAACGAGTTAAAAGAGAGTTTTAGTGAACTTTGTCCGTTTAGCGTTAATAAGCAGTTTTCTGTGCATATGTTCGCTCAAAGTATCTGCAAGTAACATGTTCAAAAACTTTGAGCATTGTTCTGTGCCATCAAAAGAATGTCTAGCTGAAGCAAATCAGAAAATAGCGCGCTCCACACCTTACACTTTGCCTTGGTTCAATTTAAAACTTTTACAGATTGAGTCATTAATAAGCATAAAGGAATTTACAGCTGCAGAAAAAGCAATTACGGCTATAAAAATAGAGAACACGCCTCCGCTATTCTCAAGTTACCTTACGATATATAAAGCTAAGGTTTTAATAGTTAGTGAACGACGCAGCCAAGCATTAAAGTTAATAGAAGAAGCAAAGTTGAACCTTATTGAAATTAACAACTCTTTTTATGCCCCACTTCGAAGCATTCGTATCGCCAATCTTTTGTTAGATCTTAAAAGATATGATGAGTCATTGAGTATTCTATTGTCACTAGAAAGGCGTTTTAAAAATAGTAAAGATGATCATTTTAAGTTAGAGCTATATGGTAATCTTGGACACTTATACAGGCAAACTGGTGATCATCAGCAGTCTTTAGCCGCTTACCTTTCTGCCCTGCCCTATGCTAAGGCACTCCGTCATAACCAACAAATAATGGTAATTTACGGGCATATTGGACAAGCATATGTCTACTTGGATAATCCGCAGAACGCTGAATTGATGTTAAAAAAAGCGCTAGATTACGCGCTATTGGATGGCCACGATATAACTATTACAACCTCAAGGTTGCATTTAGCTAATTTTTATTTCAATCAAAAAAACAAACAGAAGACTAAAAATGTGATGAGTCTTATCAACCCTTCCCACTTAAACGATTATCAAGTTAATACATGGAATCAATTAAAGGCTTACACTTCTCACGAGTAACTAAAAAATATAAAATTTAGAATATTGCATAAACAAAAAAGCCAGCAGTGATGCTGGCTTTTTATGTTCGAGTATGTCAATTGTATGAATTAACTATAAATATTAACCAGTTAAGTCATCAAAAAACTTCTTAACACCGTCAAAAAAGCCCTGCTCTTTTGGACGGTATTTCGATGTTTTACCTGACATTGTTTCTTCAAACTGCTTTAACAAGTCTTTTTGCGAGTCATTTAAGTTAACTGGTGTTTCAATCATTACTTTACAAAGTAAATCACCAACCGCCCCACCACGAACAGACTTAACACCTTTACCACGCAATCGGAACATCTTGCCAGTTTGCGTTTCAGATGGCACTTTAAGCTTTGCTCGGCCATCAAGTGTTGGAACTTCAATTTCTCCACCTAACGCCGCAGTTGTAAAGCCAATTGGTACTTCACAATATAAGTTGCTGCCGTCGCGAACAAAAATAGGGTGGTCTTTTACATGTACTTGAACAAACAAGTCACCGGGAGGTGCACTATTTGCTCCCGCTTCACCTTCACCCGCCAATCGGATTCTGTCACCTGTGTCTACACCTGCTGGTATTTTCACTGATAACGTCTTAGTCTTTTCAACTCGACCTTGACCATGACAGCTATTACAAGGGTCAGAAATAATTTGACCTTGACCGTGACACGTTGGACATGGCTGTTGCACAGCAAAAAAGCCCTGACGCATTTGAACTTGACCAGCTCCGTGACAAGTACCACAGGTTTTTGGCTTAGATCCAGCTTTTGCACCTGAGCCATCACATGGCTTACAAGAAACCCAAGTAGGCACCTTTATCTCAAGCTCTTTGCCACGTACTGCGTCTTCTAAACTCATTTCTAAGTTATATCGCAAGTCCGAACCACGTTGCTGACGTTGACCGCCACCGCCTCTGCGACCACCACCGAAGATGTCACCAAAAACGTCGCCAAATACATCTGAAAAGTCGCCATGACCGCCGCCGAAACCGCCGCCTCCGCCATGACCGTGTTCAAACGCAGCATGACCATGCTGGTCGTATTTATGACGCTTATCTTCGTCGGAAAGAATCTCGTAAGCTTCTTTCACTTCTTTGAATTTAACTTCTAAGTCTTTATCACCAGCGGTACGGTCTGGGTGATACTTCATCGCTAGGCGCTTGTACGCTTTTTTGATGTCACGCTCTGATGCGCTCTTGTCGACACCTAGAACTTCATAATAATCGCGTTTAGACATAATAAAAAAAGTACCTTGTTATTTTAATTACTTCGCTTTTTATCACTTTGGTTTATTTAAAAACTAAGATAAAAAAGGCAAGAAATTAAACGTAAATTAACCATATTTAAGTAACAAACATGGGCGTATAAAACGCCCATGTTAATTTTTCAAACTTTACAAAGTGTTAACGATTATTTTTTATCGTCGTTCACTTCTTCAAACTCAGCGTCAACAACATCGTCGTCTGCAGCGTTTGTTGCTTGTTCAGCACCTTCAGCGCCGGCACCACCTTGAGCTTGGGCTTTTGCTTGCGCAATTTCCATCAGCTTTTGAGATGCTTCCATTAACGCTTGAGACTTAGCTTCAATCTCATCTTTTGTGCCTGACTTAGATGCATCTTTAAGCTCATTAATCGCTTTTTCGATAGCTTCTTTATCTTCAGCTGGAAGGTCGTCGCCTGCTTCAGTCACTTGCTTTTCAGTTGCGTGAGCTAATGCATCAGCTTGGTTACGTGCTTGTGCTAATTCTTCAAATTTCTTATCTTCTTCAGCATTCGCTTCTGCATCACGTACCATTGCATCAATCTCATCATCTGATAAGCCTGAAGATGCTTGGATAGTGATCTTTTGCTCTTTCCCTGTATCTTTGTCTTTAGCAGATACATGCAAGATACCGTCGGCATCAACATCAAATGTTACTTCGATTTGTGGTGCGCCACGTTGAGCTGGACGAATACCTTCTAGGTTAAACTGACCAAGCGATTTGTTGCTTGATGCTTGCTTACGCTCACCTTGAAGAACGTGGATTGTTACCGCTGACTGATTATCTTCTGCTGTAGAGAACGTTTGCGATTGCTTAGTAGGAATCGTAGTGTTCTTTTCAATTACAGAAGTCATCACTCCGCCCATTGTCTCAATACCTAGAGATAATGGAGTAACGTCTAGTAGTAATACGTCTTTAACATCACCAGAAAGAACACCACCTTGAATCGCTGCACCAATTGCTACCGCTTCATCAGGGTTAACGTCTTTACGAGGCTCTTTACCGAAGAACTCAGTAACAGCCGCTTGAACTTTAGGCATACGTGTTTGACCACCAACTAAGATGATGTCGTTTACGTCGCTTACAGATAAGTCCGCATCTTTAAGTGCCATTTTTAACGGCTCTAACGTTGCTTGGATCATGTCTTCAACAAGAGACTCTAGCTTCGCACGAGTAATCTTGATGTTCATATGCTTAGGACCTGAAGCGTCCGCTGTCACATATGGTAAGTTAACTTCAGTTTGTTGTGCTGAAGATAATTCAATTTTAGCTTTTTCGGCTGCTTCTTTAACACGCTGCATTGCTAGCGGGTCGTTTTTAAGGTTTACGCCTTGATCTTTGTTGAACTCTTCTACTAAGTAGTTGATTACACGGTTATCAAAGTCTTCACCACCTAAGTGCGTGTCACCGTTTGTCGCTAATACTTCAAACGTTTGCTCGCCATCTACTTCATCAATTTCGATGATTGAGATATCGAATGTACCACCACCTAAGTCGTAAACAGCAACAACGTTGTCGCTGCCTTTTTTACCAACACCGTATGCTAATGCTGCAGCAGTTGGTTCGTTGATAATACGTTTCACGTCTAGACCAGCAATACGACCAGCGTCTTTTGTTGCTTGACGTTGTGAGTCATTGAAGTAAGCAGGAACGGTAATTACAGCACCCGTTACTTTTTCGCCTAGGAAGTCTTCAGCTGTCTTTTTCATTTTCTTAAGAACTTCAGCTGACACCTGAGGTGCCGCCATTTTTTCGCCCTTAACTTCAACCCATGCATCACCATTGTCAGCTTTAACAATGCTAAATGGCATGATGTCGATATCACGTTGAACTTCTTTGTCTTCAAAACGACGACCAATTAAACGCTTGATAGCGAATAGTGTGTTTTGAGGATTTGTTACCGCTTGGCGCTTAGCTGGTTGACCAACTAAGATTTCGCCTTCGTCTGTGTATGCAATAATAGAAGGAGTTGTGCGATCGCCTTCCGCGTTTTCAATTACACGAGGCTTGTCACCATCTAAAACAGCAACACAAGAGTTTGTTGTACCTAAATCGATACCAATGATTCTACCCATGAGATTTACTCCGAAAACAACTTATTAAAAGGGGTTAAATTAATTCTTGCACTATTAGTGGGGGTACTAATGAGGTTTTCAACTGAAATAGATAAATTTTTTTACAATTTTTTGAAATTTTTTTTGAATTTACTTTCTAATGTAAATAGGGCTTAAAAAAAACTATTGTTGGCACCCATTATTTCAAAGATAAGCGCTGCCAAACCTGTTGTACCAAGTTTTGATGACGCTCAATTGAGCTTCGCCCCACCAACTTTTCTTGCAAGTTTAATGACTGCTGGTGATATAACTTGCGGTACTCCTGGTAGGCTTCCCAAAGACCATTGCACTCAGCCTTTGTTATCAACCCTAGCTCTGAACTAATTTCCAACAATCGTTTATTGTCAGAATAGTCAGCTAACCCTGCGTACTCACCGCTGTATTGTAATACCAAAAATTGCGTAACAAACTCTATATCGGCAATGCCACCGCGGCTCTGCTTAAGATCAAATAACTCTGAAGTTTCTTTGGATAAGTTCGCACACATTTTTTCTCGCATTTTAGAGATGTCTGCCTTTAACGATTCTGTATCGCGCTTTGACTTAAGTATCGCCTTTCTAATCTCTTCAAACTGCACCGTTAATGCTCTGCTTCCCATAACTGCTCTTGCACGCACTAGAGCTTGATGCTCCCATGTCCAAGCTTCGGTGCTTTGATACTCTGCAAAGGTATTAATATTAATAGCGAGCAAACCACTCGCACCTGAAGGTCTAAGTCTGGTATCTAACTCGTATAAAATACCGCTTGGCGTTCTAGTAGTAAAAACGTGGAGAATTCGCTGTGCTAATTTTAAGTAAAACTGTCTTGAATCTATTTGTTTTTTGCCACTAGTCGGGCTACTTGACGCACAGCCATGGACAAAAACCACATCGAGGTCAGAACCATAACCAAGCTCATAACCTCCTAGTTTTCCATAACCTAATACAGCAAAGTTCTTATCTTCGTCTGACGCACCTTCCGGATAACCATATCGACTGACCATTTGTTGCCAAGATAAGTTAACCACTTGATGCAGTATTGCCTCGGACAAAGCGGTTAAATGATTACTCACAGTGGGTAAGTCAATAATTTGCGACACATCACACGCTGCAATAATTAACTGCGACGACAACTTAAATTGTCGTAAGATCTCCATCTGCAATTCTAGATCGTCTGCGTCTACTCGTAGCAGGTTTCGTCTTAAGTCAGCGGCGTAGTCGGTTAATTTAGGGATAGTATATAAAAGCTTTGGGTCGATTAACTGATCGAGTAAAAGTGGAAAGTGCTTTAATTCTTGGCCTATAAAGTGACAAGAAGACACCAGCTTCACTAATTGCTTTAATGCTCCAGGATGTTCAACTAATAAAGCCAGATATGTTGTTCTAGCCGTAATACGTTTAATGATTTTCAAGATATCAGCACATTGCGATACCGATATTTTTTGAGCGTCACACTCTGCCATTAAATGCGGAATTAATAAGTCGAGTCGGTCTCGGCCTTTACTGCTTAAAACCGCTTTAATTAAGTCCGCCTTTTGATCCATCAAACAGCTAATTAAATTATTAGTAGTTAAATTAGTAGCTACGTTATTAGTTAAATTAGTGGTTACCTCAGTTGTTAAATGTTCAGCAGAAGCCGATAGGTCGTTAGAGCTCTGTAGAGAAGGCTCTAACTCTGTACTTTCTTGAAGGTCTACATGCAGATCTAACTGCCATATTGCTTGCCACTTTTCTACCAACTTATTATTTGGGCTACTTTGATGTTCCGGTGATTCACCAATCAGCTCATCAAATATGTCGTGAATTTGCGTGGAAACGGCCTCTACTGTTGTTAAAAACACGTCCCAGGTTGGCACATTAAATAGCGTTAATAATCGTTCTTGATCCAGCTCAGTACTTGGCAATGTTTGGGTCTGCTTATCGTCAAAGGCTTGTAAATATTGTTCGCAATCTCTTAACCACAAGTAACTTTGTTCAATATTAATGCCTTCTTGTTCAGTAAATACATTGAGCCGAACTAACTCAGGTAAAACCGATAAAAAGCTGGGTAACTGCAATTGTGGCTCTTTACCGCCGCGCAACATTTGTAAAGCTTGAACAATAAATTCCGCTTCTCTTATACCGCCAGAGCCCAACTTTATATTATTAACTAAGTTTCGTCTGACAACTTCCTGTTCAATCTGGCGCTTCATGGTGCGCAAAGACTCGATCACACTAAAGTCGATATAGCGACGATAAACAAAAGGCTTAAGCATGCTAATAAGTTGTGTATGTGACTTTTGTTCCTCGGCCGTAATAAATTTGCTGTAGGCTAACGGCCTTGCCTTTAAAAGAGCATATCGCTCCCACTCTCTGCCTTGCTCTTGGTAATAATCTTCAAGAGCGGCAAAACTGCTTACCAAAGGGCCACTATCGCCAAATGGCCTCAAACGCATATCGACTCGAAATACCTGACCATCAGGGGTGACAGAATCCAATAGCTGAATAATTTTTTGAGCGAGCTTAGTAAAGTAAGTTTGGAAGTCTTCTTGCTTACGACCACCAGCCGTTGTGCCTTTGCTCTCATAACAAAATATAAGATCAATATCTGATGAAAAGTTAAGTTCGTAACCGCCCAACTTACCCATGCCCAGGGCAATTAAAGGAACAGGTTGCCCGCATTCATTTATCGCCTTTCCCCATCGAGGAGCTAACTGGCATTCAGCCCACTGCCTAGCCAATACATAAAACAAATCAGCTGATTCAGACAAGTATCGCATACTAGTTTTTATGTCTATTTGTTTTAGAAAGTGCTGACTGGCAATAACTACCATTAAATGATGCCTAAAATATCTCAAGGCTTTTAATGCATCTGCTTCTGATAAAGACAGCCATTCAGTTTCTGAAATAGACCACTGAGGCAACACAAGTTGAACTTCTTTGGCCACGCAGCTTGCAGCCAAATCCTCAAAAATAAATTGATATCTACCGCACATCCTAAAAATAAAATCACTCATCGCCAGCAGATACTGCAAAGCAGAAGCATCATCAAAGTCGACGTCTACATTATGTGCATTTACAAGCGCGGAAAGACGCTTAGCTCCTAATGCCTCTATAGAGTTTGAATCATTGTTCGATGATTGGAATGTATTCACGGTTTAATTTCACTACTTAAATATCTTTATTTTGATATTACGGTTTATTTTTAAGGTTTAACTATCACTATTCTAATATCACGTTTTACCAGAATGGTTTAATTTGGCTAACGCTTCCTATTGAAGCTGACAACGCCGTATTTAAGCTTTGTTGTTTGCCCTTTACCCAAGATAAATAATCCGCGTTTTCTGACTCAGGAATAATTGCCGTTGCATCATTACTTTCACTGCACGCTTCTGTATCACGCACAATAAGCTTTTCTAATCGAGTTAAAAGCAAAAATTCTTCGCAACCAACCAACAAGTCAAGTTGCCCATTGTGCATTGACTGGCTTTGTTCGCCGTATAAATTGCCCACCGTAATGCCCGTTAAAATAGATTCAACCAGAGGCCAATATAGTGCTACTAAGCTTTCTTTGTCAGTGTGATTTTTGTAGTTGGCTAACGCTACCTGAAGGTTTTGCCACGCCGACTCTAACCACAAGTTTGAAAACTCAGTTAAAGGCTCTTTTAATGTGCATAACTCATTCAGTGGTAGTGCATTTCGCCATTGCTTTTGCGTTAACCACTGAACAAAATTCAAAATAAGTCGGTTGTATTCGTTAGTACTAAAAAAGCCCACCGCTTTCATTAATTTGTGTTCCGGCAATTGATACTGTGCCATCAACTCAGGTAGATGTTCACTATTTTCAATTTCTTTTCGGTAAGGGCTTTTTCTGCTGACTAGCTGATTTAGTTGATAAAAACCATCAACCCACTTGTGCTGCTGACGTATGGTTTCAAAAGACTCGATGAACTGATCAATCTGGCTTTGTGCCAAGGTAACAGAAAACAGTTTAAGAATATGAATAATAAGGGACCAGCCATCAATGACTTTTCGCAATGCCTTTGGTGACATTGAAGAGCAAAATACTTGCTCATTGTGTTGTACAAACTTTAAAGCTTCAGACGCTGCTTGAATAAGCGCTGGCTCAAACTCAATATTACTTTTAAGCTCAATACCGTTTAACTCTGTGCATTTAAGCGATGAACCTGTAAGTAGTTGATAACCTCGTGCTGCCTTACTTAAAAAGCCTAATCGCACAACTACTTGGCTACTAACAAACTGAGCTAGGTTAAATAAATCTTTTTCTTGGCCAGAAACGAACTCTAATTCAATTTCGCTAATAATGGTTTGATGACCGCCAGACTTAATCACACCTTGATCAAGAACACACTCAATTACAGTGCCCGATGGCATTTCAATTAACCATGTGGTTCGTTCAAAGTCTGTTTCAAATAATAATTTTAATTCTGCTTGAATATCACTTACTGCAAATCCTTTTGGCCAAATTTTTTGGTCAAATAAAGACAAGTCTGCCATTAAGCTTACGGGCGTAGGTAGGTCAACATTAAATTCCGGTCTGCGATGCAAACCACCAATGTCTTGGCCAGCTAACTTTACCGTTTGTTCAGCTTTAATTTGACCATCAGAAAACTCGCTAGAACGGATCCGAAGGCCCATATCAAAATCTCTGAGGGCTTGATTAGCGGTATCAAAATAGCCATTTCTCAACTGCTTTTTATGAGTATTGGTGATTTTAAAATGTGAAGTGCTTAGTGCAGCGGTAAACTTATTCACTAAGTCTGGTTGGATAAGAAACTTTAACTCTATTTCCATTAATTAACGTTCTGTTTTCGATTGGAGTGCTCAGGTTACCTAAGTCACTCCACAAACTCAACGATTAGCCAACTTTTGTCTACTCAAACCGATATGCTAGATAAACATTGATTTTAATAGGCTGGCTTAAATGGTTGTAAAATATCTAATTAAGACGCCTTAGCTATGCCTAGACCGCCCAATTGAGCCTTAACTTGTCCTGCAGACAAAGCACCTACAGGTCTACGAGGGATATTACCTTTAAAGATAGGTTCAGGTGGGAATGCGCGCTCTTTTTTACCTATTTTATAAAGAATGCCATTTCGAATTTCATCTACTTTATAACCCGCTTTTACCTTAATACGAATATGTGGAATACCGGCGGCTTCTAAAGCCCCAGTAACAAACCAATCTTGCTTTGATTTGTGTCCACCATTTGATTGGTTAACTAAATCTACCGCTGCAATAATTCGATAAGTTTGCGGGTCGCACAACACATAATCAATCACTTTGCTTGACGCTTTGATCATTGCAGAGCGTTTGGCACGGCCTTTAACACTCTCTTTTGTTTCGATGATGTCTTGTAATCTTACTCTATTCACTATTCGGTAGTCGTTACCCACCGCTTTATCTAACAACGCCAAGAAACCGCGCTCTACATTAGTAAAAAGCTGCGTTTTCTTTTTAAAAGGATAAGGATTGTTGGTGTCAATAAAGTGACTTGCTACTAAGGCAATGGTCAAAATTAAACCGACTAGCAATACTAAAACCCATTCCATACTATTCTCCAGTGAACGATAGATAATTCTCTACCGTTACTAAGCAGATAGTGTGCCATTTAAATGGTATTAATTTTGACACTGAGATAAGTGAATTGTTTTTGCTCCTTTTACATAGCCAAGCCGCCATTGCTCTATTATAATTTCTCTTAATTTCAGATTGATAGATAACTATCCTAATTTATATAGAGAGCTTGATATGACAATTGCGATAATTGGCGCAATGGAACCAGAAGTAGCCATTTTAAAGAATAATATTAACAACTTAAAAACCACTAAAATTGCTAACTACGAGTATTTTTCTGGTGAATTAAATGGCCAAGAAGTTGTTTTAGTTCAATCTGGTATAGGTAAAGTAGCTTCAGCCATTGCCACCGCCCTTTTAATTAACAACTTTAAACCTGACTACGTAATTAACACGGGTTCAGCTGGCGGTTTTGACAAAGAATTAAAAGTTGGCGACGTAGCTGTAGGCGATCAAGTGGTTCACCACGACGTAGACGTGACGGCTTTCAATTACGAATTTGGTCAAGTACCAAATATGCCAGCGCGCTTTGCTGCAGATGAAAAGCTTGTGTCGTTAACAAAAGAGTCAATTGAAGAAATGTCTGACATTACCTGCAAAGTTGGTTTAGTTGCCACAGGTGACAGCTTCATGTGCGATCCGGTTAGAATTGAAGCAACGCGTCAGCAGTTCCCAGATATGTTAGCAGTAGAGATGGAAGGTGCGGCTATTGCACAAACGTGTCATCAAATGGACACGCCGTTTTTGGTTATTCGTTCTCTTTCAGACATTGCTGGTGAAGAATCGCCAATGAGTTTTGATGCATATTTAGAAATCGCATCTAAAAACTCTTCGGATTTAGTGATGAAGCTTTTAAATAAAATTAAATAAAAGCGACTATTACTATGTTAGAAACAATGGCTGAACTTCCACATCTACTGGCAGCAGCCATTGTTATTGTTATTGAATGGCTAATCCCACTTCCATTTAAATACTCTCCTCTTCGCCTTTGTGCGTTATTAGCAGACGCCATTGCACTCAAGGTTAATAAACCAGGTACAGAGCGGCAACGCAGAATCTCAGGTTTTATGTCGTTGCTCACTTATTTTGTCTTTGTCGCTGTGATTGTATGGTCGTTACTTTTTGTAATGCCTTATGACATATGGACTGAAGCTGTATTGCTTTACATTAGTATCAGTTACCACTCAGTCTCTAAAGTAAACAAAGCGTTAGAAGAAGCTCTTGCCAATAAACAGAATACCTTAGCAAAAGATTATTTAAGCGAAACGGCTAGCTTTGATACCAAACGATTGTCCTCCCTAGGATTAACAAAGGGTGCGCTGGAAATAGAAATTAATGCTTGGGTTACGACCTGGTTAATGCCTGTTGTACTGTTTATTGCCCTAGGCGGTTTAGCTAGCCTAGCGTATAGAGTTTTGGATATAGTGACAAAACAGTGGCTTGCTTTAAATCCCAAATACAGCGATTTTGGCCTACCTATAACGGCCATAAAAACTTCGTTTGATTGGTTGTTAAGCGCTTTAATAGCTCCAATTTTTTCAGTTTTTAAATCTAGTCCAGGGTGGTGGTCATTATTCCAACGCCATAAAAACAAATGGCCTGCAGAGCAGAGCCTTATTGATTTAGTTTGGATGAGTATTGTAGCGGCAGGTTGTCGTATTGAAATGGCCGGGCCAACTATGTTTAATGATGTTAAAGTACCAAGACTTAGAATAAATGAAGGACAAAAGCCTAATCACGGTGCTATTGCTCAGCTGCGTCATTGGCTTGCACGCTTTACCGTTTTTTTGCTTATTCTTATTCTTTTATTTTGGTTTATTGGAAATTTTCAAAATTAAGGTTTAGACATGTTTAATAAAACAGTTTTAGTCATGGTTTCACTTATTTTAAGCTTATTCAGTAGTGCTATTTTCGCCAATAGCACACCTAAGATTTCTGCTGAACAATACTTAAAAAACAAAACAAATTATCAAGTTCTTGATGTTCGTTCGCCAAGTGAATATGCAGAAGGCCACATTGAAGGTGCGATTAATATCCCGCATCACGCGATTATTGATGAATTAGACAAACTAAAATCTATTGATAAAACCATTGTTGTTTATTGTCGTAGTGGTCGCAGGGCGGATAAAGCAGAAGCAATGATGCGAAAAAATGGCATTAAAGGTTTTGTTCACTTAGATGGTGACATGCTAGGTTGGAAAGCAAAACAGCTTCCAGTGGTTAAACCTTAATTTTCCTGCGGAGTTGAGTTTTTAGAAGCTTCTAGTGCGTTAACCTCTGCAGCCTTGGTTTTCGTAATTTCCGCCGCTTTTTTAGAGGCATTGGCATTCGCTAGCGCCTCTAGCTGCTTTTCTTTTAGATTTGCTACCGTTTCTACTTTGTTTGAAGTAATAATCACCTTGTCACCGTTTTCTAACAAGCGATATACCCATTCAATATCACTATTACGAAGTCTCACACACCCATGAGTTGTCCGGCTTCCAATTGAGTCTGGGTTTGAAGTACCATGCAAAAACAATGAATCCCCAAAATGAAGAGCATGTTGCCCCATAATTCCACGCCAACACCTTTCGCCACGTGCTATTTTATCGGTAAATTCAGCCTCCATTTTTTTAGGTATGCACCACTTTATTCCGTCTGAATCAAACAGCTTGAATTCAACTTCAAACTCACCTTCTGGAGTGTAGTAACATTTTCCGCCTTGGCTCTTAGGCAAGCAACGGTCGTATCCAAGCGCTACAGGCGTTGTCAATATTGCCTCAAGTGAATCCGGAGTCTGTTCATAAACCGTCATATTAAATGCCGACTTATCGATAATAACAAGACGCTTGGTATTTTCCTTTCTAACAATAGGTTTCGGCTGCGTTCTATTTTGTAATCGTATAGGTTTAATGATCCAAACTGGCTCAGCCATTGCCTGCCAACTAGAACCGTTAGGAAAGTGCCCGGTTACTTTAAGTGCATCTTCATTTTCATAGGCACTAGTAAAACTTTTACCTTTAGGCCAAACTTCAAGCGCTTCACCAAGTCTATTAAAAACAGTCGCCTGCTCAAGCAAACGATAAGCTTGCGCGCCTTTTTTGTTGCTATCCAGCTCATCTTCTTCTACGTGAAAAATAGTTGCTGGCGCGTTAGATGATTGAGGTTTTTGAAGAGATAAGTTTTCTGAAAATTTTACGTACCACATAGGAAAAACTGACTGCCACTCGCCCTCAGGGAAGTGACCTGATACTCTAATCCATAAGTTATCTTCTTGATTAGAAGTAAATAATGTATGACTAGGCCATGATTGAATAATATTGCCATTAGGCTCATCATAAACATCAACTTTAGCCGTTGTAAGGTAAGTTTTAGCTGACCAAGCAAATGAGCTAAAAAACACCAACAATGTTGCCGTTATCCATAACGTGATACTCTTTTTCATCAGTTTTTATTCCACCATTTCAGTGCCATGTGTTTTAATACGGTTAGCACAGTATAAATTACATCAGGTTTAATCCATGAAGAATAAAACACTTATTGCACTTTTACTATCAATTATGGCTACAGGCTGCAACGCCAAAAGTAGTGAATTTTATGTGGGGGAAATTACAGGCCCAACTATCCTTAAAGAATTCAAATCATTTGCTAAACATAAAGATGACATCAGCTATAGCACGGCAGATTTAGCGCCGTTACGAGCAGTTGCTACACCTGTTGAGGTAAAGGTCTTTTTTGGAGAGTGGTGTCATGACAGTGTAAGGGAAGTCCCTCGCTTGATTTCACTATTTGAACAAGTAAATAATCAAAATATAAAACCTACTTTTTATGCTTTAGACACAGCAAAGTCGGATCCAAAAGACGAAGCTATAAAACATTCGATAAGAAAAACACCTACCGTTATTGTTTATAAAGATGGTACTGAACTAGGTCGTTTTTTAGAGTTTCCAAAAACCGATTGGGCTAATGATATAGCTCAGTTAATAAAAAGTGCGGGTGACTAACTCAGTTAAAGAGCTAAGCTTAAATCCACCCTTTTTACGTTAAATAAAAAAGGAGCGACAAGCGCTCCTTTCATATTGAGCCTATAAGAGTTTAACTAAATGATAATTAAACCCTCGTGGCTAAGTTTGTTCGGCTAAATAAGTTCGTTATTCAGCGTCTTCTTCGTTTTGATCATTGTTCGCAACTGGTTTCATGTGCGGGAACAAAATAACGTCTTTAATGGTTGGTGAATCAGTAAACAACATTACTAAACGATCGATACCAATACCTTCACCAGCCGTTGGCGGTAAACCATACTCAAGAGCTTGAATGTAGTCTTCGTCAAAGTGCATTGCTTCAATGTCACCGGCATCTTTTTCTTCAACTTGTTTCTTAAAGCGGTTTGCTTGGTCTTCAGCGTCATTTAACTCCGAGAAACCATTTGCAAGCTCACGGCCACCAACAAAGAATTCAAAACGGTCTGTGATAAACGCGTTTTCATCATTACGACGAGCTAATGGAGATACTTCCCACGGGTAGCCTGTAATAAACGTTGGTTGATCTAGTTGCTCTTCCGCTGTTGCTTCAAAAATCTCACAAAGGTATTTACCTGCACCCCAAATACCGTCAACTTCAGGCTCTTTAATATGAAGTTTTTTAGCAATAACTTTTAACGTGTCTAGGTTGTTTTCTGGATCTTTAATTGCAGCAGCCCACTCAGCGTTATTAGCCGCTTCATCGTAATATTTAAGAACCGCATCAGACATTGTTAAGCGAGTGAACGGCTGTCCGAAGTCATACTCTTTTGTTTCAACAACGTTACCTTCTGAGTCTTTAACCGTGTTAATTACAACGGCTGAACCTAATACGTTGTTAGCAACGGTACGTAACATTTCTTCTGTTAAGTCCATCAAGTCATTGTAATCAGCATACGCCTGATAGAATTCAATCATTGTGAATTCAGGGTTATGGCGAGTTGAAAGACCTTCGTTTCTGAAGTTACGGTTTATTTCGAACACACGCTCAAAACCACCAACAACTAAACGCTTTAAATAAAGCTCTGGCGCGATACGAAGGTACATGTCACGGCTCATTGCATTATGATGAGTAATGAATGGACGCGCAGTTGCACCACCAGGGATAACTTGAAGCATTGGTGTTTCTACTTCCATAAATTCACGTTCTGCTAAGAAGCGGCGGATGCCTTCTACTACTTTAGAACGGATCACGAATGTTTTACGAGTATCTTGGTTTGTGATCAAATCAACATAACGTTGACGATACTTAGCTTCTTGGTCCGTTAGACCATGAAACTTTTCTGGTAATGGGCGAAGAGACTTAGTCAGAAGCTCGTAGCTTTCCATATTAACGTATAAGTCGCCTTTTCCAGACTTATGTAAAGCACCAGAAACACCAATGATGTCGCCAATGTCTAGTACGCCGTATTTTTCTTTTAGATCTTTCTGAACGTCTTTTGCGGCATAGGCTTGAATGCGCCCTTTCATGTCTTGTAATAACATGAACGGACCACGCTTTGCCATAATACGGCCAGCAATAGATACTTTTGTATCCATTTCAATTAGCTTTTCTTTTTCGAACTCACCAAACTCTTGTTGAAGGTCGTCACTGTAATGTTCACGACGAAATTTGTTTGGGTGTGCATTAGCCGAGCAGTTTTCGCGGATGTTTTCTAACTTTGCACGACGCTCTGCAATGAGTTTGTTCGCGTCTTGAGTTTGTTCAGTCATTTATGTTCTCAATTACCGTAAAATGATTAATCTAATGATTTATGTACTATTTATTTTTAGTGTAAGTCTGTACTACTGTCTAATTAATACTTAACAGACTTACTTGCACGATTTATTTAAAGTCTTATAGCCCAGCTTTCAAGCTCGCTTCAATAAATTTGTCCAAACCGCCATCCAAGACAGCCTGCGTGTTACGACTTTCAACACCTGTTCTTAAATCTTTAATGCGTGAGTCGTCTAAAACGTATGAACGAATTTGACTGCCCCAACCGATATCCGATTTATTGTCCTCAGCTGCTTGTTTTTGTTCGTTTTGCTTAAGCATTTCCAACTCATAAAGCTTTGCTTTTAACTGCTTCATCGCTTGGTCTTTGTTTTTATGCTGTGAGCGCTCGTTCTGGCATTGCACTACCGTATTAGTTGGTACGTGAGTAATACGAACCGCTGAATCGGTGGTGTTTACGTGTTGACCACCTGCACCTGACGCTCGATATGTATCTATTTTTAAATCTGACGTATTGATATCAATATCAATATTGTCATC
Organism: Psychrosphaera haliotis; assembly: GCF_039523615.1. Classification (NCBI taxonomy): domain Bacteria; kingdom Pseudomonadati; phylum Pseudomonadota; class Gammaproteobacteria; order Alteromonadales; family Pseudoalteromonadaceae; genus Psychrosphaera; species Psychrosphaera haliotis. The sequence continues at coordinate 472,414 of NZ_BAAAFQ010000007.1, read as the reverse complement.
CACTTCAGGATAAACAAAGGCAGAAGCAAAAGAAGTATGGCGACGAGAGTTTGAGTCAAATGGCGACTTTCGCACTAAACGATGTACACCCGTTTCTGTTCTTGCCCAGCCAAAGGCGTACTCACCGCTAATCCGGATAGTTGCACCTTTAATACCGGCAACATCACCATCAGTCACTTCTATAAGTTCTGTCTTAAAGCCTTTAGCTTCACACCAGCGCAAATACATACGAAGCAGAATATTACACCAGTCTTGCGCTTCTGTGCCGCCAGAGCCCGCCTGCAAATCTATATAGGCATCGCTTCCGTCAAGCTCACCAGAAAACATTCTTCTGAATTCTAGTTGCTCTAACTTTTGTTCTAAGTCGTTTAATTCAGACTGCGCTTCTTCAAAAGTTTCTTCATCTTCTGCTTCTTGCGCTAATTCAATAAGGCCATCAACGTCTTCACAACCTTGATCTAGGTCATCTATGGTTTTAACAATAGCCTCTAGCATAGAGCGCTCTTTGCCTAATGCTTGCGCTTTAGCAGGATCGTTCCATACATTTGGATCTTCTAACTCGCCACTAACTTCTTCTAACTGCTCTTTTTTAGCAGCGTAGTCAAAGGTACCCCCGAAGTACTTCAGTACGTTCGCGAATATCAGCTAATTGATTTAGAACCGGGTTGATCTCAAACATGAATTTTATAATAACCTTTAAATTTAAAACGACTCAAAATTGCGCCGAAGTGTAACAATATTAGTGTATCTACTCAATTAATGGTTTGTTAATTAGGTCAAAAAATAGGGTTATAATTGTGTTTCTAGCATAGCTAAAACTGGCTTATTCGCATCAGGAAATGGCAGGGTTAACAGCTCTTTTTTACTAAACCACTGCACGGCTTGGCCTTCTTTACCCTCTGGCTCGCCGTTAAACTCCGTAACCAGTTGAAAATAAAGCTGAACTCGCTTTTCTGGGTAATCAAAGACTAGCTCATGAAAATCAGATTGATGAGTGGCCGTAATACCAAGCTCTTCTTGTAACTCGCGAACTAACGCTGCAGAAACTGTTTCAGTTGGCTCAATTTTACCGCCTGGGAACTCCCACTTACCACCTTGGTGTAAATGGTCAAGCCGCTTGCTTAGCAAAAAGCGGTCGTCTTGCTGAATGATGGCAGCCGCGACTCTAATTACTTTTTGTTCGGTTTTAGTTTTACCGTTAACAATTGTCATTCTTTAACTCTTTTATTAAATGCCATAAACAAAAAAGGCGAGCTAAGCTCACCTTTTTATCAATGTTGTTAAGCGAGATGAGCGTTAGCTTAACTTACCGTGACATTGTTTATATTTTTTACCTGAACCACAAGGACAAGGGTCATTACGGCCAACTTTAACTCGGCTGCTTACATTAACCTCTGTTTTTTCTTCAGAGGCTAACTGATTTGACGACTCGTGCTGGAACTCAAGGTCTGCAGCTTCTGCTTGTCTACGCTGTTCTTCAACGGCTTCAACATCTTCTTCTGCTTTAACTTGAACACGACAAAGAACTTTAATTACTTCAATTTTAAGCTGCTCTAACATTGTGCTAAATAGCTCAAACGATTCGCGCTTATATTCTTGTTTAGGGTTCTTTTGAGCATAACCACGTAAGTGAATACCTTGACGAAGGTGATCCATAGCAGCTAAATGCTCTTTCCAGTGTTGGTCTAAGCTTTGAAGCATAACCGCTTTTTCAAAGTGGCGAATAACTTCAGCGCCAACATGCTGCTCTTTTTCAGCATACATAGCGTCAATTTCTTCGCTAATACGTTGCTTCAGCGTTTCTTCGTGTAGATTCTTGTCTTCTTCTAGCCATTTACGCACTGGCATATCAACGCCAAAGTCAGCTGATAACTGTTCTTCTAAAGCTTCTAAGCTCCACATTTCTTCAAGAGAATGTGGCGGAATATGGCTATCAAGTACTGTTGCAACAACGTCACGACGAATGCTTTCAATCACTTCACCAATATCACCATCTTCAAGTAATTCATCACGCTGTGAGTAAATAACTTTACGCTGATCATTAGCAACATCATCGTACTCAAGTAATTGCTTACGAATATCAAAGTTACGGGCTTCTACTTTGCGCTGTGCATTTTCAATGGCTTTGTTTACCCAAGGGTGCTCAATCGCTTCACCCTCTTCCATACCTAGCTTACGCATCATGCCAGTTACTCTGTCTGATGCGAATAAACGCATTAACGTATCTTCCATTGAAAGATAGAAACGTGATGAACCTGCGTCACCTTGACGACCAGAACGACCACGTAACTGATTATCGATACGGCGAGATTCGTGACGTTCAGTACCAATAATATGTAAACCACCCGCGGTGATTACATCATCATGGCGTTTTTTCCACTCAGATTTAATATGTTCAATCTGTTGGTCTGTTGGATTCTTAAGACGTGCAACTTCAGCATTCCAGTTGCCACCTAAAACAATATCGGTACCACGACCGGCCATGTTAGTCGCAATTGTAACTGAGCCTGAACGACCAGCATCTTCAACAATTTGAGCTTCTTTTTCGTGCTGTTTTGCGTTTAATACCGAGTGTTTTATTTTATCTTTCTTCAGTAGCTGAGAAAGTAACTCTGAAGATTCAATAGAAACCGTACCTACAAGTACAGGCTGGCCACGCTCTTGGCAGTCTTTAATATCGGTAATAATCGCACGATATTTTTCTAGCTGAGTTAGATAAACTAAATCAGTCATGTCATTACGAACCATTGGTTTATTGGTTGGTATTACAACTGTATCTAGCCCATAAATTTGTTGGAATTCGAATGCTTCTGTATCAGCTGTACCCGTCATACCAGATAGCTTGTCGTACATTCTGAAGAAGTTCTGGAAAGTAATAGACGCTAAAGTTTGGTTTTCATTTTGAATTTTTACACCTTCTTTTGCTTCTACGGCTTGGTGTAAACCTTCAGACCAACGACGCCCTTCCATTGTACGGCCAGTGTGTTCATCGATAATGACAACTTCGTCGCCGTTAACAATGTAATCCACATCTTTTTGATACATTATGTGAGCACGTAAAGCCGCATAAACATTATGTAATAAAGGAATGTTAGTTGCACTGAATAGTGAGTCATCTTCTGCAATCACACCCGCTTCACGTAAAATTTCTTCTACACGGATTTGACCACGTTCAGTTAGATAAACTTGTTTAGACTTTTCATCGGCAGTGTAATCGCCATCGCCTTCAACACCTTCTTCGTCTTCTTTTTCTTGACGTTCAAGTAGCGGAACAATTTTATTAATTTCAATGTAGATTTCTGAATTATCTTCAGCCGGTCCAGAAATAATAAGCGGCGTACGAGCTTCATCAATTAAGATTGAATCAACTTCATCAATTAAGGCAAAGTTAAGGCTTTTCTGAACACGTTCATCGGCACTGAATGCCATGTTGTCGCGCAGGTAATCAAAGCCAAATTCATTGTTGGTACCGTAAGTAATATCTGCTTGGTAAGCGGCTTTTTTCTCTTCGTGGTTCATTCCAGGAATGTTACAACCAACGCTCATTCCTAAAAATTCGAAAAGTGGACGGTTATACTCAGAGTCACGGCTTGCAAGATAGTCATTCACCGTAATAACGTGAACGCCTTTGCCGGTTAAGCCGTTTAAATATGCAGGTAAGGTTGCAGTTAACGTTTTACCTTCACCAGTACGCATTTCAGCAATACTACCTGAATTTAAAACCATACCACCAATCATTTGCACGTCAAAATGACGCATTTCAAAAACTCGTCGGCTAGCTTCACGCACAGTAGCAAAAGCTTCTGGCAAGATATCATCTAGGGATTCGTTTTCAGCAAGTCGAGTACGAAACTCAACGGTTTTATTTTTTAATTCAGCATCTGATAAACTCTCAAATTGAGGCTCAAGAGCATTAATCGCTTTTACGATTTTATTTAAGGATTTTAGCGTACGTTGATTTCGGCTACCGAATAATTTTGTTAATAGTGAAGAGATCATATTTTTCAGCTTTACTTCTGACTGTTCTTATAATGAAAACAATCGGCTATGCCGACTGTTTAGTTCCTGTTCAACTAGATAGTTACCAATCCTGGTTTATAAATTTAACTAGTCTGCTTTTCGGTAAACATAAGGCAATGGGTCAATTTGTTTACCGCGTTTTAACACTTCGTAATGAACATGGGGGCCTGTTGAACGACCCGTACTGCCCATTTTTCCGACCGTTTGGCCTTTAGTAACTATGTCACCTACACTAACCAATAAAGATTTATTGTGACCATATCGAGTAACCACGCCATCACCGTGGTCAATTTCGACCAAATTTCCGTAACCGAAGCGACTATCTGCCCACGTTACCACGCCTGCCCCTGTTGCTACAACATCTGCATCTTCATCACCGGCAAAATCTAAGCCTTTGTGCATTGCAGGCATACTAGTAAACGGGTCTTTACGGACGCCAAAATAAGAGGATAACCAACCAGACTTTATCGGTCGGCCAGAAACAAATATTTCCTCTTCTATATGGGTATTCATTAATATGGATTCAAGTACTGCCATTCGTCTTTCTTGACCGTCAAGCTTAACAAGCATCTCTTCCATCTCTGAAAACAAGCCATCAACGCTGGTCATAACGTCGCTAGCTGTTTCTGAATTTGGCCCGCCAACACTCGACTCTAAATCAAAATTAAACTCTTCTGCAGGAATATTTGCTTGTGTAGCAACTCGACTAGCCACGGCGTCTAGCCTATTAACCTGACCTTTTATTTCACCCAGCTTTAGCGTCAACGCACTTAATTGGTGCTCTGCTTGGCGTTTTAAGCCCATGAGCTGCTGTTTTTCATCGCTATATTCTTTTTGAGCTAGGAGCAATTGCTCCCTTACATGATCAGTGTCGTTATTGTTAATTAACGAAGAGCTTATAAACCAAACAGTAGCAATCAGGAAAATAGCGGCAATAGGAAGCCATTGCGCTTTAGGCATTTTGACCTTAAAGCTAACATTCTTTCCTTTGTAAATAAGTGTTAAACTCATTAAATACTACCTAGTTTTATGGATTAATTGTTGTGAAATCACCAAAATCTCTATCTGATTTAATGTCGCATGACAAAGCCAGTTCAAATTTAGTTAATTACCAACAACAAACCAGCAATTTTCGAGCCATTCAAACGCTACTTGTTTCTATTTTGGGCGACAATATCGCGCAAAATATCATTGTAAGCAACTTTAAAAACTCAATACTTTATTTAGAAACACCATCTGCAACTATAGCAACGGCGTTTAAAATGCACCAATCTAACATTCTCTCGCACGTGAGACGCGAAATCAATCCCGGTACCGTTACGGTTGAAATGAAAGTGAGTCCAAGAAGTACACTTTTAAATAACTTAAAGTCTACTGCAAAATCTAAAAGCGCAGTTGAAAAAAAGGTTACTAAGTCTTCTTTTATTCCAGATGACGCGGCAAATTCTATTTTAACCATTTCAAAATCAAGTGACGAAAAGCTAAGACAGTCTCTTGAACGCCTGATGAGCCATAGGAAAAAATAATTTAGCTGAGTTGCCAGCTCATTGATTCATTTCTTAACAACTCAATCTCATCTAACAATTCAAACAATTCAGGCTCTACATTCTTAATTTGCCGATTTGCTTTTAAGCTAATTTCTATTTGCTCAGCTAAACTCTTTATTTTTGGCAACCCAGTGTAACAACAAGCGCCATGAAATTTGTGAACGGCAGTAAGCACATCATCAACAGAGTTAGACGCTAAACCACCATTAATTTGATCAATAGTATCAGGGATACTCTTAATCAACATATCAAGCATCTGTACTGCTAAGTCTCGTTTGCCAGCAGCTCTTTCTAATGCCATTGGCCAGTTAATGTGATGGAACCCTGCAAAATCTGGCGCGGCACCACTCTTTAAGACTGCATCTTGCTTTGCTGCTTTATTGTTTGAAACATTATATGCGTCACCGGAGAACTCAATAAGTATCTGGCGTAAAACCTGTTCATCAATGGGTTTAGCTAAATAGTCGTTAAAGCCACATTCAGAAATAGTGATCTGCTCATCGGCAGTTGCATGCGCAGTAACTGAAATAATAGGTATATCTTCATTTAATGACGAAGATCTAATTTCACGGCAAGCTGTAATACCGTCCATTATAGGCATTTGCACATCCATAAAAATTGCGTCATAACGATACTTTTTCGCCATTTCAACTGCCTGCAAACCATCATATGCTGTATCTGCGACGACCGACATCTCTGTCAAAATAGTGGTTAACAATTTTAAGTTAGACTTATTGTCATCAACCGCTAAAACCTTCAAGCCGTTAAAAGAAATCGACTTGGTTTGCTCAGTTTGTTGATAAGTTCTAAAAGGTGCGCTTAGGCTATCTATCAACTTTTTGTGGTTTATCGGTTTACTTACACAAGCTGTTGCGCCAGAACCAATGAGGGCTTCTTTTAAATTAGGCGAAATACTACCTATCATTGCGATAACATTTTCGCAGTTCTCTTTTGCTTCAGATACAAACTGTTGTAACAGTCCGATTGTACTTGGAGAAACGTTCCTAGAGATTAAAACCACATCAAAAGGCTCTTTTAACCATTTAGAGAAGTTAGCTTGGTTTTCACAGGTTGTGATTTGAAGCTCAGTAAAATCCGACAATAATAAATTAATGTCATTTAACGACTGTTCATTATTATCAAATACTAAAATTCGTTTCCCTGCGATGTCCGCAACATCAATGGGTTCAGCAACGCTTATGTTATTTTCTTTAACAACGATGTCAAAATAGAAACTACTGCCCTGGTCCTTTTCACTCTTAACACTGATATTCCCGCCCATAGCTTCAATGAGTTTTTTACAAATATTTAAACCTAAACCTGTTCCGCCAAAACGACGGGTGACTGAACTGTCCGCTTGTTCAAACACAGAGAACAACTTTTGGATAACTGTTTTATCTATGCCGATTCCTGTATCAGAAACAACAAATTTAATTTTGTGTCCATGCTCATCGCCGCCTTTATATTGCACATCTAAACGGATAAAGCCTTGATGAGTAAATTTTAAAGCGTTACCCATTAAATTTAGGAGAACCTGTTTAATTCGGTCTGGGTCTCCTCTTAAAGAATCTGGTGTAGATGACTCTACTCCTAAATGAACATCGATTCCGCGGTCAAAAATAGTGGGCGCCATCAGCGTCATGACATCGTTGACAGTATCTCTTAGAGAAAATGGAATAGATTCTAGCTCCATTTTCCCCGCATCTAGCTTCGAAAAATCGAGTATATCGTTAATAATCCTGAGTAAATTTTTCGCAGATGATTCAATGGTTTCTAAAAAGTCACTCTGGTTATCATTTAACGGCGTTTTTTTCAGCTGTCGAGTAAACCCAAGAACCCCATTTAATGGTGTTCTCAATTCATGTGACATATTGGCTAAAAATTGAGATTTAACATTATTTGCCGTTTGGGCGTCTTTTCTTGCAATGCTTAGTTCTACATTTTGAATCTCGAGTAGCTCGACTGTTTGCGTTAGCTCTTGCGTATGCTCACTGATATTGTGTTCAGCCTGTTCATTAGCTAAATGTATTTTTTTACCTAATGTATTAATACCGTCTCTCAAGGTGTTGAGCTCGGCTAGGTAAAGTTCTGTTGAACGTACTTTTGTATCGCCTTGAACAATTTTATTGATAACGTTATTTATTTTATGTATCGGATTGATTAGCCGTTTAATAAAGTATTGCGCAAAAGCAAAGCTAACAAATAAAGCGATGATCAAAATGCTGATCATGAGCAGGAGTGAAGACTGTTGCTGAAGTAACACCTTGTTCCTACTTAGTTCTAAAACCAAGTAACCATAGAGGGTACGGTCATCGCCTTTAATTACAAAGGCTTTTGAGCTGTCTAAGTTCTCTCCCCAAATTGGCGTTCTAACAAATACAATATCGCCGTAACGCTCAACGGTGCTTTTAGAGGAAACCGTTTTACCTTTTGATAACTTAGTTTCTCTAATATCAACATGTTCATTGGTAGATACAAGTAAACTATGGTCCGCTGTAAAAACAGAGATATTATTGACTGCAGGGCTACCTCGTCGATGAGCTAAATCAAGAGAACGACTTAAAAATTCATTATCTTGTTGCTGAATAGATTTTCCCGCTAACATAGCCAGTGGCTCTGCAAGAGATAAACCTCTTTCGATTAATACATTCTCAAGTTCTGTATGTCTTTTATAAATTAAAATACTGCCTAAAATCAGGCTGATGAACAGAGTTGGTAAAATAATGACAACAAACGCCCAATGACGCATGGAAAGGTGAGATTTCATTCGGTTTTTTCGAGTATAATAACGTTTCTTTTTAGTATTTATCTAACTTAACTCAAAGCGGGTACACAAACAATGGCGAAATTTTTCAAGCCGACTAAACAACTTAAATCAAGAAAGCACGCTTCCGCTGGTAAACAGCTCGCTCAATTTAGTGGTGTTGCCGAAAAATATGACTTAAGTTTGAAGTCAATTGTGTCTAACCCGCATAGCAAAGTTGCTTTTGTTCCCGGCTTATTAACTGGTGAAACAGCCAAAATAAAACCTCTTACTTATACTGATAAGGTCCTTCAGGGGCAAATCATAGAGATTATCGAAGAAAGTGAAAAACGCATCGCCCCAGAATGTGAGCATTTTGGCACTTGTGGCGGTTGTCAGTTGCAGTATTTAGCTAATGAAGATCAAGTTACTGAAAAAGAAAACGTATTAAAACAGTTAATGGAAAAACAGTTAGGCTCTATTGAAGGTGTTTGGCAACCAGCTATTACTAGCAAATCTTGGGGTTACCGCCGTGCAGCAAGGCTTGCATTATGGTGGACGGGCAAGAAAAAGCTAACGTTAGGTTTTAGAGAGTCTAAATCTAAACATATTGTAGACATCAACAGTTGCGCAATTTTAGCTCCAGCACTGGAACAAATAGCCTTAACCATTAAACCAACGTTATTGGAGCTAGAGACTGGACAAAACCTTACGCATATCCAACTCTTTGACTTAGATGATTATCAATGCGCTATTTTACGCGCTACTGAAGTGTTTTCCCTTGCTGACCAGCAACGCCTTATCGACTTTGCTGTTGGCCTTAATGTGCACCTAATTGTTGAATATAGTGATAGTCGCTATGACGTTTTACATCAACATAGCGCTGCCAATGGTGAACAACTTCATTATTCAACGGATAACGTAAAATTTGAATTTTCGCCTAAAGATTTTATTCAAGTAAACCAAGCCGTCAATGACCAAATGGTTCAACAAGCAATGGATTGGCTAAAACCAACTGCAAATGACACGGTTTTAGACTTATTTAGTGGTGTAGGTAACTTTACTTTGCCATTAGCAAAACGCAGTAAACAAGTAATTGGCGTGGAAGGTGTTAGCAACATGGTAAAACAGCTTAAACATAACGCTCAATTAAATGGCTTAACGAATGTTGAAGCTTATCAAGCTGACCTTTCAGTCTTTGACGAAAAACGCCCGCCAACCTGGCTTAAACCGATAGATAAATTATTGCTAGACCCAGCGCGAGATGGCGCTTTGGCCGTTATGCAAACTATCCCTAAAATAAAACCTAAACAAATCTTATATATATCTTGTAATCCAACTACTATGGTAAGAGACTTAAAAATATTGCTAGCGGCAGATTATCAGTTGAAAAAAGCCGGCATTCTTAATATGTTTCCAAATACGGCTCATATGGAAGCTATGGTGTTATTAGAAAAATGAAGTAAGGAATAGGTGTGGTTTCAGTTACCCGAGTTCACAATTTAGAAAACGTATTATCCAGTCACGACATAAATGAGTGGCTGATGAACACGGGCCTCGAATCACACACGGTAGAGGTAATTGGCAATGGCGTAAATTGGCTACTTGCCGAGCAACAATCGCCAAAAGCGCATAAAGTCCATGATACTGACTTTGTCCGCCATGGCTTACAAATTGTTGAGATCATGCTTGAGCTAAGCATGGATGATGAAAGCCTAATTGCTGCTCTGCTGTATCCGTATTATGGCCCTCAAGCCACTGACAAAAAACTCAAAGAAAAAATCACTAACAAGTTTGGTAGCTCTACCTTAGCGCTGCTTGACTCAGTGCGTAAAATGGCAAACTTAGGCTTGTTGTCATCTCGTATAAAACACTCTGCAGCTCAAGCTGAAAAAATCCGTCGCATGCTAACGGCAATGGTGGAAGATGTACGAGCGGTTGTAATTAAGTTAAGTCAGCAAGTTGTTTACCTAAGAGACATTAAAAGTGGCGATGAGGAAACTCGTGTCTTAGCCGCCAAAGAAACTCAAACCATATTTGCGCCACTTGCCAATCGGCTTGGTATTGGTCAGTTAAAGTGGGAACTGGAAGACTATTCATTTAGATATCTGCAGCCTACGGTTTATAAAAACATTGCTTCTAGCCTTGAAGAAAAACGTGCTGACAGACAACAGTACTTAGAAGACTTTGTGAATAGCCTGTCTGAAAAAATGACGGACATTGGCGTCGAGGCTGTGGTTTATGGCCGTCCAAAACACATTTATAGCATCTATAAAAAGATGCAAAAGAAAGACTACGAATTTTCTCAACTATTTGATATCCGTGCAGTGCGAGTGGTTACTCACAAACTACAAGACTGCTATGGCGCATTAGGTGTTATACATACGAACTGGCGACATATTCCTTCTGAGTTTGATGACTATGTAGCAACGCCTAAGCCAAATGGTTATCAGTCTATTCATACAGTGATTATTGGTCCGCACGGTAAACCAATAGAAATTCAGATTCGAACGCAAGAAATGCACGAAGAGGCCGAGTTAGGTGTTGCTGCACATTGGCAGTACAAAGAAAGCGACAGCAAAAACAAACACGTTAAGATGTCGAGTTATGAAGAGAAAATTGCGTGGTTAAGAAAGTTACTGCAATGGCAAGAGGAGATGGCGGATACCAACGACTTTGCCGAAGAGCTTCATAATCAGGTTGTTGAAGATCGGGTTTATGTATTTACACCAGACGGTGATGTTGTTGACTTACCAAGTGGCTCAACGCCGTTAGACTTTGCTTATTATGTGCATACAAATGTTGGCCACCGTTGCATTGGCGCTAAAGTATTTAACCGAATCGTTCCTTTTACTTACCAGCTTAAAACCGGCGATCAAATAGAGATCATTACCGGTAAAGAGCCAAACCCTAAACGTGATTGGTTAAACCCTAACTTAGATTATGTTCACTCTTCCAGAGCGCGTGCAAAAATTCAAACCTGGTTTAAACAGCAAGACAAAGACAAGAATATTGTTGAAGGTAAACAAATGGTTGAGCACGAGCTTAACCGTTTAGATATTGATTGGAGCGAAACGTCCCACGCGGTTGTGCGCTTTAATATGAACTCACTAGATGATCTCCTTGCCGCGATAGGCGCCGGTGACGTTCGCTTATACCAAGTTATTAATTACATCGAGTCGAAGGCAACTAATCAACCTAAGCCGGAGATTGATCCTAGGTTAATACAAAAGCCTCGGAAAAAGTCTAAGAAAAACCAAAATGGCGTGGTTTTACATGGTGTTGGCAATTTAATGAATCAACTGGCCGGCTGTTGTAATCCAATCATGGGTGATGACATTGTTGGTTACATTACACAAGGCAGAGGCGTAGTAATACACCGCTCTGATTGTGAACAATTTAAGATAGTGATGGATGAGCACCCTGAGCGATTTATTGAAGCATCTTGGGCGGAACAATACTCTGGTGGTTTTGTTGCTAACGTAAAAATATTTGCCAACGACCGAAGCGGATTATTACGCGACATCACCACTATTTTAGCCAATGACAAAGTAAACGTTTTGGCAATGAGCACCGACTCAGACGTAAATAATCAAGTAGTGACAATGGGCTTAAAGTTAGAGGTTTATAATTTGAGTGCGTTTAATAGAGTACTAGATAAAATAAGCCAAGTAGAAGAAGTCATGAAAGTTAAAAGGTCATAGGGTCTCAAATTTTAGAGCTTTTTAACGAATACAGAGAATTAAAAAATATGATGAACACCGACAAGCCCGCTATCGACAAACTTATATGGATCATGTCTCAACTGCGAGATCCAAACGGCGGTTGTCCTTGGGATTTAAAACAGTCCTTTAAAAGTATTGTCCCGCATACATTAGAAGAGGCATATGAAGTTGCTGAAGCGATAGAGCAGGAAGACTTTGAAGAGTTGCCAAAAGAGCTTGGCGATCTTTTATTCCAAGTGGTGTTTTATGCTCAGCTTGGAAAAGAACAAGAACTTTTTGATTTTGAAAAAATTGCCAGCCTCATGTGCGAAAAGCTTATTCGCCGTCACCCTCATGTTTTTGGTGAACTTTCAAACCAAACCCTGAATGACAGTGAAATAAAATACAACTGGGAACAGATAAAAACACAAGAACGAAATGCTAATTCTAAACAGAGTAAAACCTCAGTTCTCGATGATATTCCTAATGCATTGCCTGCCCTAAATAGAGCTTATAAAATTCAAAAACGTGTTGCTCATGTTGGTTTTGATTGGCCCGATGTACACGGAGCGCTGGATAAAGTAGAAGAAGAGATTGCTGAGCTTCGTGTTGAAATAGAAAAGAACAAAGAGAAAAATAACAGTAATACCAACAAAGAGCGTATTGCAGATGAGCTTGGCGATTTGTTTTTTGCTTTAACAAATGTATCTAGGCATTTAGGGCTAAACCCTGAACAAATAACTCGGCAGGCAAATGACAAGTTCTCAAGACGCTTTAAAGGCGTTGAGCAGCTCGCTGAAGAGCACTCAACACCTCTGTCAGATATGTCTCTAGATGAAATGGAAGAACTTTGGTTAAGAGTTAAGGCTAGTGAGCCTAAATCTTAGTAAAGTTAAACTGCCACCACCTTGATTTAAAGTGAACCTGTTTTTTGCAGGTTCAAACTCCATTAAAATTGGGCAAAACAGTATAATGAGTTGTTTCATTACTATTCCTTAACTTTATGATTTCTTTTTCACATCATCAACTAACTCTGTAACTACTTTTTGGGTTAGCTTTACTCGTCCACTGTCAACTAATGCTTTTCGCAAAACAAACTCAATTTGCGCATTTAAACTACGTAACTCATCATCTGACCAGCGCTGCATGGCAAGAAATACGTCTTCATTAATTCGTAGTGGGAAGCTCTTTTTTTTAGTCACTATATACCTTTTAGTTTGTACCTTTTAGCATTTTGAAGAGCAATAAATACACTATCACTCTTCTTTCTAAATTTAAACTTAGCTACTAATACAGTGAGCCTGCGTTTATAATTGGCTGAGTATTTTGATCACCACATAATACAACTAATAGGTTACTCACCATTGCAGCTTTTCGTTCTTCATCAAGCTCAACAATACCTTTTTCAGACAGTTGCTCTAATGCCATGTCAACCATACCAACGGCGCCTTCCACTATTTTCTCACGCGCTGCGATAATGGCTGTTGCTTGTTGTCTTTGTAACATCGCATTGGCAATTTCAGGTGAGTAAGCCAAATGGCTTATTCGAGCTTCTATGACTTTTACGCCTGCATCTTCTAGTCTACTTTGTACTTCTTGAGATAACGCATCTGAAATAATTTGAGGATGAGAACGCAATGCGACTTCGTCTTTTTCATAAATATCATACGGGTAAGACGTCGCCAAGTTTCTTAACGCAGCTTCCGACTGAATGCTAACGTAACTTTCATAGTCGTCAACTTCAAACACGGCTTTGGCGCTGTCTTCTACTGACCAAACTACCACAGTCGCTATTTCTATCGGGTTACCTTGATTATCATTAACTTTAAGTTTGCCGCTTTCAAAGTTACGAATACGTAATGAAATGTTTCGGCGTATAAAAAATGGAATAGTCCATCTCAAGCCTGTTTCCTTAACCGTTCCCATATATGAACCAAACATGGTTAACACTCGCGCTTGTTTTGGTTGCACCATAAAAAAACCGGCCCAACTTAAAATCAGTATTGCCGCCGTAACAATTAACAATAGGTCTGCTACTTGAAAAGGGATGCTGATTGACTTTACCGCACCGATGGTTAATAAAGCCAGCACTGGCGAGGCTACAAAACCATTTACTGAAAAACCATTTTTTTCATTCATATCACTTCCTTACTTACTTAGATATCATTTTGATATCACTTTAGTATCTATTTTTATGAATTGCAAATGATCAATGAGCATTTTCCACTTTAACTTATTTACCTCATTTGGGTAATACGGACTGGAGGTTTTTCAATTATCGCACTATGCTTATAAATCAACTCATGGATAATAATAACTAAATGAAAACAAATTTTTCTAACGATAGTCCTTACAATAATTCTATTGATTCAACAAATATAGACAGTGTTTACAGGCTGGGGTTTGATCATATTGCCGTTGGTATTGCCGTTGTTTCACTTTCCGGCAAGTTTATAAAGATTAACCGTCAACTTTGTGAGATTTTAGGGTACAGCTACAACGAATTAATTGATCTTACCTTTGAAGACTTAACGATGCCTGAAGATATTAAAGAGCGATTAGCATGGTCAAAATCCATATTGGCTGGTCATACTAGAAAAAACTTTACTCGGGTTAAGCGCTACCGACATAAATTAGGACATTTAGTTTGGGCAAAGCTGACGGCTTCACTAGTAAGAGATGAAATTAATAGGCCAAGCTTTTTTATTTTTTCGATACAAGATGTGTTTGAGTTAAAAGAAACGGAAGATGCATTAGATGTTGCTTTGGTAAAACTTAGAAACGCCTATAAAGAGATAGACAAACTGTCTTCAATAGATGCTGTTAGTGGTGCGCTAAAATATGACGCGTTGAGAAAACAAATCGGATTTTGTATAGAGCAGTTTAATAGACATAAAGTCCCTGCCACTTTAATTTTAACGAATATTGAACAGTTAAAGTCGATCAACAAGTCTTATGGCAAAGAGTATGGCGATAGAGCTCTAAGAGCCGTCGCTTCAAGATTGCTTGATGAAGTTAGAAATAACGATGCCGTTGCTCGCTATTTTGAAGACGAGTTTATTATTGTTTTACCAAATACAGAGTTTAGACCCGCGTTAGATTACATACAGAGAATCAATAGCGGCATTACCTTTAGATTGGCTGATGGTTCAGTTAAATCAGTGGAGCTTTCTATTGGTGCCAGCCAAATTTCAGAGCACATTCAAACAAGTAATGATTGGATTCATGAAGCTAAAACAATTATGTTTGAAAATAAGGCAAACAAAAAGCCAGCAGAATAAAATTCATACTGGCTTTAATCGTTTTGAGCTATTTAAATTAAGTCTATTTTATTTAAATATTCTCAATTTCTACCAACTGTTGCTCTAATTTATCAAGGCTCTGCTGGTATTCTGCAAGTTTAGCTTGTTCTTTCTCAAGCACTTCTTGTGGCGCATTATCAACAAACTTTTGGTTTGATAGCTTGCCTGTAACACGCTTCAACTCACCTTTGTTTTTATCAATGGCTTTGTTCAAACGCGCCATTTCAGCTTCTTTATCTATTAGGCCAGCCATTGGGATTAATACATCCATGCTACCAACAACACCACTTGCTGAAGCTGGTGCTTTTTCGCCGTCAGCTAAAACACTAATGTCTTCTAATTTTGCCAATGCAATTAAGAAGGCTTTATTTTCTTCAAGTCTAGAGAGATCTTGCTCAGACGTGTTTCTTAAAATAACGCTAATCGGTTTATTTGGTGATAAGTCCATTTCGCCACGAATATTACGAATTACTAAAATGAACTGCTTTAACCACTCTACGTCAGCTAAAGCTTTTTCATCAACCGCACTCTCATTATATTGAGGGAACGGACTTAACATGATGCTGTCAGCTTTAGACTCGCCTAAAGACGTTAGTGGAACAACACGTTGCCATATCGTTTCTGTGATAAATGGCATAATTGGATGCATTAATCTAAGCAGAGCTTCTAGCACATCAACAAGCGTTTTACGTGTCGCTTTTTGTTGCGCTTCAGTTCCTTTAAAGATAACTGGCTTAGTTAATTCTAAGTACCAATCACAGAATTGATTCCACGTGAACTCATACATAGCGCTTGATGCTAAATCAAAACGATAAGCGTCTAAGTGACCACGCACTGTTTCAACTGTTTTTTGTAACTGACTTTGAATCCAGCGATCGGCCAGTGAGTATTCTAACTCTGGGCTGTTTGCTGGTAAGTCTTTGCCACAATCATGCTCTTCAGTATTCATTAGAACATAGCGGCTGGCATTCCAAAGCTTGTTACAGAAGTTTCTATAACCTTCTAAACGCTTCATGTCCCAACTAATATCACGGCCAGTAGACGCCAATGCAGACAAAGTAAATCGTAAAGCGTCAGTGCCACTAGACGTCATTCCTTCAGGGAATTGCTTACGAGTGCTTTTCTCAATTTTTGCTGCTAATTGAGGCTGCATCATGTTACCAGTGCGTTTTTCAACTAACGTTTCTAATTCAATGCCGTCAATAATATCTAATGGGTCAATTACGTTACCCTTAGATTTTGACATTTTGTCGCCGTTTTCGTCACGGATTAGACCCGTCACATAAACTGTTTTAAATGGTACTTGTGGTTTACCGTCTTCATCTTTAATGAAGTGCATGGTCATCATGATCATACGCGCAACCCAGAAGAATATGATGTCAAAACCGGTTACCAATACGTCGGTTGGGTGGAAGGTTTTAAGATCTTCAATATTATCTGGCCAACCCATTGTAGAGAAGGTCCAAAGTGCTGATGAGAACCAAGTATCAAGAA
Organism: Psychrosphaera haliotis; assembly: GCF_039523615.1. NCBI lineage: Bacteria > Pseudomonadati > Pseudomonadota > Gammaproteobacteria > Alteromonadales > Pseudoalteromonadaceae > Psychrosphaera > Psychrosphaera haliotis. Next base: position 455,604 of record NZ_BAAAFQ010000007.1, on the reverse strand, counting down.
CATCGTCGTCTTGTCTTAGTGCAACATCATCACCTAAGTTATTTGCTTTTCTAACTTCCGCTTCGCTAGCACCAACATAAACGTTACCGTCATTGTCATACCATGCCGGGATTCTATGTCCCCACCATAATTGACGTGAAATGCACCAGTCTTGCAACTCACGCATCCAAGCAAAATACATGTTTTCATATTGCTTAGGCACAAACTCAATGTCGCCATTTTGCACAGCTTCTGTGGCTACTTTAGCCATAGATTCAACACGCACGTACCATTGGTCTGTCAACATTGGTTCAATAACAACACCACCACGGTCGCCATAAGGCACCGTTAAGTCATGTTCTTTTATTTCTTCTAATAAACCAATTTCATCCATTGCGGCAACAATCGCTTTACGAGCAGCAAAGCGCTCTAAGCCATGAAATTGCTCAGGGAGTTCTGTACTATACTCGTCGCTTTCTTCGCCATTGGTATTGTAAACATTCGCTTCTTTTCGAATATGACCAGTAAAGTCTAAAACATTAATCATAGGCAATTGATTACGCTTACCTACTTCATAGTCATTAAAGTCGTGGGCTGGCGTGATTTTTACACAACCTGTGCCTTTTTCCATGTCTGCGTGTTCATCACCCACAATTGGAATACGACGCGCAACAAATGGCAATTCAATGAACTTACCGATTAAGTCTTTATAGCGAGGATCTTCTGGGTTTACCGCTACCGCCGTATCACCTAATAAAGTCTCTGGACGTGTAGTAGCAACTACTAAGTAACCTTTTCCGTCTGCGGTTTTCTGGCCATCAGCTAATGGATAACGGAAATGCCACATGTGGCCTTTTTTATCTTTATTCTCAACTTCTAAATCAGAAATCGCCGTTTGAAGTTTTGGATCCCAGTTTACAAGTCGCTTGCCACGATAAATTAAATCGTCGTTGTATAAATCAACAAATACTTTTTCAACGGCTTTTGATAAACCTGGGTCCATTGTGAAGCGTTCACGTTCCCAATCTACTGAGTTACCTAGTCGACGCATCTGCTTAGTAATATTACCGCCAGACTCGCCTTTCCATTCCCATACTTTATCAATGAATGACTCTCGTCCCATTTCAGTACGCGTTGGTTTATTTTCTGCAGCAAGTTTACGCTCTACAACCATTTGAGTTGCGATACCAGCGTGGTCTGTACCAACTTGCCATAATGTATTAAAACCATCCATGCGCTTGTATCGAGTTAACGCGTCCATAATCGTATGTTGGAATGCGTGCCCCATATGCAAGCTACCAGTGACATTTGGTGGTGGAATAACAATACTGTAGCTGTCACCTTCGCCACTTGGCTTAAAGTAACCTTTGTTTTCCCATTCTTGATATAGGGTTTGTTCGATGTCGCTTGGATTATAGGTTTTATCCATTTTAAGAAGAGCCTTGAATTATTTTGTTTCGATTAAACGATTGAGTCAGGGATAGGCGAGGTTGTGATTTCAAAACCTGCTTGCTTAAGTGTTTTATAACGTTCGCGTGCTGCGGCTTTACCAACATCATCAGCTGGCACAAAGTCGTGCCACTCAGTTATCCCTTTTAACTGCTGATAAAAATCAGGAATGTGATTGTTCGTATTTACAAAACACTGACGGCGTTGAGGACTTGGCTGCCAATTTATTTCTACCGGAGTACCATAATGTGGGCCTTCTCCTGGTAAATTATGAGGTATGAAGCGGTTTGCTTCAAATTGCCAGAGCCACTCATCTAATTGATGAGCATGATCTTGATCCTGCGCGCCTAACAACACTTTTTTGTGCTGTCGATATAAGTCTGCCGTTAGAACACAGGCATAATGCCAGTGAGGCAAAATATTTTTGGCTTCATCGGTTTGAGGCAAACTATGTTTGTCTGACAACAACCAAAAAATTACGTTCATAACGGCCCAACTTTATAAATTATAAAAACGATTGAGCTTATTGCTCAACCGCGATACCTGCACGGTTCATTAAGAACTGTGTAAGCATAGGAACTGGACGACCGGTTGCCCCTTTATTAGGACCTCCACTTACCCAAGCTGTTCCTGCAATGTCTAAGTGTGCCCAGTTATACTTCTTAGTAAATCTAGACAAGAAACATGCAGCTGTGATGGTTCCTGCATCTCGACCACCTAAGTTAGTAAAGTCTGCAAACGGACTTTCTAATTGGTCTTGATACTCGTCCCATAATGGTAAACGCCATGCTCTATCACCAGATTGCTCTGATGCATTTAATAGCTCGTGCGCTAACGGGTTATGGCTGCTTAATAAACCAGTTGCGTGCTTGCCTAACGCAACAACACAAGCACCCGTTAACGTAGCAACATCTATAACTAACTCAGGGTCATAACGTTCAACATAAGTTAACGCGTCGCATAACACTAAGCGCCCTTCTGCATCAGTATTTAAAACTTCTACCGTTTTACCTGACATCGTTGTTAAAACATCACCCGGACGATAAGCGTTTGAGCTTGGCATGTTTTCACAGCCAGCTAAAATACCGACAACATTTAGAGGAAGCCCTAGTTCTACTAGCGAGCGCATTGCGCCTAAAACACCAGCGGCTCCACCCATGTCATATTTCATTTCGTCCATTTGAGCAGATGGTTTAATTGAAATACCACCTGAATCAAATGTTAAGCCTTTACCAACAAGGACGATTGGTGCATCGCCTTCGTTACCACCTTTGTAATCAATGATGGTCATTATAGATTCATTATCACTGCCACGACCAACCGCTAAGTAGGAGTTCATTCCTAGTTCAGCCATTTCTTTTTCACCAACAGTAGAAACCGATACGTTATCAAATTCTTCTAACGTTTTACCTTGGTCAGCAAGGTAAGCAGGATTACAAATGTTTGGTGGCATATTAGCAACGTCACGACACATTTTTGAACCATTTGATATTGCCAAACTATGTTCAATAGCAGACTCACCTAACGCCAATTCACGACGCGTAGGTACGTTGAATACAAGTTTACGTAGTGGACGGCGAGCTTCGTCTTTTTTGCTTTTAAGCTGGTTAAAGCTATACAAGCTATGCATTGTTGCTTCAACTGCTTGTCTTACTTTCCAATAAGTATCTCGGCCTTTAACGTGCATTTCAGTTAAGAAACAAACTGACTCCATTGAGCCGGTTTCGTTTAATGTATCTATAGTTTTCTTAATGATTTGACGATATTGACGCTCGTTTAGTTCACGCTCTTTACCACAACCTACTAATAATACACGTTCGCTAAGAACGTTAGGTACATGATGTAATAATAGAACTTGACCAGGTTTGCCTTCTAAATCGCCACGACGTAAAAGGTTACTAATATATCCTTCACTAATTTGATCTAACTGTTCCGCTACCGGAGAAAGTCGACGAGGTTCGTAAACACCTACAACAATGCATGCACTGCGTTGTTTTTCGGGACTGCCGCTTTTTACACTAAATTCCATGATCTCTCCAAAAACATAAGTGAACCTTTAGTATTCCACTTAAATTTAAAATTTTTATCGGTGTTTCACTGATTTACCATTATAATCTAGCCTTGCACAAAAGTTTAAGTCTAGAAAAAGGCTTGTTGTCCGATTGTTATAGCATGAGTTTAGCCTGCTATAAAAAAGATTTCTTGCGAAAATAAGAAGTTTACTCAAAAATCGGCATTATTCCAGTAAAAGTACAAGTTTTATAAGGTTTGTGAGTGATAATTTTACGTTACTTAACTGCAGAAATTTTTAAGTCTCAGTTTGCGGTTTTTATAGTTCTTATGAGTATATTCATGAGCCAAACTTTTGTTCGCGTTTTAGCTGACGCAACAGAAGGCAAAATCCCAGGTTATTTAGTGGCATCAATCATTGGCTTGCGCTTCCCACAACTAGCGGCTGTAATCCTTCCCCTAAGCGCCTTTTTAGGCGTAATGCTAGCCTATGGTCGACTATACGCTGACCAAGAAATGAGTGTTTTAAAGGCGACAGGGGTTTCCGAGTGGTATGTAGCCAGAGTTGCTCTTTTGTTTGCCACTATGCTTTCAATAGTTGGTGGTGCGATCACTCTATACCTAGCGCCTATTTCAGCTGAATACGAATACCAAGTTAGAGAGAATGCTGCCGCAGAAGGCGTGTTATCAACGCTTACCGCCGGGCGATTTCAAAAAGCCGGGAAAGGCGACTCCGTTGTTTTTGTTCATGACATTGAGCGCAGCACATCAGAAATGAAAAAGGTTTTTGTAGCGCAAGCCAGTGAATCGGGTGTAGAGAGCGTTGTTTTTGCACAATCTGGAAAATTACAAGACCTGCCAAATGGCCAGCAAGATTTGATTCTCTCTGCGGGACACCGCTATTATTTTAATGAGCGCTCAGACCTACAACGCCTTAACTTTTCAAAATACCAAATATTAATGGAAGAACAAGCTGTTGAGCGAAGAAGTCGCAATTTAGCAGCAAAGAGCACGATAGAATTAATGAACTCTGATGATGTTGAAGCGCAAGCGGAGTTCCAGTGGCGAATCGCTATTCCGTTGACCATTCCAATTTTAGCGCTAATCGCAGTGCCACTTAGCTCAGTAAACCCAAGACAAGGTCGCTTTGGTAAGATTCTACCAGGACTTGTTATTTTCTTTGCCTATTACATTTTACTACTACTAGCAAAGTCAGCCCTTGAAGATGGCCGTATCCCGCTGTCGGTTGGCTTATGGTGGATTCATATTATTGGCATATTTACCGCTACGTTATTGTTACTTCGGGATAGGTCCAGCGGTGGTAAGTTAAGGCAATACTGGTTAGCCACAAAGAGTAAACAACGAAAGGAAGCTAATTGATGTTAGGCATGTCTATAATTGAGCGCTACGTAGGCCGCACTGTAATTAGTTCTATCATGGTTACGCTTGGTATTTTAGTGGGAATAAGTTCACTTTTTCGTTTCATTGAGCAATTAAAGTATATCGGTCGTGCCGATTTCACGGCTGTTACAGCGGCTTTATATTCTTTGTTTTTAATACCTCAAGATTTTGAAGCCTTTTTCCCAATGGCGGCCATGATAGGTGGCTTAGTTGGATTAGGAGCTTTAGCGTCTAGTNATTCTGGCGATGATGGTATTTTCTGAATGGGGTGTACCTGCATCGATAAAAAAAGCGAATGAGTTAAAGACCCAAGCAATAAGTGGCGGTGATATATATGCTGCCGATGAAGGAATATGGGCTAAAGAAGCAGACACATTCGTTAATATCAGGGAAGTAACAGAATCTGGTGAGCTACTTGGTGTTTCTGTATTCGACTTTAACAGCGATTTAAAATTAACGCGTCAACTAAAAGCGGACACTGGCAAGTTTGAAAATAACCAATGGTTGCTTGCAAATGTAAAAATCAAAGAATGGAACGATCGTGACGTTACAACTTCTTTTAAAGCCGAGCTACCTTGGCCAACGGACTTAGCGCCTAATAAACTTGGCATTGTGTCGGTAAAGCCTGAGCGTATGGCACTATCTGAATTAACCGATTATCTAAACTACCTCAATAATAATGGTCAAAATGCGAGTCGTTATGAATTAGCGTTTTGGCGTAAGATTTTTCAGCCATTTAATGTCGCTGTAATGCTACTTTTGGCGTTATCGTTTATTTTTGGTCCTCTGCGTTCTGTCACGATGGGCGCAAGAATCATACTTGGTATTCTCACTGGGTTTTCGTTCTTTTTAGTGGACAGAGTGTTTGGCTCAATGGCACTAGTTTATGAACTTCCGGCAGTATTAGGAGCATTTGCCCCAACCTTTGTATTCTTTTTAATATCCTTGCGCCTGCTTACTAAAAAGCAAAAGTAACAAAGAAATTAAGAAGAAAAACAAAAAACGTTTATGCGATGTTCCAATTCCAAAAGGTCCATCGCATTTGATTTATTTGCTACAGTTATTAGCGTTCTTCGGGATCTTCAATACCACGTAGGTATATCTGCTTATTTTGTTCTTTCGTTAATACTATCATCTCAGTTTTTGTTAATGCATCTTGAACCGATAGCTTTTTCTTTGGATTAACCAGCAACATGAGATTGCCAAGTCCAAACAGTGAGTATGCCGCCCTTTTAAAACTTCTTGTTAGCTCTAAAGGCTGACCATCTAAGCGCTGTAACTTTAAACGCCACGCTCTCATGCCAATTGTTTGCCCGCCATCATGCCAAAACCAGGCGTAAAATAGCCAAACCCACAGGACTAACTCTACTTGAAACCACGTTTGATCATTTAAATAAGCGGAAGGATCATCATACGACGTTAAATCAAATAGCCCAAAATCGGCTCCGTAAGAGACAATGACTAAATTGATAATAGTGACTAACATTGATAACGCAATCACGGCCAACCAATCATAAACCATTGCGGCCAGTCGTTTAAAAAAACCTGCTCTATTATTTGTTTCCAAACTATTTACGTCCAAATATTTCATCTGATAATTCTGAAAGTGTATCAACAAAGCATATTTGCAAAAACCTTTTATTCAAGTTGCATAATATCTATTCAATTAAACCTTCATATAAACAAATAACTTGCATGTGTAATTAGGCTAGTTATAATCCTCTCGCTTCAACGCAATACCGTTGCTCTGAAGATTTAAATATAATAGATTCATAATCTATCAAAGAATACGTACTGCCGGTGTGGTGAAATTGGTATACACGACGGATTCAAAATCCGTTTCCTTCGGGAGTGGCGGTTCAAGTCCGCCCACCGGTACCATTCTTTGAAAACAATAACCGACTCAATAGTCGGTTTTTTTGTGCCTGAAATTTAGCTTTTGTCCTATTTGGCGACGCACACCTAGTGACGCTCACCTAAGAACTCACACTTAATGACTTTCAGAAAGGTAATAAGAAAAAGGTTTGGGCTCATACAGAGCCCAAACAAAGGGTTTACCAGACTTTTAAGCTGGATTTACAAGGAAAAGTGTAACCTGTGCAAAAACTGTCACCAATGAGTTATTGGGCTTCAATTCCTAATGCTGATACTTTATGATATAACATATCATTTTACAATCTATTGAACTGGAATATTTCTAATCAATGAAAATAGCCGCAGTTGTTTTATTCTTTTTAGGTGTTTTTTTTGTGGGCAAAAGTTATGTGCAACTTCCAAATTTAACAGAAACTATAAAAGCTTCGTTAGGCACACATTTGTTGTACTCGACAGATCAAACCGAGTTATTAAAAAGGTTCAATTCGCAGCCATTACAGCGTTTAAAATGGACAGATTTATTACCAAAACTAGAAAAGTCGATCCTCAAGCGATATCAACAACCTATATCGTCAGAATCAGAAACCTTTGGCCAAGTCAGCGCTCAAATCTTGCGCTCTATTGAAGCCTCAACTGATGAGCAATACCACGATGCTATGTTTTCAACTAATACTATTGCAAGTTTTGAACAACAGTCAGTCAGTATTGACGGTTTTTATGTGCCAATTGAATTTCACGAAGATAAAACCCCAAGTCTTATCTTTATTGTGCCTTATTACGGCGCTTGCATAGATTTTCCCCCCCCTCCACCAAATCAAATTATCTTTGCTAGATTAACGCCGGGTTTTACCAGTTCTAGTTTAGAACAGGCGTACAGTTTCAGTGGTATTCTACAGCAAGGTTTATTTGAAGATATTGTAGGCACTTCAGCTTATAAAATGGACATAACAAAAATAGAGACTTATCAGGGGCAACCCGATGATTTTGGATCTCACTAGCCAATTACTTTTATTAAGGAACTAAATTGAAACATTTAACTGCAATTGCTCTTCTTTTTGGTGCGTATTCTGCCATCGCTAAACCAGCACCAGAAACTATGCCGAACGCCGCCTCTTCAAGTATGGGAAACAAAGAATTAACAATTAGTTCATGGAATATCGAACACTTAGCATATCCAATTAGTGACGGTTGTAGGCCAAGAAGCGAGAGTGAACTTAACGAAATGAAAGCCTACGCACAGTCATTAAACACTGACGTTGTAGGATTGCAGGAAGTCGCATCAAAAGAAGCAATTGAACAGATATTCCCTAAAGAAAGCTGGCAAGTCTTTATTTCTGATAGACCAGACAGTGAGTCATACAAATGCAGAGAGTCTGGCCGCATGTCTAGTCAACAAAAGGTCGGCTTTGCAGTACGAAAAGGAATTGAGGTACAACAAGTTAAATCTCTACCTGAACTTGCATTAGATTCGAGAGGCTTACGTTACGGTCTTGAGCTTACCATTGAGTCTCCGCATGGCCTTTTATCGATATTAAATGTTCATATGAAAAGTGGCTGTTTTGTTGATGATTATAGTCGTTCAGATTCAAGATCTTGCCAAGTGTTCTCTAAACAGGCTCCTATTTTAGATAGCTGGGTCGAGTCAAAAGAAAAAGCAGGGCTTCCTTATGTCATGGTTGGTGACTTTAATCACAGACTTTCAGCGCCTTACAATAAATTAACCGGTCAATTAACGGTAAATACTGACAATAGCGCCTCAACGTTAGAAAATACAACTGCTGACCTAACTGGTTGTCATCCATACTATCCAGCACCAATCGATCATATTTGGGTTGGTAATCTGTCTTCAAACATAGCAAAAAAAGCGAGTGTAGCTTCATATAAAAATATGGATCCAAAGGCGATGTTAAGCGACCATTGTGCAGTTTCATTGTCTATCAGCCCGCAACGCTTTGAATTAAGCAATGCCGTAAAGTGGCAAACAACCAGCGCCGAATATCGCTTTTTAACTGCAGCAACCTATCAGCGTGCAGAGCAGCAAATTGTTAAAAGTAACTTTAATGGCAATTGGGCGGTAGTGATGGATGTCGATGAGACTGTACTGGATAACAGCGGCTACCAAGCAAATTTAGAACTTAAGGGACAGCAGTATACACCTGCAAGTTGGGACGCGTGGGTAATGTCAAAACAAGCCACATTTGTTCCTGGTGCCAAATCGTTTATCGAAACCATTATTCGTAAGGGTGGTAATGTAGCGCTCATCACTAACCGTAAACGTAATCTTGACCGTTACACGTGGGATAATATTCAACAGCTCGGCCTGCAACTATCACCAAGTAACGTATGTCTAATGGGCCGAGTTTCTGAAGACAAATCTTCAATAAATGGTGCGTCTATAAAAAATGATAAAGACCTTCGTCGTCAGCAAATTGAATCTGGGACCGCGAGTTGTTTTGCACCTAAATCTGGTCGTCATAACCAATTCGAAGCCGCTCAAATCATCATGCAGGTCGGCGATAACATTGAAGACTTTGTAGGTGTGGTTCAGCATGAAGCTGATATCGAAACATTATTGAAAGGTGCAGGTATTAAGTTTGTACTACTACCAAACCCTATGTACGGCTCCTGGTAACGGGTATTGATAACTGTTTTTTGATATAAAAAGACCCCCAGTAATTGGAATGTACAACTATTGGGGGTCACTTTATTGATAGGGCTTTTTGCTTTGCTTACTTTTATCTTACCTAATTTAGCACTACAGCATCGATTACATGGATAATGCCGTTTCTGTTTGTATGTTGATATGCCGGTCGTGACAAACGTAGGGGTGCTCTATAACTTGTAACCAATTGACAATGTATAAACCATTGGATCAATATCAACACTCACGGTTCCATTTGCATTGTTTGCACCTAGTCCGGCATTGTCCAGAGTAAAGTCTGCATCAGTACTAATATCTATGTATCGAACTGACCCATTCACAAACCATTTTTCATTAATTTTATAGTCAAATCCAGCTTGTGCTGACAAACCAAATGAACCATCCAAATCTAAATCGGAAAAACCTAATTCTTCATTGGTAGCAGTAAATTCTTCATCAAAAAATACGGTGTAATTTAGACCGACACCCGCATAAGGTTGAAAATCAGCTTCAGGTGTAGCGAAAAAGTAATTAGCTGTAACGGTTGGAGGCAAGTGCTTAACTTCGCCTAATTTAGTAAGACCTAATGAATTAGAATTGACGTTGATATCATGGCTAAACGGCGTTGCTGCAAGCACTTCAATATTCCAACGGTCCGTTACGAAATAGGCAATATTAAGACCAAGCTGAGTATTGCTGTCAACACCCACCCCAAATCCTAAATCACCACCAGCCACTGATATGTTTGAGCTACTTTCGTCAGGTGCAACACTCGTTAAACCAACTCTAACTAGAATATCGCCTTTTTCATGAGCCGATGCAGACGCACAAAATAACGAAGCGCTAGCGAGCAGTGCTAAGGCGGTGGCGCTGAAAATTGTAGTACTGACTATAGATGTTTTCATATAAATTCTCCTGTTCGTTTGAGCAGAAGAATAATCCGATACAATTTTTAAATATTGATCTAAAACAATATTTATTTGCCTCAAGTGACTACCTACTTAGGTTTGTTGACCTATATCAATAATTGACTTAAAAGTATAACCTGATTTATTTTGGAGCCTATAGTTGGCCTGCTTCTGAAACATACTTCGGTTTCTTTTTGGGGTGCATTTTTTATTTATCTTTTTTGCGGTTTAAGTAGTTCACTGTAGTTAAATTTTTATTTTCTATACTCAAAAGTGAGTATGTTTGGTTAACATTTAAATTTCCTTTCCCTGCAAGATCCTAAAAAAAGTCTACACTTTGATTTAACTAAACTTCTTAAAGCCAAATATTTAATTTTTATGAATAAACGAAATGCAGACATCATTGATGAAGAAGTCGGTTTTGCCGAATCTGAAGAATTAGTTTCTACCACGGACCTTCGTGGCGTAATTACTTATGCAAATCCTGCTTTTTGTAGGGTTGCCGGGTTTGAGTATAGTGAGTTGGTCGGTAAAAATCATAATATTGTTAGACACCCAGATATGCCAAAAGAAGCATTTGCGGACCTTTGGAATAGCGTACAGGCCGGCCGTTCTTGGCGAGGTGCTGTAAAAAACCGCTGTAAAGATGGTCGCTATTATTGGGTGGATGCTTTTGTAACGCCTATTTATGAAAACAAACAGGTTATTGGCTTTCAATCTGTCCGCACCAATTTAAAACCTGAACTTAAAGTGAAGGCCCAATCTGCTTATAACTCGCTTAGAGCAGGAAAATCAGTGACTCGGTCGTTCGATAGCTACAAGAGTCGCATGTTACTCTTTGGGTTAATAACCTTGTTATTTGCTTATTTAGCTACATTACACCCGGCTTTTGTACTTGGCTTTGTTGTGAATCCATTTGTATTATTTAAGCAAGAACTCGTTGATATTCCTAAAGCCAGTCAAAAAGCGAAAGAAGAGTTAGATAGCATCTCTCGATTAATATATTCCGGTAACGGCACCTTAAGCCCTTTTGATTTTCGGAATAAGATTTTGCAAGGAAAGGTAAAAACGATTTTGGGTCGTGTTGTTGACAATAGCGCTGAGCTAAACCAAAAAACAGTTGAGCTTCAACAGGCTGCCAATACCTCTAAAGACGGCGTAGAGCGTGAAACGGAAGAGCTACATTTAGTCGCTACCGCCGTAGAAGAAATGGTGGCAACCATAGAGGAAGTCGCTAAAAATACGACGAGCACAAATGACAGAGTCAAATTCGCCCACAAGAATTGTGAAACAGCTAGCTCAGTGATGGGTGAAACCATGGTACAAGTGAATATACTAGCCGCGGAAGTATCCAAGTCGGCAAACTCTGCCACTGAGTTAGCTAGTGAGGCAGAAAAAATTGGCGATATCATGCAAGAGATTCAAGGTATTGCTGACCAAACAAACTTACTGGCGCTAAACGCTGCTATAGAAGCAGCACGAGCAGGCGAACACGGCAGAGGTTTCTCCGTTGTTGCTGATGAAGTTCGGGCGCTATCTAGTCGGACCCATGGAGCGACAGAGCAGATTCAAAAATCTATATCTGAAATTCAATCTGTTCTACTTTCTTGGTCGGATATGATGGATAAAGGAAAGGATTCAGCGGATGTTTGCGTACTTAAGGCAGAACAATCTCAGAAAATGGTTCAAGATGTTTATCAATCAATAGCAGAAATTGCAGATTTGGCCATGCAAATATCCACAGCCACAGAAGAACAAAGCTTAGTTTCACAAGAAATCAGTAAAAACATCGTTAACATTAGCGATGCATCTCAGAATAATTTACAACAAGCGGAATCGGTTTTAAATTCAAGCTCGGAAATAACCAATAGAACAGACAAATTACAATCTATGGTATTAACATTCAGAGAATAAAACGGCTATGCTAAACCGGAGTAAAAGTAGACAATCCTACTTTTACTCCTTTTCTTAATTAATGATTGGCAATAGCGTTATACAGGTGCCCAAATGAGGATCTTTCGTTTAAGCTCAAAGGTACTTGCAAGGCTCTCGCAATATCATTAGCCGATATAACACCCTTAATTTGATGTTGGTTTCTCTCAACCACTAAACAGTACCTCAAACCATAGTTACGTAACGAAGACACAACATCGCTTACATTAGCGCGTGATAGCTCTTCATAGTCAAAGGCATGTAACTTGTGCTTAGATATCATCAAATCTTGGACTAACACATCATCCCTACTAACTCCACGAGATACCTCGGAGATAATATTTTGCTCATTGAGCTCATTGCTACTAATCAACCCTAAAAAATCACCTTGATTAGATACAACTAGCTTCATTTCAGTGTCTGCTCTTTTCATTAAAATCAAAGCATCTTTTGCCTTTACGTCACCACTTACTTTTACAGGCTCATGCTCCTGAAAGTCATTAAAAACCTCTGTGGCTGGAGATGTAATTGTTAATTGTTTATCAAGAGCGTGAATAAAAACGTTGTCACTTTGATCAACATTATATAAATGTAATTCTTTCATTGCTTACCTCTCGCACTCTTAGAGTGCAATTTGACTAATTAAATTATGTTTGTAGTTTTAAAAGTTTGATTTTTAGTCAATGGAATGAGGTGGTGCTCTTGCAATATAATATAGATATTTGGTTGCACTGGAGGAGTCGTTTAAAAACGAAAGAGGAACAATAGCATTACTTTTCGCTATTAAACTTGTGCTATGCGCTAAATGTAAGTCTTGCTCAAAATCATCATTTGATTCGCTGTTGATTTGCTCAACTAGATTTATTAGATTTTGGCTAGCTGCACTGTTCAGTGTTAGTTGTTGATTAAATGTTTGACTATAGCGTTCTGCCGCGGCCTCATTAATGTCAGCCTGCGCAAAAGCTAAAGCAGTAATAAAATTACTGACAAAAACAATTAACAGAAACAATGAGGTTTTTTTCATAATTATCTCAAACAATTCACTATCTATTTAAGTGGGGCTGTTTTGTTAGTATTCAATCTTATTTTAAAGATTAGTCTATTCTTTGATTAACTGTAAAGTGAAAAGTTCATTACCATTACGCTGCATTAGCATTATAATGCCATTGATATTTAGACTTGGTAGCCCGCAAAAATGAATCGAAAAAAGAAAATTAACGAAACACTTAAACGCAAAGCAAAAAAGCGTAACGAAAAGCGAAATCCCAAGAAGAAAGAAAAATATATCAGTAAAGCCGACAGAGAGAATTTAGTACCGGAAGAGCCTGTGTATGGCGCAGAAGCTAATGATGGTAAGCCTGATAATGTCAAAGACCAAAAGGCTACAGATGCAGATTAAAGATTTGATAGCATATCAAATGTAAAGTAGGTGGTTACAAAAAGCTAAAAACCGAAGTACTTATATAATAAGCACTTCGGCTTTAGTAACCAGTTTAAACGTAAAGCTAGCTCCCGCCTAAACTTGATTTAAACCTTATGGTTCTACCACTACAGTATCAATAACGTGGATAATACCATTTGTGGTATATATGTCCGTTATTATTACGTTTGCACCACCAAATTGTAATGAGCCTGTATTTGCATCTATTAAAATACCTACGTCATTTCCCGAAGCAGTTCCTACATTTGTTCCGTTTAATGAGTAAGCACTCACAGAGTTAACTTCAGCAGTGATAACGTGTTGTAACAATACTTCTCTTAGCGCTTCAGTGTCAGCCAATAGCGCATCCAACGCTGCACTATCAATTTTGTCAAAAGCATCATTCGTTGGTGCAAATACCGTGAATGTACTTTCTTCATTCGCCAAAACATCAACTAGGTTAGCTGCAGTTAAAGCGTCAACAAGTGTAGTGAAACGATCATCAGCTACCGCAACATCAACAATGCTTTGAGTAGGCTCCCCTTTTTCTGCTGGAGGCATGATTACTGTATCTAACACATGGATTGTACCGTTGTCTGCCATGACGTCTGTTGTCACTACTGACGCATTATTAACAAACAACGTTGAGTCCACATAAGATAAGGCAACGTTATCAGTATTCTCCATGGTGATTAAGCTGCTATTTGACTGCGCGACTGTAATTGCCGTATCAGATGTCACATTTCCCGCTAAAACGTGGTAAAGCAATATGTCAGATAGTGTTTCTGTATCTGCCAATAAGCCAGCTACTGTGCCCTCAGGAAGCTTTTCAAACGCAGCATCACTTGGTGCAAAAACAGTATAAGTTGAGTCAGTATCTGCCAATACAATGTCTAAACCAGTAGCTTCTAGAGCTGCAACAAGTGTTGTAAAGCTACCATTTTCTCTCGCTACATCTACCAAACTAATTGGTGGTTCAGGCAACGCCACATCACCAATAACAACAGCATCGATAACGTGTATTACCCCGTTTGATGTATAAATATCTTTTGAAATCACGTTTGCACCACCAAACAACAGCATGTCAGCTGAAGTATTAATGCTAACGTCAATGGCAGCTTGTGATGCGGTTGCCACTGAAGTTCCATTTAAAGCATATGCATTAACGGAATCTACTTCTACTCCGGACACAACGTGCTGTAAAAGAATACTAGCTAGTACGTTCGGGTTATCCAATAAAAGACCCAAAGTCTCTTCATCTATCATCGCGAAAGCGGCGTCTGTTGGTGCAAATACTGTGAATGTACTATCTTCATTCGCTAATATGTCATCCAGCTCAGTGGCTTCAAGCACTGATACTAGCGTTGTAAAGTTTCCTGCCGCTACGGCGGTTTCAACAATGTTATCCATTGGCGCACCTTTTGCCGCCGGTGGCATTAACACAGCATCAATTACGTGAATAATTCCGTTGTCCGTCTCTATGTCGACAGCAGTGACTGTCGCTGTATTCACTAACAAATTGTCGCCGTCTAGAGAAATACCAATGGAATCCCCATTTACCATCTCAACGGTGATGCCAACAGCGGCTTCAGCAGCAACTGAGCTGACTTCTCCGCTGATGACATGATAGGTTAAAATATTGCTTAAGGTGTCGGTATCGTTGAGCAGAGAATTTATTGCATCATCACCAAGCAACGCAAATGCAGCGTCGGTAGGCGCGAATACTGTGTATGTGCTGTTTGTGTCTGAAAGAGTTTCATCTAGACCTGTAGCTTCGAGTGCTGCAATTAGGGTAGTAAAATTCCCGTTTGCTTTGGCCACATCAACTATTGTTGCTACTGGCACTTCATCGTCACTATCATTACAAGCTTGAATAAAAAAAATACTGCATGTTATTAGAAGTAGAGCTTTTATTTTTATCACTTTAAAATTCCTTATGCTTAGTTTGCTCAATTTTTACGCAAGCTTATTTCCGTTCGATCAACTTTTTTTTTAAAAAAAAGACTATTTTTTAAACTTGAACTATTTCAAAAATACAACGGTATCATATCAGTTAAATCAAACAATAAGTTCTATCAACTCTTCACTTCTCATAGGTTTATACATAAAAAAACCTTGCCCAATATCACAACCCCGATGTTTCAAAAATGACATGGAGGCTTGGTTTTCGATACCTTCCGCCACCACTTTTAGACCAAGGTTGTGCGCAAGATTAATAATACTATCGGCTATCGCGGCGTTATGTGGTTGATTACTTAAATCCAGAATAAACGACTTATCTATTTTAAGTATATCGATTGGCAGCTCATGAAGGTATTGTAAAGACGAATAACCGGTTCCAAAATCATCAACCGCCACACTGATGCCAAAGTCTCTCAACTCTTTTAATATCTCTTTCACAAACGAGATATTATCCAAGAATAATGATTCCGTAATTTCAATTTCAATAGCTTCGGGCGGAATGCCATATTCAATAATGGTGGCTTTTATCTGCTCAACCAGCTTTTTATTTCTGAATTCCACAGGTGAAACGTTTATCGCAACTGGTAATAACCCATATCCAAGTTCAAGCCATTTTTTGACATCAGAACAAACTTGCTTCAAAACCCAATCACCTATTTCGTTTATTAATCCAGTTTGTTCTGCTACTGGAATAAATATATCAGGGGTATTCATTCCACCAGCTCTGTTCCAACGTAATAAAGCTTCAAAACCAATAATAGCATTGCTCTTCAAATCAATTTTTGGTTGATAATTCAAATGAAACTCGTCGTTTCCTATTGCTTCTCTTAAATGGTTTTCAACTTGTAATTGCTGATTTGATGAACGCTCAAGTTCACTATCAAAGTACTGGTGATTATTCTTACCTAAGGACTTAGCATGATACATTGCCATATCCGCCTTACGGAGCAACTCTTCACTGTCGATACCATCTTTAGGGTACATGCTAATACCAATGCTAGATGAGATATAAAATTCACTATCACCTACAACAAATGGCTTCACAATTTCATCTATTATTCGATGGCTAATAACAGTAGATATTTTAGACTCTTGAAGGTTTTCGAGTAGTACAACAAACTCATCGCCACCTAAGCGTGCAATAGTATCAACATCTCTAATACATGTTTTTATGCGTTTTGTTACTTCCTTTAACACTGCATCACCAGCTTGGTGTCCAGCATTATCATTTACTTTTTTAAAGTCGTCTAAGTCAATAAACAAAACCGACAAATGAGTATTGAAGCGATTACAGTATGTAATGCCGTGCGATAATCGATCATCTAGTAGTGCTCTATTAGGCAGGCCAGTAAGGGCGTCATGAAAAGCTTGATGCTGAACCATTGCCTCATTATGCTTAGGCTCACTAATGTCTCTAAAACACCAAACTCGGCCTAAAATTTGTTCCCCTTGGATTTGCGCAGATGTGTGATATTCAAAAAAGCGCCCATCCTTCAGCCTTAACTGCCCATACAATTCAACTAATGGATTATGTTTTATTTGTCTAAGCTTATGACCTAACCGAGAGGTGTCGTCTAATTGGGAAATCACAGTTTTTAACTTGATTAACGACAAGGGTCCACGTGTAAGTATATTACTGTCAAAAAGTTGCCCCGCCATTTGGTTATACTTAGTCACGTTTCCTTCTAGGTTTATAGCAAGAATAGCTTCACCCGTTGAATCAAATGTTGCATTTAAAGCAGCCAAAGAAAGCGACAGTTCTTTTTGAATCAATTGCTGTTTTTCAACTTCACGTCGTAAAGACTCATTTCGACTAGACAGTTCGGTAGAAGCCAATTCTAGTGAGCGATCTATTAAAGACAGTTCGCGTTCATTCTGTTGATAAGCTTGGTCGATGGAGGCTAAAAAATGAGTTAACTCTTCGTCGGGTTCATTTGTTAACAAGTACTTTTTAATTTGACGTTTTAGTAAACGGTGCATATCAATTGTGTTCTTTAAATATAGTAACCGTCATCGTTTGATTGTGCAGTAAACAACGATTTTCGAAGCCTCTTGGTGACAGCTCTCCATAAGAGTAAAAGCCACCTAATGTACAACCTTCCCCTAACACTTCTTGAACACTCTCGAGCTCGTATTCAGACTCTTGCTGTAATACTAGCCTTCGGCCAACACAACTTATTAACAGAGCGAAGTCAGGTTCATCATACCCAGCAATATCTAGAGATTGTTGAGCTGATAGCTGCGCTCCATCTATTAATTTTCCAGTATTTGCTCGCATTAAAGTGACATACTGCCCTTCTGAAATATCCCCAGCGAAAATCAAACTGTTTGATGATTCGTCGATATTCAAAATAGTACGCACAGTAAAATCACCATCACTCTCATTTTTAAGGCATAGAGGAAACCGAAGAGCGGAAGCTGGCAATTCTGATGCAAACTCACCTAAATACTCTTTATAAAGCTCTAACGCAGATTGACCATCTAATTCGTAAAGAACATTGGCTTCTGATTTTGTAATCAATCGTTCTGGTCCAAAAGGAACCCACCCGCCAGCAGAACCAAAGCCGACTTGGAGTTGGTCACCATAAAAGCCGCACAACACAATCTGTTTTGCACTAATCTTGTCATTATGCCAAACAATCGTTTCATTAAACCTGTCTCCATCTCCAGCTAAACCGCCTGAAATAGTCACTTTCGGAGGTAGTTCTGTCATCAACTTCTCAGCTAAGTCAGTACCATTTACATTTTGTCCATCGGATATAACCAGTACGTGTTTTAAGTGTTCAAAAGGTAAACTTTCAGCGAGAGAAGAAATAGCGGCATCAAAACTAGCAAAGTCATCTAGGTTTATACTCCGGCATTGTGTTTCGGTATGTTCAAAAGTTAGTTCATTGACCACCATTGTCTCGTCAAACACTTCCGTATCAATAATCTCTCCACTGGTGGTACAGCCTATGATATCAGCATCAGGGAATGCTGAACGGAGCTCATTTCGAAACTCTTTAGAACTGGCTAACTGGCGACAACCAAAAGTTAATACTAATTGCGCGGGACTTGCTAAAGGGAGGCTATTGGATTTTTGCCAAACACGATTCTGATAATGGTACTGACTTGATTTCATTACTTACTTTCTTTTAGTTCGTTCAGACCTTCTAAGTTTAGTACAAAACAAAAAAGCCGGTGATTACCGACTTTTTATAATTTAATGACGCTATTGTAAAGTTTTACATTAACAAGTGCTTTAAGTGAAACTGTAAATGTTCATCTATAAAACTCGCAATAAAGTAATAACTGTGGTCATAACCTTCGCGCAGATTCACTTCTACATCGTAGTCGTTTTCATCTGCTACTTTCTTGAACTCTAGCGTTTTGAGTTGCTCAGGGTAGAAGTTATCATCTAAACCCTGGTCAATCAGTGTCGGCACAAAGTCACTCGAGCTTTTAATCAACTCTACTGTATCGTATTGCGCCCAAAGACTTTTTTCTTCACCTAAATAGGCGCTAAAGGCTTTAATGCCCCAAGGACAATCACTAGGGTTACAAATTGGACTAAATGCCGAAGCTGAGGCATATTCAGTTGGATTCTTTAGAGCTATCGTAAGCGCTCCATGTCCTCCCATAGAATGACCCGAAATCGATTTTTTATTTGTGACTGGAAATTCACTTTCGATTAATTTAGGTAATTCTTTTACAACGTAATCGTACATTTGGTAGTGCTTCGCCCAAGGCTGCTTAACCGCATTAAGATAAAAGCCGGCGCCTTGGCCCAAGTCATAACTGTCATCATTAGCTACTGCTTCGCCTCTAGGGCTCGTATCTGGTGCAACAATAACCACACCCAACTCAGCCGCTAGCTTCAAAGCACCAGCTTTTTGCATAAAGTTTTCATCGGTACAAGTTAAGCCTGATAACCAATACAAAACCGGCATTTTGTTGTTTTCACTAACACCAGGAGGAAGAAACACAGCAAACTGCATTTCCCCTGAAACTGAGCTAGATTGGTGTTTATATTGCTTATGCCAACCATCAAATACTTTAGTTGAACTAATATTTTTTAACATGATCACTACTTATCAAAATGAATAACGGTACGAATGCTTTTGCCTTCGTGCATTAAATCAAAAGCTTCATTAATTCCATCTAAGCCCATTGTATGAGTTATAAAGTCACTTAGTTTAAACTCACCGGCCAAATAACGCTCTACGTAATCAGGTAACTCAGAGCGCCCTTTTACACCCCCAAATGCTGAACCACGCCATACACGACCAGTAACCAGTTGGAATGGACGAGTTGAAATTTCTTGCCCTGCTCCAGCTACACCTATAACTACCGACTCACCCCAGCCTTTATGGCAACATTCAAGAGCAGAGCGCATTACATCAACGTTGCCTATACATTCAAAAGAGTAGTCCACACCACCGTCTGTTAGTTCAACAATTACGTCTTGAATTGGCTTATCGTAATCTTTCGGATTAATACAATCAGTAGCGCCCAACTTTTTGGCTAAATCAAATTTACTTTCGTTAATATCAATGGCGATAATACGACCTGCTTTTGCCATTGTTGCACCAATTACAGCTGACAAACCAATACCACCAAGACCGAAGATAGCAACCGTGTCACCCTCTTCTACTTTGGCTGTATTCATAACAGCGCCCATTCCGGTTGTTACACCACAACCCAATAAACACACCTCTTCAAGCGGAGCGTCTTTATTAACCTTAGCTAACGAAATTTCTGGCATTACAGTGTATTCTGAAAATGTTGAAGTGCCCATATAATGGAATATTGGCTGGCCGTCTTTGTAAAAACGAGTCGTGCCATCTGGCATTAAGCCTTTACCCTGTGTTTCACGGATTTTTTGACAAAGGTTCGTTTTTCCTGAAGTACAAAACTTACATTCACCACATTCTGGTGTGTATAAAGGAATGACATGGTCGCCAACAGATACACTCGTTACGCCTTCACCAATTTGCTCAACAATACCACCACCTTCATGGCCTAGTATCGCAGGAAATATACCTTCTGGGTCTTCACCCGACAATGTAAAAGCATCAGTATGGCATACGCCACTAGCAACAATCTTTACTAACACTTCACCTGCTTTAGGAAGCATTACATCAACTTCTTCAATTTTTAACGGCTCATTTGGGCCCCATGCTACTGCAGCTTTAGACTTGATAAATTGCGCTGTCATTTGTACTCCTTAATTAAATTTATGTACATAACTACCTCAACTTTTCATTCATTGAAGTAATTTAGAAAGTGACTATGTGGTAAGTATATCCATCAAAAAATAAAAATAAAATGCTTGCTAATCCAATTCACTTTTTCTCAGTGACAACAATAACAATAATCGAACCGCTATTGTTGCAAATTATTACTCGAAGCCAATTCCAACATTTCATTAACAACCCAGCGTTCGGGTTTATGGAAGAAATAACCTTGGCAGAAATCGAGGTTCAGCTCCTTGAGCATAGTAAACTCTTCCTCGGTTTCAACAAACTCTGCAACAGTTTCCATTTCCATTGACTTTGCTAACGTTACCATTGTGCTGACAAATGCCTGGTTTCTTGGATTTTCAGTGATATTCTTGATGAAAACACCATCAATTTTTAACTTTTTTACTGGCAGTTTTTGCAAATAACTAAATGAAGATAAACCGCTACCGAAGTCATCAAGAGCAAACTGACAGCCATACTTTGTAATTTCACCAATAAAGTAAATAGCAGACTCTAAATGAGTAATTGCAAAGGTCTCGGTTATTTCAAACGTAACTTGCTGCGGTAACACACCAAATTGTTCAATTTTTTGTTTTACATAGCCAACCATGCTTGGGTCAGCCAACGTTTGCCCCGAAAGATTTATGCAATAGTGGTCTTTTGTTTTACTTACCGCCATATTTTTAAAGGCTCTAGCGATAACCCACTTATCTAGCTCTGCTGCTAAGCTATGTTGTTCCGCAATTGGAATAAATAAAGCCGGACTTACAATATTGCCCATTGAATCAAACATTCTCAGCAATACTTCATAAACACTGTTTTCATAATTGCTTGAGTTTGATCTAATTTCTTGCCTGTAAAGTTGAAAGTTATCTTCGTTTAAAGCTCGCTGAATAGCATAATAAATCTCCATTTCTTGTGCATGTTGGGCTAATTCGGGATCATCGGATTGATACAATAAAACCTGATTTCGGCCTTTGCTTTTTGCTAGTTTTAATGTCAACAACAATGAGCTCATCAAATGCTCGCTATCAACCACTTCTGCATTGATTTTAACAACGCCGACACAACTCGTAAGTGACAAGCTCTCTTCGATATTCGACAGATCTAAATTTTCAATATGGGATTTTAACAAATGGGCATAATCTTGAGCTTTGGTATGGACCATATTTGAATCCAGAACAGCAAACTGATCATTACTGATCCGAGATATTTTGGCTCCGATAGGTATCACTTTTTTGATTTCCTCAGCTAGCATACGCAAAACTGAATCGCCTTTGGTAAAGCCTAATGAATTGTTAAAAACTTGGAATTTATCAATATCAATAACAAAAGCTACCCCTTGATTTTCGGGTATTGAGGAGCGACTATTATTAAAATACTGAGAGAATACATCTCTAGTCATCAATCCCGTTAAGGTATCATGGGATTTAGAAAACTCTAGCTGTTTAAGCGCACTCAATTGCCCAACGCTTTTTTTCTTTTGAGAGACATAACTCAAAAAGAGAAGCAAAGATACGACAGCCCAAACAATAAAAGACCATTGGTAGTTACTCCAAAACAGATCTTTGGCATAACTCTCGGATAGTCTAATGCCGACACTCCAACGAGTCTTGGGAATTTTTACTAAATTAGAAAAGTTACTAAACTCAGCTTCGCTCATAACAACATTGCTAAACGTGCTACTGCTTGACTCTTTAAGTTCAATTTCTACGTGTCGGTCATTTCGCAATAAGAATAACTCCTGCTGCGGTAATCTATAACGCTCTAAAATGGATTTGAGGATAGTAGGTTCAAACGCAACAAATAGGTACAAAAGGTCTTGTGCGCCTATCAATGGTTGTAAAATATCATAATGAACAGATGACGAATCTTTATGCAGGAACATTGCTTCTTGGCCATTATTATTAATCGTAGAATCGATTTCCTGCTGACAGTCGTCTAAAAAGTCACCCGTAATTTTGCGAAAAACGCCAACGCCTTGTTTATCAAAAATAGAGAAAAGTCTTACGCCTGAAATTTCATTACGAAGCTCTTTGAGTAAGAATAGATAGTCCTCACGTTCAGTAAGTTCGCCTTGACGGTATAAATCTAGTAGTTCGGTTTGGTGTCGCCATTGAAATCTATCAATTTGCTGTCTGCGATGTTTTATATGATTTTGGTATTCATTTATGACTTGTTGCGAAACTGAACTCATTAATGAAGACTGATAGTCTTTGTGCACTTTGATTGTATTATGGCTGTACCACATAGACACAATAAACAAGACGATTATTGAAAAAGTAAGTTGTGTTTTTGCGTTTTTTAGCTCTTTCTTTAAGTAACCGACTTTAGATGCTAACGATTTATCTGTTGCCATTGACCACCCTATAACTACAAACGTCGCTTGTATAAAAAAATTAGAACAAGATATTATAATAGAGTGTCAAGTGTACAATGCGAGCTTTATTTTTAGATTTTATACTCTTAACTCTTGCTGCCTGTTCAATTGTTTATGTCACCTAAAAGTTGATTACAGAATTTATACAAATCTGTGTCTTCATCATATTGACCAGATAACTTTTGCAATTCATGTTCAATCACGTCTTTCATAGAGTCAATTTTGTATAAAGCGAGCAATGAGTGTTTTATTTCTTTTATAACCACCTCTTCTGATTCTATTTTGATCAATGCTAACAGTACATCTAGATGTTCTGGATAAAACTCTAAATTACGTACGGCCAAAGCTCTCATTGATGAGCTATTCGAGGAGGTTAAAGATAGTAAATGGTTTTTTGTTTCACTACCCAGTTCAACTTCTGAGTGATTCAAAATTTCGTTAGATACAGGAGTTTTCATAAAATTATTCATATTTTATCTCCGCTAATCGCTCCAATAGAATTTGGACTCACTAGGAGTATGGCAGTTGCATTGCAATTATGAATGAGGCAATCCCTAGCACCCAATAGGTTATTCTCCTATTTAGAGCAAAAAAAACAGCCATTCAAAACTGCGAGTGGCTGTATCAGGTTGGAGAGTATTCGATTAATATAATAATGATAAAACTATAGTAATCAGATATATATCAGGAGTACTCTTAAAACTTATACTCCTGTCCCTTAGCCTGTATCTTAATTAGGTAAAAGGTAAGCTATAATGTGGTGACGCCATTTTTAATTGCAAAACGCACTAACGATGCTAAGTCTCTAATTTGTAACCTTTCCATTATCTGCGAACGGTGGGACTCAATAGTTTTGACACTTAACCCAAGATCAAAAGCAATTTCTTTGGTGCCTTTCCCATCCGCAAGCATTTTCAATATCTCTGTTTGTCTCGGCGTTAAGACTTTGGAGACTATAACTTTTTCACTCTTTCTATCAGTATTCAAAGTCTCAAGTAATTGTTCAGACAACTTAGGACTTATATAAATTTCATTTTTTAAAACAGCGTTAAGAGCTAACTCTAACTCAACTTCTGCTGAGTCTTTCAATAAATAGGCATTTGCGCCTCTTTCTATTGCTGTTTGTAAATAATCACTCGTGTTATGCATCGTTAGTAATATAACGGGTAACGTAGGGTATAAGGCTTTAATATCTATTAAGGCATCGAGTCCTGATTTTATTTTCATAGCGATATCAAGAATAACAACATCAGGGTTTGTTTGCTCTATCAAAGCAACCACTTCACTTCCGTCAGCACCTTCAGCAACAACCTCATAAAAATTCAAATCTTCTAACAAAGCTCTTAAGCCGGCTCTTACTAAATGATGGTCATCAACCAAAACCACTTTTTTCTTATCTGTCATGTAACTCTCCACTGTAGACATCTGTTGATTCTAGCTCTGAAAATGAAATTCGCAATGGAATTTCCACTTTAATATCAGTACCTAATAGAGGTTTAGAGAAAATTTTAAAATCTCCACCAGCAAGCTCTACTCGCTCTTTCATATTGACTAACCCCACGCTATCGCTCTGAGCATGAACATCAAAACCTACACCATCATCGCTCACCTGTATTATCAACACTTCAAGATCACTGCTTAATTTAACCTTTACAGTTTTTGCATTTGCGTGCTTAACAATGTTTGTTAAAGACTCTTGCACAATACGAAAACCAACGATTTCGGCTTGTTTGTCTTTTAGCTCAAGAAAACCAGCATCATCAATTTCATAATGAATATCATCAATTGAAAGCAGCTTATCCATTTGCCATTTTATGGCTGGAGAAAACCCTAGCGAATCTAATTGCGCAGGTCTTAATAGCAAAGATAAATTTCTTACTGTATCTAGGCTTTGGCTAGCGATTAAATGGATATCAGATACTTTTTCTAGTAACGCTTCTTCTTCGAGTCTGCGGCTAACCCACTTTGTTGCTAGTAGTATGGCCGTCAGTGACTGTCCAACATCATCGTGCAACTCTCCTGCTATTTGCTTTCGCTCTGCCTCTATTAATTGCAATGTCTTAGAGGATAAGGCACTCAATCTGAAATTTGCCTTTGCTAAGGCATTCTTTACTCGCAATACTTCTGTGAGATCCCGGATTACAAACTGTATTGACTCTACCGCTTCATAAATAATTAAGTTTACTGCTACTTCTGCATCAAAAAACTCGCCAGTGGACTTGCGTAATCTGAATGAAGTAAAACCATAACTTCTCTTTTTACCCGCTAGCATGTATTTGATTCTATCTCTCAATAACGACTTATCATTGTCCGATACAAGTTCCGATAGTCGCATATCTCTAGCCTCAGACATGTCTGAAAATGCAAATAATTTGACGGCGGCTCGATTTAAAAACACAACTTTTGATTTCTGTAACACCAAAATACTTTCTGGTATTGAATCAATAAGTTGGTTCATTTGCTGCTCTCGTTGCCTTAGCTTAATTTCACTCGTTTTAATTGACGTCATGTCATACAAAGTACCTAAGATAACCTTGTCCGTTTCATAGTAATGCGCTTGCATAACAACAAACTTTTGATTTCCATTACGATCAATTATCATTTTTTGAGAATGAAACGAATGCTTCCCGGTTTCCCCAGTAAACATTTGCTCCGCAAAATTAAACACGGCGCAATCTGCAACCTTTTCTAATTCCTCTAACAGCATAGGCGACGAAAAGGTATTATCTAGCCCTAAGAGCTCCGCGACTAAACTACTAAAAAACAGTAAATTAGTGTCTATTTCTAGCTCCCAATATGCAGTGCCTGCAGCATGGCGAGTAATATCAATATTTTTAAGAAGATGGTAAGGCTCATTTGCAACACTAAGCATTCTGGATTTTGGTTCAACTTTGATAATAACCAACTCTTTTTCAAAGGTTTTCACTGGCATAGCGGTAACTTTTGACACTTTTGGGATTAACTTCCCATGGCGGTCTTTAATACGGACATTGGTAATGTGGGTAGAGTAGTTTAGATGCGTCTTTATTGAGTGAATCCATTCATTTAAACCCTCACTGTCACTTTCAACAAATATATCCATCAATGATGAAAGCGGTTGGTTCTTACTAAGGCTTAATGCCTTGCTTGCAGAATAATTCATTTCTATGATTTTAAAGTCATTTACAGATATTAATAGGCAAGGGTTATAGCCTTGATGCAATATTTCATTATAGAAAATGGATCTTACTTGATGGCTGTAGGTCTCCCTTCCTTTAAAGATAACCTCTAACAACCTATCAACAAAAAAATAGACGCCTGCAGCTACAAATATTAGCAATAACCACTGGATTAATTTGGAGCTACTGACAAAGTAAAGTGTGAAGAGGCCACTAGAAAGTACCACTGTCAGAAAGACCGCTAAATGCGGTAACAACCGTCTTTTATCATACCTAGCCATTCTACCTCCTTGTATAGCCCATGATCAGTTCTTATCTTGTATGTCCGTATAGTGTTGTAGCTCTTTTAAAAACGTCTTTAGCTTTAACTTTAACGATGGCCAATTCGACTCAATCAAGTCTGAATTTTCATCTATGGCGAATTGCTCCAATTGAACAAACCCCTTGTCAAAATATGAACCTGTAAGATTAGCAACCATACCTTTTAGTCGGTGGAAAAGTTTAGCTAACGCAATAAACTCTTTCCTGCTTAACAAACTTTCTACGTCCTCAATTTCTTGAGGCAGAATTTTTAGCGTCATGTCAGAAATAGCATCTATTGTTTCTTGTTGACCTCCAGATACACGTTGAATACAGTCTAGGTCAAGATAGCTGTAATTTACAGGTATAGGTTTATCCTGGGTTGCTAATGATTCGTTTTCTAATTTTTCATCTACATTGCCCTTATGCGAGCTCAGATGCGTGGCGTGGCTTTGATCAGTAATTTGACCTTTCTGAGACTCTACTTTTATAACTTCAGAATCGCTCTTCATATTAAAATAGGACTCTATTGTCAAAATTAGTTTTTTTGAGTCCACTGGTTTTGTTAAATAATTATCCATGCCCGCATCAATACATATTTGTCGGTCTCCCGATAAAGCGTGCGCTGTTAAGCCTATAATTTTTACACTTTCTTTATTGTTTAACTGTTCAAATTGCCTAATAAGTTTCGTTGACTCCAACCCGTCCATTTCAGGCATCTGTACATCCATTAATATCACGTCGTAATCATGCCCCTTATATTGCTCTAAAGCCTGCTTACCGTTAAATACGAGTGTTGATTGGTGGCCACGATAGGTAAGGATATCGTGCACTAGACGACTGTTAATTGGGTTATCCTCTGCAACTAAGACATTAAGTAGCTTTTCTGGTGGACTTAACACGTCTTTTTTTGACTGATGTAAATCTGGTCGATCAACCTCCATAACCTTCATTAGCATGTTAAAAACTTCTGACTGCTTAACCGGTTTTAACAGATAGTGCTCAATGTCTAGCTCTTCCAGCTTTACCAAAGATTCATTAATCTCTTTAGATGTGAGCATCATGATAATTCGAGGAATATTTTTATACTTGGCTTGTAATTCATTAATGAAATCTAGTCCTGTCTTTTGTGGCATATCCTTGTCAACGATAAAAACATCCACTTTTCGGCCAGCATCAACTTCAGCATCATATAACGCGACAGCCTGGTCGCTGCTGCTTGCCATTATTGGTTTACAACCCCATGACTCAATCATACTTTTTAACCAACGACGATTAATCGCATTGTCATCAACTGCTAAACAGCTAATACCTGTAAAATCGAACTGGTTTATTATATGAGCATGTCCTTCAACATTGCTCAGCTGTGATATATCACCTTTTTTAACGGGTATTTTAATTTTAAATTCTGTACCAATTGAAAGTTGACTAGAGACCTCAACACTACCACCCATCAAGTTTACCAACTGCTTAACAATTGGAAGGCCTAGCCCTGTGCCACCAAACCGACGAGTAGTAGTGCTATCTACTTGCCCAAATGGTTCAAATATTGACAATAACTTTTCTTCAGGAATGCCAATTCCGGTATCTTTTATCGTTATGATTAATGTAAATGGTTCGCCAATTTTCAGCTCTTCGTCTGGCTTAAGTGAAATGACCTCTAAAATAACTTCGCCTGTTTCAGTAAACTTTACTGCGTTGCCAACAACATTAAAGATCATCTGGCTAATACGGGTTTCATCTGCTCGAATGCAATTTGGCACCTGGCTATCGATGTTGTATTCCAACTCAATCATTTTTTGATGGGCCGTAGGCGCGAAACCTTTAAGTATGTCACCTACTTTGTTGTCTAATGAAAAGTGTTCCTCAACAAGCTCCATCATTCCCGCTTCTATTTTTGACTGATCCAAAATGTCATTTAAAATACGAAGAAGCGATGATGCAGAATTAACGACTAAATCTAAATACTCTTGTTGTATCGGTGTTAAAGGGGTTTGCCTTAGTAAGTCAGTTATACCTAGAACACCATTCATAGGGGTTCTTATTTCATGGCTCATATTGGCTAAAAATTGGCTTTTAGCTAAATTATTTTGATCTGCTTGTTCTTTTAATGTGACTAACCGTTCTTGAGCTTCTCTTAATTCAGTAACATCAAAATTACCGCCAACCACTTTTAAAACATTTCCAAACTCATCACTAATGCAAGTCCCGGAAGCAATCATGTATTTAACTTTATTATCTTTCAACGCTAACCTGAACGTACAGTACCAGTCTTGTTTATTTCGCACCGCATCTTGCAAACTACTTTCAACCCTTTCCGCATCTTCTGGGTGGAGTGCGTCTACCCAAGAGTCATATAGTGAAGACTCATCTATCAGTTTGGGATCCATGTGGTAGGTATCAAACATATTGTTATCCCAGGAGACGACCTTTTTATCTAAATCCCAAACCCATATTCCCAACCCTGAAACTTTTCGAGCCATTTCATTTATCAACCTAGCTTCATTCGCTTTTTTTAATGCATCTTTGCGTGCTTCTGACTCCTTTGAAATTTCTATTGCTCTGGCCTTACTGTCTAAAAGCAATTTAGATATTCCAACCATTAATCCACAAAAGATAATCCCGAACATAAGAATTACATTTGCTAGGCTGCCGTCGCTCAAGCTAGAGCGCTGCGAATATAAGGTTACCGTCCATCCGATTGACTTGAAGTCTTGTCCATATGACAACACATCCTCTTTTACCGGTATGGGAGAAAAACGATTAACCTGATTACCTAAACTATCTTCTATTTTGATTGATACATTAAGTTTGTTATAACGAGTCTCTAAGTCACCAAGAAACGAACTAAAATGAACAAACTGTACCAAGCTGAAATTGAAGTCAGGGTTACTATAAAAAAGAGCAAAATAGTCACTATTTCTTGTTAACGGACTGAGGTTTATCATGTAGGCACTTGGAACCCCTGGGATTGGATAAGCGTCACTCTCTTTTTGTCTAACCAATAAGTCCTTTAATTCGTCTCTGTCTACAGAAGCTTTAAGTTCAGTTATAACCTGTTCGCGTCCGTCTTTATATATTGCTATCAAGCCACTATTGCTTCTGTTTTTTTGTAAATAGGCCACTAAGCGACTTTCATTAATCGAGTTAAGTTGTTCATCTTGTAACACTTCACTCAACTTCAATAGTTGATTACTTTTATTGAGCAGTTTGTCGTTAATCTCAGACTCCACATGCTGAATATAGAAGAATAAACGTCTTTCTAGCTGCAAGCGTTCATGACCAAGTAATGCTTGTGATAGAGTTAAAGTGACTGACGTAAAAAAGATGAAAAGAAGAAGAGTTGTGTCTACTTTAATTTTTAAGGAATTTGCTTTTTGGACAAAAAACACAATAAACCCGATTGAAATCGTAATAAAGCCAATACATGTGTGCAATGCCATATGCGTCATTTGACCCCAACCATAAGCAGTTGTTACATTGTTGAAGTAACCAGCAAGCGCTACGGAGGCGGCAGCGAGCACAATAGTTGCTAAAATAATGGCAAAGTTCACAGGCCAGCGCTTGTTGTCAAATGGTCTAACAGCTAACAACAAACCTATCAACGTAAAACAAATACCAGTATTGGGCGCCATTCTTCCGGGCGATGTCGTATTTATATCTATAAAGTGGGAGACAAAAAGTTGGTCCAACCCTACATTTATATCAAATACATATTGGAGGGTAGATAATGAGGCAACAGCAAAAATTACTCCCCCTACTATATTGGCTAATTTCAATTGGGATTCGGTTAAAAACCATAGGCTCAAGCCTGAAAGTAAAAATAACAGAGCCGTATTAAACTGCATAGGTGCAAAAGTTTTATGTAATTGCACTATCGATTGGTTTTCTACTACCCAACCCATCATAACTAAACTACCTAACAGCATAACAAAAATGGCACACAACGCAGGTAGCGGTCTAAAAATCGGCTTTTTACTTAACAAGGTCATCGCCTTCGATTCACAACTGTGCTTAAAATTTAGCTTATAAACAGAGATTTACCAATACTTTTATAGGGTTATATTTTCTAAGCCTTAAGTAAAAAAAACTAATAAAACACGTAATTTTCCTAAAAAACTCAAAAAAAACAGATACTAGCAGTCATTAACAAAAACACTTGTACCCATGATAAATACATGAATTTATTTGATTTTTAACTTTTTTGGACTTCTATTCATTTTTGCGCTAAAAACTAGTATTAGTTCCTCGTCTTAAATTGATGTTGGTTTTTTATTTGGAGTTGTAATGCAAGTTACAAATATGGATAGCTTTTTTTACAGCGACTATATGCCTCATGGCCACTGTTACATGTGGCAGCCTCACATACTCTGGACAAATGTCATTGCAGACCTCCTTATTGCAGCGGCGTACTTTTCAATTCCTATTGCTCTAATGGTATTCGCCAATAAACGTCCCGATATTGGTTATCAGAAAGTTGTTTGGCTATTCTCCTTGTTCATTTTATTTTGTGGTATCACTCATCTATTCGGCATTGTCACTATTTGGCAAGGTATGTATGGCTGGCATGGATTGCTTAAATCAATGACAGCCATAGTGTCCATTTCAACGGCTATATATCTATATCGAATTCTCCCAACCCTAATTACGATTTCCACCCCCAAACAAGTCGAGGGAATTAGGCAAGAGCTCAATTCGGTTTCTCAAGAACGTAATCAACTATCAATGCAAATTGAACAACAAAAACTAGTTCAATTTATGCTAGATACTATGCCAATAGGAGCATGTTTACTCGATACAAGCCTTAAAGTTACTTTATGTAATGAGTCGTTTTATCAAGACACTGCAATTAATAAGGGTGACGAAATAGGTTTATCGTTGTTCAGCTTAATTGAAAGTACCGACCATGAGGGAGTAAAAGCCTTAGCGTCGCTAGTAAAAAATGTACAAAAAGACACACCTATAACATTAGATAAAAAAGTTATCGTCCAGCTGAAAAGACTTAATGACGAAGCATTTCCTGCAGAAGTTCGAATAGCAAAAAAAGTTTTTAATGAATGCGATTACTATATTTTTACGGTACAAAACCTAACCGAAATCGAAGATATCAAACACCAACTTTTTGAATCAAACAAAAAATTACAACGAGCAATTGACGCAGCAGAAGATGGAATTTGGGAATACAATATTGAGTCCAACTCCATTAACTGGTCTCATAGGTTTAATGAGTTAATAGGCGCCAAGGATAAGTTACCTTCTATTAAAGTTTGGACAGAGCATATACATGAAGACTATGTTGAATCCACTATTGAAAAGTTCAAGAGCGGATTTAAAACCAGTAAACGCTTCTCCATAGAATATTTAGGTATTAATTCAAAAGGTGAGTTCGGCTGGTTTAATTTAATAGGTAAAACCACATTTAACGAATTGAACGAGGCTGCAACGGTTTCTGGCTCTTTACGGTATATACAAGATAGCAAAGTTTTAAAGCGTCAAGTTGCAGAAAAAACTGAGTTACTAAATGCAATATACGAAGGCGCAAATAACTCCATATGGGTTGTCGCTGTAGAGAAAAACCAACAGTTCCGCTTCTTACTATTTAACCGTGCAGCGAGTGAAAAGCTTGGTCCTCAACCTGAAAATATAGCGGGAAAATGTCTTTCAGAAATCGACAAAAATGTATTAAGTGAAACGGTTGTTACTAAACTCACGGATCATTTGCAGGCCTGTGTAGATGTTAAATCCATTAGTGAATACACAGAAATGATACCGATGAATGGCAAACCCTATTGGTACTATACTTCTCTTTATCCCATTTTAGAAAATGGGAATGTTGTAAAAATTGTAGGCTCTTCTATTGATATTACTTCCCAAAAAGATATTGAACTTCAACTTAGTGAAAACAAGGTTTTCTTAGAGAACATACTAGACTCAAGTATATGTGCCGCTAGTTTATTCGATTTAACGATACAAAAAGTCATTAAAATAAATCAACGCTATACGGATATATTAGGGTACACCCTGGAAGAAATAAACAGTCACCAAAATAGGCTGGATTTATACCACCCGGAAGATTTAAGTAAAATTTCTACTCATCTCGAAGTGGTAATCCAATCCCCCTTAAACAACTCACATTCGATTGAATACCGATATAAGCATAAAAGCGGAGAGTGGAGATGGTGTCGCACCTATACCTCTGTTATTAAGCGTGATGTTAATAACAACCCTCTAATCTTACTGACTACTTTTATTGATATCTCAGAGCAGGTTCAACTTTTAGAATCACTTCAGGAGTCTAATGCTTATCTAGAACGCTTTGCCATGGTTGCATCTCATGATCTCCAAGAGCCACTAAGAAAAATAGTCACCTTCAGCGGGTTACTTTCCGATACCTTGAAAAATCAATACAGCCTAGATGATGACAGCAAATATCAGTTTGATCGTATACAAGATGCAGCAAATAGAATGAGGATAATGATTTCCGATATTTTAGGTTTGTCACAGATTAGTAGCTTCTCTGTGCAAAAATCAAAAATCGAATTAGGTGAAATTGTTGCAATAGCACAAGATCAACTGCAATTTGTTATAGAAGAGAGCGGTGCAGAAATTACCATAACGAATGGTGAGACATTGCTGAACGTAGATAAGTCACTGATGGTTCAATTGATTCAGAACTTACTTAGCAATGCCATCAAATTTAGGTCAGAGAAATTGCCGCTTATTAGTGTAATTGCGGAAAATACCGAATATTCGACTAAGATAATAATTAAGGACAATGGAATAGGCATGGAAAGTAAGTATTGCAAGCAAATATTTGAGCCATTTAAGCGGTTACATAGTAAAGACAAATATCAAGGCAGCGGTATTGGATTAGCAATTTGTAAACAGATTTGTAAAGTTCACAACACTAGCATTGAATGCTCTAGTGAAGTAGGTGTAGGTACAACATTTACCATCACACTGCCAAATTAACGGAATTACAATAAATTAACAACAACGGGCAGTAAAGTAGACTCCCGGCAATATTACATATAGCAATTACGTTTCAAAAGGATACAGAAATGAAGTATGAAATAGCGGCCACACCCAAGGTTTTAGCAAAAATAATTAATAAGCCATATATGGACTTATTTATGTTGGAAAAAGGCAGCCCGTTTAAATATTGTAAATTATCGAAGGTACGTTAAAAAATGAATGACCAACTAATATACTTGTTAGAAGACAGTAAAGATGACGTTTACTTGGTTAAATCAATGTTAATCGGTAATTTTAAATCTCATTTTAAAATGTCTAATTATGAGACAGTTGCCGACTTGGAAGCTGGTATGAAAAGTATGTTGCCAGACCTTTTAATAATAGATCTTAATTTGCCTGATAGCGTAGGCTTAGAAACGCTTGTTAAGGTAAAAAAGTTTGCTAAGGACTTTCCTATTATAGTCCTTACCGGTTATGACGACGAGGTAACCGGAGAGCGAGCAATACAGTTAGGCGCGCAAGACTACATTCCAAAATCAGATTTACACAAATCACTATTGTTACGCTCAATTCGATTTTCAAAAGAACGCTTTGCACTAATGAAAAGCCTTGAGGAAAACGTATTTAGAGATGCATTAACGCTGCTTAATAATCGTGAGTCGTTCAATGTTAAGCTCGAAGAGATGGTCAATGAGGGAGCTCGATATGAAAAGTCTTTTGCTCTGTTATTTATAGACTTAGACAACTTTAAGCAAATAAATGACGAGTACGGTCATCTTGTTGGTGACCAAATATTGAAGTCTGTTGGTTCTCGTTTAAATGTCTTTAACCGTGGATCTGATTATGTCGCTCGTTATGGCGGCGATGAGTTTGTATTACTCGCTCCCAACATCTCAGAGTTAACCCATCTAAGACAGCTAGCCAAAATAAAGTTTGATGTTATTAGTGGCGCTTATGCAGTAGAAACTTCTCAACAGGCAGTAAAGAATATCATTGTAGAAGCCAGCATTGGCGGAGCTATTTTTGATATCCATGGTAAATCAGCTAATGAGTTACTCAAATCGGCTGATGAAGCCATGTATAAAGCAAAAACGCAGCAAACCGGGATAGCCATTGCTGATACCCCGGAATTACGTGAATTTGTTAATAGCTCTAAAGCTCAAGAGTAAATTCAATGTTTATTTAGAGTTCATTATTTAATGAACTCTGGATAAGCATCAACACCGCATTCAGAGCGGTCGACCCCTTCATATTCCTGCTGTTTAGTAACCCTTAAGCCAACGACTTTATCTAGTATCCACCAAACAGCTGAGCTGCTCACAAATACCCAAACAAATATTGTTAACGCACCAGCAACTTGACCCACTAGCAGTACATCCGGATTTGTAATAGGAACAATGAGTAAGCCCAACAAACCGACAACACCATGCACAGAAATAGCACCTACAGGATCATCAATTCTCAGTTTATCTAAACCAAGAATTGAAAA
The DNA here is from genome assembly GCF_039523615.1 of Psychrosphaera haliotis. Classification (NCBI taxonomy): domain Bacteria; kingdom Pseudomonadati; phylum Pseudomonadota; class Gammaproteobacteria; order Alteromonadales; family Pseudoalteromonadaceae; genus Psychrosphaera; species Psychrosphaera haliotis. Next base: position 420,503 of record NZ_BAAAFQ010000007.1, on the reverse strand, counting down.
TACGACGACAATCCCTGCAATTAGACCAAATAGGCTTGCCGTTAATGCTGTTGGCGTTGAAGGCTCCGCAGTAATCACTACGAGTCCGGCTAGTGCGCCATTTAAGGCCATTGTTAAATCCGCTTTTTTAAACAAAACCATACTGGTTAATAGCGCTCCTATTACTCCGCTAGCCGCAGCAGCATTCGTATTTAAAAATACCATTGCAACGCTGTTGGCACTGCCAATATCTGACAGTTTAAGCACCGAACCACCATTAAAGCCAAACCAACCCATCCATAAAATAAATGTACCTAACGCAGCAAGTGGCATATTGGCACCTGGAATAGCCACAGCTTTCCCTGTAGGTGTATATTTACCAGTTCTTGCGCCTAAAAAGAGTACGCCTGACAGGGCAGCAGAAGCGCCAGCCATATGCACAATGCCTGAACCTGCAAAGTCAGAAAAACCCAAGTCTTCTAGCTTGAACATGCCAAAGACTGACGCACCATTCCAAGTCCATGCGCCTTCAATAGGATAAATCACGCCGGTCATGACTACAGCAAAAGCTAAAAATGCCCATAGTTTCATTCGTTCAGCAACGGCACCTGAAACAATCGACATAGCCGTTGCAACAAAGACCACTTGAAAGAAAAAGTCCGATGCGGAGGAATATACTGCATCACCTAATAATGGGTTTTCTTTTTCAGCAAATGACGCCAATACCTCAGACTCTTGAACGCTTTCAATTGCAATTAAACCCAGCCCGCCATCATACATAATGGCGTAGCCGCAAAGTAAATACATGATGCACGAAATAGAATATAGCGCGATGTTTTTGGTGAGTATTTCTGTTGTGTTTTTAGATCGAACTAAGCCCGCTTCTAACATTGAAAAGCCAGCAGCCATCCACATGACCAGTGCGCCACAAACTAAAAAATAGAACGTATCTATGGCATATTGTAAATGAGAAATTTGTACTTCCATGTCGCCTCCTAAATTGCGTTAACGTCAGTTTCACCGGTACGAATTCGAATAACCTGCTCTAGGCTTGTCACGAATATCTTGCCGTCACCTATACGACCTGTACCTGCAGTTTCTAAGATCACTTCAATTAATCTATCTACCTGATCATCTAGCACAGCGATTTCTAGTTTCATTTTTGGCAAAAAATCCACTTGGTATTCTGCGCCCCTATACAATTCGGTATGGCCTTTTTGTCGTCCAAACCCTTTTACTTCCGATACGGTTAAGCCTTCAATGCCTATATCACTGATAGCCTCCCTTACATCATCTAACTTGAATGGTTTTACAATCGCGGTGACCATTTTCATATTATTATTCTCCTTAAGTTTGCAAAAACTATTGGAAGAACAATGCCAAAAATTAAACACCTGATTTTAAAGGAAATATTACACTGCTCGATTTTGGGGCAAAAAAAAAGCACCAAATTGGTGCTAAGTTTTATGTATTTGGTGCAATCACTCTAAAAGTAAACCTGTTTGATGGGCTGTTTGATTCTTACTCTTACTTTTTGATTATAAAATGAATCGTGCGTTCTTACTTTGATAGACTGATCATGCCAAGTCAGTGTGCTCTCATAAAATTCCCCTACAAACCGCTCACTGGCAATGGAAAAAGATGGGCCTGCATTACTAGTGTCACTCTCATTAAGAGCGTTCAATCCTATTTGATGAGGTCTAAGATAGACTTTTATAGTTTCACCTACTCGACCACTCAAGTCTGTCTTTCCTTTATATGGTAAAGGCCCCCACTCACTTTGTAACTCGGACTCGCTTTTGATGACCGCTGGCAACCATACTCCTGCACCTATAAACTCTGTGACAAATTCATTTACTGGGTAATCAAATAAGTCAGAAGGCGTGTCTATTTGGGCTATTTCACCTTGGTGTAAAACGGCGATTTTGTCACAAAAAATAAAAGCTTCATTCTGATTATGAGTAACAAAAAGCGCTGCTGTTTTAGTCGACTTTAAAATATCTCTAATTTCTTCAATTAGCTCAAAGCGAAACTGAGGATCTAAATTAGAGAAAGCTTCATCAAATAACAATAAGTCCGGCTGCGTTGCTAATGCTCTCGCGATAGCGACACGTTGCTGCTGACCACCTGAAAGCTGATGAGGATAGCTGTTTTTATACTCAGCCATTTTTATCAACGCTAACAGCTCATCCCCTTTTTTATGACGAGCTTTTTTCTCGACACTCTGGATCCCAAAAGTAATATTCTCAAATACCGTCAAATGAGGAAACAGCGCATAGTCTTGAAATATAAGTCCTATATTACGTTGCTCTGTAGGCAAGTTAACCGTACTTGAGTTTAAAACCTTACCTGACAAGACAACATCGCCAGTGGTTTGTTTTAAAAGTCCTGTTACCGCTTTTAAAATTGTACTCTTACCGCTTCCTGAAGGTCCAAACAGCGCTACAATTTCACCACTCGCAATTGACAGATCCAACCCTTTAATTACGGCATACTCACCATAATTTACAGACAGGTTTTTAATTGATAGCAACGACATGAAAGCTTCCTAATTCTGTTTTTGTTCAATGGAGCGATTAATAAAAATAAGCGGAATTAATCCAACTATAACGATAAGTATTGCGCCAAGGGCAGCTTGTTCAAGTTGCTCATCGCTAGCAAACTGAAATACGTATGTGGGCAATGTTTCGAAATCAAAAGGTCTAAGCAATAGTGCTGCTGGTAATTCTTTCATGCTTTCTACAAAAATTAATAAACCGGCTACCAAAGCGCTGCGCTTTAGAAGCGGCCAATGAACCTGCCTAAACAGTCTATTTGGCTTCGCCCCCAAACTTTTTGCGGCCCAATCGTAACTTTTATTAAGTTGCTGAAAATTCGTTTTAATATTGTTATTGGCGACAGCAGCAAATCTAACAATGTGGGTAAATATAATCGCTACCACGGTTCCACTTAATATGAGTCCAGGAGCTTCAAGGTCAAATGATTCAGCCGTACTGTTTAGCCAATGATCCAAACCACTAAAGGGAATAATAACCGCAATCGCTAAAACCGTGCCTGGCACTGCATAACCCATATTTGCCAGATTAAACCAAGATTGATTAGCTAAAGACTTATTTTCTCGCAACGAAACATTGATAACGAGTGATATTAGTAAGCTAATTACCGCTACAGCGATTGCAATATATGTACTGTTCCAAGCATACATTATTACTTCCATTGACCAAACGTCTTGATAGTAATCAATGGCATAGCTCAGCAAGGTTAATGCAGGCACTGCAAAACCAAGAACAAAAACAAGGCTACAGAAGAGGAATGCGAACACATTCTGCTTACCCGTTAATTTATAGCTAAGAGGTTGAACAGACATTTTTGCACTGTTGCTGTCTTTACCTCTTTTGTTTGTTTTGTGTTCTAAAATAATCAGAGCAAAAACACCAACAATCATTAGCATTGATATTTTAGCAGCACTAGCCAAGTCATAATAACCTAGCCAAGTATCGTAAACAGCGGTGGTTAACGTATTAACAGCAAAATAATAGACGGTAGCAAAGTCAGCAATAGTTTCCATTAATACCAACGAAATAGCGGCTACAATAGAGTTTTTTGCTATAGGTAATGAAACGGAAAAGAAGCTCTTGAGTGGTGAATAACCTAAGGTTCTGGCCGCGAGTGTTAATGACGCATTTTGATTTAAAAAGTTAGCTTTTGCCATTAAATAAACGTAGGGAAACAAAACTAAAGATAGCATTGCAGCCGCCCCGCCTAACGATCTGATTTCAAAGAACCAATAATCATCGGGTGACGACCAACCAAACGTATTTCTTAAAAAGGTTTGAAGCGGCCCTGCGTAGTCAAGCAGGTCAGTATATGTATAAGCTATTAAATAGCCAGGCATTGCCAAAGGTAAAACTAATGCCCAATTAAAAAGGTGTTTTCCTGTAAATTCACAACATGCTATTAACCATGCTAATGGCACGCCTATTAAAGTCACAATGATACCTACCAGCGTCATTAACAACACAGTGTTAATAATATAGTCAGCAAGTACTGTATCTCTTATGTGCTCAAAACTTTGTCCAGTCTCTGTCATAGCTGTAAACAGCAGAGCAAAAATAGGTAACGCGATGAGTAAAGCAAGAAAGGCTGACGCAGAGGTCAGCCTATTAAATTTCAAATGCATGTTTTAATTAATAGAATCTTATAAATCAAATTTTACTTTATCAACCAATTGTAAAGCTTGCTCTCTATACTTAGCAACTTCTGTTAAAGAAATATTATCTTCTTTAAAGTCACCCCAGCTCAAAACCATTTCTGAAGGCTTAACACTTGGGTTAACTGGGTATTCCATATTAACTGAAGCATATTGCTCTTGAGCTGATTTACCAACTAAGTAAGCAATTAACGTTTCTGCGTTCGCTTTGTTCGGTGCATATTTTGTTAATACCGCACCTGATACGTTAATGTGTGTACCACGGTTATCTTGGTTTGGGAAAACTAGATTAACAGCATCCGCCCAAGGCTTTTGGTTTTCGTCAGTCAGCATTTTGCCATAATAGTAGCTATTTCCTAAAGAAACTTCGCACAGCCCTTCTTTGATCGCTTTAACTTGGCCTCTATCATTACCTTGCGGCTTACGAGCTAAATTAGCTTTAACGCCTTTTAACCAAGTTTCAGTCTCAGCTTCTCCGTGATGCGCAATCATTGATGCGATCAGACCTAAGTTATACGGGTGTTTACCACTTCTGGTACAAACTTTACCTGATAAAGCTTCACCTGAAAGGTCTTCATAAGAAATAGTTGATGTATTTAAATTAGATGACTTACTTACATAAAGTGAGCGAGCACGTTTAGTTAATGCAACCCAGTGCCCGGCTTCATCTCTAAACTGACTAGGAACGTTCTTGTCTATTTGCTCAGACTTAATCTCTTGCGTTAGACCTTCGCCTTTAAGTTGTAGTAATTTATTGAAGTTTGACGTCAATACAACGTCTGCAGGACTGTATTTACCTTCTCTTTTTAAGCGCTCTATCAAGCCTTTTTTAGAGAATACTACTTTTGTTTTAATACCAGTTTCCGCTGTAAATTGCTCCAATATAGGCTCAATAAGAAACGGCTGGCGGAAAGAGTAGATATTTACCGTTTCTGCGCTAAATGCAGAAGTTGAAATCAAAGAAGTGAAAAGTGTTAATGCGACTAAAAATATACGTTTCATTATGTACCCTTTGTTAGTGTTATCTATTTTCTAATTGAGAATGATTCTCATTTATTTTAACTAACGTTTTAACAATGTACAGAATTATTTAGTTCCGAATATAAAAAAAGCCTCTAATGAGGCTTTTTTTGTCAACTTATCGAGAGACTCGGTAAATTATGCGTTAACTGCATCTTTGATTGCTTTACCAGCTTTGAAAGCAGGAACTTTTGCAGCAGCAATTTGAATAGTTTCACCAGTTTGTGGGTTACGGCCTGTGCGAGCTGCACGGTCGTTAACTTTGAAAGTACCGAAACCAACTAAAGAAACGTCGCCGCCTTTAGCAAGTTCTTCAGTTACTGTAGAAACTAGGCTGTTAAGTGCACGTTCTGCATCAGCTTTAGTCATGTCAGCACTTTGTGCCATTTTTTCGATTAGTTCACTTTTGTTCATTATTTTATCCTTTAGTTGAGACAAGGCTTATCCTATGGAACCTATTTCTAAAATTCAACAGTTGTTTGCCTATTATCGACAAAAACCACCATTTTTTTGCTATTTTGTTGCTATATAAAGCGTTTCAAGCCTTATACCCCTTGAGCTAACATGGCTTTTGCTAAAATATGGAAGCCTGCAATACTTGCTCCCTTTTCATAATCAACGCTACCATTTTCAGTTTTTCCGCATTCTGCACATTGTGCATGGATATGTTTCATTATGTCCTGCAAACGCCCATCAAGGTATTCAAAGGTCTGACTTTCAAAACCGGCATTTTGAGACATTTCTAACCCTGATACCGCTACTCCACCAGCGTTTGATGCTTTGCCTGGTATGTAGCAACAATCATTTGCGCCATGAATCGCCGCAATTGCTTCGGACGTACAAGGCATATTCGCGCCACAAATAACAACTTTACAACCGTTATCAATCAGCTGTTTAGCCTCTTTGCCATTCATCTCATTCTGAGTTGCGCAAGGTATCGCTACATCACATTGATACTGCCAAGGCTTTTCTCCAGCGCGCCATTCAACCTCAGACTTTTTAGAATCTTCTTCAGAAAATGAAAGCAGAGTATTATCTTTTATATTGTCGTATTTTATTAGCCAATCAATATCGCTTTTAGTAAAGCCCTTGGCTTTGTAAAGCACTCCCCTGGAGTTTGACAGAGTAATTACCTTAGCTTTATTTTCTAACGCTTTTTTCGCAGCATAAAGCGCCACATTACCTGCGCCTGACACCGTAACCTTAAGACCTTCAATAGTCATGCTCTTTAATGCAAGTACGTGCTTTAGAAAATAGATAACACCAAAACCAGTGGCTTCAGTTCGTACTAAGCTACCACCCATTTCTAGTGCTTTACCCGTTAATACTCCACTAAACTGGTTTCTGATTTTCCTATATTGACCGTATAGAAAACCAATTTCTCTAGCGCCCACATTAATATCTCCCGCAGGCACGTCCACATTTGCGCCAATATGACGATAAAGTTGGGTCATAAACGCTTGGCAAAAGCTCATGATCTCATGGTCACTTTTCCCTTTTGGATTAAAGTCCGATCCACCTTTACCACCACCAAGAGGCAAGCCAGTCAGCGCGTTTTTAAAACACTGTTCAAAAGCCAAAAACTTAATTACTGATTCGCTTACCGTAGGGTGAAAACGAAGGCCACCTTTGTAAGGACCAATCAAGTTAGATTGCTGAACTCGCCAACCACGGTTTAATTGTGCACAACCATCATCATCTAACCATTCAACTTTAAATGAAATTATTCTGTCTGGCTCAGTTAAGCGTTCAAAAATACGATACCGACGGTACTGTTCAGTGTCATCAAGTTCTCCCGCAACATTGTCTAAAATTTCGGTTACCGCTTGGATAAACTCTTTTTGATTTGGATTACGCTCTTGAATGCGTTGTTTTAATTCAGCTACATATTGGCTATCCGGCATACTGATTCCCTTTTTTTACTTTATTTGAAGGAGCAACTTTGAACAAAATATAACCTAACACACCCGCAAATAAAGAGGTGAAAAGAATTGCGGTTTTGGCAATCTCTTGTGTGGCTAGATCCCCTGCAAAGCCTAATCCCGTGATGAATATCGACATGGTGAAACCAATTCCCCCTAGCATACCTAAACCAACCATATGCCACATGTTTAAACCTTGGGGTAACTTGCCAATTCCTGTCTTTATAGTTAGCCATACCATCAGCGGAATACCGATCCCTTTACCAACAACAAGGCCTAAAAATATTCCCCAGGCTAGCGTGCTATTAAGTGTTGAACTTAAACTAGATGCATCAAGTTGAACACCTGCATTTGAGAAGGCAAAAACAGGCAGCACCAGCAAACCTACAGGAGTGTGAAGTAACTTCTCCCAGCGCCTTAGCGGAGTTGTAGCTTGGTTAGCAGTGTTTTTTAACTCATCGGCAAGTTGATGCTGAGTTTTCGATGCAAGTACAGGCTGATTTGCACCTCGATTAATGACTAAACGCTGGAACCGCTGTGTTACTTTGGCAAGTCGTTCAACCATTACAGACGCTTTATACTTTGGCCTAGCAGGTATTGCTGCTGCGATTAATATGCCAGCAATAGTCGCGTGAATTCCTGAACTCAATACAGAAAGCCATAGTAAAACACCGATAACTAGGTACCAAAAAGGCCTTCTAATACCTAAATAATTAAGCACAAATAACAATGCGGTTAGTACTGCAGATAAAGCAATATACAACGCGTTGATACTATCCGTGTAGAAAATGGCAATAACCATAATGGCACCAATATCATCAATAATGGCTAAACCCGTTAAAAATGAAAACGCTGCCAGTGGAGCTCTAGAGCCAAGCAGTGCTAAAATCCCTACAGCAAACGCTGTATCAGTTGCCATTGGGATGCCCCAACCTGCTATATAAGGTGTCCCTAAATTTAAAGTGGCAAAAATAATAGCTGGGAAAAACATTCCTCCAGCCGCCGCGGCTAAAACTGGAATTAAGTTACTTGGTGAGCTTAAGTCTCCAACTAAAACTTCTCGTTTTATTTCCATGCCTAACAACAAGAAGAACAACGCCATCAGGCCGTCATTAACCCAATGTAAAACGGACATTTGATAAAGGTTATCGTTTATAGCAAAACCAAACATGCTATGAAGCCCTGCATACACTTGTTCAGCAAAACCTGAATTGGCAAAAGCGAGCGCAACGACCGTTGTTAGCAATAAAACTTTACTACTTGTAGTTTGGTCTGCGATAAAGCGCTGAAATGGATTGAGCAGTTTCTCTACCTTTTTTTCAATGCCCGGTACGGCTACCTCTTCCTTATGCATAACGCTCTCCCTTTTGATTACGTGTCATTTTGGTCAAGATATCAACAACATTAAAATACGTTGCAATAAGATCAGCAATATATCGCTTTTCTTGTTCCGGCTCGGATTCTTTAAATGCTTTTCTTAGCTTAGATAGGTTTGCCGACTCCACTTGTAAACGTTGCTCCAACAAAGATAACTCCGGTGTGGACGTATTCCCTACTCGCATTTGATTAAGGTTATTGTTCCAACTACAAAAGAGTTCATGTAGCGGTCCTGTCCATTTAGATTTGGTTTTCCATTTACCTACTTTTTCATGGATTTCTTGAAATACACTCGATACTTTAATTAACCCATGACGAATAGAAAGATCCTCAACATGATTTGCTAACTCACTGTAAAACTGACTTGCTTCTAAAAAAGCAACCTCAGGAAGATTTGGGTTATTTGATGTCATATACAACCTACTTACTTTAAAACATTACCTTACTAAAGCTAGGTTTATGCCATTTATAAAACAAACAACAAAATGGTATAAATAACAGCAAGTTGAAAATTTAAACTGCGATTATCACACCCTCTTGTTAGTAAAAATTCGAGATGTCTGAGAATAATTAACATAACAACAATGTAAAAATTACAGTATGTTCCTTCAGATACTTTTAAAAGATGGCAAAAGATCAATAACAATCTATAATTTTCATATACTTACAAGATAGGCATGGTTTTAGCAAAGACCTAAGTTCGTTTCTAAAATGTTAGCGCTAAGTTAACTGAGGTTAATATGTACATCGAATATTTATATGGAATTTTTGGCGGTCTTCTTGCCTATCTCGCAAGCCTAACTGACTCTATCATCCTCAGTATTCTTCTGAATTGGATAGCTATATCGTTGCTGGTTGTATTTGTTGGGTATATGACAAATCAGCCAAGAATATTTAGGAAACGAACCGACGGCAGCATACCGGCTATTATCAGAATTATTTTTCTACCCTTTATGATTGGTGTGCAGCTTTATAACTATGCCGCAAAAAGCAAAGATGCTAAAAAGGATCGTCACTACATTCACCACATTCAAGATGATATTTATCTTGCCAGTCGCTTGTCAGCAGAAGAAGCCTTAGAACTTGAAGAACATGAAGTAAAAGCAGTGCTAGATGTTACTGCCGAATTTGACGCATTGGATTGGAGCAGTCGTTTTATAGATATGGATTATCTTAACATTCCAATTTTAGACCATCGAAGCCCTACCACTGAACAACTAAGGCAGGCATTAAACTGGATAGACAATAAACGCAGACAGAACAAGCCTGTAATGGTGCACTGTGCTTTAGGTCGTGGTCGTTCATTATTTTGTGTTGCTGCATATCTACTTGCAAAACATCCTGAGCAAGAAGTAAGAGATGTTTTATCAAATATAACCGATATTAGAAACCAGGCAGGCTTAAACAAAAAGCAATTGAAGCGCCTTATTCAATACAGAGAAGCAGGTTTACTAAAATTAATGCAACCAGCTTGGTTAATTGCTAACCCGGTTTCAGGCCAAGGCAAGTGGCCAAAGTATCAATTAAAAATACAAGCTTATTTAGAACAAAAGTTTAACTTAAAAGTGGTTGAAACCACGGAAGAAAAGAGTGCTCAAGATTGGGCAAAAGAAGCAGTTGCTAGTAAAACCTCAATGGTCATTGCAGCTGGTGGCGACGGAACTCTTGCTGAAGTGGCGACAGAACTAACCGGCTCGGACATAAAATTTGGTATCATCCCACTTGGTACAGCAAACGCACTGGCTCACACCCTTTTTGGTATTTCGAGCAAAGTAATTCCAATAGAAACAGCCATTAAACATATTGTTAGCGACAATACCGTGAGTATGGATACGGCAGTATGCAATGACAAAACTATGTTACTCGTTGCTGCGGTGGGTATTGAGCAGAAAATGATAAACTCTGCTGACCGAGAAACTAAAAACCAACTGGGTCAGTTTGCCTATTTACATGGCTTCTGGGAGGCCCTCAACACAGAAGAAAACTTGGATTTAATGGTGCAGTTTGATTCTGAGCCAGCACAGAACATAAAAACAAAAAGCTTGGTTATTGCTAATGCTGCGCCATTTTCTACGGTTCTTGCGCAAGGAGATGGCAACCCTAACTTCCATGACGGTTTATTAAATATTACTTGGTTTGATGAAAAGAATGAATTTATTGAAAACATTGCAGATGTTGCAAGTTTAGCAATAGCAGGGCTTTCCGAATCGGCCGCACCAGACTCGATTCACACAGCAAAAGCTAAAAAAATAACGATTAGAAGTAAAACACCTATTGGCTATGTAATTGATGGTGAAACGTTTGAATCAGATCATATTCAAATTCTGGTGCAACCTGCTTCTTTAAACATTCTGCTTGACCCAGATACGCCTACCGCAATTTCTGCAAAATCAGATGGAGACGAATCATGAACATCAATATTCAGAAAATTTTAGGTTTCACAATACGCACAATTGACGGTGAATATGGCACTGTTTCTGATGTACTGTTCTCCCATAAAGATCATGTAATACGTTACCTTGTTGTCGATCCTCAAAAGTGGAATCCATTAAGTCGTAAAGTTTTAATTTCGCCTATCTCAGTGTATTACATCAATATTGATGCTGAAGAGGTATGCCTAAGCATAGATATAGAAAAGATAAAAGCAGCGCCAGGCATCGAAGAACATGAAACCGTGTCTCGACACTTTGAATCTGAGCTTTATCGCTATTATGGTTATGGATACTACTGGATGGGAGCGGATTTGTGGGGGATGAGTTCAGATCCAGCATTACTAAGGCCACACAATGTATTAGATCAATCAACGCCGGATATACTAGAAAGTGACATTCCGCTGCGTTCGATCAATGAAGTTTGTGGTTATTTAGTTAAAACCGACGATGATAAACATCATCAAATGGCAGACTATATCTTTAATACTAAATCTTGGAAAATAAGCTTTGCCGCTGTTGATGCTCAAAACGGCATGATCGCAACTGAGCGTTGTTTAATAAAGGTAGATGCAATTGAAGAGTATAACTGGCATCAACAGTTGATAACGTTGCAAATATCTTCTCATCAGTTGTTAGGCAACCCTCACTTTGAGAGCAATCTACTTAATAGTGAGCCCTTTTTAGCAATGATGGAACTATCTGCAACTATAAATCAAAAATGATGTGCTAAATTTATTGTTAGCACATCTCAGTTTAATTAAAGAAACTTAAGTACAGTGGAATTAATCTTCACTGTACTTTTCAAGCTTGTTGTACAAAGTTTTAACACTAATACCTAGCTTATCTGCTGTTTCAGATTTATTCCCTTTATTCTTCTCAAGATTTTTTTCTATCGCTATTTTCTCAATATCTTCTAAAGGAACATCCAAAGGAATACCCTCAGATAAGGCAGACTCCTCAGGACTAGACATATCATCAAATAGTATATGCTCGGCGCCGATAACGTCCTCAGCTAAAATAAAACTGCGCTCTACTACGTGCTTAAGCTCCCTAACATTACCAGTCCACTGATGTGACTCTAAGAGCGCTATGGCTGCAGCCGAAAGAGACTTTGACGCACTGTTCTCCATGTTCCTGTACGCTAAAAAGTGCTGCGCTAAACCTAAAATATCAGTACTTCTTTGTCTTAGCGGTGGCAACTGCAATGGGAACTGGGCTAAACGGTAATATAAGTCTTCACGAATAAACTCACTCATGGATTCATCCATTACACGGTTAGATGCAGCGACAACACGAACATTGCACTTTAAAACTTTATCACTGCCAACCGGTCGGTATTCACCGGTCTCAAGTACTCTAAGCAACTTTACTTGGTGCTCCAATGGCATCTCGGTGATTTCATCTAAAAACAAGGTACCTTTATCGGCCTGTTCAAATACACCTTTGTGATCTCGATTAGCGCCAGTAAACGCCCCTTTAACATGCCCAAACAGTTCACTTTCTACTAACTCTGGGCTTAAAGCGCCACAGTTTACCGCTATAAAAGGGCCTGATGAACGGTCGCTAACGAGGTGTATTGTATTAGCCACTAACTCTTTACCAGTGCCGCTTTCACCATTTACAAAAACATTTGCTTCTGTAGAAGACACTTTTCGTAGCGTCCTATAAAGCTTTTTCATTGGCGTTGATGAACCTAGTAGCAAACCAAATTGATCTAGAACACTGGTTTTAGCTGACTTGGAAACGTGCTTTTGCTCACTCAATTCTTCAATTAATTCGCTTAACGTAGCGTTAATGCTTTCATAATCATAAGGCGAACGAAAATGATAAGTAACGCCGTTAAACATTGCTTGGTCTATATAAGGGTTTGGTTTGCCATCACTGAATAAAACAACTTCAGTATTTGACTCTTGATTAATTTCTTTCAATAGCGCCAAGTCAGCCGCAGTAAATTTATTGGCTTGGATAAGCGCGATGTCAGCATCATTGTCTTTAAGTTGAAACAAGGCTTCACCAGGTTCAGAGGCATAATAAGACTGTTTACCTGGGCCAGATACATTGGTCTGTATAGACTTAAGAAGCGCAGTATCCGTAAGGTCAATCAAAAAGGTTAAACTAGTCATAACGTCCTATTGTTAAATTATTCGGGTTTAGAAAGAAAACGATTTAAGGTTTCATACATTTCTTTGATATTTATGGGCTTTCCGATGAACTCGTCAAAGCCCGCCTCCTTATATTCTTTTATATCGTCCACCATAATATTTGCTGAAATGGCGATAACTGGTAACGCTGAAAAGTCTTTTTTTATAATTTTGCAAGCCGATACACCATCTAACACGGGCATCTGAATATCCATCAATATCAAATCATATTTATTTTTTAAGATATGCTCAACTGCAATTTGCCCATCATCAACAATGTCAAAGTCACAATTGGTTTTCGTCATTATGGCTCGAAATAAGATTTGATTCACCTTATTATCTTCCGCAATTAAAATACGTTTAGATGTAAAGTCAGGAACTTCTATTTTATCCGACGAATCTTGGCTCTTTTGCTGAGTTTCAGATTCACTCTTTTTCAACGGTAATGAAACAGTAAAGCAACTTCCTTTACCTACTTCACTTGTTACCCTAACTGAACCCGCCATTTGAGATACCAGCATATCTGTAATAGCCATACCAAGCCCTGTACCTCCAAAGCTCCTAGTGGTTGAACTATCAGCCTGCTCAAAGCGGTGGAATAGTTTGCCCACTGCCTCTTCATCCATTCCTATACCGGTATCAGCAACGCTAAAACAGAGTTGGCTCTGATTAGGCACCTCTACTTCACTGTAAATTTTTATAGTCACAGAACCTTGATTAGTAAACTTTACGGAGTTTGAAACAATATTGGTCAAGATCTGCAGAACTCGTGTCGAGTCTCCCTGCCAAAGGTCATGAAAGTCCTCATCAACTTGCACTACTAACTCTATGCCTTTGTTCTTTGCCAATACCATTTGAAAGCTCACTACCTGTTGGACAATGCTTTGGAAAGAAAAAGGTGCCTCGTCGAGCGATAACTTTCCAGCTTCAATTTTGGAAAAATCCAAAATATCATTAATGATAGTAAGCAAAGACTTAGTTGAGACTAAAGCTTGATCAGTTAATTGTTTTACGTTGCTTGTAAGCGGCTCCATAGAAATTAACTGCAATGTACCTAAGATACCATTCATTGGGGTTCTAACTTCATGGCTCATGTTAGCCAGAAAAGCAGATTTAGCAGCTGTAGCGACCTCGGCCTCTTGTTTTGACTTGTCTAGCAACTCGTTTTTTTCTTTTAATAATTCTATATTGTGCGTTAAATAATCATTAGACAATTCAAGGGCAATCGTCTTGTCTTTGACCATTGTTTTTAATCGCCGATTAAATACAACCTGGTAACCCAAAAAGACTAAAACCAAGCTAGTGATAAGGGCAATCGCTAAAATCACGTTAGTGGTTATTTTATAAGGCTTTTCAATATAGTCAGTGAGTAATAGCCCGTTTATTGAGGAATCACTAGGCGCCATTTTTAGATCTTTGTAAGATTTTGCTATTCTTTCAAAACGTTCTGGATACATAGTCCCTAGTGGTACAAAAGACTCTTTAATTAAATTTTGAGTTGACTTGGCTTCAAGTTCTAACTGTTTGCGGTCTAACTTAGGTGCGTACTTCAATAAGATAATATCAATTGCTTCTTTAGGGTTCGACAAGGCGTCTTGCCAGCCCTTTCGAGCAGCTTCGACAAATCGTTGAACACTTTCCAAGTTACGCTCTACTCGATTTTGAGAAGTGAATATGAGATCCCCATAGAAATCAATTCCATAACTGCCAGGGTCTAGCACATTAACTTTATAGCCAGCACGTTCATACAAATGCGGTTGATTAGAAGTATAGGCGGACATTGCATCTGCTTTATCATCCACAAGAGCCCAATTGTTGAAGCTATGTGGAACAGCGGTATAGTCACTCTCACCTATATTAAATAGTTGTAGCATTGCCTGTAAGGACGCATCGTCCACAGAACGCTGATACATAATACGTTTGCCGACTAAGTCGTAGGGACTCTTAATGTCGTTTTCTTTAAGACTCATTAACACAAGAGGGCTAGATTGAAAGATAGTTGAGGCGATGACAATTTTCTTTTGTAGCAATCTTTGCAGTACAACACTGGAGTCAGCAATACCAAAGTCTGCTCGGCCCTCCAAAACATCGTCCACTGGTGATGTTTTAACATTCCGCTCTAATATGGTTACATCAAACCCAGCATCTGCGAAATAACCTTTTTCCAAGGCTACATAGTACCCAGCAAACTGAAACTGGTGCATCCACTTTAATTGCAATGAAACTGGCTCTAGCGCTCTCGGCATTGCAGAAAAAGAAGTAAAGATACTAATTAACAATAGTAAAAAATGAATACTGCGCACACGATACTCCTTTAATATTTAAGAATAATCATAGCGTAAGTCCCACAAACTGACATATCAAAACAAAGATATATTTTTATGCAGTGCGGGCTCTAGAAAGGTCAGGTTTCAGGTATTTTGAATAGGCACCAGTATAGTATTTTTCAGTCTTTTTAACTTTATTTAAGACAATACCGCCAACGATAATATTAGCTTGAGCCAGCTCTTCTAAACAGTTACTTAATTCGTTTTGGCTGGTTTTTTCAACATCAACAATTAGATATATACTATCTACGTGCTTAGAGATAACAAACGCGTCGCTTACCGACATCACTGGCGGACATTCTAAAACAACACGTTCGTAATTGGATTTTAACGCATCTACTATTTTTTTGAGTCTTGGTTGAGACAAAAATAAAAGAGGATTCTTAGATTGGAACCCAGCAGTAAGAACATGGTATTTGTACTCGGTATCTCGATGAATACTTTCACTTAACTTCTGCTTTTTAGCGATAAGATTTGTTAAACCTGGGCTATTAACATTAATACCTAAAGCGTCACCGATTGATGGAAAACGCAAATCGGCGTCAACAAGAATGGTTTTTTCTAGCTCTGAAAAGCTATGGGCTAATTGAATAGAAAGACTAGATTTACCGTCGTTTGGCGTTATTGACGTTATCGCAATAACCTTTTGACGCGATAACTTGCCATCAAGCAGAATATTGGTTCTGGTTGAGCGCATCGCTTCCATGAAGTTCATGTGTTTTGCAGAGTCCAATTTAAACAAAGGTTTTTTTCTGGTTCCACGAACTCTAATTTTAGGGATCACACCAATAATTTTTGTATTGTACGATCTTGCTACTTTTCTAAATTGTAATACCTTACTGGCAAGCATAGCTTCAATAAGTACTATCATTGCCGCTAATAAGGCACTGGCTAACGCGGCTAACGTATAGGTCAATACCGTTTTTTTGTTATTGGGGCTAGAGCTAACTTCCGCTTTCTCAACCACTAATAAGTTGGATGCATTAGCTAAGTCACGCATCATTTCAGACTCTTTTAGTCGCTTCATTAGATTTTCATAAAGCTCTAAATTTGCATCAAACTCACGTCGTAACTTCTGGTATTCAAACTCAATCATACCTAAATCCCTGAGCCTTGAAGTCGCCTCAGTTAGAGCTTCGTCAACTGACGAAAGGTTAGACTTTTCGAGCTGTAGGGTTTTATCAATGGTCTTAATATGACTATCTAATTCAAGCGTGACATCAGAACGAGCGTCTTCAAATAGCAGCTTAGCTTTTATATACGCTGGGTGTTTAGGGCCGTAGCGCAATTTAACTTGTCCAAACGCTTCCTGAGTATTCTGAAGTTTTATTTTACTTTGACCAAGTGCTTTAGCCCTAGCAACTGCTGGAATACTAAACAACTCTTCCGGAGAAGACTTATGTTTGAGTATCTGTTGCTTTAATATCTGTAATCTTTCAACTTCACGTGTGGTGTCGTAACGTTCTTTTGTCAACTTTTCTAATTTAGACTTTTCTACCGCTATCGCGCTATTTATATCAATAAAACCATGCTCATTTTGATGTTCAGATATTCGTTGTTCTGCATCTAAGAGGTTTTGTTTTACACCAGATAATTTAGACTCAAGCCAATAAGCATTATCTTTATTTTTGCCTTCCATTATTTCTTCTTTAAAAGTAATAAATGTTTTAGCAATTTCGTTAGCAACAATGGCTGAATGGCTAGGAGAATGTGACTCGTAAGATACTCTAACTAAGTTAGTACCTGCTTTAGGTGCAACCTTAATATTCTCACTTAGAATATCGATGGCGAAAGAACGGTTTTTTACTAGTAATTGTTCCGAATGGATAAAGGGCTCATAACCTGACTGCATTTGATAATGTACGTTATGAATCAAGTTTAAATTATCTACTATTTGTCCGGCAAAACGACGACTTTGTAGCAACTCCAACTCAGTCTCGGTATTGTCTGCTACGGTAAGTCCACTTGTCATTATATTTTGAATGGCATCTGCTTTTGACGATGTTTCTTTAAACA
Source organism: Psychrosphaera haliotis (assembly GCF_039523615.1). NCBI lineage: Bacteria > Pseudomonadati > Pseudomonadota > Gammaproteobacteria > Alteromonadales > Pseudoalteromonadaceae > Psychrosphaera > Psychrosphaera haliotis. The sequence goes on along the minus strand of NZ_BAAAFQ010000007.1, from coordinate 403,079 downwards.
TGATTAAAGTAGAAGAAGTAAAGCGGTCTGGCACTTTTAGAAGGTAGTTATAAGTAAGTACACCTGAGAGCAAAACACACAGCAGCAAAAACCATTTTCTCGACCAAACGATAGAAAACAGTTCTCCTAAATCAATAACATCATCTAATTGATGAATTTGCTTATTTTGCTCTTCCATAATTAGAAAAAGCTCTTTTCAATTTTTATAACATCACCTGGCATAATAATTGTTGATTTTTTAGCTTTTAAAGGCTTTTGCGGATATCCACGCAATACAACCCACTCTGATCCTGATGCTCTATCTTTTAAACCGCCTGAAAGGGCGATTGCTTGTTCAATGGTAAGTTCAGCTTGGTATTTGTAGCTTCCTGGGTTCTTAACTTCGCCGTGAATAAAAAACGGACGATACTGTCTAACAGTTAACGTAACATAAGGATTGACTAAGTATCCATCTTTAAAGAGGTTTTCTACTTTTAGCTTGGCTTCTTCACCGGAAAGTCCCTCTAAATTAACTTGGCCTATCAAAGGTAAATTGATGAAGCCTGCTTGGCTGATTTTTGCTCTCACATTCAACTCAGGCTCTTGAAATACAAATATCTCTATTTCGTCGCCAGGACCTAATTGATATTCGCTAGATGAAGCCTGAGACAGATTTGAACTTAAAATAAAGAAAGTAATTACCAGCAACTGCATGAACTTTGAAGTTATTAATTTAAGCATTAAAATAACTCCCAGTTAATACCAACGGACCAGTTTAAGCCATCATGAACCAACGCACTTCTTGAGCCATCAAAGTCTTGATATGAAACAGAAGAGTTAACCGAAAGGTGGTCAGATAGTTGCCAAAACAAAGACTGTTTCACATCCAAGCTAGATGCCGTAGTACCGGCTTCGAATTGATAGTCTTGGTAATTTGCATCGGTCACTAACCTAACATTTTGACTAACCTTCCAAGCAAATGTCATTTCGTAGCCAGTTAATTCAACACTTTGAAATTCTGGATCAGGTGAGCCACTGATTTTTCTTGAGGTACCCAAATCAAACTGAACATTTTCAGTGATATTGAGTTTATTGGTAATACTCCAAGAAAATAAGTCTGACTCTTGTGAGTTGCTTTCGGCAAATTGGTGACTGTTGCCTATTAATATACTTAGCTGGCTGTTACCTAGGTAAGAGGTTTTCATACCAACATACGTATTGGTTACATCTAAAACGGTATCAATGGCTTGCTGAGATTGTTGGTTAAATTCACTTTCAGTTACATATTGCCCAACACGGAATAAAAAGTGTGAATCTTCAGAAAAACGGTCTGAGTAGATTAAATATCCTGAAACAATTGTTTCGTCTTTAAACAGCTGATCAACATCGTATAGGTATTCAGTTCTTGCTCTTCGTTGAGCTGACAACACCAAGGATCTATTTTTTGCCGCAGAGCCTATGCTAACGATTACACTTTGTTGATCTCGCAAGCTTTGTACAACATTTGAAAACTGATTCTGGAAACGAGCTTTTTCTAATGAAGTGGCACCAAGGGTATCGCTTTTACTAAGGCTCAAATCAATATCAACCAGCGAACTAATAAATAGCCGGCTTTCCAATGCAACGTTGTAATCTACTTTTGAGCTTACATTGATACTTTCTGAGGATTCTGAAAAGTCAGCACTGGAAATGACAACATTGCCTTTTAAACCAACACCTTCAAACAATTTGGTTATTGCGATATTAGTAGCTAAGTTAGTTTCTGATATGGAGTCTTGGTAGATTTCCGTTGAATTTTGAGCGAGAGACGCTATGACAGCGAATTCTTGCTGACTCCATTTGGTACTGGCGTAACCATTAAAACTACCAACGATGTAAATGAAACTTATAATACTTAGAGTGCGCACAACTTTTATGATTATTATTTTTAAATCGCAACCTGATCAATATTAATCAGCTATGTGTAAATTTAACTAAAATTAGTCATTAAGGATACTGTTTATTTCGTTTTATTAGTTTTTTTTGGAGTACAATACCAAAAAAGGTAATAGCACCTTTAAATACGCTACTTATTTAACAAGAGAACATTAATACGAATGTAATTATGAACTTTTTGTTAAATTTAAGTGAGTAATTTTAATTCAAATAGTAAAATAGCGTTTAGCCAACGCAGGAAAATAGTTATCGCATGACAGACAGTATTAAAATCGCGTCTAAAAATTGCCCATTAGTTGATGGGGAAGTATTGTTAGATCGATATGAAATTAAGAGTTTACAGGGCAAAGGTCGATACGGTTTAGTCTATCAAGCCCAAGATATGTCTACTGGTCAACTCATTGCTTTAAAAGTTTTAGACTCATTCATTACTGAAAATAGTGAAATGATGTCTAGTTTCAAAGCTAAACTGGATTCTGTCAAAAAGTTAGAACATACAAACATAATCAAACTACATGATTATTATCATCATAATGGCCTGCACTTTATTACTATGGATTGGATAGAGGGCGATAGTTTAGAGAACATTATGGCAAGTCATACGTTATCAGATGGCCAAGTTCTAGATATTGTTCAACAGCTTCTTGAAGGGTTGCACTACGCGCAAAACTCAAACGCAATACATTTAGATATCAAACCAGAAAATATTATGCTCGATATTACTGGCCACCTTTACATAGCAGATTTTGGCTTGTCTGTTTTAAACAAAGACATGACCTCTAGCAAAGACAGCGGCAGTCCTTTTTACGCACCACCGGAATACCTTGAAGATGCTTCGGTAAACCAGACAACTGATTTATATGCTGCAGGAATATTATTTTTCCAGCTGTTTAATAAAAAGCTTCCTTACCCAGCAAAAACAAAAGTTCAAAGCATTCATGAAAAACAAGCCAACAAGCCTCGTTTTGAAGCTAACAGAAGTCAGTTCGCAAAATTAAAGCGTTGGACTCTTTCCCTAATCGAACCAGAAGTTAACAACCGTCCCGATACAGTCTCAATTGCAATTGAGCAATACTATTCAGACTTATCAATGAGCACACCTCGAAGTCTCTCAAAAATAGTACTTTATATAGCTGCGTTTATTGCAATCACTTCGGCATTTATCTTTCTAACAAACTAACTTCGCCGTTGATTCAATTAAAGTATCATCGCTGCGATAATACCAAACAACACTAGCGGAATATTAAAGTGAACAAAGGTTGGTACAACGGTATCCCAAATGTGATCATGTTGACCATCTACATTTAAACCCGATGTCGGGCCTAACGTTGAATCTGAAGCTGGCGAACCAGCATCTCCTAATGCGGCCGATGCGCCAACAATGGCAGCTGTTGCCATTGGCGAAAACCCAAAAGATAAAGCCAAAGGTACGTATATAGAAGCAATAATCGGAATAGTTGAAAACGATGAGCCAATTCCCATTGTTACCAATAAACCGGTCACTAACATTAATGTAGCAGCCAATAATTTATTATCACCAACCATATTTACCGTTGACGAAACTAATGAATCAATAGCACTTGTAGCCTTCATAACTTCTGCAAATCCAGCGGCAGATATCATAATGAAACCAAAAACGCCCATGATCATCACGCCTTTGGAGAACACATCCTGAGTCTCATCAACCTTTAAAACACCACCAGCAATGAATACAGCTAAACCGGTTAAAGAGCCAATAATAACGGAACCTGTATAAAGCTGAATTGCCAAAGCAGCAATAATAGCCACTAAAGCTGTTAACAAGTGCTTAGGTTTAATGGATACTTTTTCAGGCTCTGCAGCCAATATTTTTTCCACTGAATAACGTCGTTTACCTTTGTAGCTGATAAAAAGAGCCACACATAAGCCTACAAACATACCAAACACCGGTATCGCCATAACTAAAGGTAATTGGCTAACTTGAATATCAACACCATTATCCACCAGGTTTTGAAACAATATTGTATTCAAAAATATCTTGCCAAAACCAACAGGTAACAACATATAGGTTGCTGTCAGGCCAAAAGTTAATAAACAGGCTACTGCCCTTCTATCCAACTCTAGTTGAGCCATAACGTGTAATAATGGTGGTATAAGAATTGGAATAAATGCGATGTGAACCGGAACTGCGTTTTGGGAAGAAATAGCTGCCAATAAAATACTCGCCATTAAACCCGCTTTTACCCACAGCGTGCTGGTTTGTTTCTCAGTTTGGGAGTTAATTTTACCTATAATTTTTTCAGCTAAAACATCGGTAACGCCCGACTTGGAAATAGTAACGGCAAATGCACCTAGCATCGCGTAGTTTAAAGCGATAGCAGCTCCACCACCCAAACCGCTTGTAAATACATTTACGGTTTCAATAAGACCTAACCCTCCGATTAAGCCACCTACCATCGCACTCACAATTAGCGCTAAAACAATATTAACGCGAACTAAACTCAACCCAACCATTAACAAAACAGCAACAACAACGGCGTTCATGACACACTCAAAAAAAGACAAAGAGAACTAATTATTACTGAATTAGTTAGTGAGTAGCCAGCTTTAAATCATAAAATCACATAATTAATACGATAGGAGTAATAACAAAACGTTTTCATCAAGTTCCCCTGTAGCCTGCCAGATCCGCTCTAGTTTGTAATTTGATAAAAAACGTAGTGAAACTAATCCCTTGCGTATACAAATTGAATCGCTTAACATCTTTTCGACTTGTCGGAGTGCCATTAGTATTTTTGTAATGGCTGAGATCGCTTAAGCGGGATCCGTAGAACCTGATTCAGACTAATATCTGCGAAGGAAACAAGGGAATACACTCTCATTTTAATAGTGTCGGCTGTAAAGCACGTATTAATTTGGGTATGACATACCTCCTGTATATCTACACTCCGTCTTTTGTGCTCATTCTTTGGGCTAACTTACGAAAGGCAGAAACCAATGACAAAATTAACTCGTCGCGAACGTCGCGAACAAGCCGAGCAATTCCTAATTAATTGTTCAAATCAACGCTTTCCAAATTCAAAAAAAATCTATGTTGACGGTAACATCTACCCAATCAAAGTGGGTATGCGCGAAATAGCTTTGACTGATTCACTTATTGGTGGCACTAAGGAAAAGCCGGTACTTGAACCCAATGAACCCATCCAAGTATACGACACCTCAGGCCCTTACACAGATGAACAAACTCCCATTAATGTGCACAAAGGGTTAGATAAGTTACGTGCTAGTTGGATTGAATCTAGGGACGATACAGAAATTCTTTCAGGTGCTACTTCTGGCTACTCACAGCAGCGTTTAGCAGACGATGGTTTGGATCACATTAGGTTTGAAAACCTACCCAAAGTAAGAAGAGCATTGCCAGGTAAAAACGTAACTCAAATGCACTATGCCCGCCAGGGTATTATCACCCCAGAAATGGAATACATTGCTATTCGTGAAAACCTAAAAAGACAAAACCTCAAAGATGAAGTGTTAACTCAACAGCATACTGGCCAAAGCTTTGGAGCGGTAATTGGCAGTAAAGATATGCCTGAAGTAATAACTCCAGAATTTGTGAGAGACGAAGTTGCACGTGGCCGGGCAATTATTCCATCAAACATCAACCACCCTGAAGCCGAACCTATGATCATAGGCCGTAATTTTTTAATCAAAGTAAACGCTAATATAGGCAATTCGGCGGTAACCTCATCAATCGAGGAAGAAGTGGAAAAGCTTGTTTGGGCAACCAAATGGGGCGCTGACACTGTAATGGACTTATCAACGGGACGATATATTCATGAAACCAGAGAGTGGATCATTCGTAACTCTCCAGTTCCAATTGGTACGGTGCCAATTTATCAAGCGCTAGAAAAAGTAAATGGCGTGGCTGAAGACTTAACCTGGGAAGTTTTTAGAGACACATTAATAGAACAAGCTGAGCAAGGTGTTGACTACTTTACTATTCATGCTGGTGTGTTGTTGCGATATGTCCCAATGACAGCAAAAAGAGTCACTGGAATTGTTTCAAGAGGCGGTTCAATAATGGCGAAATGGTGTTTGTCTCATCACAAAGAAAACTTTTTATATACCCACTTTGAAGATATCTGTGAAATTTGTAAGCAATACGATGTTTCATTTTCGTTGGGTGATGGCTTGAGACCCGGCTCAATTGCTGATGCAAATGATGAAGCACAATTTAGCGAGTTGAAAACGTTAGGCGAACTAACAAAGATTGCTTGGAAGCATGATGTACAAACCATAATTGAAGGTCCTGGTCATGTGCCTATGCACATGATCAAAGAAAATATGGAACAACAATTAGAGCATTGTGGGGAAGCACCTTTTTATACCTTAGGTCCATTAACTACCGACATAGCTCCAGGTTATGATCATATAACCTCTGGCATTGGGGCTGCGAACATTGGCTGGTATGGATGCGCAATGCTTTGTTACGTAACGCCAAAAGAACACTTAGGCTTGCCTAATAAAGAAGACGTAAAGGAAGGGTTAATAACCTATAAAATTGCAGCGCACGCTGGTGACTTAGCCAAAGGCCATCCTGGTGCTCAAATAAGAGATAACGCACTGTCAAAGGCAAGATTTGAGTTTCGTTGGCATGATCAGTTTAATTTGAGTTTAGACCCAGAGCGTGCACTTGAGTATCACGACGAAACCTTGCCACAAGAATCAGGGAAGGTAGCTCATTTTTGTTCAATGTGTGGTCCTAAGTTTTGTTCAATGAAGATCAGCCAGGAAGTTCGCGACTATGCAGCAGAGATGGAAACAAGAGGTGAATCTATAAGTATTAAGTTAGTTGATGAGACTCTAGTGGCAAATCAGAGTGAACTTAGTGAAGTCGTCAAAGGCATGGCTGAAAAGTCTGCTGAATTTAAAGCATCAGGTAGCGAAATTTATCACCCTGCTAAATAGCAAACTTTGACAAAGGAGCCTCTAGTGGCAAATGTAGCGGTGGTAGGTGCAGGCTTAATTGGTCGGTTGACAGCATTGTCTTTAGTACGCAATGGTTATCGAGTAACTATTTTCGATAAAGACAACAAACAAGCAACACAAAGTGCGGCATATGCCGCCGCTGGTTTATTAACTCCGTTAGGGGAGTCATTACACTGTACCCCAAACATTGTTGAAATGGGAATTGTTTCCCTCAATTTATGGCCACAGATACTTGCTCAATTACAACATCAAGTTGATTTTCAACAACTCGGGGCTCTAATGATAAGTCATCAACAAGACTTCGGGGAGTATCAGCGGCTTACTCGTCACTTGACAAGGCATTACCCTCAACATGATATGCATAAGTTAAATCAATCACAGCTGTTTCAATTAGAGCCCCAATTAAGCCAGCAATTTACTCAAGGAGTTTACTTGCCATTGGAAGGTCAAATTGATAACCGCATGCTGTTAACAGCGTTGAAGCGAGAGCTTGAGTGCAAGTTAATTAATTGGCATAGCGAGTCTATCGTCACAGGTTTGACTAACGCTCTTGATCATTGTGCACTCAGTGCAAATGGGCAATTGCATAAGTTTGATTTAGTAGTTGATGCTCGAGGTACAGGAGCAAGAACTCAAGAGTCGTCACAAAAAGCAGCTCCTCTTACCGACTTAAGAGGTGTAAGAGGTGAGTTATTTCACTTGCTAGCCCCAGAGGTTGAGCTTACAAGACCCGTTCGATTAATGCACCCTAGATACCAACTTTATATAGCGCCAAAAGCCAACAACATTTTTGTCGTAGGGGCAACTGAACTAGAAAGTGATTGCCGTAAACCAATAACAGTTCGCTCGTCATTGGAGCTATTAAGTGCCGCTTATAGTGTTCATTCTGGTTTTGCAGAAGCTCATATCCAACAACATATCAGCCAACTTCGACCCGCTTTTAATGATAATCAACCACAAATACGATGTAAAAATAGACTCATCCAAGTAAATGGCCTCTATCGCCATGGATACTTAATAGCGCCCGTTGTCGTAAAACAACTTGAAACGACCGTTGAACATGCTTTGAAAAGTCGAGCTCCAACTTCTGGTGAATCTGTTTCATCCAATTACTCTTCGCTATTGCCAATCAGGTTTTGTTAGGACTCTGCAATGCCCACAACATTTTAGAAAAGGTTAATAAAATGAATATACATATAAACGGACATACATTAACGCTAGCTGATAAAGCTTATGTTAGTGACGCTTTACATCTTTTTCTCTCAAGCTCTCAGCTAAAAATGAGCTACGCAGTGGCACTTAATGGTGAATTTGTGAGCAAAAGTCAGTACACACTTACCTCCATCAAAAACTCTGACTCTATTGATGTTTTATTCCCAATTCATGGTGGTTAAAAAATGAGCCTAAATATATATGGAGAGATACTTAATAGCAGATTACTGATTGGCAGTGCTCTATATCCCTCTCCTGAAATTATGAAACAGGCAGTGTTAGCTAGTGGTTCACAAGTTGTGACCCTTTCTTTAAAGCGCCAACAGCCAGAACAGGGCTCTGGTCAAAAAATTTGGCAATATATCCAAGACATCATGTCGAAAACACAGGGGTTTGTACTACCTAATACTGCTGGCTGTAAAACCGCCAACGAAGCTTACACTCTATCGCAAATGAGTCGTGAGATATTTAATACAAACTGGATTAAATTAGAAGTGATTGGTGATGACTACAACCTGCAACCCGACCCAATTGAGTTATTAAAAGCAACCAATATGCTGATAAAGGATGGCTTTAAGGTTTTACCATATTGTACGGACGACTTAGTTATATGCCAAAATCTCTACGATTTGGGATGTGAAGTGATCATGCCTTGGGCTTCTCCAATAGGTACAGGGAAAGGACTAATCAACCCATACAACCTCGAAACAATCAGGCATCGTTTACCCAATACCACTCTGATACTAGACGCAGGAATTGGTAAACCTTCTGATGCTTGCATAGCAATGGAAATGGGCTTTGACGGTATCTTGTTGAATAGCGCAGTTGCGTTGGCAGATGATCCTGTAGGGATGGCAAAAGCATTTTGCTATGCATTAAATGCTGGCGAACTTGGTTTCCGGGCGGGCTTAATGCAACAGCAACAGACAGCACATGCAAGTACACCTACATTGGATACTCCATTTTGGCACCAAAACACAAAGATTAGCGACAATGAATAACATTTTCCCAGAAAATTCCAATACAAAACCAACGGTGTGGACTATAGCCGGCAGTGATTGCACGGCCGGAGCTGGGATTCAGGCAGATATAAAGACTATGCATAATCTAGGTGCAGATCCTAGCTGTGTTATAACCGCCGTTACTGCTCAAAACCATGATAATGTACTTGCGATTAATGCTGTACTAGAGGAGGTCATACAATCTCAGATTTCAGCTTTAATCAAGGTGGACACTCCTAAAGTCATCAAAATAGGTTTGCTGGCCAATGCTCGTCAGGTTAAATTAATAGCGGAACAAATAAATCAAATTAAGTCCAACGCTATAACAAAGCCGTATGTAATTTATGACCCCGTTGCAATAGCTTCAAATGGTGGGCCGTTAACAGAAGAAGATCTTTTACCTGCTGTAAAAACCCTACTACTACCTTTAGTCGATTTAATAACACCAAATAAACATGAGCTAATAGCCTTAACCGGAATATGTCCCCAAACCTGGACATGTTTGCAAGCTGCCTCAAAAAAATTACTTAACCTTGGAGTTGGCGCAAGCATCATAAAAGGCGGTCACATCGACATAACTGAAAACAAAAGCATAGATGTTTATTCAAGCTTCTCTGACTCATATTGGCTGAGCAGCAATACAATATTAACTGACAATAGCCACGGCACTGGGTGTACTTTCTCATCTGCTATAACTGTATTGCTTGCACAAGGGTATCTAGTCAGAGATGCCTTTGTTATTGCTAAGGCTTATATCAATCAAGGATTGAATGTAGCAAAAAAGCAAACCTATAAATATGCCGGTGTTTGGCAAGGGGGTTGGCCAAATAATATTAGTAATTATCCTGAAGTATTAAGTATTGAGTCACTATTAAATAATAATCCAAGCAAGGAGCCACACAGTCACTCTAATCGGAAGGCTACCAATGTTAGTTTTCCTTCCTGTGGGACAAACAAGCTGGGGTTATATCCGGTTGTAGACTCGTTACAATGGTTGCAACAATTGCTACAACTGGGCATAAAAACGATCCAATATCGTGAAAAAAAGCTCAAAGGAGATAAGTTATCTAATGCAATTTCACAAGCGGTCAAATTAGGAGAGCAATACCAGGCCCGCTTATTCATTAATGACTTCTGGGAATATGCCATTGAGCACAATGCTTATGGAGTCCACTTAGGACAAGAAGATCTTCAAACGGCCGACTTAAAAGCAATCAAGCAAGCAGGACTTCGCTTAGGTATCAGCACTCATGGCCATTATGAGCTGCTAAAAGCATTACAGTATAAGCCGTCGTATATAGCCATCGGTGCCATATTTCCAACTAAAACCAAAGATATGACAGGACAAATTCAAGGCTTAAGTACTCTTAAAAAACTGGTTCAATTGACGTCGAATACTCCAATTGTAGCTATTGGTGGTATTAGTCTTTTAAACGCAAAAGACGTCTTAATGACTAAAGTCGGATCTATAGCGGTTGTTACCGCAATAACTCGAGCTGAAAATACTGACGAAGCAGTCAAAAATTTCCAGCAAATCATTGAACAACAATTAAATGAATAAAAGTGAGAAAAAGTCCAATGAGTGGCCCTAATAAATCATATGTTAACAAAAGCCTGAGTACTCCACAGTTTCTCCGTTACAACAGACATGTTATGACCGAAAATATTGGTGAACAAGGCCAGCTAGATATTGTTAGCGCTCGCGTCATGATAGTCGGTATGGGTGGCTTAGGTTGCGCTGCTAGCCAATACTTAGCCGCCTCTGGTATTGGTAGTATCACTCTAATAGACCATGACGTTGTTGAAATTAGTAACTTACAAAGGCAGGTGCTATTTACAAGCCAAGATATCGGCGAACCCAAAGTTTGTGCTGCCCAACAAAGGCTAAAGTATTTGAACCCCTTGATTAATATTAACGCTATTAATCAGTCTGTTTTAGAGTTGAATTTATCTGAGCAATTAAAAAATGTAGATATTGTTTTAGATTGCACTGATAACGCTACGACTCGACATTTTATAAATTCACATGCAGTTGCTAGCAAAATCAAATTAGTTTCAGCCTCAGCAATACAATGCCAAGGGCAATTAGTGAGCTTTGACTTTTCGAACAGCCAGTCACCTTGTTACGAATGTCTTTTCCCCAATAAACCAACACAAAGCCTAAACTGCTCTACCTCTGGCGTTTTAAGCCCTTTACTAGGTGTTATGGGTAGCCTACAGGCTATTGAAGTTATCAGAATGCTTCTGAACAAAAGTACCAGTATCAGTGAATTGATTACATTTGATGCTTGGGGGATGATTGTTAGTAACTTAAAAGTAAAAAAGGAACAGAGCTGCAAAGTCTGCTGTAACCATTTGGATTAACAATGCATTAGGTCATAGCCGAGTTTTTGTTTTACAGTTTAATTATATGAGGTAATAGTAAGTCATAAAAATGAGGTTCTATTTTACTTTAGCGAATGGTGCCTCGACCCGGAATCGAACCAGGGACACGAGGATTTTCAATCCTCTGCTCTACCAACTGAGCTATCGAGGCACATTATAGTGCTAAAAAAAGAAGAAATGGTGCCGACTGCCGGAATCGAACTGGCGACCTACTGATTACAAGTCAGTTGCTCTACCAACTGAGCTAAGTCGGCGACACCAACCCATTGCTGGGATTTTCTTCTGCACACATTCAAGAAGAATGGTGCCTCGACCCGGAATCGAACCAGGGACACGAGGATTTTCAATCCTCTGCTCTACCAACTGAGCTATCGAGGCACTAAGTGCGTGCATCAAGTTTTCGTGTTTTAAACAGTCCTACTTGGTGCGGCGTGTATTAAACGGATTTTGGGGTTTTAAGTCAACTAGTTTTTTAAATACTTTAATTAAATGGGCATAAAATAGACTAATTGGGCAAAAAATAGCATTTAAGCCCAAACATAAGGCTTCGAATAGTAATATCCCTGAACAATTTCAATACCTGCTTCTTTAACAAACTCTAACTCTTCTTTTGTTTCAACACCCTCAGCAACGGTTTTCATCCCCAACGCTTTTGCCATTTCAACTGTTGAACGAATTATAATTTGGTGCTCTTCGTGTGTATGACAATTACTGATGTACTGTCGGTCTATTTTTAACTCTTTAAAAGGAAACTCCGTTAACTGTTTCATCGTGGAATAACCGGTACCGTAGTCATCTATGGCTAGTGAGCAACCTAACAGTCTTAGTCGCGTTGCAATTTCCTGAGCTGTTAATAAATTTTCCACTAGACAGGTTTCTGTAATCTCTATGGTCAAACGACTAGCCTGAACACCAAACTCTCTAAGTAATGAGTCAATCTCATCAACAATCCTATGAGAGTTTAAGTCTCGCATAGACAGGTTCATTGAAAAGTTTATATTTGGGTATTTTGCCATTCGAGCCAATGATGTTCTAAACAGCACTTTATTAAATTCAGAAATTCGGCCGTTTTCTTCAAAATCACTTATAAATTGGTTGGGATAAATAATTGTACCGTCTAGTGCTTTTAAGCGAGATAAGATCTCATAACCAACAATACTTTCATTATCGATGTTTATTTGAGGCTGGATAACTGGACACAACGAAACTTCATTAATCTCAAAATTGTCTGGGTCGTAATTTTCTACTGAAGCTACGAACTCAGGATTCTCTGCTGAAATAATTCGTGATAGGGCTCTATCCACCAAGCCATTTAATTGCACAGCCGAGAATGGTTTTGTCAATTGCCCCAAAATAGCTAAATCTCGTTGTTTTGCGATAGATTCCGCCATCTGCAAGACTTTAGACTCAAACCCACTTATAACAACAACCTGACCTTTATATCCTGCACCCCCAAGTAATTTCAAAAATGCAATGCCATCTATTTCAGGCATTTGTAAGTCAACTAACACAAGGTCATTAAACTCAGAACTAACAATAAGGCTTTCTAAGCCTAAGTTAGGATCACTAAATAAGTTAACATTGTTTAGCCCAATCTCTTGAAATTTATCTTCAATAAAATGCAAGAAAAAAGGATCATCATCGACTGCGGTAATCCTATTTAATAAATTGATATATTCCATATTCCCAGCACAAAAACCTTGATTAAACGGAGTTGAAGGAGGTATTGTTTACTTAACGGACATTTGTATGCAAAAAGTGAACAACTAGTATCTATTATTAAGCTAGTTACTAATAATAATCAATAAATAAAGTCACTCTTAAATGGATAATAAAATTAAAAAGCTCAAGTTTGTAAAGATAGCACACGTAGTATTAATCTGGTTTGTCTTGTTTGGGTGCTTAGCTGCAATGGCCGGTATTGGTGGGTTGTACACATTCTCACAGTGGTTAAAACCAGACCAACTCACCACAGATCTTCAAAAGCATGTCAATTCAATTGCTAAAGGCATGCCTGACAACATCATGGATATCGAAAATCAAACGCCCGCTCAGTTTTACATTAACGCCATTCATGGTGAGTCGAAGAATAAAGCCTTTTTCCTATATCGCCTCGAAGGCGGACAACTTATTAAACAAGCCAGCACAAGTCAGCTTAAAGGTTATATCCCTAGCCCAATTTTGGCCAACCACGTTTCAGACTTAAATAGCTGGGTAGAGATTAGAAAAATCATCACTGTAAATGGCGAAGAAACGGGTCTATTAATTGGCACAATGCTCAAACAAAAGGCTGATGTTAGTTTTATATTCAGTTTATTCCTTATTTCACTTATTGGTGCCATTGTTTTAACCCGCTTATTAATCTCACTGTTTAACCAGAATGTGAATAAGAACACTATGCCTTTAATGGCCGAGACTAATTTAATTTTAACCAAAGACAAGTTTGATAAGCGTTTAGCTCCAAAACGATTTGGTCCATTTGCCATGCTAGCGGCAACCATTAACAGCCTACTTAAAAAGGTAGACGGTCTTAGAGCAGACAATTCAGAATTAGATTTAGCGAATGACAAGCTAGCACAAGAAATGGAAAGTAAGATTAATGAGCGAACCAACGCACTTCGTATGGCAATGGAAGAAGCGGAACAAGCGAATGAATCTAAATCTACCTTCTTAGCAACAATGAGTCACGAAATCAGAACGCCAATGAACGGCATAATAGGATCTATTGATTTGCTTCGTCGAAGCACATTAAATCAAAATCAATTTAGACTTTCCGATACTATTCGAGAGTCCGCATTCTCACTTTTAAGAATAATCGATGACATCTTAGACTTCTCAAAAATTGAAGCTGGTAAACTTGAAGTAGAAAGTATCCCTATGTCTATCAACGACATTGTTGAAGCAGTAGGAAGAACCTTGCTGTCGGTAGCGGAACAAAAGAATGTTGAGCTGCGCTTATACTGCGACCCTGCTATCAGCGAAAACTTAATGGGCGATCCAATTAGAATTCGTCAAATCTTATTTAACTTAGCCGGCAATGCTATTAAGTTTACAAACTCGTCTAAGTCTAAAAAAGGGGTTGTTCAGATAAGAGCTGAAATAAGCGAAAAGAACCTCGAGTTTACCAATGTAGTATTAAGAGTTATCGACAACGGTAAAGGCATGACTGACCGACAAGTCAACTATGTATTCCAACCATTTAATCAAGCCGAAGGGTCTGTAACTCGTCAATTTGGCGGCACAGGTTTAGGCTTAACAATTTGCCAAAGGTTAACCGACTTAATGTATGGTCACATTGATGTTAAGTCTGAATTGGGTGAAGGTTCCGAGTTTACAGTGTCGCTGCCACTGCGCTCAAGCGTAGATACACAACAAACACCTAAGCACGAATTTTCAGAGTTAGACTTAGTTTGTTTTTCTAGTGACTACCACAACATTGCGGCAATGGAATCTTACGTTAAACACTATAACGCGAATGTTACCGCCTGCCATACTGCAGAAGCCTTAAAGCAGGTTACAGAACATTATCGTTTTGAACAGTCCCACCAGTCAATTTGGGTTATCGATGCAACCATTCAACACGACGATACTGTAAATTTAGTATACGACCTGCTTGAACACCCTAACCTATTAAACACCCGATTCTTAGTACTAAGTAGCACTATGGACAATCAGGTTCAGGAACATGACCGTGTTTGGTATATGCACGCAACTCCACTGTGCCGAAGTAATTTATTAGAATTAATTCAAGACGTGACTGACAATAAGAAACACGACCCGTCTGCGCCAAAAGAGTCCAATGTAAAATCAGTAGCAACAATGACTATTGATGAAGCACGTAAAAAGAATCAACTGGTTTTGCTGGCAGAAGACAACGCGATGAACCAACGAGTAATATCAGAGCAGCTGAATATGCTTGGTTATGCCGTTGAAGTTGCGAACGACGGACAGGAAGCGATTGAACTGTGGCGTGAGCATAAATATCCATTAGTACTTACTGACCTTCATATGCCTCATAAAAGCGGCTACGACGTAGTAAAAACTATTCGTGAAGAAGGTCCTAATGGCAGTGACAACGAAAACTTTACTCGCGTTGTAGCTATCACAGCAAATGCACTGAAAGGCGAAGAACAAAAATGTATTAGCTTAGGAATGGACGGTTATCTTACAAAACCTCTAGAGTTAAATGATTTAGAAGTTGTCATGAAAAAATGGCTAAATATAGACAACAATGAAGCAGCGACATCATTGAAAGAAGTGAGCAGAACAAAAGTAACCGAAACTATTCCAAGCTCTGGAGAGCCAATTCAGCAATCTGTGTTGGTAAGTTACTTGGGTAATGATAAAGAAAGACACGTGAAATACTTGGATATGTTCAAAGCGAGAGGCAACGAGTTAATTGATAAAATGAATATCTCTGTCGAGCATACAGATCGTGAAAATCTTAAGAACTTAGCTCACCAGTTCAAGTCTATGTCTAAAAGTGTCGGCGCAATGCCATTGTTTAATTCGGCCTTTGAATTGGAAGAGGTTGCGCATACAGCCGATAGTGCAGACATTGGTTTATTGGTTATTAAAATTCAACAGCAATTTAACGATGTTATTAACTACGTTAACAGCGAATATAAATAACAAAAAGGCCTGACGACAAATTGTTATCAGGCCTTACTTTCCAGCGTATTTAGCATTTACCGGTAGATAATATATTTCATATTAGAGGTAAAGCTAAAAATCCGGACTATTTGCTTTTCGGTACGTAACCTTCAATTTCAACGTCTTTGCCTTCAAATAAGAAGCCAACCATTGTTGATTCCAACAACTCACGATGTTCAGGGTTTATCATAGAAAGCTTATGTTCGTTAATTAGCATGACTTGCTTCTTTTGCCACTCAGACCAAGCTTCTTTCGAAATTCCGTTAAAAATGCGTGTACCAATTTCACCAGGGTATAATTGAAAGTCTAACCCTTCTGCTTCTTTTTTTAAGTGTTCACAAAATACTTGACGAGCCATAGTTTATATTCGCTTCTAATTAGTGTTTAAACGTATTGTAATAAGGTTAGAGTGCATATGCTACCCCAGTTTCATCTCTATAAATCTTGCAGTAACTTTTTAGCAACCGCCGACAACCCAACTTTGTTCGTTTCTATTTCCCCAGCGTTAAACCACAACTTATTCTGCTCACCAACTGCAGGCTGTATTTTTGGTAGCGCTCCAACCGGTAATACAAGCGGTTGTATATCTAAATGATAATGACTAAATGTATGCCTAAACAACAAGTTTTCATCAAAATCCAAATCAGAATTCCCCAAACCTAGATCATCAAGGTAATGCTGTAACATGTCTAACGTCTCAAACTCTGGGAAACTATATAACCCTCCCCAAATGCCTGATGGTGGGCGTTGATACATAAACACTTCAGAGCCATTTTTAAGCATCAGCATATAAACAAACTTGATCGGCTTTTCTTTTTTAGGTTTAGAAAAGGGAAAATCCGTTTGCCTTGATTGCGCTTTTGCTGCGCACTTTTCAGATAATGGACAGATTTCACATTTAGGTTTGCTTCTTGTGCAGACGGTTGCCCCTAAGTCCATCATCACTTGATTAAAGTTTCCAGGTCTAGACGAGGGTGTTAGTTGTTCTGCATAGCTCCATAACGTATTTTCCACTGTTTTTTTCCCAGGCCAACCTTCCACTGCATAAAAACGAGTAAGTACTCGCTTTACATTTCCATCAAGGATTGGGTGATGCTGACCTAGTGAAAGTGATAAAACTGCGCCAGCAGTGGAACGCCCTACTCCTGGTAAATCTAAAACTTGTTGAAACTCTGAAGGGAATACGCCGTTGTATTCATCACGAACTTTTTTAGCGGCTTTGTGCAGATTACGAGCGCGTGCGTAATACCCTAGTCCAGTCCACAGGTGTAAAACCTCATCTTCAGGTGCGTTTGCCAAATCTGAAACAGTGGGGAAATCTGCGGTGAACTTTTCAAAGTAAGGGATCACAGTTGTTACTTGTGTCTGCTGTAACATTACTTCCGACAACCACACTCTATATGGCGTAACTGATTGTTGCCAAGGCAAATGTTTACGACCATTGATGTCGTACCAATCTAAAGATTGTTTTGTAAACCAACTGCATTCTGCTTTTGTTAACTCTGGCATAACTGTTCTTTTTGTCATTATTCACTATCTTTAATGCTGCGCACTATAACAAATAATTAACGAATTGACGTAAACAGCTTGAGACACTTGCTCTGCTGTAAGATAATGCGCGCCAAAATTTAATCAATTTCAACTAAAAAAATTAAGAAGTCATGACTGATAATACTCGTAACACTGTTGAACAGGCGCAAGCTGAAGGCAAATACATCAGAACTATCAAAAGTTTTGTTAAGCGCGAAGGCCGTCTAACAAAAGGTCAGCAAAAGGCATTAGATCAGTTCTGGCCAACAATGGGGTTAGAGCATAAACAAGGTTTAGTCGACTTTAAAACAGTGTTTGGCAACGACAACCCTGTTGTTTTAGAAATTGGTTTTGGCATGGGTGCGTCACTGGTTGAAATGGCCAAAAATGCGCCTGACAAAAACTTTGTTGGAATTGAAGTTCACCTGCCAGGAGTAGGTGCATGTTTGTCATCGGCAGACGAAGCAGGCGTAACCAACTTACGTTTGTATAATCATGACGCGATTGAGATATTACGTGACTGTATTGCAGATGAATCTTTAACAACTGTACAGTTGTTTTTCCCTGATCCGTGGCACAAAACTCGTCACCACAAGCGAAGAATTGTGCAGCAAGCCTTTGTTGAGAGCCTTCGTACCAAATTGAAAATGGGCGGTGTTTTCCATATGGCCACAGACTGGGAAAACTATTCTGAACATATGATTGAAGTAATGGACTCAACGGACACATTCTCTAATATCGCATCAAAAATTAATAGTGATGCAAATAAAACAAACGTATTTGTTGAACGTCCTGACAGCCGTCCACTAACTAAGTTTGAACAACGTGGTCACCGTTTAGGTCATGGCGTATGGGACATTATGTTTGAGCGAGTAAAATAACATGGCTTCTAACAGTGCTTTTCAAAGCGAAAACCAAGTTATCATTCGTAATATAGACCATTTACCTGCAGGCAATATTTTATTGATGGATGCGTTACCAGACGCATCATTAAACGAGTTATCAAAACTACGCCCTGATATTCATTGGACTGTTTACACGCCTTATATTGATACCGCTGAGTATTTATCGTCTCAGTCTGTGTCATCACAAGACAACCTAAAAGTTCACAAGTCTGCTTGGTTAACCAAAGCACAAGCGGGTGAATTTGACGCTGTGATCATCTATTACCCTAAAGCAAAACTTCGCTTTGATTATTATTTGTCGATGGTGAGCCAGCTTTTAAAAACTGATGGCGAATATTTTGTTATTGGTGAAAAAAAGGGTGGCGTAAAAGGCTGCGATAAAGTTTTAAACAAATTTACTACTGGAGCGAGGAAAATCGACTCTGCTAGACATTGTATGTTGTTTAATGCTGTATCAAACAATGAGCCATGCAATAAAACAATGGAAAGCTGGTTTAGTGAAACCAACCTAGAAATTAACGTGTCTGGTGAAACTAAAAAAGTAACGCTTGCGTCTTTACCTGGCGTGTTTAGCGCTAAAGGTTTAGATAACGGTACTGAACTGTTACTAAAAAACATGTTACCTGTTGAAGGAAAAGGCATCGACTTTGGTTGTGGTTGCGGTGTTATTGCTACGGTATTGAGCCTTGATTCTAAAAATGAAGTGATTGGCATTGATGTTGACGTTCTTGCGATAGAAAGTAGTAAGCGCACGTTTGAATTAAATAACGTAACTGCCACGGCAATCCACTCAAATGGACTTGCTAATTTAATGAACAAAGCCAATCAGTTTGACTTTATTGTTTCAAATCCGCCATTTCATACAGGCTTGCAAACAGACTATTCAATAGTTGATCAATTTTTAAAAAATAGCGCGGTATTACTTAAAAACCGTTTCAATATGTGGGTTGTGGCTAATTCATTCTTGCCTTACCCAGAACTATTTCAAAAATACCTTAAAAGCGGAAAAACAATAATCAATAATAAACGTTTTTCGGTTTATCACATCCGCTAATCTTAAAAATCTATCAAGAGGGGCTTAATGTAGCCCCTTTCTTACCTGTTTTTTTGCCCCTACTTTAGCTATTTTTTAGCTATAGACTCAGAACGATAAAAAATAATTAAAGCAATCGCTTAAATCCACTTCCTTTCTTTATAATAACAACTATTCTATTTAAATAGGTCTACTAATTTAGGTGTATAAATTTGAATTTTTGTTTCGTTTCTTTTTGGTTAATTAAAGCAAATAGTTAACATAAATTATGAACAATAGTCTGTCATTAAAGTCCGCAATAAACACAGCAATACTGCTCGTGAGCATATTGACTCTCGTGGTCTCCGTTACCATATCCACCTTGACCTATAAAAAAAATCAGAAAGACGAATCAATATATTTAGCGAATACCATTAGTGAGATAATTGCCTATAACGCAGCCGTACCCATTGCTTTTGATCAACGCGTTGGCCTAAACGATTTTTTAAACACCCTAAAAAGCGTGAAAGAAATACTAAATGTTCATATTTACAAAGTGGATGAAGAATCTCAAAGTATAAAATTTTTTACTAGCTACAACAGTGGTGACATTGCTCCCATTGTAGAACAAAAAGATCGGTTAAATAATCTACTGACCCCTCGCTTTAATGAAAACTATTTAGAATATTCTTTGCCCATAACGCACTCAAAGCTAGATACCGTTATTGGTTACATTTATATAAAGCTTTCTACATCAAGCTACCACAATGATCTGTATGAATTACTGAAGATTAATCTAATAATTATACTTGCGGTTGTTATTGTCGCCTTTGTCATTGCTCATTCCCTAAGAAACAGAATATTAAAACCTATTACTCGATTTGTAGACGAATTAGAAGCTGCTAGCCGAGATCCCTCATTTTCTAAAAAAGTTTCTCCAATAGAGTTTGACGAAATTGCCGTTGTTACCAATGCCGTAAATGAGCTGCTTGCAAAAATTGCCCAGCAAATTAGGCGGTTTTCATTGGCAGAAGAAGAAATAACTGAGCTTAATCAAAATCTTGAAGAAAAGGTTGTATACCGAACAAAAGCCCTTAAAGAGTCTAACCAAGAGCTATTAACGGCTCTGGAACAGGTTCATCAGTATCAGTCACAAGTTATTCAGTCGGAGAAAATGGCAAGCTTAGGACAAATGGTTGCTGGCGTTGCACATGAGGTTAATACGCCAATAGGGCTTGGCGTAACAGCATCAACAATGCTTTCCGACCGGATAGACGAGATTTCAAGCAAACTTGATGATAAGACATTAAGTGCAGGTCAGTTAACGGCTTTTTTAACAGAGAGCAAAGAAAACACTCAAATAATCTATCGCAATTTGACTCGAGCAGCTGATTTAATTAGCTCCTTTAAGCAGGTTGCAGTCGATCAAACTGCAGGCGTGATTAGAGAGATTAATCTCCATTCCTATTTAGATGAAATTATTACCTCTATGCAGCCCACCTTAAAAAAATATCGCCATATCATTACGGTGGATTGTGATGACAGAATTTCAATTACTACAAAACCAGGTCCACTCAATCAGATAATTATAAACTTGATCATGAATTCCATTCTGCACGGATTTAAGTCTATGGAGCAAGGTGACATATCTATAACAGCAGAGGAAAGTAACGGAAACTGTATAATTGTTTTTAGAGACAACGGTTGCGGTATTGAACAAAAAATTAAACAAAAAGTCTTTGATCCTTTTGTCACAACTTCACGCGGCGATGGAGGTTCAGGCTTAGGTTTACATTTGGTTTACAACCTAGTCACTCAAGCACTTCAAGGTAGCATATCTGTTGAGAGCCAATTAACGGAAGGTGCAATATTCACCATAGAGTTTCCAAGTAAGTTACAGAGCTCAAAACATGATTAAACTTGTTTCTGTAGTTCTCACCTTAGTACTATTTAGCTTGCCTAACGAAGTCAGCGCTTACTTTATAGATAGTACAACGGTCAATGGAACTGCGGTTAATAGTGCTACTGTTAATGGTAATCCAGATATAAAGGCAAAAAAAACAGCAGCAATAATCTATCAGCTCTTCTTTTTTATAGACTTCAACAATGCACAAAAAGAAGCACAGCCTGAATTCTGTTTTGTTGGTGAAAAGAGTTTTCGTATTGGTGAAATACTAAAAAAAACACATGAAAGTCGAAAACAAAGTATTGATGTGTCTATCAGCAATTGGCAACAAGCTTCAGACGTACCTTTATCCTATTGCCACATTATATATAACGCAGATCCTAAACCATCTGATAAAGAGATAATTAAAGCTTTATCAGAAGAGTCGATGACCATTGCGAACAACGTTAATCTTAAAGAAACTGGCAATATTGCTAGCATTTCATTCCAAGGTACTGCCGTCACCTTTGTTTTCAGTCGGAAACACTTACGCCGCTCGTCGCTCGAAGTTAATCACCAGCTTATTAGAGCTTCAGTAGTTATACCTTAAATAAAAGGTTTCCCTTCTAATTAGGTTTTATAGAAATAGTGTAACCACGATAAGAACAATAACTGTAATTTTCGCCATTCACATTTTTGCTACCAGACACAGATACAGAATTAGATAACTTACCAACGTTTAGCACATGCCCTTTGCCGAGCTCTATATGCTTTAATAGTGCTTTTCTGGCGCCAGTGGTACACAACATGTACATTGTTTTTGAAAATGCTTCTGGGCGAAATACTTTGCCGGCCCTGACTACAGGCTGTGAGTATTGGCTTGAACTATACTTCCAATTCGCAAAATCAAAACTAAATTTACTGTCTTTAAATAGCGCTGTGTCGTCTTGTGTCATAAAGCTCATTACAATATCAGTCAGTTTTGCGGGCGCTAAAGATGCTCTAGTACTTTCTGTATTGTTAACAACTGTCACACCCCCCTCCCCACTTACTTTCAGCTCTAGGCCATTAGCATTTTGTTTTATCGCTAGTACTGTTCGTTCATCAATGCCAATGCCGTAAGGTAGCTTCATCATTGCTAGCAACCCAAAAAGTCGCCCCTGCCGGCTAATGTTATTAAATTCACTGTCAAAGCTTATGCCGTCAAATAATCCTAATCCCGCCATGCTCATCAAAGGCTCGTTGCCTTTCACATGCTTTTTCGAAGCTTCTAAGTTTGAATAAATTCCAAAACCATCGTTAAGGCTATCTTTACTCGACCCCTGTATAACAAAACCATTGCGCCCTTCATTCCCGCCTAGCGCACGAATTGCTCCACCATTAAAGGCTAAGGTTATTTGCTTATTTTGATGGCGAGACAAAATCCGTTTCCAAACATGATTAGGCTCAATATCGTTAATCATTAAGCTATCTCGAAGGACGATTGGGTCTCCATCATGAAAGTAGATCCCGTCAGCTTCCTCCACAAGATCGATAACTTTATCTGGCTCGCTACAGCTCTCTATGAGCTCTTCATTTAAGTCACCGTAGATACGATCTCTGAAATATCGCTTTGCTATCTTGTGTCTGGTTTCATTAATACTTTTACATGCGGCTTCCACTTTATCTGAGCTAGAAATATCTGTCGTTCTCCATATTTCTGCTACAGCTAAATCTAAAGGCATCCATTTCACATCTAAATCAAACTGTTCAAAAGTTTTAATTAACCAATATACGTCTTCAAAAGCATCTCTATTCGCCGCCGTAACAATTAAAATGTTGTCGCCAGACACATTGTCCACAAACTCTCTTAAAGCTTTTGCTACAAATAGTTGTTTACTGTTGAACACGTCTACGTTGACATTTTTGTACCTGTCTCTTTGCAAAAAGCGAGTAGCAATTACTCTCTCTTGAAAAACATCTAATATCATTTGCCAGTGAAAGGCATCTAGCTTAGTCGCATCTGGTAAATTAGATTTTCTAAAGAAATGACTTAAACCTTTTTCCGTATAGGATTTCGATAGCTCATTAAGCTTGCCAATATTTGTTAAAAACTCATGCATTTGTTTAGTTTGAATAGAAGGGTCTGCATAATAAAGTGACGCCAAGGTATTTATATTTTTTGTATTGAGAAGATAACGGTGAGTACTATGTGAATTTTCGTTAACTGCTAATTTAGTTTTGCAGTGTTGCGAATGGGCGGATGTACAAACGTCTAACCCACCACCTATTAATACAGTACCAAACTTTTCTGCATAAACAGGTTGGGTTGATATTAAAAAAACCAAAAGAAAGTAAGAGGTTAATTTGAAATACCGAAACATGCTTTATCACTATCCTATGAACTTATAAGTTTAATCCCGATTCAACACTAGCATATTTATAATTTATTTTTGAACCTTATAATAAAAAGTTGAGTAAAACACTAGGTTATTTGATGAACTAGACCTTGAAAATGTGGTATAAATGACCACTATAAGCTAAACACTAATTTTAATAGCCCTCTCTATGACACATGAGGGCTTTTGTTGTTGAAAATTTTGGAGATTACATGCCAACTAAAATGCCAGACATCGCAAATCAAGCGAAAGCCCAAACTGAAGGCGTACTTGATTGGGTCGGGATGAGCAACATCGAAATGCCATTAATGGTTGAGATGCAAGGTGAGACTCGTCCTATTTCAGCGCTTGTAGAGGCGTTTGTTAATTTAAAAGAGCCTAAGGCTAAAGGCATTCATATGTCTCGCTTGTATCTTATGTTAGATGAGCTTTCAGTTGAAAGTGCACTTAATATCGAGAACTTAAAGTCTCTATTAAACAACTTCATTGAAAGTCACCATGACTTATCAAACTCTGCCCACCTAAAGTTTGAGTTTGACTACCACATGCGCCGCAAATCATTGATCAGTGGTAAGTTAGGCTGGAAAGCATATCCAGTTGTGATCACCGGTAACCTGACTGACGGTGTACTTGATATTGAATTAGCGGTTAAAGTGCCTTATTCATCTACTTGTCCGTGTTCAGCAGCGCTTGCGCGTCAGCTTATTCAAAACCAGTTTACAAAAACATTTGATGGACAAGCTCAAGTAAATGCAGAAACCGTTCACGAATGGTTAGGCTCTACTGAAGGCATAGTGGCTACTCCACACAGCCAACGTTCTATTGCTGAAGTTAAAGTTAAGCTAGCTGATTCAGTTTCAGACTTTCCAATTGTTGATCTTGTTGACGCTATTGAGTTTGCTCTTAAAACGCCAGTTCAAGCAGCTGTAAAACGTGAAGACGAACAAGAATTTGCCCGCCTTAATGGTCAAAACCTAATGTTCTGTGAAGATGCTGGACGACGCATTAAAGCATCATTAAACAGCATTGATGGCTACCGTGACTTCTGGCTACGAGTAAACCATTATGAATCTTTACATGCACACGACGCCGTTGCTGTTGCAAGTAAAGGCATTGATGGTGGTTACGCTTCTAAATAAGCTAATATTCAATATTTAAAGTTTCTTGAGAAGCAGCTCCTATTTTTTACGAGCTGCTTTTTTACGCCCTCTTTTGTTACTAAACTACATAAAAAGCCTCAACGTTTAGAAAACCCTTCAAAAAATCACCAAAACCACTAGCCCGAACTCATTAAATTGTTTTTTTACAACATTATTTTAGAGTCATAGTTCTAATTTCTACTTGATTTAAAACCTTCGCAAGGATAGATTATTTACAATTATTGAATTTATATTCATCATGACCCGCTATATCGATGCATTTAAACAAGCCTGAACATTAGTACTTTTAATTTATGACTATACTAATTTAGATATTTGCGCATTGGGTCGCACTTGTGAGGTTAATTTTGAGCAACGACAATAACAATAAAATCAAAACGAGCATTCAAACAACTTTACATAATGAAGATTGGGTAAAAGACAATTGTGGGTTTGGCCTAATAGCTCACCTTGAAGGTGAACCTAGCCATAAAATAGTTCGAACGGCTATTACTAGCTTGGCTCGAATGCAACATCGTGGCGGCGTATCAGCCGATGGAAAAACCGGTGACGGTTGTGGTTTGTTGATGCAAAAACCCGATCAATTCTTTTCAGAAATTGCCGAACAAAATGGATGGCGTCTTGGCAAAAAATACGCCGTTGGCAATATTTTCTTCAGTACCGACATTGTCTTAAAGCAGCAAGCCATTGCTATTATCACTAAAGAGTTAGAAAAAGAAACGCTACAGATTGTAGGTTGGCGTCAGGTTCCCACCAACAATGAGGTTCTTGGTGAAATCGCAAGTCAAAGTTTACCGGATATTCAACAAGTCTTTATAAATGCACCTCCAGGCTGGCGTAAAAAAGACTTTGAACGACGACTTTACATGGCAAGGCGTCGAATAGAACAACAAATGATCCACGATCCAGACTTTTATATTCCGAGCCTTAGCTGCTTGGTGACAATATACAAAGGGTTGGTCATGCCAAAGGATCTTGCCGACTTTTACTTAGATCTCGCGGACATTAGAATGTCCACCGCCATCTGTGTTTTCCACCAGCGCTTTTCAACAAATACAACGCCTCAATGGAAACTAGCTCAACCCTTCCGATTCTTAGCTCACAATGGCGAAATCAATACAATTAAGGGTAACCGACAATGGGCGCAAGCTAGAGAATATAAATTCCACTCTCCTCTGATTGCCGATTTAAAAGATGCTGCACCTTTTGTTAATTACCAAGGCAGTGACAGCGCGTCGCTAGATAACATGCTTGAGCTCTTTTTAGCCGGTGGCATGGATTTATTCAGGGCAATGCGACTATTAGTTCCACCAGCTTATCAAAAACACCCACACATGGATAAAGAGCTAAAGTCTTTTTACGAATTTAACTCTATGCACATGGAGCCTTGGGATGGTCCTGCGGGAATAGTCATTACCAATGGTCGACATGTCGCCTGTAACTTGGACAGGAATGGTTTACGCCCTGCCCGATACATTATTACCAAAGATAAACTGCTGACCCTAGCGTCAGAGTCTGGCATTTGGGACTACACACCCGATGAAGTAATAGAGCAAGGGCGTGTTGGTCCAGGTGAAATGCTCGCCGTTGATACCTACAATGGCAAAGTGTGGTACTCAGACCAAATTGATCATGATTTAAAAGACCGACATCCATATAACGAATGGCTTGAACAAAATATTCGACGACTTATTCCATTTGAAGACTACCCGGCAGATCAAATTGGCACTCGTTTATATGACGATAAACAACAACGTATTTTGCATAAACTGTTTAATTACACTTACGAAGAAATAGAACAAGTCATAAAAGTACTCGCTTGTGACGGACAAGAAGCTACAGGCTCTATGGGCGATGATACGCCTATGGCCGTGATGTCCCAAAAAGTTAGAGACTACTACGACTATTTTCGTCAGCAATTTGCTCAGGTTACCAACCCACCAATAGACCCTCTTAGAGAAAGTCATGTTATGTCGTTGGCGACATGTATTGGTCGAGAGCAAAACGTTTTTGCTGAAACCTCAGGATATGCGGATCGTGTTTTATTCAATTCACCTGTATTGATGTATACCGACATTAAACAGCTTAAAGAGTATGACCAAGAGCATTACCGCTCAGAAACGTTTTCACTTTGCTTTAACGCCGAACAATTTGATTTAAAGTCAGCAATACAAGGTTTATGTAAAAAAGTGGCGCACAGCGTGGCTGAAAACAAGACCGTTATTGTTACTTTGTCCGATAAAAACCCCACTAAAGATCAACTTGTTATTCCAGCACCTCTCGCTATTGGTGCTGTGCAAGAAACACTTGTTACTCAGCAACTGCGTTGTGATACCAATATTATTGTTGAAACTGGTGGCGTGCGTAACTCTCACCAACTTGCTGTGCTTATTGGCCTGGGCGCTACCGCTGTTTATCCATATTTAGCTTATGAAACCGTCGAGCAGTATGTTCAAAAAGGCGATATACCGCTTAACGCCAAACAAGCCATGATTAATTATCGCCAAGGTCTCAATAAAGGCTTGTTAAAAATCATGTCTAAAATGGGCATATCAACGGTGGCAAGCTACCGATGTTCTAACCTATTTGAGCTTATTGGCATTGGATCTGAAATCATGTCTATGTGCTTCCCTCACATTGTAAGCCGAATTGGCGGTGCAGAGTTTGTGGATGTGCAATCGGATTTATCTAGACTCAACAAATATGCTTGGTTAGCTCGCAAAGAATTAGAACATGGCGGATTCTTAAAATACGTTCACGGCGGCGAATATCACGCTTATAACCCAGACGTGGTACAACTTTTACAAAAAGCAGTGCAAAGCGGCGATGCCAGCGACTACCAAGCTTACGCCGATGCCGTAAATAATCGACCTGCCAGTCATTTTAGAGATTTATTTAAATTAAACTCTTCCAGCTCTATTCCTTTAGAACAGGTAGAGCCTGTAGAGAACCTATTCCCCAAATTTGATTCTGCCGCTATGTCTATCGGAGCATTAAGTCCTGAAGCACATGAAGCACTTGCAGTGGCAATGAACAGACTTGGAGGGTTTTCTAACTCAGGCGAAGGCGGTGAAGATCCTAAACGTTTTGGCACCGTTAAAAACTCTAAAATCAAACAAATTGCTTCAGGCCGTTTTGGTGTTACGCCTCATTATTTAAGAAATGCCGAAGTTATTCAGATTAAAGTCGCTCAAGGTGCAAAACCCGGAGAAGGCGGTCAGTTACCTGGAGAAAAAGTAAGCCCAGAAATCGCCAAGTTACGCTTCTCAATTCCTGGTGTGACATTAATATCTCCACCGCCACATCATGATATCTATTCGATTGAAGATTTGGCTCAGCTAATTTTTGATTTGAAGCAGGTAAACCCTAAAGCATTAATTTCTGTGAAGCTCGTATCTGAGCCAGGCGTTGGCACCATTGCTACAGGTGTCGCTAAAGCCAACGCCGATTTAATAACTATCTCCGGATTTGACGGCGGTACAGGTGCAAGCCCTCTAACTTCTGTAAAACATGCAGGCTGTCCTTGGGAGCTTGGTTTAGCCGAAGTGCATCAAGCTTTAGTTGAGAATGGATTACGTCATAAAGTACGACTACAAGTGGATGGTGGCTTAAAAACCGGACTCGATATTGTAAAAGCAGCCATTCTTGGCGCTGAAACTTTTGGTTTTGGAACGGGACCTATGGTTGCTTTGGGCTGCAAATATTTACGTATATGCCATTTAAATAACTGTGCAACTGGTGTTGCAACACAAGATCAAACATTAAGGCAACGTTATTTTATTGGGTTGCCAGAGATGGTTGAAAATTACTTTAAGTTCATCGGCAGCGAAACTAGAGAACACTTAGCGTCACTTGGTGTTGCTAACCTAGTGGATTTAATTGGTCGCACCGACTTACTTGAGATAATTGAAGGTCAAACCGCAAAACAACAAAATTTAGCCCTGCAAAACATTTTAGATTCAGTGACGCTAAAAAGTACACAACCTCTTTATCAGTCTGAGGCCAATATCCCAGCGGATACCGCTGAACTAAACTGTAAAATTGTGGCGGATACTAAAGCCGCATTAAAAGCACGTAGCGGAGGCGAGTTTAGTTACCCTATTCGCAATACTGACCGTTCCGTTCCGGCGCAATTATCAGGCGAAGTTGCGGCTAAATATGGCAACCAAGGCATGGCAGGCGATCCTATAAAACTAAACTTTGTAGGTACTGCAGGCCAAAGCTTTGGAGTTTGGAATGCTGGCGGCGTGAATTTACAATTAACCGGTGACGCCAATGATTATGTTGGTAAAGGCATGACGGGGGGCACTATTGTTATTCATCCTCCGCTAGGTGTTGCTTACTTAAGTCATGTGTCTGCCATTATGGGAAATACCTGTTTATACGGCGCGACTGGCGGAAAACTATTAGCCGCTGGTTGCGCAGGTGAACGATTTGCCGTTAGAAACTCAGGTGCAAATGCAGTAATTGAAGGCGCAGGTGAAAATGCCTGTGAATATATGACGGGCGGAACTGTCGTTGTTTTAGGAACCGTAGGCATTAACTTTGGTGCAGGTATGACAGGAGGGTTCGCTTACCTTCTAGATGAAGATGGCACTTTAGATGAAAAAATAAACCCACAACACGTTGAAGCCTTAAAACTTCCAAACCAATTACATATAGAGTTCTTAAGAGGCTTAATAAACGATCATTACGAAGCGACACAAAGTACTCGTTCATTAGAGATATTAAGTGAGTTTTCACAATGGCATAACAAGTTCAAACTTGTGAAGCCTAAGTCAGTGGATGTAGACCTTTTATTAGGCCACAGACAGCGTTCGTCAAACGAATTACGCATTGAAGCGATGTAGGACTGAATTATGAATAAAAATATTTATCAATTTGTAGATGTCCAACGCATCGACCCTAAAAAACAGCCTCTTAAAATTAGGCAATCTGACTTTATAGAAATTTATAAACCGTTAGATGAAGATCAAGCTGCAGGCCAAGCAGATCGTTGTTTAGACTGCGGCAATCCATATTGCGAATGGAAATGCCCAGTTCACAACTATATTCCTCAGTGGTTGGAGTTAGCCAATCAAGGCAAAATAATTGAAGCAGCTGAGTTGTCTCACAAAACAAACAGCCTTCCTGAAGTATGTGGACGAGTTTGTCCTCAAGACCGTTTATGTGAAGGCGCCTGCACGCTGAACGATGACTTTGGTGCCGTGACTATTGGCAGTATCGAAAAATATATTACGGACAAGGCTTTTGAACTTGGCTGGCGACCGGATATTTCAGATGTGATTAAGACGGACAAGAAGGTCGCAGTTATTGGTGCTGGTCCGGCTGGGCTTGCATGTGCCGACGTGTTAGTTCGCAACGGAGTATCTGCAACGGTTTACGATAAATACGATGAAATTGGCGGTCTGCTTACTTATGGCATACCGGCATTTAAACTTGAAAAAGAAGTGATGATAAACCGTCGTAACGTATTTGAAGAAATGGGTGTGGAATTTGTACTGAATACTGAAGTGGGTAACGACATTTCACTAGACAAGATAATCAATGAATATGACGCAGTATTTTTAGCGGTAGGCACCTATAAAAACCTTAAAGGTGGTTTTACTAATGAGTCAGCACCGCGTGTTTATAATGCACTGCCTTACTTGATTAGCAATACTCGCCACGTCATGAAAAAAGGCCCGTTAGAAATAGACTTCAAAGACCAAGATGTTGTTGTACTTGGTGGTGGCGATACAGCTATGGACTGTGTTCGTACTGCTATTCGCCAAGGAGCTAAGTCCGTTAAGTGCGTATATCGCAGAGATGAGAAAAGTATGCCTGGTTCTCGCCGTGAAGTGAAAAATGCAAAAGAGGAAGGTGTACAGTTTGTTTGGAATTCACAGCCACTAGACATTTTAGTAAATGGAAAAGGTGAAGCTTGCGGCGTAGAGTTTGTAAAAACAGCCTTAGGTAAACCCGATGCTAATGGCCGTCAACGACCTGAAGCGGTGCCTGACAGCAACTTTATATTGGAGTCTAATGCAGTGGTTATTGCCTTTGGTTTTCAACCTTTGTCGCTTGACTGGTTGAGCCCTTTTGGTGTTGAACTAACAGATTGGAATACCATTAAAGCAAACGCTAATGGCGAATTTGCTTATCAAACCAGTAACCCCAAAATCTTTGCTGGTGGCGATATCGTCAGAGGCGCAGATTTAGTCGTTACAGCCATTGCAGAAGGCCGAGATGCGGCCGCTGGAATAATGGATATGCTAGAGGTTTGATTATTGATAGCTGATGCTTGATGCTTGATGCTTGATGCGCAAGGCTAAATAATAAGCCTTGCCATCAATAATAACCTAGCTTAAAAGTTATTTATTCGCTTTTTTTTGCTCTACTTTGTTAATCACTTTCATTGTTTCTGACGCTGCTGTGTATAGTAAGTTTTCACTTAAACGTACAGATATATCAGGATTAACATATTGGAAGTGAACCTTACCCTGCTGATCGATAATATAAACCGCAGGTACTGGCAGCGCTACACGTGAATCACCATCGATATCAATAAACGGCACACCTAACTTATCGCGATACTTTTCTTCTGTTTTCTTATCTAAGAAATACGCTAAACCCATGTTTTTCGCCAATTCTAACTTAGGATCAGCAAGTAGGTTGTACGCTAGCTCTTCTCGAGACTGCTGCTCTGCAATATTTTTATTACTGTCAGGCGAAATAGCAACGATTTGGAAACCCAAAAACTCAAGTGCCGACTCAATAGACTTCATTCTATTAAGCTGAGCATTACAATAAGGACACCACCCGCCTCGATATACAACTAGTACCGTTGGTTTCTCAGCAAACAACGCCTCAGTGCAGACTTTGCTTTTATCGCTACTTTCTACACAAGTATTAGGGATAATCATGCCTGGTAAGGTTGGCCTAACTTCCGAAATGCTATTGGCTATGCCATTGGCCGCTTGTGCAAATGCTGAAAAAGACGAAATGAAAAAAGAAGCTGCTAATAGTAGAGATTGAATCAAATGTTTTTTCATAGTGTTCCTGTAAGGGTTTTCCTTTAAAAATAAAAATGCACTTCCAAAGAAGTGCATTCGGTTATTTTACTAGACCCTACATTACCGAAAGTAATTTCACTAATGTGTGATTTTTCTTAACTAAACGATAAGTTTATTCAATATTTTCGACTTGGATCTTATTGGCAATAAACTCTCGTATTTCAGACTCTAATTGCTCTGCAATATTGTCATTGTCGATACGTTTTTTCTGACGCTGGCCATTGATATAAAAACCACTGCGTTTATTCGCGCCAGCAAGCCCTAAGTCAGAGACTAATGCTTCACCAGGACCATTTACCACACAACCAATTACAGATACTGTAACGGGCTCTACAACGTCTTCTAATCGTTCTTCTAGCTGATTCATCGTTCCTACCACATCAAACTCTTGACGTGAGCAACTAGGACAAGCAATAAAGTTGATGCCTCGTGAACGAATACCTAAAGACTTTAAAATATCGAAGCCAACTTTAATTTCTTCAACTGGATCAGCAGCTAATGAAATTCTGATTGTGTCGCCAATACCTTCTGCCAGTAACATACCTAAACCTACTGCAGATTTTACTGCACCAGATCTAAAGCCACCGGCTTCGGTAATGCCCAAATGCAAAGGTTGATCAATTTTTTGAGCAAGCAATCTATAAGCGCCAACTGCCAAATGAACATCCGACGCTTTTACACTCACTTTAAAGTTATGAAAGTCATGGCGTTGTAAGATTTCCACATGACGCATGGCTGACTCAACCAAAGCTTCCGGAGTAGGCTCGTGATACTTCTCTTGAATGTCTTTTTCTAAAGAACCACCGTTCACACCAATTCTAATTGGAATGTTCTTTTCTTTTGCTACATCAATAACGGCTTTGATACGCTCTTCATTACCAATATTACCTGGGTTTATGCGAAGGCAATCAACGCCATACTCAGCAACCTTGAGGGCAATACGATAATCAAAATGAATATCAGCAACCAAAGGAATAGAAACTTGTTTCTTAATTTCTTTAAAGGCTTCCGCAGCACCCATCGTAGGCACAGATACGCGAACAATGTCGGCACCAGCTGCTTGAATACGGTTAATTTGATCTACGGTTGCCGCAACATCATTTGTGTCGGTGTTTGTCATTGATTGAACTGCAATCGGCGAATCTCCCCCAACCGGCACATCGCCGACCATAATTAGGGTGGATTTACGTCTTTTAATCGGGTTTTCACCAAACATCTTTTTCTATTCTCTTTTACTGTTGTGTGTCTATATCAAATCGAGCAACTCGATTAGTTGGATATTCTGAAATGTCGTACTCTTTATCGTTCACCCAAATAGTGACGCCATAAGTACTGCCAAGTAATACTCTGAATGGGCCTTGCGCGTTCAATTTCATTAGGTAGCCAGCAGGTTTATTACCAACTGCAATACGCTCGTCGTAAGCGTCATAAACTTCTACCCAAACTTCTTGTTCAAACTTAAATTCAACTCTAATAAAGTCGTTTTCGTCTATTTCACCGTTTTCGGCTAACAAACGTTTTTCTTCATCGCTTAACACAATTGGTGATTGAACTGGTTTTACACCAGCTTCTTCATCAGTATTAACCGTTTTCTGTTGCGCTGCTTCAAGCGTTTGAGTTGCAGGTGCAACTTCTTGATTCACATTTTGTGCAACTGTGTTCTCAGGGTTTTCTGTAACAACATTGGTTGTTTCTACTGATGTATTCTCAACGTCAGCTTGTTGAGCTTCTGGCTTTTGAACTCTTAATGCACTTGCTGGAAAATCATCCGCTTGCGCCTCTGAAGGAGCAGCTGCTAAGTCTGCATTTTCTTCAATTTTGGTATCGCCTTCAGACTCTTCCATTGCAGCTGGAGTTAACTCAGAAGTATTAAGCTCCTGAACAGCGTTATCTTCACTTTCAGTAACTTTAGTGGTTGGCTCTACAGGGTTAAGCATTTCAATCCCTTTAGTTTGATACCACCAAATAACCAATGCCGAACCTAAGATAATAAAAATTAACCAGCTTATAATTGTCAACCTACGTTCAACTTTTTTACGCTTGCTACGCTTAGAAAATGACTGCATGGCCATTGCGTCTGGCGAACTCGCCGCCGTAGTTTCTATCTCTATTAATACTCGAGACTCTTCCACACCGACCTTTTTCGCATAGCTACGAATGTAACCTCTGATAAAAGTTTCAGGTAATGTATTTGGGATGTCATCAGCTTCAATACCAACAAGCACCTTCATTGGTACTCTAATTTGTTCAGATAGATCTTCTAAACTAATACCCTGCGCAACACGCGCACTTGATAATATCTGTCCTACTGACTCTTTTTGAACTTCAGTTGTTGATGTTTCATCTACTACATCGATTTGATTTTCGTCTTTCATTATTGATACTGCTCCGGATTCACTTTCAATAACCTGGTCCCTGCTGATAAGACACCATCTTGGTCTATATTATTCCAATCTTTTAACTGCTGAACGTTAATACCTATACGTTTTGCCGTAAGCTCCATACTCTGACTTTGCGGCAATGTGTAATACACATCTGGGTTTCCAACGTAGATAACTTGGCCAACTTTTAATTTAGCTTTTGATGTTAGATTATTCCACTTAATCAGTGTATCTAACTTCACATTATAATCTTTTGATATTTTATATAAAAATTCGCCTGATTTAACTTTATGCGTAGGTATAGTGATAGTCGCATTATCTACTGAAATTGGCTCTCCAAGTCCCGCCATTGCATCTGCTTGTTGACGAGTGGTATACCATGAAGGATCAGCAACTAAGACTTTTTGACCTTCTTTTAACCATCCATCTTGGTCTAGGCTATTCCATCTCAATAGTGCTTCTAATTCAACTTTTTGCTGTTTTGCTACATCTGACAATTGTTGTTCTTTTTGAAGTACTACATAAGGCTCTGGGTCTGCCACAAATAATGTTTGGCCTACACTCACTTCCGCTTTAGATAATGCATTCCAAGCGACTAATCGTTCTACCTTTACATTAAAGGTCACCGAAATACGGTATAAGTTATCGCCCGGTTGCACTTCATAAGTCGGTACAATAAGTTTAACCGGTTCTACTTTTGTATACTCACGGTTATTAACTGTTGTTGCACGATCATTAACTAATTTTGCACTGGCTACTTCTTTTAATAGAATTTCTTCCGTTGGCAATGGCGCCTCTTGTCTAATCACCACGGCAGACTTAACTTCCGCTGGCAAGCTAACAGACTCTGTATCGGTTAATGGTTTAGAAAACATCGCTACTTTTTGTTGTAATTCAGCTTCAAACTCTGACTGCGTAGCCACTTGTTTTACCGCTGTAGCAATTACCGTTGGCAACGCTAATGCACTGCCACCTGGTTTACTTTGATAAGTCGCTTTACTCGGCGTATTTACTTTTTTTGGTTTTACTAATGAGTTGCTGGCTGTCTTTCGAGTGATTTTAATTTTTGGCGAATTGTTATGTTTCGCCTGATACTTTAAGCGAAGCTGTTCAAATTCACTATTAATCACCGTTTTGGTGGTTATATATAGTGCTTCATTGCTTTCAGGGAAATTAGCAATAATTTGATCGGCATATTGGTTGGCTTGATTTAGTCGGCCGCGCTTCGTTTCTAAAATATAACCTAGTAGAAGGCTTCGCGGTGTTGCCTGACCAATGCGGTTAAAGCGAGTGTAAAAATTTAGTGCAGCTATTAAATCTCCGGTTGCGTACTTAATACCTGCCAAAGATAATAGGTTATAGGCACGACTTGGATTGTGCTTATAAGACATCTCAAAGTATTCTTGCGCTTGAAGAATTTGGTCATTTGACAACGCGCATATCGCTAAGTTTTCATAACTGTCAGCGGCACGAGTGTACTTAGAAATATTGATGGCTTTTTTGAAATAAACCGCCGCTTTATCAAGCTGACCTACATTACATAAGAATGTACCGTAGTTGTTTAATGTATCTGGATTTTTAGGCTCTAGGTCTATTGCTTCAAGATAGTACTTTTCGGCAATTTCCATTTCGCCAACCATTTGGTAGTAATAACCCAAACTGTAATTGACGTCGGCGCGCTCAGGATTAAACTCTAGCGCCTTTTCTAAATTAAACTTAGCCTGTTCAAAACGGTTCGTTTCTAAATAGCTAAGCGCTAAAATCAAGCGGGTACGAGCTGCTTCATCTCGATCAAACTCAAAACTACGTACCTGTTTTTTTGAGTCGATAAATGTTTTTTCCGTAACACATGCTGATAACAATGTTATGCAGCAAAGCAAATATAGAATTCGTCCCATAACCCACTTCTTTTAGTTATTATTATTATTAACTAAACCAGTTTGACTGATATTGAATCACCTTTCATCTGTTTTTTTAACAAACGTTTTGTTCGGTCAACAACATCACCCACCAACTGCCCACACGCGGCATCAATATCGTCGCCACGAGTACGTCTAACAATACATGTATAACCTTCTTCTTGCATTACTTTTGCGAATCTATCTACACGACTATTCGAAGATTTTTCATATGGCGCACCCGGGAACGGGTTCCATGGGATTAGGTTAATTTTAGATGGCGTGCCTCTTAACGTTTGTGCTAATTCACGAGCCTGTTCCATTGAGTCATTAATGCCATTTAGCATAACGTACTCAATGGTGATCTCTTTGTTTGCTGTAGAGCCATCAATATAACGACGACAAGATGCTAAGAACTCTTCGATATTATATTTTTTGTTAATTGGAACCAGAATGTCTCTTAGTTCATCATTTGGCGCATGTAGAGAAATTGCTAAGGCTACGTCAATTTTTGTTTTCAATAAGTCTAATGCTGGAACAACACCAGATGTACTAATTGTGACTCGACGCTTTGATAAACCAAATGCAAAGTCGTCCATCATTAATTCCATTGCTGGCACTACGTTTTTAACGTTTAAAAGTGGTTCGCCCATGCCCATCATTACCACGTTTGTTACTGCGCGATTAGTTGACTGTCCGTCCCAACCAATATCTTGAGCAACACGCCAAACCTGACCAATAATTTCACCAACGGTTAAGTTACGGTTAAAACCTTGTTGAGCGGTAGAGCAAAAAGTACATTCTAATGCACAGCCAACTTGCGAAGATACACATAAGGTTCTGCGGTCTCCATCTGGTATCCAAACTGCTTCTACTTCTTGTCCGCCTTCTAATAGCATTGCGTACTTGATTGTACCGTCTGTAGATTCTTGGCGAACTGAAATTTCCGGTGCGCGAACTTCACATTTTTCATTTAACTTGGCGCGAAGCGCTTTAGAGAAGTTAGTCATCTCAGAAAAGTCTGTTTGACCCATTTGATAAATCCACTTTATCGCCTGGTCGGCCCTAAATGATTTTTCGTTAAACTCATCTTTAAAGAACTGACGCATTGCGTCGCGATCATAATCTAGTAAGTTAAATTTCTTTTGAGCTTTTGGTGTCACTGTTGTGACTTGAGCATTGGCTTGATCGTTGGTTTGAACATTTTCTACAGACATATTTACCTCTATGTAACTTGTATCGTTATTAAGATGCGTTATTACACGCGTACATTGTTTTTGCGATATACCCTGTTAAACACTTTGTAGCAAAAGGCACATTGCAAAAACGAAAGTTAAAGTTAAAGTTAAAGTTAAAGTTAAAGTTAAAGTTAAAGTTAAAGTTAAAGTTAAAGTTAAAGTTAAAGTTAAAGTTAAAGTTAAAGTTAAAGTTAAAGTTAAAGTTAAAAAGTCACAGCAAAAATATAAAAAAGGACCTTAGCAAGCTAAAGTCCCTTTCTATTATCAACTAATCTGCAAAGATTAACGAGTACGGTTACATAGCTCGTCTGCAGAGAAGAAGTAAGCGATTTCACGTGCAGCTGACTCAGGAGCGTCAGAACCGTGTACCGCATTTTCGTCGATTGATGCAGCATAGTCAGCACGTAAAGTACCAGCTAGTGCTTCAGCAGGGTTAGTAGCACCCATGATTTCACGGTTTTTAAGAACAGCGTTTTCGCCTTCTAAAACTTGAACCATAACAGGACCAGAAGTCATGAAAGATACTAGAGCGCCAAAGAAAGGACGTTCGCTGTGTTCAGCGTAGAAGCCTTCAGCTTGCTCTTGTGAAAGGTGTACCATTTTTGATGCTACGATACGTAGACCAGCAGATTCGAAACGGTTGTAGATAGCACCGATTACGTTTTTAGCTACTGCGTCTGGCTTGATGATTGAAAAAGTACGTTCTAACGCCATGGTTAAACTCCATATATAAATTAAAATTAAAGATTCTGAATTCTGGGCGCGAATTATACGCGAACTTTATTAAAAAAAATATGTTTGCTTATATTTATCATTCGATAACATAATGTAGCGACTAGGTTGTGCTCCGAAAATAAATGTACTAAAAATAGATAAGCGCTTAACCGCTTATAAAATATAGCTTTTTAAGGATTGTTAATGGCTTCACCGTTGTTCATCACCGATGTATTGAAACAAGTGAAAAATAAGTATTTAGCCTTAATCAGCGACGCACAACAATTCTATGCAGAGTTTGATGACACGGTTCTAACTTACCAGCGTGAACTTGACCGACTAAACGAAGCGCACAATCAGCTTGAAACTATCGTTGCGTTTGAAAAGGCCAACGGCTATTACCCTGCGATTAAAGATCAGTCAGACACTGAGTTATACCTTGGTGAATTACAAAATATTGTTGATAAATC
Source organism: Psychrosphaera haliotis (assembly GCF_039523615.1). Taxonomy (NCBI): domain Bacteria; kingdom Pseudomonadati; phylum Pseudomonadota; class Gammaproteobacteria; order Alteromonadales; family Pseudoalteromonadaceae; genus Psychrosphaera; species Psychrosphaera haliotis. The sequence continues at coordinate 364,320 of NZ_BAAAFQ010000007.1, read as the reverse complement.
TAAAGCAACGGTAAATTCATTAGAGCCTAAAATACTAGGCGGCTTTAGACGACGAACATTAATGGTGAATGAGCTTGCAGATCTCATCATTGAAAATACCCTTAATGAAAAAGACGCTAATAAGTTTATTACTTCTTTGGTATTACGATCGCCTTTACCGCAATCTCACTCTAGATGTCCAAGTAATGAAAAAAACAAACCTATATACATAGCGGCTTGGTCTATTTGTTTATTCCATCAATTGATTAAAGATAAATTAATCGATGATGAACGAATTGTTGCGCTCGTGCCCAGAATGATTGAGCAGGCAGACAATGAAGAGGTAAAAGAGCCAGATCCTGAAATGCTTAATGTTTATATAAAAGAAGTATTAAGACCTATCGTTAGCGCTGCTCTACTACACCAGATAGGCAGTTATAGCCTTGAAGCCGATGCCTTTTACAAGGGAAATCGATACCGTTTACTGGGCGATAAAGAGCGACAGGGCTTAATTAGTGTTATTTTTTCGAATACTAAAAAGTATATTGAGTTTGGTTTAGGCAAGCCAGACAAAGAAGCCTTTCATAACCAACAAGCTGAAGATTACCAAAACGCAATGGCTCGTTATGATTTGATGGAATCAATTTTAGACAACTATATAAAACCATCTAATGCTATGGGTAACTTGCTTAGAATACCAATGATTTACGCATCATTTTTGTTATCTACTAAGCCCAAACACGACTATTCGATTATTTATAAAGCCTACGACATTATAAAAAGTGGGATTGAAAAAGATTTAATCCATGCCTCTTTCGCAAAGGTTTTTTTGAAGCTAATTGGGCAGTATCCGTTAGGGGCTGGAATATACTTTATTTCAAAAGAAACAGGTCAGCCAGAGCGCGCTATTGTGATTGGCATGAGTCCAAACGAATACAACTCTGCAATTGTGAAGCAAATCACTCGTCGCCAAATAAAGTACGATGACTTTTCTCAGGCACTTATTACTTTTGATTACAACTTGCTAAATGATGAGGCTAGAAAGAACTCAGACTTTGGCGCTGCCTTTTATGCCAAGCAATTTCCTAAAGGATATACTTGGAACCCTGCAGAAGTATGGGAAATAGAAATAAACCAAGATACTTTTTGGCGTCGTGACAACGCCATGAGAAAAAACTAAGTACAGGTTTTGTGAAGCCTTAAAAGTCCACTCGGCCCCTCGCCTTTTTGATTTGAGCATGTTTGGTTTTGCTGTCTAATCGTTTACGCTGCGATGAACGAGTCGGCTTAGTTGGCTTACGTGGCGGCAATGTTTTAATCGCTGAGCAGATTATTTCTACTAAACGTTCAATTGCCGTTTCACGATTTTGCGCTTGCGTACGACTTTGTTGAGACTTAATGATCAACTCACCGTCTTTAGTCACACGCGAATCTTTCATCGCCAGCAATCTTTCTTTGTAAAACAGTGGCAGACTTGATGCTTTTATATCAAAGCGAAGATGAATAGCCGACGAAACTTTATTGACGTTTTGCCCACCAGCCCCTTGAGCACGAATAGCATGGATTTCGACTTCGTTGTCAGCAAGGCTTACATTTTCATTAATTTGTATCATATTAAGAATTTAAATAGTCTTGAGAACGTTGTTCTAATAGACGTTCAACTTGATCCAATTCTGACTCCGACATTGACGAAACTAATGGAGACTCAGCGATTCTATTTGATTCGCTAGCCCACTCACCAAGATCAATTAGTTGGCAGCGTTTGCTGCAAAATGGACGAAATTCAGATGCAGGTTCCCACGTGACTTTAGTGTCACATGTAGGACAGTTAACTTTTGTTGTCATGGATTACCTAATCAGCAGTTTGCTAGTTCAAACGTGATTGTATCATTGACTGAAGTTTTTACAGAACTTTTATCCGGTCGCATAAAGCTAATAGCAAAGCGACGAGTGCTGCCACTAACAGTAGGGAAGTAACCAAGTTCAGGATCGTATTTGACGCGAAGTAATGAAATATTATCACTGCAGCTATCTTGGTAAAAGCCATTTGGTGCTTGTTGCACAGAAAACTCTGCGGACTCGCGAATAAACAACAACGAAAAGTTTAACGCTTGTTCTAGTGGCGCTAACACTTGTAGCCACTTTTTTATATCTTCTTGGCGCTGTTCTATCGGCTTTAAACGCCAATAGTGAAATTGTGGCAAATCAAAATCACATGTACCACCAGCAATTCCAAAACGTTGTCGTAAACTGGCTAAAAATTTATCTTCTTTTAGAACCTGACAAGCTTTACTCATTTTGGAAATTTGAGACTGTAAGTTGATAGTTTCTTTCAGATTTTTTTGTAATGATTCATTATGAATTTCTGGATGCGCAGACCAGCGCAACATGCTCTTTTCGAGTAAATCTAAATAATAAGTTAATGTACCGCGAATGTCGTTCCGCTCTAAAACTTCAATTGTTCCAAACAAAGAGTTAAAAAAGGGCTGTATATGAATTTGATCACTTACGTCTTGATGCGTTGATAATTGTGTAAACAGCAGTTCCAACCGCATAAGCAGTCTAACTTTTTCATTTAATGGGTGTTCGTAAACAACAGAATTCATGGTTAACCGTACTTTATTATTGTTTTAGGTCCAACTGGCTACATATTGAACCAATATGGGTTAACCAACCGCTAGTGTCAAATATTTATTATGTAATTGAGTTACTTGTTTGTATAAATGCGTCAAATCTGCAGAATTATCGATAACATCATCCGCTTTCGACAGCCTCGAGGTTCTATCTATCTGACTATCTATTATAGATTGGATCTGATTACTCGATACCGTATCTCGACTACTGGCTCTTTGTAGTTGAGTTTCTACTGGAACATCAACCACAAGTACTCGCTGGCAATACTTTTCTAAGCCGTTTTCTAATAGTAGCGGTGCAGACAAAATTACATACTCAGAGCGTGCTTTATTTAACTGCTCAAGTAATGCGTATCGAATAGCGGGTTGCATTATGCTGTTTAGCGCTTGCTTATCATCATCATTGGTAAAAATTCGCTCGCGCAGTTTTGCTCGGTTCAGCTCACCGTTTTCTAATAAAATATCTGCACCAAATTGTTCTGCAACTTTACTTAAGGTCTTACTATTTGGTTTAACTATTTCACGGGCAATAACATCTGCATCAACAATGTCTACACCCAGTTTCATAAAATGATCGCTGGCGGCGGTTTTTCCAGAGCCTATTCCGCCCGTTAAGCCAATAATGAGTTTATCTTTTATATAAAAAAGTAGATCAGAAAATTCGGTTTCTAATGCATTATCCAACATATAAATTACATAAACCCTAAATAGGCATTAAGCATTTCATCGCCCCACAACATTGTTATCCAACCTGCTATGGCTAAGTATGGGCCAAAAGGAATTTGTGAATTTTTAGTCTTATCGCCAAAAGCCATCATTGATAAACCGATGACAGCGCCTACTGCAGAGGACAATAAAATAACCATTGGGAGTTTAACAATGCCAACAACAGCGCCAATTACCGCGAGCAATTTAAAGTCACCAAAACCCATACCTTCTTTGCCAGTTAGGAGTTTAAAGCCCCAATAAACAAACCACAAAGCGAGATAACCAGACGCAGCGCCTATAATTGTCCACTTCGGCGTTAAAAACACGTCCCAAACAGAGCTCATTAATACCAACCACAATAGCGGTAGAGTTAACTGATCCGGCAGTAACATTTTATCAATGTCGATAAAAATAAGGCTGATGAAAACCCATGTGAGTGGCACTAAAATTAAAGTCTGTAATGAATAGCCAAATTTTACGGCGACTACAGCTGAAGCAATAGCGGTTAGCAGTTCGATAGCTGGGTAACGCAAAGAAATTGGTGTTGAACAACTAGCACACTTACCTTTTAGAAGTAGGTAGCTAATTACCGGAATGTTCTGCCAAGCTTTTACCGGCGCATTACACGATGGACAATGTGAGTCTGGTTTTACCAAATTAAACTGAGCGTCTTTGGCGGATTGTTGCTGAGACTGTTTTGGCTTTTTTAATTCATCTTCAAGCAACTCACGACACTCACAAGCCCATTGTTTTTCCATCATAACGGGCAAGCGGTATATCACCACGTTTAAAAAACTGCCCACTAACAAAGACAAAATAGTCACAACGGTAATTAAGAATGGAGTTGAATGCTCCATTAAATAGAAAAATTGATCAAACATGAATGGTGTCTTCTACTCACTGATTTATTAAAAAGAAACAGCCAACCCGGAGTTAATCCTCCAGGCGGCTTTTAAAACTTAAACGGCATTACCCATTTGGAAGATTGGTAGATACATTACAACTATTAGACCACCAATAACGGTACCCAAAAATACCATTATAAAAGGCTCTATAAGCGCTGTAATACCATCTACCGCGTCATCTACTTCTTGCTCATACACATTAGCCACTCGCTCTAACATGGTATCAAGCGCACCTGACTCTTCACCAATAGACACCATTTGAGTCACCATGTCTGGAAACAAGTCAGTTGCTCGCATTGCAACATGCATCATATTACCCGCTGATACATCCGCTTTGATTTCTTGAATGGCTCGCTTATAAACGGCATTGCCTGACGCGCCAGCAGCAGAATTTAGTGCCTCGTGAAGCGGAACACCTGCAGCAAAGGTGGTAGATAAAGTTCGGGCATAACGTGCAATCGCCCCTTTGTTCACAATGTTACCTACAATCGGCGCTTTTAATAACAATGCGTCCATAGAATCTGCAAATCGCTTATTGGTACGAAGCGCCCGTTTGAATAGATAAATCCCGGCAATAATCCCGGCGACAACATAAATCCAATAATCTTGCGCAACTTTAGACGCCGCGATGGCCATTTGTGTTGGCGCTGGTAATTCAGCCCCAAAACTAGCAAAAATATCTTCAAAACTCGGGATTACGTAAACCAATAAAATACCAACAACAATGAATGATATAGCTAAAATAGCAATTGGGTAGGTCATGGCTTTTTTGATTTTAGACTTTAACGCTTCTGACTTTTCTTTATAAACCGCAATACGATCAAATATACTATCAAGTGCGCCAGATTTTTCTCCAGACTCCACTAAATCGCAGTACAGGTCATCAAAGTATTTAGGTTGAGTTCTTAATGCGTCCGCTACCGGTGAACCCGACTGGACGTGCATTAACACGTCGTTAACTAATTTCTGTAAGTTCGCCTTCTCCGCTCCTTTGGCAATCATTTCTAATGACTGTACCAATGGCACACCCGCCGTTAGCATTGTCGCTACCTGGCGGGTAAATACAGCAATATCTTTGCTGTCTATAGGCTTGTTGCCTGAACCAAATAATGGTGTTGGTTTTTTTCTAACTTTTGTCGGTGTGATGCCCTGCTTTTTAAGCATTCCTTTGGCTTCAGTCGGCGACATGGCAAACATATCACCTTTGATCTTTCCGCCACGACGGTTTAAACCTTCATAAACGTAGGCAATTTGCTTTTTAGCGACTTTTTTCTTGTTATTCACTGCCATAATTTTCGCTTAATAATCCATTGGTTAAGAATTTGTTACGCGGTTAACTTCAGATAAACTTGTCATGCCAGACGCCGCTTTAATAAGCCCAGACTTACGAAGGTCATTCATACCTTCAGCCGCTGCTTGTTTGGCTATATCCAACGAGTTACCACCTTCCATGATAATAGTTCGCATTCTTTCGCTTAGTTTTAGGACTTCGTAAATACCTACACGCCCTTTATAACCATTTGTACAGTCGTTGCAGCCAATAGGTTTGAACAAGGTCATAGTACTAAGTTGTTCTTCAGTAAAGCCTTCTTTTAGCAATTCTACTTCTGGAAGGTCAGTTTCTGGTTCTTTACATTTTGAACACAAGCGACGAGCAAGACGCTGCGCAATTATAAGCGATACCGAACTGGCGATGTTGTAAGCCGGAACGCCCATGTTAGCCAAACGCGTAAGAGTTTCAGGTGCCGAGTTGGTATGCAGAGTAGATAAAACCAAGTGACCTGTTTGCGCGGCCTTTATTGAAATTTCAGCAGTTTCTAAATCTCGAATTTCACCTACCATGATGATATCTGGATCTTGACGTAAAAAGGCTTTTAGAGCAGAGGCAAAGTCTAATCCAGCTTTGACGTTCATTTGAACTTGGTTAATACCCGAAAGGTTTATTTCAACTGGGTCTTCCGCGGTAGAGATATTTCGCTCAGGGGTATTTAGTATATTTAAGCCTGTATACAAAGAAACGGTCTTACCAGAACCCGTTGGCCCAGTAACTAAAATCATCCCCTGGGGCTGTTCTAGCGCTTCCATGTAAAGTCGTTTTTGTTCTTCTTCGTAACCTAATACGTCGATGCCTAACATGGCACTCGACGAATCTAAGATACGCATTACTACTTTTTCGCCCCAGATAGTAGGTAGCGTACTAACACGAAAATCAATAGACTTCTTAGCTGATATTTTTAGCTTTATACGACCATCTTGAGGCTTACGCTTTTCTGCTATATCTAAGTTTGATATGACCTTAATGCGCGCTGATAAACGCCCTGCTAATGCCGTTGGTGGTTTTGCTACTTCTGTTAAAATTCCGTCTACACGAAAACGAATTCGATATTCTTTTTCATAAGGTTCGAAGTGTAAATCCGACGCGCCTTTGCGAATGGCATCCATAAGAATTTTGTTAATATAAACAACTATTGGGGCATCATCAGAACCGTCTTCGTCAGCATTATCTTGGTTTGAATCAATAGATTCGGTTTCCAAGTCCGCAAGTTCCAACATGTCACTTTCATCAACGCCTAAGCCTTCTTCCAACGAAGAAAATGCTTTGTGTATCATTTCAGCAAGTGGGCCTGGTTCGCATACAACAAACTCAGTTTGCAGACCGGTATTAAACTCAAAGTCTTCTTGTGCAGAAACGTCAGTAGGATCGCTTGTAGCTAAAAATAACGTACGGCCTTTTTTAGCTACAGGTAAAACTTGATGTTTTGAAACTAGTTTTTCATTTTTTACATCATCAGGAATAGTGGCAATATCAAACTGACTTATGTCAAAGCGAGAAACACCAAAGCGTTGACTAACAAAGAGTACTAGGTTTTCGGCACTAACAATGTTCTCTGCCACCAAGGTTTCGGGCATAGAGTGATATTGTTTTCGATTTTGTTGTGCCTTTTCAACGTCTTCATCCGAAATCAGTTGATGGCTTAAAAGCTGACGTAACAACGCACCTTTGTATGAATTTGGCATATCTTAAATAAACTAATCCTGATTATTATTACTTAAGATTATGTAGTGTATAACGTTTGGTAGCAACCGTTTCTTAAAAGGAATTAGGGATTTAGTGAGGTTTTTGGTGCATTTAAGGTATAGATTTAAAGTTTCTCTTTTTAGTGGATTTAATTTTCCACAAGGCACTTTGATTTTGGAGTAAACACTCGAATTTCACGATCAAAAAAGGCCACCTAAGTGACCTTTTGGAACGTAACCTAAACCTTTAGATTAAAGGCGAGGTTTAAATGAGAATTAACCTGCAGGAGTAGCTGCTAACTTCTCACCAATATTAGGGCGGTATTGTGCTTCAAGATCACCACCGCTGCTACCATTTTGATTCTGATAACGAACCGCACCATTTTCTACGACCGCATCAAGAATAAATGTTTTACCTTGAAGATCTGAAGGGGCAGTTGTGTCAAATGTAAGTGTAATACTTGAACCATCCCAAGCTACTCCTGAGATATCACCAGTAGCCAAAGAAGTAGCTGTATGGTCTATACCAGTTGCTTGAGAAAAGCCTACTTGGGCTAACTCAGCATAATTAGCTGGTAGATCACCGTTTAGAGCCGCATACTCAGCGATCGCATTCTGCATTGGACGTATAGCAGACGCTACCTGAGTAGTCGCTTCTGTACGTAGTGTATAAGTTTGGTACTGAGGAACCGCTACCGATGCCAAGATACCGATGATCGCGATTACGATCATTAATTCAATTAGGGTAAAACCTTTTTGTTGACGGTTTTTCATATTCATACTCCTGATATGTATTTTAATGAAATTATTATTGTTTAAAATTGTTTCCATTGTGACTCACTTCAATCAAATTACAAGATGCAATTTAATTCAACGCGCAAAACCTTTAATCTAAGGACGCTTTTTCATCACTAATAATTTATCGACAGATTTACTAAATTTGCATTCAACACTACATCAATTGCGAACACGAAAACCAGTCACTGAGATTTTTACACTATTTGTGTACTTAAATGCAAGCCAATATTGGTACAAATGAGTACTTTAGTCGTTAAATCTCATGGATAAGTCTATAGCATCAATATGTTTTGTTAAACCGCCAATAGAAATATAATCTACATTTAGGGCCGCATACGACTTAAATTTTTCACCATCCATATTACCCGAAGCTTCTAATTTCACTTGGCCATTTGCTAAAGCCACCGCTTGCTTTGTTTCTTCAACACTAAAGTTGTCGAGCATCACGATATCAGCGCCGGCATTCATCGCTTGTTGAAGTTCATTTATAGACTCAACTTCAACTTCAATAGGTTTGCCAGGGTTAAGTTGTTTGGCCTGACTTACAGCTGCATCAATGCCACCAGCGGCTTGGAGGTGATTCTCTTTAATTAGGTAGGCATCAAATAAACCAATACGATGATTTTTACCGCCACCACAAGTAACTGCATATTTTTGTGCTAAACGTAGCCCAGGTATTGTTTTACGGGTATCTAGGATTTCAGTTTTGCTACCTAAGTCTTTGACAGCTTTAACGTAATTAAACGTAGAAGTCGCTGTAGCTGACAAGGTTTGTAAGAAGTTTAATGCTGTGCGCTCAGCAGTTAATATTGCTCTAGCAGGGCCTGAAAACGAAAATAACGCCTGATTAGGCTCAACATGCTCACCATCTTTCACCAACCAAGTCACTTCAATTTTTTCATCAACTTGTTTGCACGTTTCATTCACCCATTCAACACCACAAACTACTGCTGTTTGGCGAGTAATTACCTGACCTGTAGCTTGAGCTTCGGCTGGGATAAGTTGCGCGGTAATGTCGGCAGAGGCATCTTTATTATCTAAGTCTTCAAGTAATGCTTGTGAAACTTGTTGAGGAATTAACGACTTATACATTCTTGTATCCTAATGTGTACTCAATAAATAAGGTGAAATAAATTTAGTTTAATTTAGTGCTATTAAATTAGGTTAATCAATAAGGCTGATTAAATTGGATGGTGAGCTCGTCGCCAGACTGAGAAAAAGCCACTTGTTTTAGGGCGCTCATACCTAGTAATACTTGATCTGACTTCATTCCTGGAAGAATTGAAGCCCTAAGGTCACGAAGTCTTAACTCGCCAATTTTCAGCTCATTAATTTCAGTTCGATAAGCAACGGCAGAACCATTAGCGGTACCAACTCTTACTGATTGGCCTCTTTGCAGGCCAATAGAACTTGCTATGTATTCAGGAACGGCCACATCAGTTGCGCCCGTATCTAATAAAAAGGTCACCGGCTGCCCGTTAATGTAACCTGAGGTAACATAATGACCTTGTCTATTTCGTTTTAAAACAAGCGTGCTGGTTGAGCCATTAACAAAGCTAACGGGTTGTTGGTTCGGGTTTTGCTGTGACTCAAGCTGGTCAGAGAAAAACCAATAACCGACAACTAAAAATAAAATCCAGAAAATTACTGAAAACTGCTTACCTATTTTTATATTGTCTGAGCTCATGGCATTCCCTATTTATAACGGTCAAATCACTTCTTCGATTTTTTTGCGTTCGCTTTTGCGAGCTTTTTCTTATGTGGCTTTTTCTTTTTAGCAGGTACTTTCGCTTCTTTATTCTTTGGTTCAAGTCCGGCTACTTTTCTGTGCTTAAACACTTGGTCAGTGTAACGCTCTACTTTTTTAAGAATGCCCATTTCATGCGCTTCTATTAAGCTAATAGCAAAACCTTTTGCGCCAGCTCGAGCTGTACGGCCAATACGGTGAACATAAACATCAGCTGTTCTAGGCATATCAAAGTTAAATACGTGAGTAATATCGTTGATATCTAACCCTCGCGCAGCAACGTCTGTAGCGACTAATACTTTTGCTCGGCCGTTTTTCATTTTGTCGATAGCTTTCATACGACGGTCTTGCGGCATTTCACCTTGTAAATATGTCGCGTAGATACCTTCGCTTTGTAAATCTTTAACAAGCGCATCGAGTCTGTCACGTGTTTTTACAAAGATAATGGACTTCTGCACTTCTTCTTGCTTTAAGTAGTGCATTAATAAAGCAAGTTTATGATCGTTGCTGTCTGCTAAATGTGTCCACTCAACTATTTTTCCGCGTTCACGACGAGGTGCATCACAGTCAACGCGCGCCGCTTCTGTTAATACTTGGTTAGAGAACTCAATAATGCCTCTACCTTCAAGCGTGGCACTAAATAACATCGCTTGTTTACGGTTTCGAGATTCTTCAGCAATACGGCTCATGAAGCTTCTGAAACCCATGTCCAACATGCGGTCAGCTTCATCCAATACTAAAATTTCTACGTTTTCACAGTGGAAAGTTTCTGCGTCCATGTATTCCATTAAGCGACCTGGCGTAGAGATTAGAATGTCGTTGTTCTTCTCTAGAATGTCTTTGTGACTACCGTAGTTAATACCACCTGTGATAACGCCGATTTTAAGATCAGTAAAACTACACAAGCCTTCTGCAACTTCATGTATTTGATACGCTAACTCACGAGTAGGTGCTAAAACCATAACGCGCGCAAAACCTGGGGCATTTCTTGGGAAGTCCAATAGGTATTGAATTGCTGGAATTAAAAATGCTGCTGTTTTACCAGTACCTGTTGGTGCACTGGCTAATATATCAAGACCTTCTAGCGCTTCGGGAATTGCCGATTGTTGTACTTTTGTAGGTTTTACGTAGCCTAGGGAATGGATCCCTTTTTCTAAACGGCTGTCTAAATCAAATTCACTAAATGTCATGCAATTTCCGAGTTGTTTACGCTAATGTCTTGGGAACAGACAGAGATTTGTTATTATAGCGGAAATTCACACTTAACGGATAGCCTAAAATTGACCATGTTGGCAAAACCTCACTTTCGATTTAAACAATTCAGTGTTTGGCACGACCAATGCGCAATGAAAGTAAGTACTGACGGTATTTTATTAGGCGCTTGGGCTTCTATCACCCCAAATACTAAAAAAGTATTAGATATTGGTACCGGCACGGGCTTGTTGTCTCTAATGTTATCGCAACGTTTACAAAGCCAACATTCAAACAAAACAAACCCAAACACCAGAACTCCCACGAATATTGAACAACAAGTGCGTTTGCAAAGTGACATTAGCGCCACAGATATCAGTATTACTGCCGTTGAGTTAGATCAACTTGCTGCGAACCAAGCATCGTTTAATTTTGACCAAAGTCCCTGGAACAACTTACTAAATGTTGTTAATGACGATATCCGAAGTTGGAATGAACAAACAACTGACAAGTTTGATTTGATTGTATGCAATCCGCCTTATTTTAGTGATTCACTCATTGGCGATGATAATGCCAGAAATAAAGCTAGGCATAATGACAGTTTGCCGTTTGGGGATTTGCTAGCCGTCGTAAAAAGTCGACTAAAAGACAACGGCACCTTTGAATTAATTTTGCCTTGCGATGAAGCACTTACTTTCTTAAATCTTGCCGCTGACTTGGCCTTTAAAAAGCTTGCGCTTACTTACGTGAAAACAACGCCAAATAAAGCACCTTCGAGAACATTGATAAAGCTTGGTTTAAAAACTGGTTCTTTTGAAGGCCATAACAACACAAATTTACACCCCCCTGTGGAAAACGTTGATGTTGATGTTGATGTTGATGTTGATGTTGATGTTGATGTTGATGTTGATGTTGATGTTGATGTTGATGTTGATGTTGATGAAGTCATTATTCGTGATGAAAATGGCAAATATAGCGCTAAGTTTACAAATTTTTGCCGTGCTTTTTATCTAAAAATGTCCGATTAAACCACCTTCTATTTAATCGCTTACCATCTTCTGGCATTATTGCCCTACCTCAGAGCTTTGCGGCTCTATTTGTTAATCTGTTAACGATAAGAAAATAATATGAAAAAACTCATTAACACCCTGTGTGCATTAGTTGTTGCTTTTTGCTCTACAGCACATGCTGAAAAACTAACACTCGAACGAATTTATGACGATCCTTCATTATCTGGAACGGCGCCTCGTAAATTAAAACTTTCACCTGACGGACAACGCGCTACTTACATTCAAGCCCGTGAAAACGACTACAACCGTTTTGACCTTTGGCAATACAATGTAGAAACTGGCAAGCGCTCAATGCTAGTTGACTCAGAAGCTTTATATTCTGGCCCTGAAAACTTGTCGGATGAAGAAAAAGCGCGTCGTGAACGCCAACGTATTTTTGGTAAAGGCATTCTAGAATACACATTCTCAGCAGACGGCACCGCTTTATTGTTCCCATTAAATGGCGACATCTTTTACTTTAAGCTAGGTACGGAAAAAGCGAAAAAGCTAACTAACGGTGAAGGTTTTGCTACCGACGTTAAGTTTTCGCCTAAAGGCACTTTTGTTTCTTTTGTTCGTGACCAAAACTTATATTTAATTGATATTAAAACAGGTAAAACAAGAGCCCTTACAACAAGCGGTGGTGATACTACTAAATTCGCGATGGCCGAATTTGTTGCTCAAGAAGAAATGGGCCGCATGACTGGTTACTGGTGGGCACCTGATGAGTCTACAATCGCATTAACAAAAGTAGATACAACGCCAGTTCAAGTTGCAACTCGCAATGAAATTTACGCCGACAGTATCAAGCTATTTAACCAACGTTACCCATTTGCTGGTACAAATAACGTGAACATCGAACTAGGTTTGTTAGACGTATCTAAGTCTGAAAACGCTATTCGTTGGGTTGATTTAGGCGCTGAAAAAGACATCTACATTACTCGCGGAAAATGGTTACCTACAAGCAAAACGTTTAGCTACCAATGGCAGAACAGAAAGCAGCATAAATTAGAGCTGCGTTTTGTTGAACGTGATTCTCTAAAACAAACAGTCGCCATTACTGAACAATCTGATACTTGGATTAACCTTCATGAAGCTCTAGTTTACCTAGACGATAGCTTTTTATGGGCGTCTGAGCGCGATGGTTTCCAACATATTTACCACTATGACTACAATGGCAAACTACAAGCTCAGCTTACTAAAGGCGAGTGGATTGTAGATGCCTTAGAAGGCGTTGATAAAAATACCGGCGATGTTTATTTTACAGGCCGTAAAGACACGCCAACTGAGCGTCACTTATATAAGGTAAACCTAAACAAACCACAAGACATTACTCGTGTATCTAAGCGAAGTGGCTTTCACAGCATCACCTTCTCTAAAGACTCTAGTATTTATTTAGATTCATACTCAAATACTGCACAGCCAACTCAAGTAAGTTTACATAAAGCCACTGGCGAAATGCTAACGTGGATGGAACAAAACCAGGTTAATAAGCAACATGCTTTATATCCATACCTTTCGGATTGGGTGAAGCCTCGCTTTGGTACGTTAACCGCTGAAGATGGTCAAACTCTTCATTACAGAATCTTTGAACCACAAGGCTTTAAAGGTAAACGCCCAGTTGTAAACTATGTATATGGCGGTCCACATGCGCAGTTAGTAACAAATAGCTGGAGCAGCCGTAATTTCATTCTTCAACATTTAGTTCAAAAAGGTTACGTGGTATTCCAACTTGATAACCGAGGTTCTTATAACCGTGGTAAAAAGTTTGAAGATCCAATTTACCAGCACTTAGGCGATATTGAATTAAAAGATCAGCTTGTAGGTATGGACTACGTTAAAACGTTAGACTTTGTAGACCCAGAACGCATTGGTGTTTATGGCCATAGCTACGGCGGTTACATGACTATCATGAGTATGTTTAAAGCAGCAGATGTGTTTAAAGTAGGTGTTTCTGGCGCTCCTGTTACCGACTGGACGTTATACGATACTCACTACACTGAACGTTATGCAGGTCACCCTGGCGTTGATGGTAAAGACTACGATAAGAGCAACGTATTTATGTATGCTGATGGCCTACAAGGCGACTTATTGATTTATCACGGCATGGCCGATGACAACGTACTATTTACGCATGCCACTAAGTTATTCAAACACTTACAAGATCTTGGTAAAGAATTTGACGTAATGACTTACCCAGGCAGTAAACATAGTATTCGCGGTAAAAAGACAGGCCTTCACTTGGCAAAAACTATCGTTCGATACTTTGACAAGAACCTGTAATTTCGCCTGAAGCTACAAATACTTAATCAAGCCACTATTCTGTAGTGGCTTTTTTATATCTGCACACTTGGCTATATAGTTCCGTTTATCTGGTTTTTTGTTTCGTTTATCTTGTTTTCACTTAACTATTTTATGTTATGAGTATCACGACTTTTAAATATGAGTTAGCATGTTTGCCTCTCGCGCAGGGCTCAAAGCACCTCATTAAAATATAAGTACACAGTCAAAAGGGAAAGTTAGATGTCTAAAATGTTAATCACTCTTGGTTTAGTTTTTGTATCCTTGGTTATGTCTCCATCGTCTAAAGCTGAAGAAACTGAAAGTGAACCTGGTATCCATGATAAAGGATCGTTTTTTGCTTATTGGGGATGGAACCGCGGTTATTACTCTACGTCAGATTTAACACTCGAGGGTGACAATTATAAATTTGAGTTAAACGATATTAGCGCTTCGGATCGTCCTTCAACCATTGGCATAGACCCGTACTTAAACCCTTTTGATATGACTCGCCCACAAACTAACTTTAGAGTTGGGTACTTTTTTGCTGACAATTATTCTGTATCCTTTGGTGTTGATCATATGAAATACATCATGGATCAAGAGCAAACGGCAGAAATCACTGGCCAAATTAATGTAGGTAGTGAGTTTGATGGCACGTATAATAATGAACCATTTTATCTTGGACACAAAGATGAAGAAGGCGATGTTACATTCTTAGCTTTTGAACACTCAGATGGTTTAAATTATCTAAATGCAGAAGTGACGCGCTTTGATCAACTTCATCACTTTAGCGAGAACTTAATTGTTTCTAGCCTGCTAGGTGGCGGTATTGGCGTTATGTTGCCAAAAACAAATGCGACGTTGCTTAATAATGAACGCCACGATGACTTCCACTTTTCAGGTTGGGGAACACACATTAAAGGCGGTTTAGAATTGAGTTACAAGTCGTTTTTCTTCCGTTCTGAAGTTAAATTAGGCTATATAGATATGCCAGATATTAGAACCACTGAATTTGAAGCGGACAGCGCATCGCAACACTTTAGGTTCACGGAATGGACGTTTGTTTTAGGTAGTTATTTTTAAGATCCTTATTTTAAAGTCGTTCTTTTTAAAGTAGCATTTTCAAAGTACAGTTACTAAAAACTGATCGTACAGAAACATCGAGTACAGCGGCATTTTCTAGGAGCCTCTCCTAACCTTTGAATATTATTAATTTAAAGGAATGAAAATGCCGTTTTTTATTACACTGCTTATCTGCTTAATAATTGTTTTTGCCCCTGTTGTATTAGCATCAAAGTCTACTCCCCAAGTCATGTTAGCAAGCACAAAAATGCTGGCGTCATTACCCAATAACACGTCTGGGTTCTATATTAGTGAAAAGTACGATGGCGTAAGAGCTTATTGGACTGGCAGTCACTTCTTAACTCGGCAAGGCAACACTATCAATGCGCCGTCATGGTTCACAAAGGACTTCCCTAGCGAAGCACTTGATGGTGAACTTTGGATATCCCGAAACAACTTTGACAGTGTTTCAGCAGCCATAAGACGGCATAAACCAAATCACAATGAGTGGCGCATGATTAAATTTATGGTGTTTGATATACCTATTCACAATCTGGCGTTTTATCAAAGAAAAGAGCGCTTACTCGAACTATTCAATCGCAATAAACCTTTGCCCAATGTTGAGCGAACTCTAGAAGATGACACTACGAGTCCAGCACCTGACTTTCCAACTTGGCTGCAGCTAGTATCTCATTTGGTCTTCGATACAAAGGTAGAGCTTGAAGGTTACTTTAACTCCGTAATAAAAGATGCTGGCGAAGGCATTATGGTGAATGTAGGGAATGCCACCTACGAAGCAGGCCGAAGTAAAAACATATTCAAAGTTAAACCTCTTTATGATGCTGAGGCCGTTGTAACAGCTTACCAACCAGGAAAAGGGAAATATAAAGGATTGTTAGGTGCACTTTGGGTTCGTAATAATAAAGGTCAAATATTTAAAATTGGCTCGGGCTTTACCGATGAAGAACGCCGTTCTCCACCCAAAGTGGGCGCCGTTATTACTTATGAATACTCTGGATTTAGCAAAACAGGGCTACCTCGTTTTGCGCGATTCTCCAAAATAAGAACTGACTTATAACACAACAATAACTTGCTGTGGGTTGCGGGTGTTATTAACGCCTGTACAAAAAGCCCAGCTATTGGATTCAAACCAAAGTAGCTGGGCTTTTAACATGAAATAATATTCAATCTATTTCATGGCAAATAAAATTTAGATTATTACCAAATTTTAACGCGTTTTTCTTCAGGTAGATAATGAGCATTACCCGGTTTAACATCAAACGCTTCGTAGAACTCTGGCATGTTTTGAACAATGCCATTCACACGATAGCGGCTAGGTGAATGAGGGTCTGTTACTAGGCGTGTACGAAGTTCTTCGTCACGATATAGACGACGCCATACTTGTCCCCACCCTAAGAAAACACGTTGTTCACCAGTGAAACCATCAAGTACTGGAGATGGTTTACCATTTAAAGACATTTTATAAGCCTTAAATGCGATAGTTAAGCCACCTAAATCACCAATGTTTTCGCCAAGTGTTAAGTCACCGTTTACAAACTCGCCTTCTAACGCTTCAAAACCACTATATTGCTCAGAGAACAACTTACCGCGTTCTTGGAAGTTTTCTTCGTCGGCTTTTGTCCACCAGTTTCTTAGGTTACCGTCGCCATCGTACTTAGCACCTTGGTCATCAAAACCATGGCCAATTTCGTGACCGATAACAGCACCAATACCGCCATAGTTAACCGCATCTTCAGCATCTAAGTTGAAGAAAGGAGGCTGTAGGATTGCTGCTGGGAAAACGATTTCATTTTTAACTGGGCTATAATAAGCATTTACAGTTTGAGGTGTCATGCCCCACTCTGTGTTATCAATTGGACCACCTAGCTTGTCTAAATTCTTTTGAATTTCGAATTCGCTTGCTCGGATGTAGTTACCTACTAAATCACCCGCTTTAATTTCTAATGCAGAGTAATCAGTCCACTTATCTGGGTAACCAATTTTTGGCGTAAATTTAGATAGTTTCTCAAGTGCAGCCACTTTCGTTTCTTCACTCATCCACTCTAGTTCTTTGATGCCTACTTCAAAACCTTTAATTACATTTTGAACAAGCTGCTCCATACGCTCTTTAGCTTCTGGCTTAAAGTGTTTCTCTACGTATAGTTTGCCTAGCATTTCGCCTAGAATTGAGTTTGCACCCGATACGGCTTTTTTCCAGCGAGGTTGTTGCTCTTCAATACCACGCAATGTTGTGCCATAAAACGCAAAATTACGATCTTCAAAGTCTGAAGAAAGCTGTGAAGCATACTCAGATAAAGTGCGAAGCTTCATGTATTCTTTCCATGTCGCTACGTCAATGTCTTTAAACATTTCGCCTAAGGCTTTCATGTAAGTGTTTTGGCTAGCTACTAGCTCTTCAGCAGAAAGGCCCATTGCAGCGGCATATTTATCCCATGCAAAGTCACCCATGTATTCTGAGAACTCAGCTGTAGAGTACTTGTTATATCGCTTGTTCGCATCGCGGCTTTCAACACGAGTCCACATTTTATCAGCTAGTTTTGTTTCTAGTGCCATGATGCGCTCTGCTGCACCTTTAGCATCTTCAACACCTGCCATTTCTAACATATCACCAACGTAAGCTACATAGGCTTCACGGTTTGCTTGGCTTTTTTCATCTTCTTTAAAATAGTAGTCACGGTCTGGAAGACCAAGACCTGATTGACCTACATAAAAGATGTATTGGTCAGATTTTTTAGCGTCGTTGTAAACATAACCACCTAGAGGGCCGCTTACACCTTTGCGATATAACTTACCAAATGTTTCTGCAACGTCGTCATGCGACTTAATGCTGTCGATAGTATCAAATAGAGGTTTAAGAGGAGCAACGCCTTTGGCATTGGCACCTTCTTGATCCATAAATGCATTATAGAAATCACCTAGCTTTTGTTCTTCGCTGCCTACTGCTGCATTTTTCATTGAAGACGCTTCTTCAATTATTAATCGTAGGTTTTTCTGAGCATCATCATATAGTTTTGTAAATGAACCATAGTTAGACTTGTCTGCAGGAATTGTTTGGTTTTTTAGCCAAGTACCGTTGGTATATACGTAAAAGTCTTCCTGTGGAGCAGCATTAGTATCCATGTTCTCTAGTGAAATACCTGAAGTTAACTGCTTTTCTGCTTGTTGTTCTACTTTAACTTCTTGTGATGCTTGTTCTGTTTTTGGTGAGCAAGCTGTCAAAGACATTGCTCCCAACGCTAACGCGACGCCCGCGGCAACCGTAGTTAGTTTTTTCATGTGGTAATCCCCAATTCATGTTATTTTTTTTATAATTAGTTCTAGAGTAATGAAAGCAAATTCAAAGTCAACGACTCTAATTGAATGCCAATCAAATCCTGTAATACCCTTTAAGTTATAACGCGATAACCAAACCAGTCAGGCTTTATAATCTGCCCACCGGGTGATTCAATTAAATGCACAAAATGTTGCCCGTCCAATAGTGAAACCGGAAAACATTCATCCACTTCCATGAGGTTGTCTTTATGCGGAATAACCGAGTCTTTTAACAAAGTTGCTTTGGCTTGTTGCTTAGCATCTTCACTTGAGGCTGCCACAAACAAACCAAACTCATGCAATTCGGTAAACTTTGTAGGCTGGTATCCGCCTAAGTTTACAAAATATAATTTTAACCCTGATGAACACTTTGTGTCGGCGATATCTATTTTGTAACCATCTATGTGGTTTACTTCCATGTAACAATCAATATGCAGATTTTTTCTGTTGCCATACCACTCAGCAATTAACTGCGGAATTGTGTCATCGATAGTATTCCCAACAACGAATCGTACATCATGGACTTCAATATTGGACTGCCCTGCAGAGCCACCTAAATAAACCATAAAGAGTTTCATTTACAAAGTACCCCGAGTTAACGCTTATGAACTTGATAAGCGGTTCTGAAATTATTAAACAATTGCTCTAAAGTATCACCCAATTCCAACTCGCCGTTTTGTCTAAACAACTCAAAAGCCACTTCAACGGTGCTCAAATGATGCTCATGATATGACTCTCTTAATTGGTATGAGCCTTTATTAAAACCAGACAATTGTAAGACTGGAAACTGATCTAAATACGGCGATTTGATAAACATTTTTTTAGCTTGTCGCCAGGTACCGTCCAAAAATATCAATAACGGACGTTTGCCGTTTAGCTCCGCTTGCACTGGAATATTATGAATTTGTCGGTCAGGGTCAGCGGCGTCGTGAACAAATACAATAATGGGATACCAAGCTTCGCTTTCAATTAGAGCTTTTAGGCTTTCTTCTAACTCAGTGCGATGCCAACGAAAGGCATAATTGTCTGGCACTACTTCACAAATTAATTGACCTGTATTGGACGGCTTGTAGTACTCAGCGTGATACATCAACATACACACAGCTATCTCTGTTGGTACTGGCGTAACAGAGCCACAAATACATTCACGTTCCTCCAGCATGCATTCAGAACAGCGTTTTAAAGCCGCCCCTCTTGCCTTGAATTCTTTTTTTGAGAACTGTAATTCGTGCTCTCTTAATCTACGAACTGAATTGATATGTGCCATGTTGCCTGTTAAATACCTAATAATGGAGGTGAAATTACCATGAATATTAAAACGATAATGCTGAAATCTATGCCAACGGCACTTGTCTGTATCACCATTTTAGCACGACTAAAATGCAAAAAGAGCGACCAATGGCCGCTCTCTCAAGTACTTTAGCAATTTACTCTCTAAGAGTAATTTACATAAGTAATTACTTTTTCTTTTTCGCTTTTGGATTAGGAAGATCTGTAATAGAACCTTCGTAAATCTCTGCAGCAAGACCAATTGACTCGTTTAGCGTTGGGTGAGCATGAACAGTTAACGCGATGTCTTCTGCGTCTGCGCCCATTTCAATTGCTAAGCCAATTTCACCAAGCATTTCACCAGCGTTGATACCAACAATTGCGCCACCTAAAATGCGGTGCGTGTCTTTATCAAAGATTAACTTAGTGAAACCTTCTGTACGAGCAGATGCAATCGCACGACCTGAAGCAGCCCAAGGGAACTTCGCCGCTTCAACATTTAAACCTTGCTCTTTTGCTTCTTTTTCAGTGATGCCAACCCAAGCCATTTCTGGATCTGTGTAAGCTACTGAAGGAATACCTTGAGGTTCAAAGAAGTGCTTTTTGCCAGAGATAACTTCGGCAGCAACATGACCTTCATGAACGGCTTTGTGAGCAAGCATTGGTTGACCAATTACGTCACCAATTGCAAAGATGTTATTTACGTTTGTACGTAATTGTTTGTCTACGTTAATGAAACCACGCTCATCAACTTTAACACCCGCTTTGTCAGCATCACAAAGGTTACCGTTAGGCTTACGACCTACAGCAACTAGGATTTTGTCATAACGTACAGGCTCTGCTGGCGCTTTTTTACCTTCAAAAGTAACGTATAAACCGTCATCTTTTGCTTCAACCGCTACAACTTTAGTTGATAACATGATGTTAAAGCGGTTTTTATTGTACTTAGTATAAGCTTGTACAATATCTTTATCTGCAGCAGGAACTAGTTGGTCTAAGAATTCAACAACTGATACGTTTGAGCCAAGTGAACTATACACTGTGCCCATTTCAAGACCGATGATGCCACCGCCAAGAACTAGCATTTCACCAGGAATGTCTTTCATTTCTAGTGCGCCAGTAGAGTCGATTACACGATCATCTTTTGGAATAAACGGTAGGTTAACTGGCTCTGAACCAGCCGCAATAATTGCATTGTCGAAGTTGATGTTTGTAACACCGTCTTTACCTTCAACCGCTAACGTGTTGCTGCCTGTAAATTTACCGTAGCCATTAACTACGTTTACTTTACGCATTTTAGCCATGCCGTCTAGGCCGCCAGTCAATTTAGCAACAACGCTGTCTTTCCAATCGCGAATTTTGTCTAGATCAATTTCAGGCGCGCCAAAGGTAACACCGTGTGATGCCATATCTTTTGCATCATCAATTACTTTTGCAACATGTAATAATGCTTTAGACGGGATACAACCAACGTTTAAGCATACGCCACCAAGCGTTTGACCAGCTTCAACTAACGTTACGTCTAAACCTAAATCAGCCGCACGGAATGCAGCAGAGTAGCCACCAGGGCCAGCACCAAGAACCACTACCTGGGTTTTGATATCGTTGCTCATTATTAACCTCTATCTTTTCAGAGTAAAAGACGAAACTATTCATCTTTTGGGATTAAAACAGAAGGCGCGTTTGCCCCTTCAAAAAATTTGTCTGCAAAGTCTATCACTGCAAAAGTCGAAAGTCCTGTTAGTACAGGACTTTCTTGCAGATTATAGTACTAATTTTCGTATATCGGACAGGACACTTGAAACATGTACTGCAAATCGCGCTGCTAACGCACCATCTATCACACGATGATCGTAAGATAATGAAAGTGGTAGCATTAGTTTAGGCTCAAATTCAGAACCATTCCATTTTGGTTTCATTTCAGATTTAGACACACCTAAAATTCCAACCTCTGGAGCATTAACAATTGGCGTAAATGCAGTGCCGCCAATGCCACCAAGGCTAGAAATAGTGAAACATCCGCCTTGCATGTCTTTTGCAGTTAGCTTGCCTTGACGCGCCTTACCTGAAATCTCCATTAACTCACGAGAGATTTCATTAACGCCTTTTTTGTCAACGTCACGTACAACAGGAACAACAAGTCCGTTTGGCGTATCAACCGCAACACCAATATGAACATACTTCTTAAGTACAATGCTTTCGCCGTCGGTACTTAATGAAGAGTTAAATTGTGGATACGTTAGTAGGCCCGATGCCACTGCCTTCATGATGAATACAAGCGGAGTGATTTTTAAATCCGACTTTTGTTTCGCCAACATTGCGTTTTGTTCTTTACGGAACGCTTCAAGTGAAGTGATGTCCGCTTCATCAAACTGAGTTACGTGTGGAATAGTTACCCAGTTACGATGTAAGTTTGGTCCTGATATTTTTTGAATACGCGTCAAAGCTTTTGTTTCTATTTCGCCAAACTTAGCGAAATCAACTTTAGGCGCAGCCAATACTTGAAGACCACCTTCACCGGCTGCAACACTTGACGCTGCCGTTGCTTTAGGACGTGATAGCTCATACTTAACAAACGACTTAATGTCTTCTGCCAAAATACGACCTTTACGACCTGTGCCTTTAACTTTTGTTAAATCAACACCAAATTCACTAGCAAGTCTTCTTACCGAAGGCGTTGCATGTAGGTTGCCCGACTTGCCATTTCCGCCTACTGATGAAGGATGTGCTAACTGCACAGGTGGAGCTTTAGGAGCAGGTTTGCTCTCTTTAGCTGGAGTATCTTTTGCTTGGTTTGCTGGTGCGCTATTTGTAGATTCTGATTTAGCTGGCGCACTTGATGAGCCTGCTACTTCAATTGTTGCAATCAATGTTCCCATTGCAACTTTGCCACCATTATCAATTTCAAGCGACTTGATAACACCCGCAAATGGTGCAGGCACGTCCATTGTTGCTTTGTCTGTTTCTAGAGTGATAAGGCCTTGCTCAGCCTCCACAGTGTCGCCAACGGCAACTAAAACATCAATAACGTCAACTTCGCCATCGGTACCAATGTCTGGCACTTCTACATTTTTAACTTCTGTAGCGCTCGTTTGTCCACCAGCATTTTCATTTGCTTGAGGAGCTTGGTTTGTATTGGCATTATCCGCTTTAGGTGTGTCCGATGATGAAGAGTCTTCGCCTTCTATCGCCAAGGTCATTATCACTTTACCTTGACCAGCTTTGTCGCCAACAGCGACTTTTAACGAAACAACCTTACCATTTTCTGGCGAAGGTACGTCCATTGTCGCTTTGTCAGTTTCAAGCGTAATTAGGCCATCTTCTTTGCTAACGGTATCCCCTTCAGCAACCAAAACATCGATTACATCAACTTCATCATCTGTGCCAATATCTGGTACTTCGACTTCAATTGTTTTTCCTGCTGAGCTAGATGTTTCTGTTTTGCTATCTGATGCTGGAGCAGCGTCAGCTTTAGACTCTTCTTTAGTTTCTGGTTTTGCTTCAGAAGACTCAGAGCTAGATGCTCCAGCCTCTTCAAGCTTAACCAATAAAGTGCCCTCTGAAACCTTGTCACCAACAGCAACTTTGATTTCAGCAATTTTGCCAGAAAATGGCGCTGGGATATCCATCGACGCCTTGTCGCTTTCTACCGTCACTAACGCATCTTCTGCTTCTACTGTGTCACCAACGGCCACACATAGTTCAATGATTTCAACTTCATCACCGCCCACATCTGGGACTAAAATGTCTTTTAATTCAGCCATCTATTTAATCTCCTCAGGTGCTTATGCGTAAAGTGGGCTAAGTTTGTCGGCATCAATGCCAAACTCTTCAATAGCTTTAGTTACCACTGAAGCTTCAATATCGCCTCTTCGTGCTAACTGACTTAATGCAGCAACAGCAATGTAGTTGTGATCAACTTCAAAGTGGCGACGCAAGTTTGCGCGGCTATCTGAACGACCAAAACCGTCGGTACCCAATACTTTATAATCTGAAGGTACCCAAGCTCTAACTTGATCAGCATAAGACTTGATGTAATCGGTAGCTGCAACAACAGGACCTTCATTACCTTCTAGAACTTCAGTGATATAGGCTTTTTGTGCTGGCGCTTCTGGGTTTAACATATTAAACCTGTCTACTTCTAATCCGTCACGACCTAGCTCGTTAAACGACGGTACGCTGTATACGTCAGAGCTAACATCAAACTTTTCAGCAAGAATCTTAGCGGCTTCACGTACTTGCAGTAAAATGGTACCTGAACCTAACAGTTGAACATTCGCTTTCGCTTTTTTCGGTTCAACACGATCAAGTTTGTAAATACCTTTAACAATACCTTCTTCAACACCTTCAGGAAGTGCTGGCTGAACATAGTTCTCATTCATTACAGTGACATAATAGAAAACGTTTTCGTTTTCACCATACATACGACGCATACCATCTTGAACAATAACCGCTAGCTCATAACCATAAGTTGGGTCATAAGTAATACAGTTAGGTACTGTTCCGAAGTGAGAATGGGTATGACCATCTTGGTGTTGTAAACCTTCACCATTAAGTGTTGTACGGCCAGCCGTACCACCTACTAGGAAACCTCTTGCTTGCGAGTCACCTGCAGCCCAAACCATGTCACCCACACGTTGGAAACCAAACATTGAGTAATAGATGTAGAACGGGATCATTGGCTCATTGTTATTTGAGTATGATGTTGCCGCTGCTAACCAATCTGACATAGCACCTAATTCATTGATGCCTTCTTGTAAAACTTGGCCTTTTTTATCTTCACGATAGTAAGCAACTTGGTCGGCATCTTGAGGCGTGTATTTTTGGCCTCCGTGAGCGTAAATACCCACTTGACGGAATAAACCTTCTAGACCAAAGGTTCGTGCTTCATCTGGAATAATTGGAACAATTCGTTTACCAATTTGTTTGTCTTTGATAACCGCTGACAAAATACGACCAAATGCCATAGTTGTTGAGATTTCACGACCATTTGAACCTTTAAGTATCGCGTCAAAGGCTTTTAAATCTGGTGTATCAACTTCAACGTCTGAATTACGACGACGAGCTGGTAAGTATCCACCTAATGTTTCACGACGACCATGAAGGTATTTCCACTCTTCACTGCCCTCTTCAAACTTAACATAAGGTACATTTGGTAAATCTTCATCAGAGATATCGATATGATGGCGGTCACGATAAGCTTTAAGCGCATCGATATCCATTTTCTTAACACCGTGAGCAATGTTTTTACCTTCACCAGCGTCACCCATGCCGTAACCTTTAACAGTTTTAGCAAGAATAACTTGTGGACGACCTTTAGTTTTAGTCGCGCGGTCATAGGCTGCGTAAACTTTTACTGGATCATGGCCACCACGGTTTAAACGCCAAATATCTTGGTCAGACATATTAGCAACCATCGCTGCTGTTTCTGGCGTTTTAGAGAAGAAGTTATCGCGAGTGAACTTGCCACCTTTCGCTTTGTAGTTCTGGTATTCACCATCAACGGTTTCTTCCATGATATCTAGTAACTTGCCGTCTTTATCACGAGACAGTAATGGATCCCAATATGAACCCCAAATAACTTTAATCACTTCCCAACCAGCGCCACGGAATGTGCCTTCTAGCTCTTGAATAATTTTACCATTACCACGAACCGGACCATCTAGGCGCTGTAGGTTACAGTTAATAATAAACGTTAAGTTGTCCAAACCTTCACGTGCAGCTAAACCAATGGCACCTAGTGCTTCTGGCTCATCACACTCACCGTCGCCCATAAAGCAATAAACACGTTGATCTGAACAATCTTTAATTCCGCGATCCGTTAGATACTTAAGGAAACGAGCTTGATAAATAGCAGCTATTGGACCTAAGCCCATAGATACCGTAGGGAACTGCCAAAAGTCTGGCATTAATTTAGGGTGTGGGTATGAAGATAGACCTTCGCCATCCGCTTCCTGGCGGAAGTTATCAAGTTGATCTTCTGATAAGCGTCCCTCTAGGAATGCACGAGAATAGATACCCGGTGATACGTGTCCTTGAATATAAAGGAAGTCGCCACCTGAATTGTCTTTGTCAGCTTTAAAGAAGTGGTTAAAACCTACATCGTATAGCATTGCAGAAGATGCAAATGATGAAATATGTCCACCAAGTTCTAAATCTTTTTTCGAACCACGCACAACCATGGCAAGTGCATTCCAACGAATGGCGCCACGGATTCTAGCTTCTAAAGTACGGTCGCCCGGCATTTGAGGCTCTTGGCCCGCAGGGATTGTATTTAGATAGGCAGTGGTTGGTGTAAAAGGTAAGTGAGCGCCGTTACGACGAGCCTTATCAATCAATGACTCTAAGATATGGTGAGCACGCTCAACACCGTCAACTTCAAGTACCGCTTCTAACGACTCAAGCCACTCTTGAGTTTCTTGTGGATCTATATCCTGATTTAGAGTTGGATTCTCTGACATATTTCAGGTTCCTATAATTAATAATTTAAAATTTACTGACTGCTTAATAAGCGGCGAACCGACCCTTGAAGTCGATTTTGTTCTTGATCAAGCTTTAATAAAGACTGTTCTATAAAGGCCAAATGTTGACCACTTGCTACTCTTGCAGCCTCAGGCTGACTATTTAAAATCGCACTTAATAATTCAAATCGGTGTTCATTAAGCTGAACTCGAATTGATTTATGATCTTTAAAAACCAACAGGTTCTCTTTAATGTTGTGCCTTAATAAATCTTTTACACCTCTTAACAGGTGAACCAATAAAACATTTTGAGCGGCATCTGCAATTGCTAGATAAAACATAACAATAGCATCTGAAACGGAATCTAGATCACTATCATCAAGCGCTTCTATTTCTTCAAATGCAGATTTAATACATTTAAGCTGCGATTCGTCGCCTCGTAATGCGGCGTAATAGGCAACGACACTTTCCAGCGCACAACGAAATTCTAATAAATCATAGTGCGACTCTGGGTTGTTTGCCAAAAGGTCGAATAGTGGTGCAGCAAACGGCGCATCAAGTTGCTGACTTACAAACGTACCGCCACCTTGTTTACGAGTTACTAAACGTTTAGCTTCAAGTTGTTTTATTGCGTCTCGAATGGAAGGACGGGAAACCCCGTATTGCTCGGCAAGATCTCTTTCAGAAGCGAGTTTTTCACCCGCCGCAAAAGTACCATCAATGATTTGGCTTTCTAATTGCGATGCCACTTGTTCTGATACTTTTTTAGTCACTACTTTTGTCACGAGCTGTTCCATTCATGTTTGAATTCAAATTGGTAAATTGGTCTTACCAATATACCAGGATCGTAACAGCTCAAATTTTTAAAGTAAACCCACTAACTAAGTGGCATGACCAGAACAAATGATCATCAAAAAATTTATACAATCTGACCATAAAGCGTTAATAAAGCCACAACTACTAAGAACAAGACCATGTTGCGTTTTGCTAAACGAACCATCTTTTCTGCATTAGCTGCATCAACGGCTTCTATATCCGCTTTACTTTTCTCTAGTCCCTCGGCTGCTAGCGCAACTTGGGTTACTACAAACTTAGAAGATTTTGATAAATTTGCAGAATATTTTAACCATGCTTCTAATCCTCGGCCAAAATGACCAACGAACATGTAACCAACACTCACTAGTCTTGCTGGAACCCACAATAACCACTCTAGCCATTTTGACGCTGTGGCTTGATTACTATCGTCATTTAATGAATCAATGAATTTACCTTCGGCAATATAAAGTACGGTTGTATATAAAATAATACCTGGCACACCTAACACGACATAAAAGAAAATAGGTGCCGCGTAATATTGAAGGTTAATCCAAACTAATGTTTCACCCACACTTTCGTTTTTGTTCTCCGCAGAATCAAAATCTGGACGTTCTGCCTCTTCATTTTCTGATCCCGGATCTTCTATCTCTTCATTACTTGAATCGCCGCTTTCAGACTTGTTACTTTTTGCCTCTTCATTTTCTAGCGGCTCACCCATTAATTTGTAATGTAGAATTGAAGCAGCTTCAGTGTCTTTCCTCTGCTGAGCGTTTAAAAATTGGCGGTAATACTTTCGAAGTGGATAATGACCAATACAGATTGCTAGAACAAATAAGCTAACAACAAAGTCGATAAGTCTGCTATCAAAGATAAAAAGGAAAATGCCAACTGCTACGGCTGGTGCAACCAAAAACAACAACAAGCTAAACGTGTCGTTGTCTTTTATTTTGTAGCTGTATTTTTTTGAGTACCATTTAAGATATCGTGTGGCGTGCCATGGCAAAGACTGCAGAGCAACTCGCTCAACGAGTAACACCATTAGTAATAAAATAAGAGTCATAATTCAGCCTTCAATTCCTTTAGTTAAGTACCACTATAATTGGCTAAAATAACGTTGCCAATCAAAACTATCACCTGGATCTGTTTTCCGTCCAGGCGCGATGTCACTATGACCCACAATATTTTCATCAACAATATCTGGGTAAATTTCTTTTATTTGTTTTGTCACTCCAGCCAAGGTTTCGTATTGAGCATCGGTATAAGGCATTTCATCAGTGCCTTGCATTTCTATCCCAATTGAAAAGTCATTACATTTAGTACGTCCTTTGAAGTTACTAACACCAGCGTGCCATGCTCTGTAATTGAGCGGAACAAACTGCACTAAACTTCCATCACGCTTTATAAATAAATGAGCTGAGACTCTTATTCCAGCTATTGTTTCAAAATAAGGGTGAGTCGAAGGGTTTAACTGTCCAACGAAGAAATCTTCAACATATTTATTATCAAAGTCAGACTCTTGGCTAGCAGGCGGCAAACTTATATTGTGAATAACCAGCAAGCTAATATCTTCTTGTTCGCGAAGGTCACAATGATCCGATTCAATTTTTATTGCCCCCTTTAACCAAACGGGCTCTTTATTTAGCATGGCTAATAGTCCTTTATTCGTCGCTTCCAGTAATTACTTTTTTAATATCAGCAATAAGCTCATCTGTCATAAGTTGAACCGTTTGCCACTGCATATTACTAACCGCGTCAGTTCCAGATTGCTCAATCAACACCCGACAAGTGCTTTCAAGCTCGCCAGCTATTTCTGTTAAGTGATCATATCCATAACTTCCAGCTGAGCCTTTAATTTTATGGCATTCACCTTTAAGCGCTTCTATATCTTGAGGGCCTTTTAACGTCTGTAATAGTTCAACTTGCTTTTCAAGCTGAGATTTATAAAACGTTATCAAATCCTTCATTGTGTCATCATTGATGAGCTTCGATTCATCATTCGATTCGGAGGTAAGATGAGACTTTATAATGGTAATCAATTCAGCTCTATCAACAGGTTTACCAATCGTTCCGTCGCATCCCGCTTCCATATGTAAAGCAACATCCTCTCGCATCACATTAGCTGTTAATGCATAAATTGGCGTATCTTCACCTGCTTGACGTATAAGCTTAGTGGCTTCAAGGCCACCCATTATTGGCATTTGCATGTCCATAAGAATAAGGTCGTAATCATTAGTCAGTACTTTTTCTACTGCTAATTTACCATTGCCAACAATTTCGTAATCTAGGCTTAAAGAGTCTAATATCATTGCGAATAAATATTGATTATCTTCTACATCTTCTGCGACTAAAACCTTGCCTGATATTTGTTTCTCAGTATAGACCTCTTGAGATTCGTATTTTGTCGTTATCGCCGCTAGGTCATCTTCGTTATTAATGAAGTTATCGCCTAGGGGATGTTTGTCATTGGCAACTGAGATATTAATAGTGAAGGTACTTCCACGCCCCAATTGGCTTTCTAATTCGATGTTTCCGCCCAATAGTTTTGCTAAGCTATTGCTAATCACTAAGCCTAAACCAGTGCCACCAAACTTTCTAGATATGCTGACATCCGCTTGCACAAACGGTGAGAAAATCCGTTTCTGAACCTCTTCACTCATTCCAATGCCTGTATCTATAACTTTTACAAAAAGCTTGTTGGTGTCAGGGTCAAACCAAACATCTACATTAACACTGCCTGCTTCTGTAAACTTGATGGCATTGCTTGCTAAATTAATGAGGATTTGTCTCAGTCGAGTAGGATCAGTCCAAATTTTAGCTGGTAACGGGAACCTAAAACTAAAATTGAAGTCTAGATCTTTTTTATTCGCTTGTGATGCAAGTAGTGTATTGACGTCTTGCAGTAAATCGAACAGTTGAATTTCTTGAATTTCAATATCTAACTTATTTGATTCTATTTTAGATAAGTCCAAAATATCGTTAATTAACGCCAACAGATGGCGACCGCTTTTTAATACTCTATTTAACAACTCTGCTTGGTGTGGGTCTTTTAATTCCGTCGATAAAACTTGCTCAGTAAAACCAAGTATCGCGGTTAGTGGTGTTCTAATTTCATGACTGATGTTCGCTACAAATGCACTTTTTAATTCATTTGCTTGTTCGGATAATTCTTTTGCGCTTTCTAATGCTTTGTTTGATTTGGCTAAAGCTGTGTTTGTGGATTCAAGCTCTTCTGTTCTTTCTCTAACTTTGTATTCAAGCTTTAAACGACTATCGCTTTCATTTTCACGATAGACTATTAACTGTCTTACCATCACATTAAATGCTGCAAACAAATCGCCAATTTCATCTTGTCTTGGCATGTCTAATTTTATGTCCAAGTTACCCTGTGCTACTTGCCTCTTGGCTGACGTTAACTTTTCAATAGGCTCAACAATCATCCGACTAAAATTAACGTAAAGCAAAATTGGCGAAATGACGATGGTTAATAATACCGTTAAAATCGAAATCCAAGTGTAAGCCGTGTCTGCAGCAAAAACGCTCTGCTTTTTATGCCCATAAAGCACAAGAAAACGATTCTCAACAATGCGCGCCGCATAATCCATTTGCAACCCATTATTCGTGGTTTCAACAGCTGCGTGGGTGGTGGCACTGTCTTTTAATTTTTGAAATATTTGAGCGGGTAATTCATCACCTAAGTCGAACTGTGGGTAAGCAAACAATATTTTGCCTTTTTGACTTGTGATCATAATTTGGTGTTCGCTAGAAAAGCTATTTCCATCCTTGCTGTCTAAACGAAGCGTTTCTAACCAGTTTGGTTTGCTAATTAATTGAATAAAGCCAATAGAATTTAGCATTGAGTGGCCAGACACATCACTTGAAAACCAAGGTGTTTGGATCATAGATAATGGCGTGTTTGAACTTTCATGATCTAGGATGTGCCAGTCATTATAACTCTTCAAAAAGCCACTGGTATTAAAGTTTGATAAGGGGCCATCTGTCCAAAAGGTGGTGACCTCACTTAAACTATTATCAAATACTCTAATTGCCACTACGTTAGGATAAGTATTAAAGAACACTCTAGAAACCTGTGATAACTGGCTTTCAAACATTAAGGAGTCATTGTCTAAAGACCATTCAGAGGTGACCTTTTTAAACTCACTACTGTTCAAAAAGGTATTTAAAGTGGTTCGTTCTGATTCAAAATATCGATTTAAAGTATCGCTTCTGTAATTAACATCAGTTTGTAAACTGGCGTTTGCAATCTGACGCTGCGCGCTTTCTGTATAACGAATAGACAACCACCCTAAAATTAGGGTGGGTATTAATATAAAAGGTAGTGTAAATAGAACCGCTTTTTGTTGTAAACGCATGTATTATCCGAAGCGACCAAACTCTGTTTTTATTACTTTGAATTGTATAGAGTTTTTATCCATTTTTCTTCTGTAATAAAAGACCAATGCCAACTACTCCACTTTTCGCTAAGGCCAGCTTTGATAACATCTTCTAAAGAGTCACCTTTAGCTCGCTTAGTTTGTACTTCTAGTTTAGTCGCAATAATCATACTAAGCAGGTTTTGCAGATCTTTTTTATTAGCAAGCTCGCCATGACCCGGAATAATAGGTGCAGATTCGTCAATTTTAAGCAGTAAACTAGAGATATTTTGAATATAACCTTTTACTGAACCGCCACCATCTGTATCAATGTATGGAAATCTATTTTGAAAAAATAAGTCACCTAAATGCCAAACATTTGCATTGGCAAAATAAACAACTGAATCTCCATCCGTATGGCCAGCAGGCAAATGCATCACATGCACATCTTCATTATTTAAATGAAGTTTTACACCGGACTCATAAGTAATGACGGGCAATCCTTGATCAGATTTTTTTGCTAGTCGTTTTCTTACATTTTCATGTGCTAACAAACTCGCTGATTTAGAAAAGTAAACGTTGCCACCAGAGTGATCCCCGTGATAGTGAGTATTTACAACATAACTAACCTTTGGCTGCTTAGCCGACTCTATATTAGCAATGGCTTGCTCAATTTTAGGCGCTAGTGGCTCAAACTGATCATCAATCATCAGTGTTCCATCAGCCCCAAGAAGCACACCAATGTTACCGCCAGCACCAGCCAACATATACACATTGTTGGACACTTGCTGAGCTTTTATAACAACATCATCCATAGAGTTGGATATTGCCGCTGGACTCAGCATTGTTGCTGCTAACATTGATATACCAAAGGTTAATTTGTTCATTTTATATCCTTAATATTTTTTAATAGGCAAACTTAGCCTATAAAAGTCTTAATTAGCGCAGACACTGGCGCTGCAGAAGGCTTACCATGTTGCCAATCTCCACCATCAATACCGCTACCAGCTATGTCTACATGCACGTAAGGCAAAGGCTGCTCGCTATCAATATCATGTTTATCTAAGCCCGATACAATGGCTAAGAACGCTAACGGGAACTGGTGACCACGAGCCGTTACTGCTGAGGCGCCATTATTTGATGATAGTAAGTCGTCTGCTTTTGTTTTTGGTGCAACAAAGTCGTAATCTTCACGTCTTGATAAAGATACTTCACATGGGTCAGCAATTAAGTCACCCATTTCAACCATTTTTGAACCTACATTAGCCGCTTTTGCAGCGCCATTCTCAACCAATGCCGTGTATGGACCAACCGCTCTAGCAGCATGACCTGTTAACGTTGCAACCGTGAATAGCGTAGGGTTAACTTCATCAAGCGCTTCTTCACGTAATTTAGATAGTAGATCAGCCATTACTAAGCGGCCTTCAGCGTCTGTGTTACCAATTCTTACTCTAATACCAGAATGGCCAGTGATAATTTCATCTGCTACAAATGCTTCCGCACCTATGCTATTTCGTACAGCGGCTATTTCAGCTACTACTTTTACACCGATTGGTGCTAATTCAGATACCGCTTTCATAAAGCCAGCTACTGCGGCTGCACCGCCTTTATCACGGCTCATACCAGCCATATGCCCGCCAACTTTTAAGTCTGCGCCGCCGGTATCGTAAACAATGCCTTTACCCACTAGCATTAAGGTTTTTTCAATATTGCCTTTTGGTGTGTACTCCAACCTGATCACTCTAGGCTGATGGCGTTCTACTTCAATAGATGCACGAGCTACTGACCACAATAATGGAAACTCTGACTCTAACTTAGCCATATCATCGATTACTGATACTTCAACATTTGTGCCTTCAAATTCTTCTACACAATATTCTGCAAAGCGCGGTGGTGCCATTCTCTCTGGCTCTGTTCCACACAAGTCTCTTGCTACATATTGACCATTAGCAATTGCACTAGCTTCTGCAGCGTCAACATTTTCGCCAACAAGTCCCATTAAGCCAACTGGCTCAATGCTGTCTCCTAACGCTTCACGTGCTTCTAGTGGTTGCCAAAAGGTTTGGCAAAAGCCTAAATAAGATACAACTGTGGCGTTTTGATATTTAACGTCTTCATTTCCTAAAACCACTAGTAGCGGTTTTACCGATCCCATTTCTAGTAACGATTTAGCAGCAGACTTAGCTGCATCAAAATAACGTCGAACATCGTCAAAATAGCGATTTAATGGGCCTGTTGGTGCAAGTACAACTCGCCCCTGTTTTACTGAATCAGAAACGAAACTTACTTCTGATTTTCCAATGCGCTTGTCAACTTCTGCTAACTTAGCTATCTCTTCTAATAACTCATCGGTCAGGCCAGAGTCAAAGGATTGGCCAACAATAACTAAAGCGTCCCAATTTGAATCATTCAGTGCCGTGTTGATATTTGATATTACTAGTGGAGTTGGGTGAGCCATAAAAATCTCTCTAAATTTATAATGTTAGTAAACAATGTTGTGAATTCAACTTATTCATTAATGATACGTAAGTTAATCCTAAAAACCTAAGTCTAATTGATGTTTGTCATCTTCTTGGTCCGACAAGCCAACATGGATGCCCAATAACCTAACGGCTTTTCCGTTGCCTCTGTCAAGCGCCTCGATCATTAGCTGTTGAAGCACAGCTTCATCAATACGTTCATACTTAAGCTCTTTGGTGGTCTGTTGGAAATCACTAAATTTAATTTTTACGCCGAGTTTTCCTAACTTTCGATTACCCACTTTGCTTTCACAGCGCTTGTTTAACTCTGGCAGTAAACTTACGTTGAGTATTTTAAAGAGGATCTCAAGGTCACTAATATCTTTCTCGAACGTTCTCTCAACGCCTATTGATTTCCTAATTCTTGAAACCTCCACTTCTCTTGGATCAATACCTTGGCATCGATTCCATAACACATATCCATACTTTCCAAAGTGTTGTGCCAAGAATGACTCATTACTTTGCTGAATATCAGCACCCGTACTTAGGCCTAAATTTGTTAATTTTTCAGCGGTCACTTTACCAACGCCTGGAATTTTTTTAAGCGGCATGGTTTTAATAAAAGGAAGGATCTCATTAGGCGTTATCGTGAATTGGCCGTTGGGCTTATTTTGATCAGAAGCTATTTTTGCTAGAAACTTTATAGGCGCGATTCCTGCTGAGGCTGTCAGTCCTGTGGCTTCAAAGATTTCTTGTCTTATTTGTTCAGCTATTAACGTTGCTGACCCTTGATGCAACTCGCAATCTGTTACATCTAAATAGGCCTCATCTAGTGAGAGTGGTTCTATTTTGTCGGTGAAACGTTTGAAAACTTGCCGAATGATCTGGCTGGTTTCTTGATAGACGTGCATTCGACCTGGCACTACAACTAAATTGGGACATTTACGCAAGGCGACAGAGGTTGGCATTGCTGAGCTAACACCAAACTGCCTTGCTATGTAATTACAGGTAGATAAAACCCCGCGGCGATCTGAGCGACCGCCTACGGCAACTGGCTTACCAGCTAAGCTAGGGTTATCTCGTATCTCAACGGATACATAAAAGGCATCCATATCGACATGGATAATTTTTTTCTGCTTGCTCATTAACCTCGCCCTATCAAATACGATAGGCTATTTTTAACAACTGTATATAAAAACAGTTAATTGAGCAAGAATATATTTACTCTATTCAGTCAGCTTGTTTTTCTTTTACCATTAACCAGCTCACCGCTGATATTAGTAGAGAAGCGGCACAAACAATAAAGACCATAGATTTATCATCAACTTTATTTAAGAACAAGCTTATACCAAGACTTACAACTAGCTGAGGCAAAACCACAGACAAATTGAACAGGCCCATGTATAAACCCATCTTAGAGTTTTCAACGCGTTCTGACATAATTGCAAACGGCAAACTAACAATTGCAGCCCAACCAACACCGGCAAAGGCCATCATGATGTACATTGATATAGGAGATGTAGTAAATAAGGCAATATATAGATAGGCAAATGCAGTCACTAATAACGCCGCTGCGTGAACCTTAATACGACCAAACTTATTGGCTAATGGTCCTAACGCTAAAGCAGGTAATAACGCTGCGATACCGTTTAAAATAGCAAAGCTGTAAGAGATAGTTTGGCCTAATTCGTCGTCAGATAATAACGTCATTTTTTCTTGTAAAAATGCATAGGTGAATACAAACATAGTTTGAATGCCAATCCAGCTGAACGAATGTGCCGCAAGTACTTTTTGAAACCCTAGGTGACTTTTGCCTGATTTGTTACTTTCATTGTCTTCACTTTTGAATAGAGTCTCAAAAACAAAAAACAACGTAACTAACAAAGCTAATGTTTCCCCCCAGTAATGACTCACTTCTATGTTACTTAGGTGTAAAACACTGGCGTACAGTGAATAAGCTAAGAAGCCCCACAGTGGTTTTATGTCTTTTAATACTTGGACGATGTTAAAATTGTGTTTATCTGTTTCTTGGTTTTCACCAGAGTTTGGTAGCTCTTTTGGCTCTATAACAAAAAAAGTTGGCAAGATTGAAAATAGTAAAACTAAAGCTGCGCCAAAATAGATTAAAACAAAGTTATTCCAATACCCGCCAATTACATAAGCCAATACGCCAAAGGTACCAGATACAGTTTGCATCCAAGTGTAACCTTTAGTTCTTGCTTCTCCTTCTGGAGTAACGTCTGCAATAATTGAACGCGTTGGGTTAAAACTTACATTTATAGACAAGTCTAATGATAGTGCGATGGCAATGGCTACTGCTAAGATACCTATTCCACCAAGAGACTCTGAGATGATGCCTATATTGGGTAAGGCTAATAATGACAATGAAGCTAAGACACCGCCAATTAAAATAAACGGTCTACGCCTACCATTCCAAAACCAAACTTTGTCACTGATAAAACCAACAATTACTTGCCCTAAAATGCCGGCAATAGGACCAGCAGCCCACACGATGCCAATTTCATGGATATCCAAACCATATTGGGTGCTTAGCAACCAGCTTAAAGCAGATATTTGAACTGAAAGTGCGAATCCCATCGCGGTAGAAGGCAGACTCAATAACATGTAAAAACGGCGACTGAGTGACTGTTGAATCTTTAACATTATTATTCTCTATTATTATAATTCTTATTATTATGCTTTTAGCTCTTTGGCTATCCCGCTAATCTATTTGATTTTAGGGATCAAAAAAAGGGCTTAATGCCCTTTCTTTATAATTAAACTAATAAAATCCTAAAACGTTACAAGATTTGGTCTTGTTTCCAACGCTCTTCTTTTTCTAGTCTTTCTTTTCTACGATCACATGGATTGTCGCAGTTACAGGCTTTATCAATACCTAAACTTCCTAAACCACCACAACTACCAGCTAGTGTTTTTTTCTGCAAGATGTAACCAATAGACATAGCAACAAAAACAATCAACAATAAGCCAAGAGTTAACAAAAATATTTGCATGATTAGCCCTTTTCTTCTGGAAATAACTTCTTAAATTCACTCGACATCATACCTGTAAAACCTTGGTCATTTTTAACGATAAGGTAAACCGGTAGTTGAGTGCGTTCTGCATATTCCATTGCTTTTTCTGGCCCCATTACATTAAGCATGGTTGCTGCAGCATCGGCAGTCATTGCTGACGGGTGCATGACAGTAACTGAAACTAATTTATGTGTAATTGGCTTGCCAGTAGTTGGATCGATTGTATGAGAATAACGTACGCCATTTTCTTCAAAATAGTTACGGTAATCTCCTGATGTTGCCATCGCAAGATTTACAGGCCTAACAATAAGCTGCACTTCTCTTCGATCTGAAACCGGCTTTTCTATTGCAACCGCCCACTTCTCACCATTTGGTTTTGAACCGGACAAACGCATTTCACCACCGACTTCTACTAAGTAGTCAAATATACCTAACTTTTCTAAAGCATTAGCAACTTGATCAACACCATAACCTTTAGCAATTGATGAAAAATCAACATATAAGTCATCATGTGCCTTGGTTACTGAGTTGCCTGCTATCGTTAATAAATCCATACCAACCCAGTTGCGAGTTTGATCAATTAACTCTTGCTCAGGTTGCTGCACAACCCGACCATCAGGACCGAATCCCCATAAGTTAACCATAGGGCCAACCGTAGGATCAAACGCACCATTGCTCTCATTATACAAACGCATTGATTCATTTAGTACGGCAATAGTATCGCCAGACAGCAGTTGTGACTCACCAGCTTTAGCTTTATTTAACAAGCTAAGTTCTGAATCAGGCTTATAGGTAGACATCAAGCTATTCACATTTTCTAATTCACCGTTAACCAGCTCAAACAAGTTATTTGATGCTAACTGCTCTTGAGTAGGATAAAGCTTTATATTAAATGTAGTGCCCATGGTTTTACCTTGCAGTAAAACTGGCTGTGCATGATCTTCATTTTGCTTTGGAAAAAAAAGCAAAATGGCCAGCCCGATAAGGGCCAGCCATGTTAATACGACTTGTTTACGAGTCACTTCTACTAACCACCAAAGTCATCTAGAAGGATGTTCTCGTCTTCAACGCCTAAGTCTTTAAGCAAGTTGATAACGGCCGCGTTCATCACTGGAGGACCACACATGTAGAACTCACAGTCTTCTGGCGCTTCATGGTCACGTAAATAGTTTTCAAACAATACGTTATGAATGAAACCTGTATAACCTTCCCAATTGTCCTCTGGTTGAGGATCAGAAAGTGCAACGTGCCAATCGAAGTTTTCGTTTTCTGCTGCTAACTCGTCAAAATCTTCTACGTAGAACATTTCACGCTTAGAACGAGCACCATACCAGAAGCTGATCTTACGCTTAGAGTTTAATCGACGTAATTGGTCAAATATGTGTGAGCGCATTGGAGCCATACCAGCACCACCGCCTACAAATACCATTTCAGCTTCAGTTTCTTTTGCAAAGAACTCACCGAATGGACCAGAGATTGTTACTTTGTCGCCTTCTTTTAAGCTCCAAATATAAGATGACATTTTACCAGCTGGTAATGACAAGTTATTAGGTGGAGGAGAAGCAACACGAACGTTAAGCATGATAATGCCTTCTTCTTCTGGGTAGTTTGCCATTGAGTATGCACGAATAGTCTCTTCGTCTACTTTTGACTCAATACTGAAGAAGTTAAAACGTTCCCAATCCGGACGATATTCGTCAGGAACATCAAAGTCAGAATACTTAACATGATGCGGTGGAGCAACGATTTGGATGTAACCACCTGCGCGGAAAGGAACACTTTCGCCATCAGGAATACGTAGCTTAAGTTCTTTGATGAAGGTTGCTTTGTTATCGTTAGAAATAACTTCACAATCCCACTGTTTAACACCAAAGATTTCAGGCTCAAGTTCAATTTCCATGTCTTGCTTAACAGCAACCTGACATGATAAACGACAACCTTCTTTTGCTTCACGCTTTGTAATGTGACCTTCTTCAGTTGGAAGAATATCACCACCACCTGAATGAACGTGTACACGACACTGACCACAAGTACCACCACCACCACATGCTGATGGGATGAATATACCTTTATCTGCTAGAACGTTAAGTAGCTTACCGCCTGCAGATGCAACAACAGACTTATCTTCGTCTTCGTTGATTAATATTCTAACGTCTCCCGTTGATACTAGCTTAGATTTGGCAAATAAAATTACCAAAACTAACGCTACTACAATAGCGGTAAACATCGATACGCCGAGAACTATTTCCATCGACCTTTCCTTTAATTCTTATCTAAGGGTTTGCAGCCTAAGCTACAAACCGACATTAACCTTACAGAGAGATACCACCGAAAGACAAGAAGCCAAACGCCATCAAGCCAGTAGTAATAAACGTAATACCCAAACCACGCAGACCTGCTGGTACATCTGAATATTTCATTTTCTCGCGAATACCCGCTAGCAATACGATAGCTAACGCCCAACCGATACCAGAACCGATACCGTAAACAACACTTTCAGTGAAAGTTAGGTTTTTAGATACCATGAAAGATACAGAACCGAATATTGCACAGTTAACCGTAATCAATGGTAAGAAAATACCTAGTGCGTTATACAACGGTGGGAAGTACTTATCTAAAATCATTTCTAGAATTTGTACTAATGCCGCGATAACACCAATGAACGTGATAAAGCTTAGGAAGCTCAGATCAACAGACTGAGCTGGGTCAGTAATGCCTAAAACACCGTCTAGCGCACCTGGAGCAAGAATGCCTTGATAGATGATTTGGTTAACAGGTACAGAAATACCTAGAACCACAACTACCGCAACACCAAGACCAATGGCCGTGCTTACTTTCTTTGATACTGCTAAGAAAGTACACATACCTAAGAAGAAAGATAATGCGATGTTTTCTATAAATATCGTTTTAACAAATAAACTTAAATAATGTTCCATCAGATTAATCCTTCTCTACTTGCTCTGGTTTCCATTGACGGATAGCCCAAATGATTAAACCAATGATGAAGAACGAGCTAAATGGTAATACTAAAAGACCATTCGCTTGATACCAGCCACCGTTTTGAACTAATGGAAGAATCTCGATACCAAAAATAGTACCGAAACCTAATAGTTCACGGAAGAAAGCAACTGTCATCAGGATGAAACCGTAACCTAAACCGTTACCGATACCATCCATGAAGCTTACACCTGGCTTTTCTTTCATAGCAAATGCTTCCGCACGACCCATAACAATACAGTTAGTAATGATTAGGCCAACAAAAACAGATAGCTCTTTAGAAAGCTGGTAAGAGAACGCTTTCAACACCTGGTCAACAACAATAACTAGAGAAGCGATAATCGCCATCTGTACGATGATACGTACGCTTGATGGGATCATGTTTCTGATCATTGAGATGAATAAGTTAGAGAATGCAGTTACCAGAACAACAGCTAATGTCATTACTAATGCATTGGCCATTGAGCTTGTTACCGCTAGAGCAGAACAAATACCTAGTACTTGTAATGCAATTGGGTTGTTATCAAAAATTGGTTTAGTTAAAACCTTGTTCGCTTCAGATGCCATTAGTTAAGCTCCCCACGATTTTTTTCGATGAAAGGTAAGTACCCTTGCTCACCGAACCAAAATTGTAACGTTCTTGTAACGCCGTCACTTGTCAAAGTAGCACCAGATAAGGCATCAACACCGTAGTCATCGCCTTTTTTCGCGCCGCCTTTAACTAACTTAATTACCGGTTCGTTATTGTCGTTATAGATTTTTTTACCAGGCCATAATGCTTTCCATTTAGGGTTCATAACTTCTGCACCCAATCCTGGAGTTTCTTTATGGTCTGAGTAAATAACCTTTGAAACTGTATTTAGGTCAGACTTTAAACCTACATAACCGTACATTAGGTCCCAAAGGCCAGCACCAACAACAGGGAATACAACCGTTTCAACAGCGCCCTTTTCATCTTTTACAAGATAAACAACAGCTGTGTTTGATTGACGGTTAATACCTGCAGGGTCGTTTTCTAGCTTTTCAGATTTCTGTGGGTCACGAGCATTACGACGCTCATCGAACATCTTAACGTCGCCGTCAACATACTCACCAGTTTCAAGATCAATCATCTTAGCTTCAACATACTTGTTGTAAGTCGGAACGATGTCTTTTCCAGCTAGTTCTAATAGACCTGCAGTTTCTAAGATTTTAGTTTGCTTATCTAATAGCTTGTTAGCTG
The DNA here is from genome assembly GCF_039523615.1 of Psychrosphaera haliotis. Lineage (NCBI taxonomy): Bacteria > Pseudomonadati > Pseudomonadota > Gammaproteobacteria > Alteromonadales > Pseudoalteromonadaceae > Psychrosphaera > Psychrosphaera haliotis. The sequence continues at coordinate 322,985 of NZ_BAAAFQ010000007.1, read as the reverse complement.
TTTGTAGCGGCTTCAATTGAACCGCTGATACAGATACCAACGCTGCACAAACTAGACAAACGATAAATACGAAACCAACCGTTTTGCCAAATGATTCTTTATTACTAGACATTGCGAGCAAGCCTCCGTTTCACGTTTGCCTGTACAACAAAGTAGTCGAACAATGGTGCAAACAAGTTAGCAAATAGTATTGCCAGCATCATACCTTCAGGGAACGCTGGGTTAACAACACGGATTAGTACAACCATGATACCGATTAGTGCGCCATACCAGAACTTGCCACGGTTAGTGAACGAAGCTGATACAGGGTCAGTTGCCATGAAGAATGCACCAATAGCCCATCCACCAATTACAACGTGCCAGAACCAAGGCATTGCAAACATTGCGTTAGTATCGCTACCAACCATGTTTAACAAAGATGCAAAGAAAATTGTACCTGCGAATACACCGGCTACGATTCTCCATGAAGCAATGCGTAGATAGATAATTAACAAACCACCAATCGCAATTGCAAGAGTAGATACTTCACCTACAGAGCCTTGAATGAAGCCGTAGAAAGCTTGTGTCCAAAGAGCAATGTTGTTGTAGTCTAAACCGCCAGATGCTGCTTGGCTTAGCATAGTAGCACCAGAGAAGCTGTCTACTGCTGTCCATACAGTGTCGCCAGAGATTTCAGCTGGGTATGCAAAGAACAAGAATGCACGGCCGGCTAACGCTGGGTTTAAGAAGTTACGACCTGTACCACCAAAGATTTCTTTCGCAACAACAACACCAAATGTAATACCAAGCGCCGCTTGCCATAATGGAATAGTTGCAGGAAGAATTAGTGCAAATAAGATTGAAGTAACAAAGAAACCTTCGTTTACTTCATGTTTACGAACTGAAGCGAAAATAACTTCCCAGAATCCACCAACGATGAAAACTGTGCCGTAAATTGGTAAGAAGAAACAAGCACCATAGAGCATTTTCATGCCCCAGCCTGATTCAGCCGTTAGCGATCCGCCTAGCATTTGGAATAAACCTACTTGCCAAGAATCACCTAACGCAAAGCCTTGAGATAAGGCATCAGCTGCTTGATGTCCAACATTGAACATACCAAAGAACATTGCAGGGAATAAAGCTAACCAAACCATGATCATGATACGTTTTAAATCAACGCTGTCACGTACGTGAGTTTGACCTTTATTTACTAAACCTGGCGTGTAGAAAATAGTTGCAGCTGCTTCATACAAAGCATAGAACTTTTCGTATTTTCCACCTTGCTCAAAATTAGGTTCAATTTTTTCTAAATAACTCTTAAGACCCATGATTAGCCCTCTTTTTCAATCTTGGTAAGGCAATTACGAAGAATTGAGCCGTACTCATATTTGCCTGGGCAAACAAAGGTACATAACGCTAAATCTTCTTCGCCTAATTCCAAACAACCTAGGCTTTGTGCCCCTTCAGTATCGCCAGAGATTAGATCTCTTAACAATAATGTTGGCAAAATGTCTAAAGGCATTACGCGTTCATAGTTACCAATTGGAACCATAGAACGGTCAGAACCATAAGTTGTAGTTGTCATATTGAATAGTTTCTTAGGCGATAAATGACCTAAGAACGCACGAGTGATAGAGAACTGATTTGATCCTGGACGAATCCAACCAAATAATTCTTTTTCACGACCTTCTGCTAAAACAGACACTTGCAGATCAAAACGGTGTAAATAACCGTGAACGCCTTGTGCAGCAGTACCAGACAATACGGAACCAGATACGATTCGGTTTTCACCAGATTCAACTTCGCCTGACGTTAGGTCGGCTGTAGAAGCACCTAATACTGTACGAATTAAACGAGGGTTTTTAACAACTGGGCCAGCTAATGAAATAACACGTTGGTTATTAATTTCACCAGTTAGGAAAAGTTGTCCGTAAGCAATAACTTCTTGGTAATTAATATGCCAAACCGTTTTTGCTAGAGAAACAGGATCAATATAGTGAATATGAGTACCAACCAGGCCTGCTGGGTGTTTACCGCCAAATTCATGAAGGTCTACATTTGGTGCTTCAGCTTTCACTGATGAGCCAGAAGCTTTTACGACATTTAACTTGCCTTCAGTCAATCTGCTTAACACAGTTAGACCAGCGTTAAATGCTGCTTGCTGCTCTGCAATAATTAGCGCTGGATCAGCGGCTAACGGATTAGTATCCATTGCATTTACAAATATTGAAGACGGAGTGCTGTCAATTGCAGGCGCTTTGTCAAACGGACGAGTGCGTAAAGCAACCCATTGTCCTGAATCTACTAAAGTTGCAACGACTTTTTCGCGGTCAAGACCGTTCAGCTGGTCAGCGCTATAGCTTTCAAAAGTGATTTGTTCATCACCAGATAGTTCAATAACAACAGACTGCAGAACACGCTTTTCACCACGGTTCACTTCTTTGATAACACCGGCGGCTGGTGCAGTGTATTTAACGCCAGGATTCTTTTTATCTTCAAAAAGAACCTGACCTTTTTTAACACTATCACCGACTTTGATATACATCGTAGGACGCATACCATTGTACTCTTCGCCAAGCGTAGCAACAGTTTTCACTGTCGGGCCATCGTGGATGGCTTGTTGTGGAACACCTTCAATAGGCAGATCCAAACCTTTTTTTATGTTGATCATACGCATATGCACTAGTTTAAGTTGGAAGAAATGGAATTCTTTCAAATACCCGATTAAATCGCATATTTATAAAATTATGTAAGTACCAAGACCTGAATATAGTTTAGTTTCGGTACAGCCGACAATTGTAGCATTAATCTCAATATTTTGACCATTCGAATTTGGACTTATTTTAGTCGCAAGGCGCTCATTATTCGAATAAAAATAAAAGAACTGTAAAGAAAGATTGATGCATAGTCCTAAAAACAAAAAAAGCCAGTGCAATTTTTAAGCAACTGGCTCCTTGTTATGTACAAAGTTTGTACAGACCTTTGTTTTCAGTCAGTTAGGTTAAACTAAACCGTTAACTTTTATATCTGGATTCACTTCATTTTCATAGTTTACGTTGTCATAACCAAAACCAAACAAGTTTAGGAATTCTTGGTGATAACCAATGTAATCTGTTAACTCGTCAATTGAATCTGTATTCACTGTATCCCAAATAGTTTGTACTCGAGCCTGAACGTTGTCTTCAAGTTCTTTGTAGTTTTGGAACAAGTGACCTCCATCATCTAGTCGAGGTGAATCTGACATCAAGTTCTCTTTAAACAAACCAGATATTTGTTGGATCACACCTTCGTACGTGCCATCTTCTTTCATCACTTTAAATAAAGCGGAAATATATAAAGGCATAATTGGGATTGCAGAGCTTGCTTGAGTAACTACCGCATTTAACGACGAAACGTAGGCTTTACCGTTTATATTAGCGGTAGCGCTGTTTATTGCTGCTGAAGCTCTGTCTAAGTCTTCTTTTGCTTTGCCAATAGTCGCGTGTCCATAGATAGGCCACGTTAATTTTTTACCTATATAAGTATAGGCAGTGGTTTTAAAGTCAACGGCCAATACATCAGCTTCTTGCAATGCATTGATCCAAAGCTCCCAATCTTCGCCGCCCATTACTTTGATCGTATTGTCGATTTCATCTTGATTAGCCGCTTCAACGGACACTTCATCAATAATGCGCTTAGAGGTATTAAGGTTTTTAGTGGTTACATCATTACCAATTGGTTTTAATGTAGAAGAGTAAGTCTCGCCTGAGTCAGGATCCGTGCGGCGCGGAGAAGCTAAACTATAAATAACTAAATCTATTTTTCCCATATCCGCTTTAATAGTTTCAATGGTTTTGGCTTTAATTTCGTGAGAGAACGCATCGCCATTGATGCTTTTCGAGTAAACACCTTTAGCTTCCGCAGCCTCTTGAAAAGCGGCTGTATTGTACCAACCCGCTGAACCAGTTTTCTTTTCTGTTCCTGGCTTTTCAAAAAATACGCCTAAGGTATTGGCGTTGTAACCAAACGTGGAAACAATACGAGACGCTAAACCATAGCCAGTTGAAGCACCAATAATTAATACATTTTTTGGTCCGTTAGTACCAAAGTCTTGTTGTTTTACATACTGGATTTGACGATTAACACTTTCTGCGCAACCAACTGGATGTGCATTAGTACAAATGAAGCCACGAATTTTTGGCTTAATAACCATATATGAATTTCCTTAACCTAAATAAAAATAGCCAAAACACATTCAATCATTTTGGCTTGATATCAAAACTGGCGTCAGTGTACCTGTCTTTTTACGTTTAACAGATCTGACTAGCCAGCATTATTGGTTTCTATTGTTGTAATACTCAAGCTCAGACAAATTATGATATTGAGTCACTTGCTTTTGGAACGCTTGATACGAGTTCATGATCTTATTAAATGTAGGATCGTTAGCTTTTTGCTCTTCGATAACCTCTTTACTGGCGTTTTTGAGCGCTAACATAACGTCTCTTGGGAATGTTTTTAGTTCAACATTATGCTTGTTTTGAAGTTGATCTAACGCGGCGTTATTTCTAACGGTATATTCATCCAACATATCTTGGTTAACGGCACGAGTTGCTACTTCAACAATAGCTTGAAGATCTTTTGGTAAGGCATTAAATACTTTTTGGTTTACAGTAAACTCAAGCATCGCGCCAGGCTCATGCCAACCAGCAACATAATAATGCTCAGCAACTTTATGGAAACCAAACGCTAGGTCATTATATGGACCAACCCATTCAGTTGCGTCAATTGCACCAGATTGCAAAGATGTAAAGATTTCACCACCTGTAAGCGCCACGGGAACACCACCAAGCTTTTGTAGTACTTCACCACCTAAACCAGGGATCCTCATTTTTAAGCCTTTTAGATCGTCTACCTTATTAATTTCTCTTTTAAACCAGCCAGCAGATTGCACGCCTGTATTACCACCAGCAAATGGGATCACGCCAAACGGTTCGTACAATTCACGCCATAGCTCTAAACCACCACCGTAATGAATCCAGCCATTAGTTTCTTGGGCGTTTAAACCAAAAGGTGTGGCAGTGAAAATTGGCGCAGCAGGCATTTTACCTTTCCAATAATATGAAGCCGCGTGGCCCATTTCAGCGGTTCCTTGAGATACCGCATCAAACACTTGAAAGCCAGGTACAATTTCACCGGCACCATACACTTTAATGGTTAATCGGCCGCCACTCATCTCGTTCACAAGTTTTGCGAAGTTCTCTGGAGCTGTACCTAGACCTGGAAAGTTTTTAGGCCAACTTGTGACTAACTTCCAATTCAATTTTTTTACTTCTGCCGTTGTACTTGTGTTCTGTGTTTCATTGCCACCACAACCCATTAATCCCACAGAGACAATTGTTGCTAGCGACAAAAACTTAACTAACTTTTTCATTAACATTCCTTTTAAAAGTATCTTAACCGTAAATATACTCAGGCAGCATAGTGGCGAGCTCCGGCCAAATGACTAATATCACCAGCAGTAATAGTTGCATGAGAATAAATGGGATAACCCCTTTATATATCTTATTTGTTGGTATGGACTTTGGCGTCACGCCTCGCAAATAAAACAAAGCAAAACCAAATGGAGGTGTTAAAAACGAGGTTTGCAGATTTATCGCTATCATTATGCCTAACCAAATAGGGTCTACGCCCATCATAAACAAAACAGGCGCCACTAAAGGTACGACCACAAATGTAATTTCGATAAAGTCTAAAATAAAACCAAGAACAAAAATAACTAACATGACGGTTAGAATTGCCCCGACCTTTCCACCTGGCATATCAGTAAACAGTGAATGAACTAGCTCTTCACCACCAAATCCTCTGAACACCAATGAGAATATTGACGCGCCAATTAAAATTAAGAACACCATAGACGTAACGGTTAATGTTGATTCCATCACAGTTTTGAGCGTACTTAGGTTTAACTGTTTCTTCTGAATAGCAATAATGATGGCACCAAAAGCGCCTATTCCAGCGGCTTCGGTTGGTGTTGCGATTCCAAACAGAATGGATCCTAAAACAATCACCATTAAGGCAAGAGGCGGTACTAAACTGGATATCAGGGCTCCAATACTCAATTGGTTCGTTTTGTCCGCTGGCGGTGTCCACTCAGGTTTAAACAGCCCTACCATTAATGAATAAAGCAAATACATGGCTACTAAAATAAGCCCAGGTATTAGAGCTCCTGCAAACAAGTCCCCTACAGAAATCGTTTCTGGAGAAAAAATCCCCTGAGATAATTGAGACTGCTGATACGCACTTGATAACACGTCACCTAACAAAACTAAGGCAATTGAAGGCGGAATAATTTGACCTAACGTACCTGTTGCCGCAATTACGCCGGTTGAATAGCTCTCGTTATAACCATTTTTTTGCATGGACGGCAGTGCCAATAAACCCATAGTAACAACAGTTGCTCCAACAATGCCGGTACTAGCCGCCATTAGAGCCCCAACTAAAGTGACGGCTATTCCTAAACCTGCTGGCAAACGCCCGAACACTTGAGTCATGCTCGTTAATAAGTCTTCAGCTATTTTTGACTTTTCTAACATGACCCCCATAAAAACAAATAGCGGAACTGCTAATAAAGTTTGATTGGTCATCACACCATATATACGACTTGGCAATGCCATTAAAAGTGAAGTATCAAAACCTCCCATTAAAGAGCCTATACCGGCAAAAATAAGAGCGGTGCCCGCTAAGCTAAATGCAACTGGGTAACCCAATAGCAATACCAAACAAATGGTGACAAACATCAAAATGGCCATCCATTCCATATTAATTAGCTCCGTTGTTAATATTTTGAGGTTGTTTGTTCACATCTTGAGATTGTTCATTAGCCCTGATTTTTTTGACGCTAACAACACTGTCTGAAATTGCTTGAGTGACCAATAAAATTGGCATTGCGATGATCAACGTTTTTAATAAGTACACAAAAGGCACGCCACCCGCTTCTTGCGACCCTTCCATAAATTGCCAAGACTGCGCAACGTAATCAAAACTAATATAAATAATGAATAAGCAGGTAGGAATGAGCAGTAATAAATGTCCAACGAGGTTTACTACAGCTTGTTTTTGGGGCGTAAATCTATTGTAAAAAATGTCTACTCGAACATGTTTATCGTGTTTGAGTACGTAAGACATTCCTAACATTAACGTTACGGCATGAAGATATATAATACTTTCTTGTAGCGCTATCCAGCCAAGGTTAAAGCCATACCTAAGTGTCACAACTAACGTCATTAAAATAACCATTAGCAATGTTAACCAACTTACGGCTTTACCTACTTGCTCAGATAGTTTTTCAATAAATACCACAAACTTACCTCTTATTTTTATTATTGGTAAAGTGCTTTTATAGAATTATATTTGGTTAAGCGCGGTCGAATTTACTCCCACCTAGACACTTTGGTGATAGTGGTACATCTGTTGTTTCTCGCCACTCTTTAGGTGTAAAAGTATGGATGGCCAGTGCATGAATGTCATTTTTTAGCTCATCGGCTAAACAACTATTAATAGCTCTATGGCGTTGGATTAACTTTTGATCTTTAAAAGTCTTGGAAATAACAACAACTTTAAAATGCGATTCGCTACCCTCTGGAACATTGTGTTGACTGCTTTCATTCACCACATCTAATATATCTGGTAAAAAAGTATTGGTTAATTTTTCAATTATCTTTAGTTCAATTACACCTGACGTCATTATTTTTATTCCTTTGATAAACAGCTCAATAAAGAGTAAAACAAAAGTTTGGCTTTGAGTCTATCTATGAATGTAACGAAATGTCAGGCTAATCCTGCCTTCCCGTACCTTTTTCCTAGACGGAACCTGATGTTTGAACGCACGTTGCATGCCGGCTTTCATCATCAATAGTGCACCATTTGATAGCTCAACCGCCGCAGTTTGATTCGTCTTTTTATCTTTAAAGTGCATTGTCCGTGAAGCACCTAAAGATAAACTTGCTACGATAGGGTTTGGTCCTAACTCAGGTTCATCGTCTGAATGCCAACCCATTTTATCTTCGCCACTTCGATAAAAGTTTACCAATACAGAGTTAAAGTACACACCTTGCTGCGCATGAATGTTATCTCTGACTCTTTCTAGTAGAGGGTGCCAAGCATTTTGATTTAAGGCTTTTCCACTATACTGATACTTTACTCCTTCATCGGATTGCCAACACTGTAGCCGAGGAATAGGATGTCGCTTAGAAAACACAACAATTTCAGGTTGTTGCCAATCCAATTGTTGCTCAAGTTGCTGGTAAAGCTCAGTAGCGTCGATAAAAGACAAAAAGTCTGGAACATACTCCAACCAAGGTTTTACTAATTCTGGTATGCCATGTTCACTTTTAACATCTATATCATTTAATTCGTTGAATAAGTCTGTTTGCAAATTTACATCTCTCCCCAGCAGTGGGACAATACCCATTAACAAATTTACCAAAGAGCGAGCTATGAATACAAGCTGGACAGTTGCCAATACTCAATTTGAGTTACATCGTTATCCACCTAATCAGCATGACAAGTCCTTACAAGCCTGGGACAGTTCTGATGACTTAGTGGTGCAACATGTTCTCGACACCTACCAGCACACTCTACCTCTGCCTGACATTTTAGTTTACGACGACTTATTTGGTGCAATTTCGCTAGCCTTAAATAACTTTCCGTTAGGCTGTGTGGTAGATTCTTACGTTAGTAAAATGGCAATTGAATACAACCATGAACACAATTCAAAAGTTTCGCCTACTGTTTACAACTCCTTGGAAAAACCAACCGCAGCCTCTATTGTTGTTGTTAAATTAACTAAAAACTTAGCTTACCTAGAACACCAATTACAGGCTATAAATCAATACCAAGGAAACTGTGACATTGTTGCGACCGGTAAAACAACGCTTGTAACCACTTCCGTTATGAAGCTATTTGAGCGTTACTTTGATGATGTTTCTAGCAGCCTAGCTAGGAAAAAGAGTCGGTTGATCTTTGCGAAAAAACAGCATAAAAAATTAGTCGACGATGCCAATCTACTGAAACCTAAGTTTGAGGCCAAATGGCCAGAACAAAATTTAGTATTGCTTTCACATGCCAACGTTTTTAGCAAAGACCAAATTGATATTGGTGGCCGCTTTTTAGCGGATCACTTACCTTTGTTAACAAAGCAGGATAATAACTTCACTGTCATTGATTTAGGTTGTGGCAACGGATTATTAGGTTTGTGTTATCTGCAACAAAATAAAGAACGCATTAAAGAATTAATCGCAGACGAAGCATCACCACAAAATCTAAATTTTAAAATGATCTTCGCTGATGAGTCACATATGGCAATAAATTCAGTACAACAAAATGTCGAAATCAATGCCAATGAGTTGATAAATGTATGTAATTTCAGTCAAGATGACTGCTTATCGCAACAACCTGATAATTCGGCGGATTTGATATTGTGCAACCCGCCATTTCACCAGCAAAATACCATCACAACTCATATAACTGAGCAAATGATAAAGCAGTCTGCCATGGTATTAAAAAGTAACGGCGTAATGTTGCTTGTTGCGAATAAACACCTCGCCTACCAGAAGATGTTAAAAGATACATTTGGTGGCTTTACTGTATTATCGAGTAACTCGAAATTTGTTATATATATGTGCCAACAAAAAAACGTAAATAAAGGATAAGGTAGAACAATGAAAAAACTAATAAATATAGTCTCTGCAGCATTATTAACGTTAATACTAGGCGGCTGTGCAAATCAATTTGAACAGGCGGTAAAATTAGCGCCAATCGCCATGTCTCCAAAACTACTAATGAGTGTCAAAAACATCACGGTAAGCGATTCACGCGCACAACAGGCCATGGCAATGGTGAATAGTAGCGAATTCATGGAAGTGGCTAATATTACGAAACTAGTTTCACCTTGGCTAAAAAACACCTTAAAAACAAGTTCAAATGGTCGAAACAACTTAAACTTTGATATTACGACGGCTACAAGCTACATAAAACAGTACGCCATGTCTTTTGAGTCAGAAGCCGTACTTGAGTGGACCGTGACGTTAGAGTCAGCAAACCGCACATGGAAAAAGAGTTATCAAACGGGTATTAACCAAGACGGACCAATGAAATTTAGCCAAGAAGACGTTACTAAAAATATGAACCTTATGTTGAGCACATTATTAGAACGCACGCTTCAAGATGAAGAGTTTCAAAAAGCGTTGAGCCGCTAAACAAGGAGTTTCGCTGAATGAAAAAAGGTTTAAACACACTGTTTAACGCTCTGCTGTGCTGTTCGTTATTGCTAGTTGCAGTTCAATCTCCTTTATCTCACTCAAGTGAGGTACCAAGAGGTGAATACATACAACCTGATAATCTCTTTCCTAAAGTAAAGATGGAAACGAGCATCGGCTCAATAATCATTGAGCTTGATAGAAGTAAAACTCAAATTACCGTAGATAACTTTTTAAGTTATGTTGTTGCCAAGCGATACGACAGTACTATTTTCCACCGTTTAGAGCCTGAGTTTGTGCTTCAAGGTGGTGGTTATAAAAAAGAAATGGATGATGTTTCTCAAATCAAAGAGTTCAAGGAAATTATCAATGAGTCGGGCAGTGGATTAAAAAACAAACAGTTCACTATTTCTATGGCTCGGCAATATGAGCCACATTCGGCAACCAGCCAATTCTTTTTCAACTTAGCTGATAACGACAGTTTAAATCCTGGAAAAAAATGGGGTTACACCGTTTTTGGCGAAGTAGTTGAAGGTTACGAAGTGCTGGAAAAAGCGATAGAAATTGGCAGTGAATACTCCGAAGAGCTTGGCTGGCCTAACTATCCTAAAAAAGAAATAAAAATAATTTCCGTTCAAATTTTGTCCGAATAGGTTTTTGTGTCTATACTAAAGCCGGTTTAACGAAAAAGGCAGTATCGTTAATCCGTACCCTTTACTAATACAAATAACAAATGGGGGTGAATAAAGTGGTAAAAACACAGCGATTTATCCACAACAAAACGGATCAGCTAAGCTACTACGCTAATGCATTATTGGATGGAGAGATTCAAGATTCAGAAGTTGATCTATATTGTTGGGATACTATAGAGGAATGGTCACAAATTAACGCTAAAGAAGCATGCCTAACACCGTTGGAAAGTGCATTTTGGTATTTGTTGCATCAGATTTCATTTTGGAGCTCATCTGAAATTCAGACGAGTGAAAAGTTAAAAAATGAAATGGTTTCCTGCATTAGTTACCTGCAAGGGTATGGTCGATTTCCTGACTTTTGTTCAGGCATTCGACCTTAACACTTGATATTCGGTAAAATCTTGACAACAATCGGCCTATTAGTTTTACTTTTAGGCCGATTTTTATTTTGAGCACCGCACTTTCAACATATTCCCAAACTCTATTAAATTTACTGACTTCATTTAAAATTTACTTTGAGCTCAATGTCATTCGCCTATTTGCTTTTGGCTTTGCGGCTGGTCTACCGATTATGTTGGTATTTTCTTCACTGTCATTTTGGTTGCGAGAAGCAGGTGCCGAACGAAGTGCAATAGGCTTCTTTAGCTGGATAACGCTGGCCTATGCAATAAAATGGATTTGGGCACCAGCCGTAGATAAATTTAAACTACCAATTCTGCATAAACTTTTAGGGCGTCGGAAAAGCTGGCTATTGCTGAGCCAAAGCTGTTTAGTTCTTAGCATTGCAGCAATGGCACTAACAAACCCAGCGGATAACCTTTTTGTAATGGCCATTGCGGCAGTATGTGTAGCGTTTTCTTCTGCTACCCAAGATATTGTCATTGATGCCTATAGAATCGAGTCAGGCGATGATAAGCAACAAGCTGCGATGGCAGCGGCTTACATGATTGGTTATCGACTAGCAATGATCGTGGCCACAGCGGGTGTCCTTTACTTTACCGCCCTATTTGAATCGGTTCAGAACTACGACTTCAACGCTTGGCAGTCTAGCTACTTCATAATGGCTGGTTTAATGGCAAGCACCATGTTTATTACGCTTACTTCGCCAGAGCCCACACCAACAAATACTATTTCTTCTCCTAACTCAGTTAAGCAAACCCCAATTGAAAAGTTTAAAGTAGCATTTATTGATCCTGTACTGGATTTAATATCGCGCTATCGCACCCACGCTTTATTACTCATAGTACTAATTGCAACCTACAGAGTTTCGGACATTGTAATGGGCGTAATGGCCAATGTTTTTTACGTCGATATGGGTTACACAAAACAAGAGATAGCGGCTATCTCTAAAGTATTTGGTGTAATAATGACCCTACTCGGCGCTTTTTTTGCCGGTGGTTTAATAAATCGCTTTGGTATTTTGCCAATACTTCTTGCTGGCGCAATATTATCAGCAGTCACAAACCTTTTGTTTGTAGTGCTTTCACAGTCTTCCCACAGCACGGAACTACTAACCGTGGTTATATCTATTGATAATCTAAGTGCTGGCATTGCTATGGCCGCATTAATAGCTTTTTTAAGCTCATTAACTAACAAGGAATTTACTGCAACTCAGTATGCTTGGCTAAGCTCAGCAATGCTGTTACTACCAAAGTCTATTGGAGGGTTTTCAGGGGTGTGGCTTGAAAGTATTGGTTACACCAACTTTTTTACGCTTACTGCTTTGTTAGGTTTGCCAACGATCATTGCTCTCGTTATTCTAATAAAACAAAAATGGCATGCATGAGCATGCCGTTTAAGTCTGAAATACTATTGAGCGATCTTTTTTAAACCTTCCAAAGGATCAATATCAAGCGCTCGACAATATCTCACGTACTCTATGATGTCTAAACGGCGTTCTTGATTTTCGACTTTACCCACAAATGAGTGTGGGGTCCCAATAATTTGAGACAACGTTCGCATAGTATGGCCTTTTTCTTTACGTTTAACTTTAAGCCACGCCATTAAAATTTTATTTTCGTCAGATGAAACGCTACCGTTCATCATAGTTACTACTCCCATTTATATGCAGTTTTTAATTTTAACATCCTACTGACACTCCCATATCAGCAGAGTATATTAGTAACACAGCAAAAGGGGCCCTTCAACTGTCTATTAACGTTTCCTAACACTTTTTATAAGACACTGTTTTAAATAGAATTTAATAACAGCATTAATATACACTTGTAATATATTTGTCATATGGAATACGTTGTCATTCAGGTTTTCTCTTATCGACAAATTAAGATAAAACAGGCATTCTGCGCGCTCTATTCAGAGGTTCATTTTTATGACTAAAAACCCACAACTACGTAAAACCCTAAAACTTGCTTGGCCTATATCATTGCAAAGTATGTTGGTTACTTTTTTAAGTATGATTGATGTGATGATGGTTAGTCATCTGGGTGATGAAGCCATTGCTGCAGTAGGATTGGGAAATCGCGTACTTTTTGTAGTTATGGTCATTATCATGGGCCTAAGCTGGGCCGTGGGTATTCTATCTGCGCAGTATCACGGAGCCGGTAATGGCGATAAAATTCGTGGCACTATTATTATCGCTATTTGTTACTCTTTTATTGCACTGATTCCAGTAATTGTTGCTGCGTATTACTTGTCAGGCGATGTAATGGGCTTGGGTAGCCTAGACCCGCTAGTTATTGCATTAGGTGAGACTTACCTCTGGATCACAATGCCTAGCATGATCTTTGTTGCCGTTATTCAAATATTCGAGAATGCACTAAGAAGTATAAACCAAGTAAAGATACCGCTCGTTTTCAGTGCCATTTCTATCATATTAAACGTTGTACTCAACTATTGGCTCATTAATGGTGGCCTTGGTATTTCCGCACTTGGTGTTGCTGGCGCGGCATGGGCAACGTCTATCTCTCGTCTATTTCAATTAATTGCACTGGTTACTTTTCTACAATCTCAACGACATATATTGCACATCTCTTTAAGTGATTTTGATTTCCTTAAAGTAAAATTGCATTGGCAGAAGTTACTAAGTTTAGTTCTCCCTATGATGTTCAGTTTTGGTATTTGGTCACTTGGCTCTTTTACCTACCAGCTTATTTTTGGGCGTATAGGCACAACAGAACTCGCAGTCATTAGTATGCTATTACCTGTTGAAGGCATATTTCTATCCATATTTTTTGGTATCGCCTCAGCATGTTCTATTGTGGTGGGTCAGCATTTAGGTGCCAATCAATTAGATGAAGCTTGGAGCATGGCAAAAATCTTTTCTGTTTTAGGCCCTTTTGTTGCCTTGCTGATGGGCGGTTTGCTAATCCTATTTAATGATATTGTGTTATCTCCTTATGAGGGGATATCAGAACAAACTCGACTGCTGGCCAAGTCCATTTTTTATATCGTGGGTGGCTTAGCTTGGCTTAAAGTTATAAACATGACATTAGCAATGGGTATTCTTAGAGCTGGTGGCGACAATCGTTTCTGTTTACTCACTGACACAATTTGTATGTGGCTAATTAGCATTCCATTAGTATGGCTGGCGGCATTCTACTGGCAATTGTCATTTTTTTGGGTTGTTGTAATTATGTACTCAGAAGAGTTTTGTAAAATATTCATGTTTGCGTGGCGAGTAAAGAATAAACGTTGGATGAAAAACCTAACGTCGTAAAGTTTTGAAACCTTTTATATTTTGACCCTAGTTAAGCTATCTATTAAAGTGAAAGCAATTACGAATAAATTGATTTTGCTTGAGGAAGTTTAATGGAAACCCCTGATATTTTAATTGCTATTGGCAATTTTGCTTTATATTTTGGCATTAGTTTAGTTTTTTTAATGCTATTCAAATTTGTTTATACAATAGTCACACCACATGATGAGTGGACTCTAATAAAAGACCAACAAAACGTTGCGGCTTCTATAGGTTTTGGTGGCGCAATCATAGGTTTTGCTATTGCTTTAGCAAGTGCAGCAAGTAATTCTGTTTCTCTTTTAGACTTCGCAACGTGGGGCGTTATTGCCTTAATTGCACAATGCCTCGCATTTGCAGTGATTCGCTTTATTTTCATGCCTAAAATTGTAGAACGAATTGAGCAAAATGAAATTAGTGCGGGTGTTGTATTAGGTGCAACGAGCATTGCAATTGGCTTATTAAATGCTGCTTGCATGAGTTACTAAGGAGTTACGATGAAGAGAAGTAAAATAACTCTCCTTCCTAATGCCGCTAATTTTGATGGACTTAGTAATACTGGGCGTCAACTTACTCGACCATTATATTTAGGGTTAACTGGTTTACTACTTTCTGGTTGTGGTGAGCCTGACTACACCGCCATTGTTGCCAATACGGTAGAAGATTGTGTTGCCGATACCAGCTTAGACCTCCAACAATGTGAAGTCGCCTACCAAGAAGCTCTAGAAGAAGCGCAGCGAACAGGCCCAAGCTTTTTTAATGAGCAAGACTGCGAATGGGAATTTGGTGCAGAAAACTGCTATCAAGATAATGATACAAATTACTTTTTCCCATTGATGGCGGGTTACCTAATTGCAGATGCGTTATTTGACTCTAAAAAGCGCAAGTATCGTGGTACTTATACACCGGTATTTGGATACAAGCGAAAAGGCTCAAAATTTAATAATAAATACATGTTTGCGGACGGTAATGCGCTTGGCTCCATGAATAAAATGGCCTTTAAAGTTCCAAAAGATTCACTAAAACCTAAGCCGACTTTCGCAAGAACTGTATCTCGCGGAGGCTTTGGCCAAGTAGCAGCACAAAAAGTAAAAATAAATCAACGACGTTCAACCAATCGAAATCGCAGTTGGGGCGGCTAATTTTGTTCAGGCACCCTATAAAACAACGTCAAAATTGGCAACAACTTGCAGAGAAACTAGGTTTTAAATTTCATACTATGCACGGCGAAGCCTATTGGGATGAAAGTGCTTATTACGAGTTTAACTTAAAGCAGATTGAAGAAGATCTTGAGTCGCCCACGGAAGAGATTCATCAAATGTGTCTTGATATAGTTGATAGGGTCGTAAAAGACGAGTCCTTACTGACAAAGTTTTGTATTCCCGAACACAAGTGGGATTTCGTGCGCGATTCTTGGTTGGCTAAAGAAGATAGTTTGTACTCAAGACTAGACTTTGCCTACGATGGACACTCTCCTGCTAAGTTATACGAGAATAATGCCGATACTCCAACGTCAGTTTATGAAACTGGTTTTTGGCAATGGCTTTGGCTTGAAGACAACGTAGATTCCACTATTCTCAATCGAAGAAGTGATCAATTTAATAGTCTTCAGGACAAGCTAATTCATAGGTTTAGGCAGTTATTATTGAACAAGCCTGGCCACATATTGCACTTCTCTTGTTGCAAAGAAAGCGATGAAGACAGGGGTACAGTTCAGTACCTTCAAGACTGCGCGTCAGCCGCTGGTGTACCCAATAAATTTGTTTATATAGAAGACATTGGCATCTCTAATGGTCACCAATATACTGATTTAGATGATCAGATTATCACTTGGATGTTTAAATTATATCCTTGGGAATTTATGTTTAACGAATCCTTTGGTGACTCGCTAAAAATAGACACGGAAATGACTTGGCTAGAGCCTGCATGGAAGAGTCTAATTTCTAACAAAGCAATATTACCTATGCTTTGGAAACACTTTCCACACCACCCAAACTTATTGCCTGCATATTTTGAAGAGGAACTTTCTCTTAGTTCAAGTATCAAAAGTTTGGTAAAAAAACCCATATTCTCCCGAGAGGGAGCTAATATTAGCTTTATTGATGGAACGCGGGCGACAACCATGTCAGATGGACCATACGGTCAGGAAGGGTATATATACCAAGAAAAACATCTGTTGCCTAAGTTTGGAGACAACTACGCTCTTATAGGCAGTTGGTTGGTAAATGATAAGGCGGCTGGCATCTCTATTCGAGAAGATAGTCAGCCTATAACGCAAGATTTAAGTCGGTTTGTACCGCATATTATTTTAAATTAGATGAAAGGATTTAACATGAGAAAAAATATCAAATTGGCCTTGGCAGCAGCAATCACAGTTGCTCTCTCGGCATGTAGTTCAAACCCGACTCCAGAAGTACTTAATGAAAACATTCCTGACTGGGTATTAAACCCGTCACTTGAAAACGGCATTGCCCATGCTGAGTGTGTTTCAAGTTCTGGTAATATGTCTATCGACAAAGCACAAGCCATAGCATTGGCTAGAGTTGGCTTAGCTCAACAAATTAGCACTCGCGTAAAAGCATTAGATAAAACGTTCCAAGAGCGAGTAGACGTAGATGGTAACTCTGCTATTGGTGCAACGTTCTCTTCAGTATCTAAACAAGTAACTAACCAAGCACTTGTAGGTGCTACTCCATTAAAAACAAGCTATGCAAACTTCAATGGTAAAAACCAATTATGTGTTTTAACTGGATTGAGCCCTGACAAAACAGAGAGTTTGTTCAAAAGTTTAGTAAGTGCAAGCAACAAGAATTTGTCGATGAATGATGAAAGCGTTTTATACCAAGAGTTTAAAGCGTATAAAGCACAACAAGAGCTAGATAGAGAACTTGAAAAAGGAAACTAATCCTATCGGTTAAACCTATTGGTCAAAGCTATTAGCCAACCTGGCTTGTAGATAATAAAAAGGCTTCAATATAATAAATGAAGCCTTTTTTTCGTCGATTTATTTCCCGACTATTTCTACTATATTCTCATTAATCTCGCCCAAACCAAAGCTATGTAACTTAGAGCGAGACCCCTCTCCTATTGCCTTAGGAGGTATTAGCATCTCTTTGGACTTTATATCCTGCTCTAAAACGTCCTCAAGTGCCGCTCTTATTTCACTTAACGTTTTATCTAAATTACTCTCAAAGTTAGGTCGCTTTCTAATCGTATGCCCAAGTTCTATCAAACGATAAAAATACTTCTGTGCTAATACTAAAAACTCTTCCGGTAAGTCCTTATTCATATTCAAACTAACACCTGGGTTAGCTATACAATACTCAACCAACGCACAATAGAAACAAAGCGGCTTGTTAGATAACGCCGTTTCTTTTTGAATACGAGCATTAATGAGTAACTTACTTCTAAGATCAATGGTTAACAATAAAGGGGAGTTAGTTACTTTTTGTTCCAGTGGCTTGTGGTGTTGTATCAAATGTTGTCGGAAGACTAACAACCACGTGAAAAATAGAGCAAATAACACTGGTACTGCACTAAGGCTGTGGAGCAATGGAAACGTTTTTTCTTTAAAGGAAATGTAGACACTTTGCTCAGCGGAAGACAGCTCCTCATAATCAGCAACAGGCTTTTTAGGCCCTATAAATGTAACTTTAAGTGGCCACTGGTATTTGTTAATTGCTTCATTAAGGCTGTTTATATAATTTTGAACTTCTTGACTATCGCCAGATTCATTAAGCCACTCTCTTTTAATTGGAATAACCGGCAAGTCTAGGGCAACTCTCTGTAATACATATTGTTTAGTCACGGCCACGTGATTCACATGACTCATTGCGACACTTGCTTGGTGCACAATAGAAAACAAGACTAAGCTAACTAAAAAGGTACTTACCGCTTGAAGCTTAATAGAATTCATAAATAATTTATTTAACTTCCTCATCATAACTCCCCTTCATTCTTTTCAGCACTAGAGCAGTTACTTTTAACTAAGGTAAGTTTTTGATAGTAAGAGGACTCTTGTTGGGATGCAAAGTCCTTTAAAAATCGTTGCGAGGCACACAATAAGTCCTCATTTTGTTTAGCGAGTCTTAAATACCACGACGTTCCTGAGACTGAATCGGCAATACTTGTTATATAGTTTCGAGAAAGCTTTTCTTGATCTTCTGATTGCCAATATGAAGATATGATATCAACCTTGCCAGCGGTCAACATTTCTCGCAATTCATTATGTGAGCTTGCATAAACAATATTCATACGACTCAGCGTTAAGCCAAGCTCCGTAAACAGCTTTTTAGGTACTATATGACCTGAGCGACTAGTTGGGTAATCGACTAAGCCTATGGTTTTATCCAGGAAATACTCTTTTGTTAATACTGGTTTTTCATAGAGTGAAATTAGGTAGGTTTTATAATTAGGATAATAAGCCACCTTTTTATAACCATGAGTGTCTTCAGCTTTAAGTGCGGACATAATATTTTCTTTAACTAATGCTAAGTCTGCTTTGCCATTACCTAACATTCTAATCGTATTAACATCGCTTACTCCCCAGTAAGAAGAAACCTCGCCGTACTGCCTGTTTATTATTGGATCTGCGCAGGCAATCTCATTTAACAAAAGAGAGCTTGCTTCACCACCGCTATATATAACAAAACTTCTTTTATTGTTTTTTGACTGTGTTGAGCAGTGTATTGAGGTCTCTATTAATGGCGACAATGGCACTATTTGGCTGTCTGTATGTAACTTTGCTGTCATCCAAACAACAACACAAGCACCTATAAAAAAGGTGACATACCAACTCTTATTTAATTTGGATAAAAGCAAGTGCATTTTTTCAAATTCCTCTAAACCCTGCATTACGCTACAAATTTATTCTATCCTTATTTACTTATTGTTTTAAGTAATTTTACTCATTAATTGTAAGTCATTGTTTTTAAAACTTTATTAACATGTAATTATGAATCCCAACATATCCTTCCTAATATTTAAAAAACAAGCATAATAGCGACAGTTTCAGAGAGGTAGTGGTTGATATTTGACCAGCCCAATTTTTACAATTACATTACAAAAGTAGAAACGGAAATTAATAAATGAAGAACTTTAAGCTTGTGCTACTTACAACACTAGCGTCGATAATGCTGTTAGCGGTCTCAAACAATGCTGCAGCTTATGGCCAAAATGGTCACCGTATTATTGGTCAAATTGCTGAGTGGCATTTAACCCCAGTAACTAAACAAGCTATAGAAAAGTTACTCAGTGGCGATCACCTTCCAGAAGTAACAACATGGGCAGACGAAATGCGCTCATCACCAGACAAAAAATGGTGGTCTCGAACTAAGTGGCATTATATCAGTTTAAATACGATTGATGATTTCAAACCTGATACATACAAGTTCGAAGATGAAGTTAAAGATGTATATACCGGTATCCGCAAAGCAATAGACGTTCTCTCCTCTCCAAAATCAAAACAACAAGAAAAAGAATTTTACCTACGTTTCCTAACACATTTAGTTGGTGACTTGCACATGCCTCTGCATGTTGGTCGTGCCGAAGATAAAGGCGGCAATACTATTCAAGTTGAGTTTTTCAGAGAGAAAATGAACCTGCACACTTTGTGGGACACAAAACTAATTGAAAGCCAAAATTTATCTTTTACTGAATTTGCACGATTCATTAATACAACTGACACAAAACTTGTGTCTAATTATGTTTCAACTCAACCAAGAGATTGGGTTGTTGAGTCTTTTAACCTTCGTGACGATGTTTACGACATAAAAGATGGCGAATTTTCATATGACTATATCTATAGACATATGCCAACGGTTAAAGACCAATTGCGCAAAGGCGGAATTCGATTGGCTGGAATTTTAAACGCAATTTTTGATCCTAATGTAAAAGTAGGCAAAAACGGCGTAAAGATAAAATAATAATAAAACAACAATTTTTTAATTTTAACAAAACAACAACCAGGAAAAGACAATGAAAAATGTCATTAAACATAGCGCTCTAGCACTAGCTGTAACAGCTGCTCTAGGCACGGCTACCGTTAATGCGGCTGAAACTTCAACGGCTGTTCGCGGTACAATTCAGACAGTTGCAGGCCAATCTGTTAACAACGCAACTATTACTTTCTTACACGTACCATCTGGTAGCGTAAAAGAAGTAACGGTTAACGAAGAAGGTGCATACCGTGCCCGTGGTCTTCGCGTTGGTGGTCCATACATGGTAACTATCGCTTCTGAAGGTTTCCAAGGCAAAGTATACGAAAACGTATACCTTGAACTTAATGACATTTTAGACCTTTCTGCAAAGCTTGAAACAAGCAGCAGCATCGAAAAAATTACAGTAACTGGTTCTGCAAACTTTTTTGCTAACTCTGGTTCAAGCTCTATATTTACTTCTGATGACATTGCTAAAGCAGCAACAGTTAGCCGTGACCTTAAAGATATCGTTCGCTCTAACCCTCTAGCGGTTGTTGATGCATCTGGTACTCAATTGAGTGTTGCTGGTTCAAACCCTAAGTACAACTCACTAACAGTTGACGGTGTTGGCGTAAACGATACGTTCGGCCTTAACTCAAACGGTTACCCTGCTCAGCGTCCACCGGTTTCTTTAAACGCGGTTGACCAAGTTAGCATTGAATTTGCACCGTTTAATGCACGTGCTTCCAATTTCTCTGGCGGAACGGTAAATGTTGTAACTAAGTCAGGTACTAATGATCTTTCAGGTTCATTCTTCTTCGAGAAAACACCTTTTAATGGCGATGCTGTTGATGAAAAGTCTTTTGACCGTGAGAGTGGCGAGTTTAGGACTGGTGAAGACACACCTACGTTTAGTAAAGACGACCTTAAAAATGATGAAGTTACATTTGGTGCTGCACTAGGTGGCGCATTAATTGAAGATGAATTATTTTTCTTCGCTTCTTATGAAGAGTGGGAAAAAGATGTCCCTACAAACTTCAACCCAACAACATTAGCAGGTCATAACCTTACTACTTCACAAGTTCAAAGTGTTATTGATACGTTACAGGATACATATGGAATTTCAGATTCTATTGGCGCAGCTCCTGCTCCAGACAGTGACAAAAAACTATTAGTTAAGCTTGATTGGAACATAAACGATGATCACCGAGCTGACATTTCATACAGCAAGCAAGAAAACACCGCTGCTCGTAACTACATTAATAACAATAGCACCGTAAACCTAACCTCAAATGGTTGGTCACAAGATTCAGAAACTGAAATCCTAACTGGCCACTTGTTCTCAGACTGGAGCGCAGACTTCTCTACTGAGTTCAACTTTGCATACAAAGATTTCGTTCAAGCTTCAAATACTAATTCAAACTTAGGTGAGATTAACGTCCGTTTTGGTGATGATTCAGTTGTAGCTGGTCAAGATGAAAGCCGTCACGGTAACGAACTTGCGAACGAAACATTAAGTTTTGGTTTGCACGGTTTATATCTAGTAGGTGACTTAGAATATAAGTTTGGTGCCGAAGTTGACAATGTAGAAAACTACAATCTATATGCACGTCATGCTGCTGGCACGTGGACTTTCAGTTCTTTAGAAAATTTCCAAAACAAAGCTCCTAGCTCTGTTTCATATGAAAATGCATTTTCTAACGACATGCAAGACTTAGCATTCTCAGTAGAATCTACTAAGTTCTCACTTTACGGTGAAGTAAATACTGAAATAATGGATGATGTGATCTTAACAGCAGGTTTACGTTACGAGCGCTTGACAGTAAAAGACGAACCAACGCTTAACCAAAACTATCTTAACGAATATGGTATTAGTAACCAAGAGAACCTTGACGGCCTAGATATTTTACTACCGCGCTTGAGTATCGAGTGGACGGTTAGTGATGACTTAATAGTACGTGGTGGTGTAGGTCGTTTCTCAGGCGGAATGCCTTTAGTTTGGGTTTCTAACGCATACACAAATGACGGTGTAACACTTATCTCTGCCCCTAGTTCAGTTAAAAATGCGGTAGTTGCAGATCCGTCTCAAGTTATGTTTGACCAGGTTCCACAAGCTCTTCAAGATTCTTTAGTACCAGGGAACGGCAATACAAATACAATCGACAAAGACTTCGAACAGCCATCTGATTGGCGTTACCAGGTATCAGCGGACTACACGTTTGACATTCCTGTTTTAGGTAATGACTTCCAGTGGTTCACAGAATTCACATTCGTTACAAAAGACAATGCTCCTTACTGGATTGATGAAGCTCGTGTAGACAGTGGTGAAAGAATCGGTGAGCGTATCGTTTTCGAAAACCGTTGGGATGATGTAGATCGCTACGACTTGCAATTAACAAATATTGATAATGGTGGTTATAGCCGTATCTTAACAACTGCATTAAACAAAAAGTGGGATAATGGCGTATCATTAAATATGTCTTATACCAACCAAAATGTTGATGAAGTTAACCCTGGTACAAGTTCAACAGCAACATCTAACTTCCAGTATGAAGTAACAACAAACCGTAACAACCCAGAAATGGGTCGTGCTTACTATGAAATTGAGCACCGTTTTGTTCTTAACTTAGGTTATGAAACTGAGCTGTTTGAAGGTTATGAAACTTCATTCAACTTATTCTATGAGCGTAAGTCTGGCCGTCCATTCTCTTGGACATTGGGTCTGTTTGAAGATAGAGATTTTGGTGACCAGTCTAAATTCTATAAAGC
The DNA here is from genome assembly GCF_039523615.1 of Psychrosphaera haliotis. NCBI lineage: Bacteria > Pseudomonadati > Pseudomonadota > Gammaproteobacteria > Alteromonadales > Pseudoalteromonadaceae > Psychrosphaera > Psychrosphaera haliotis. The sequence continues at coordinate 299,698 of NZ_BAAAFQ010000007.1, read as the reverse complement.
TGGTACTTACTTACCTGAATTACCAAGCGGTCCTGATGATGCGAACTTCGACTTTTCACGTTTGAGTTATGAAGATACATACGCCCTTATGGAAGCAGCAGGCGTAACACAATATGCAGGCGGAACTATACCGAAGTATACCCATAACCAACCTTGGACAACCAACATGGACTTAGCAATTACTCAGGAACTGCCTGGTTTTGCTGAAGGACATAAAGGTCAGTTGTACTTCATTATTGATAACTTGGCTAACTTATTGAATGATGATTGGGGTAAGATTTACAACATGAGCTTCCCACAACAGGTTCTATTTGATTTAGAAACTAACGGAAGCCAATACCAGCTGAGAAATCGTTATAAAGGTGTTGATACAAACAACTACAATAACTTTGAAGCTGAACAATCTTCTTGGTCAATGAAAGTTGGTGTTAAATATAGCTTTTAATTTATAATTACTTGCTAAAATAAGATGCCTGCCTATTTTATAGGCGGGCATTTTTGTATTTTACTCATGCATAAATGTTTATGGAGAAATCTTTTGAAGAACAATGCTATTAATAAACTGTTCACCATTGCCGCTATAACACTTGGAATCACGGCGTGTGCCAATTCAAATGTTAAAAACGACGTTAATACGCTACCTAAAAATATCATTTTTATGATTGGTGATGGCATGGGTGTCGCACATACAACTTCATATCGTTATTTCGCTGATGATAAAGCGACAAAAGAAGTAGAACGCACTGTATTTGATGAACTTCTTGTAGGTACCTCTTCAACTTATCCTGATGACAATACCTACGTTACAGATTCAGCAGCTTCCGCAACGGCTTTGAGCTCTGGCGTTAAGTCATATAACGGTGCAATTGGCGTTGATGTAAATAAAAAGCCTGTTCTTACACTGCTTGAAAGAGCGAAACAACTTGGTAAAACGACAGGTATCGTTTCTTCGTCTCAAATTAATCATGCAACACCCGCTAGTTTTATAGCTCATAATGAGTCGCGTCGTAATTACAATCAGATTGCGGATGCATACATCGACGAAAAAATGAATTACGCACCTAAAGTAGATTTAATGCTTGGTGGTGGTACTTCCTACTTTATTCGTGAAGATCGAAATATCGTTAACGAATTCAAATCCTTAGGCTATAGTTACGTTGACGATTTAACAAAATTGAACGAATTAAATACGTTACCAGCACTAGGCCTTTTTGCGCCTGTTGGCCTTCCATTTGCTGTAGACAATGATGCGTTGCCAAATAGAGTTGAGGCCATGACAAAAACTGCTTTGAATTTGTTAGCCACTCAAAGTTCAGACAATGGTTTTTTTGTTATGATTGAAGGAAGCCAAATTGATTGGTGTGCTCATGGTAACGATGTTGCCTGCGCAATGGGTGAACTAGAAGACTTTGCAAAAGCTATTGAGTACGCAAAACAATTTACTGAAGCAAATGGTGAAACGTTGTTAATCATTACCGCTGACCATGCTACCGGTGGCTTAAGTATTGGTGCTAATGGCACTTATGATTGGAAAACAGATAAAGTTAAGCAAATAAATTCTTCATTAGCTGTTATAATCCCGGCATTTTTAAGCTTAGAGAAAGATGTTACTGACAAAGTTATCCAGTCTACATGGAAAAAACATGTGGATTTTGATCTGTCAGCAAGTCAAATCGAGACTTTAAAGTCGGCTCTAAGTAGTAAGTTAAAGAAAGAAAAGATGACTCGTGAAATTAAAGCTATTATTAATGACACTACGTTAACCGGTTGGACAACTGGCGGTCATACTGCTGGTGATGTACAAGTATTCGCGTCTGGTGTAAACAGTCATCTATTCAATGGACAACAAGACAATACGGATATTGCTAAAAAACTATTTAAACAATTGAATTCGGCACAGTAGCAAGAGAAGAGACTCCTTTTGAAAACCACTATATTAGCAATTACAGGCGCTTCGGCGTCTGGTAAAACACTATTAACAGCCACTATATTTGAAGAGTTGGCGCAGGAATTGGGTTCAGATCAAATTTCCTTTATATCTGAGGATGCGTATTACCGTAACCAAGATCATTTGGAAATGGCCGTTCGAGAAAAGACGAACTATGATCACCCTGAAGCATTTGAACATGACTTACTAATCGAGCATCTTCGTGATCTTAAATTAGGCAAAGCCGTTGAAATGCCTCAATACTGTTATAAGACCCACACTCGATTAAAAGAAACGACACCGGTACAGCCGGCTCAAGTCATTTTGATCGAAGGTATTATGCTGTTAACACACCCAGAACTATATAGTGAGTTCGATATCAAGGTGTTTATGGATACTCCGCCGGAAATTTGTTTAGTAAGAAGACTAGAGCGCGATATTAAACAGCGTGGCAGAAGCTTCGATTCAGTAATAAAGCAATATCTGACGACTGTAAGGCCTATGTATCAAGCATTTATAGCACCTTCAAAACAGGTTGCTGACTTAATTGTTACGAATGGCGGCAAAAACAGAATTGCAATTGATGTATTAAAAGCCCAAATAAAACAGCTTTTATTAAACTAATGTGACAACTAAAAAGCCAACGGCATGAATAATATGCCGTTGGCTCTTTTATTTGAGACAATTTACATTAGAACTCAAATGATACGTGACAACTATCTTTAAGCTTTAACTCGCTTTGTCTAACTCAACATCAACAATGATATCCGACGCTAGCTGCTCTAACGCTTCTACGATTACATCAGCGCTTAATCCTGCAGGAAGGATGACTCTAGCCACAGCATGAAATAATTCACCACCCCAGTTTGGCGCAGTTTGATGAGTAGATACAAAACTAACAATATTGGCACCTTTATGGCTAATAACAGACGCTAAGTCTTGCACAATTCCACGGCGGTCATTACCTGTAATAACAAACTCTAACTCTTGCTCTTGGTGCGCTTCAACATGATTACTGAGGTAAGTTGTGACGGTTAAACCATCTATATTAGACAGTTCATTTGTTAAGCTTACTAAATTGCTCTCAGGTACTGCTACCTCAATAACACCTGCAAAGTACCCACGTAAATGAGATAAGTTACTCGCTAACCAATTAGCTTCATTCTTATTAAGAATTTCAGACAGTGACTTAACTAAGCCTGTCTGATCGGCGCCAATAACCGTTAATACAAGGTGTTGCATTTAGATGCACTCCAGTTGATGTTTATTAACTCAAGTATTAACAATAAATGTTAAATAATCCAGTCCCTTTTTTAGGCTAAATGTCCCTAACAACTTCCAAAAGTGCCGTCTATCCTAGTACCGACTTTCTCTGCTTTTCAACGTAGACTGAAAGTCCAATGTCACATTACTGTAACATTAATGAAATATAATTCGCGGCATCTGATAAAGGGTAGGTATTTATATATGTCTGGACAGACAAACATTGCGTTGAAGACTGAGTCAACTCGAAAGTTCAAAGATAAGTTCGCTAAATACGGTGTAATGACCGGTGGCATCTTAGTACTATGCGCATTATTATTGATTTTTTTCTATCTATTATATGTAGTTAAACCAGTTTTTGACTCTGCTCACGTAGATTCAAGAGAGGCGACATCTACGTTAGATAAAGCCTATTTTGCAACGGGAATTGAAGAACAAACTGAAATTTCATACGCCATAACGCCAAATGCAACTGTAGACTTTTTTAACGCAGAAGATGGAATGTCTGGCCAACAGATTGCTTCAATAGCAACTGAAGTCCCTGGCGAAATAACAGCCTACTCACAAAGCGCTCCGCATAAAGGCTTGTTCGGCTTTATGAATGACGATGCCCGCTTAACGATCATCAAACCTTTTTTCAAAATCGATTTCAAGAATAACACTCGTTCTTTGACACCACGTGTTCAATTACCCTTTGGTGAAGAGCCACTACCTGAGTTGTTTGATGAAGAAGGTTACACAGTTGAAAAATTTGTATTTGCTGAAGAAGAAGGCGTACTTGGCATTCTTTACCAACTTCAAAATGGCGCTGTAAGATACGCTCGCCTTGAAGGTGAAGAAAACATGTTCACTGAAGAAATTGAGTGGATTGTTGAACAATCTGAACTTGATTTTGTAGATGGAAAAGTAGAGCGACTACTCATTTCTCCAGATGCTTCTCGTATTTTCATTCTGACTAAAAATGAAATTTATGTCGCTAATAGCCGCGTAGGCAGCGAAGTTGAATTACTGTATACAAAAAACATTAGTCGCCCTAACCAACAAATTACTACTGCTAAACTTTTAGCTAGTGCTAACTCTTTAATGCTAGGTTACACAGACGGTAAAATTACTCAGTGGTTTGAAGTTAACGGCAAGTCTGGACGTGACTTTGTTCAAGTAAGAGATTTTACTATGAACGTTGAAGGCAGTGATAAAGCCGTAGCTGAAATCTATCCAGAGTTTTATCGTAGAACCTTTATCGCAACTACCTCATCAGGCGAAGTTAACTTTTTTCACACCACTTCTGAAGCGGACTTATGGCAAGGGAAGTTACCAACAAATAACATCACTGACATTTCTTTCTCTCCACGTTCTAACGCATTTGTTGTTTTGTCAGCAAATCAACTTGACGTACTTAATGTAGAAAATGAGCACCCTGAAGTAACTTGGTCTGGCTTATGGCAAGAAGTTTGGTACGAAGGTTATGCTGAGCCTGATTATGTTTGGCAGTCGTCTTCAGCAAGTGATGATTTTGAATCTAAGTTCAGCTTAGTACCAATCTCTTTTGGTACATTAAAAGCGGCTATGTACGCCATGTTATTTGCTGTTCCAATTGGTTTAGCGGCAGCTATCTACACAGCCTACTTTATGGCCCCAAGTGTACGTAAAATTGTAAAGCCAACGGTAGAGATCATGGAAGCGTTACCTACGGTTATCCTAGGTTTCCTAGCTGGTCTTTGGTTAGCTCCACTGATTGAAGAAAAACTACCAGGTGTAATTCTATTAATACTGTTATTGCCAGTTGCTATTTTCTTAACTGCATTTGCTTGGCATAACATTCCGCAAAAAATTAGAAACCGCATGCCTGTTGGCTGGGACTCAATTCTGTTAATCCCAATTGTTGCTTTTGTTGGTTATTTCTCATTTGAAATGAGCCCATTAGTAGAAGAGTGGTTGTTCGACGGTAATACACGTCTATACATTACCAACGAATTAGGTATCACCTTTGACCAGAGAAACTCTTTAATTGTTGGTATCGCCATGGGTTTTGCAGTTATACCTACTATATTCTCAATTGCAGAGGATGCGGTATTCAGTGTTCCTAAAACATTATCTAGCGGCTCACTAGCACTAGGTGCTACGCAGTGGCAAACACTTATAAAAGTTGTTTTATTAACAGCAAGTCCAGGTATTTTCTCAGCAGTAATGATGGGATTAGGCCGAGCTGTAGGTGAAACAATGATTGTTCTTATGGCTACGGGTAATACACCAATTATGGATTGGAGTATTTTCCAAGGCATGCGTACGTTGTCTGCGAATATCGCGGTGGAAATGCCGGAGTCTGAAGTAGGTAGTTCACACTATCGAATCCTATTCTTAGCGGCCTTTGTACTGTTTATATTCACCTTTGTCTTTAATACGATTGCGGAGTTTGTGCGTCAGCGACTTCGTGAAAAGTACAGTTCACTTTAATTAGCACCTATTTTTGGAGATTTAATATGAAGTTATGGTTTAAGTCGGGTGCTCCGTGGGTTTGGATGACAGCCGGCGCGGTAAGTATCAGTTTATTATCAGTAATTGGGTTATTGTTACTCATTGCATCTAGAGGCCTGTCATTTTTCTGGCCTTCAGATATTCACCAGTTTGAAATTGCAAACTCAAGCGGTGAAACCAGCGTTATTATTGGTGAAGTTTATGAATCTGAACAGGTTCCTACACAACGTTTAATTACCTCTGGCATCGAATTTAATAAAGAACAAGGCGAGTTTGTAGAGCGTTACTTAATTAAAACGGGTAACCGTGAGTACGTTGAGCTGGATTTCCAATGGATATTGGGCCCTGAAATTGTTAAAGAAACTAGACCTTCTGGCATCGCCGTATTTGAGCGTAGCAAAAATGGTAACTTTTACGGTTTTGTAGATTCAGTGATTGTTGATGGCAAAAACATTCGTGAGAATAAAGAAGACGCGTTATTTGCGGCAATAGATAGAGCCGTTGATTTAAATGATCAAGCTCTTGATTTGCAGAATGACGAAATTGGTGCGATTAACTATCAATTAGAAAAGTTAAGATTAAAAGAACGTAAGCTTGAACTCGAAGATGAACTAACTGACGCAGCGTTACATGATTTAGAAAACCAACGCCAAGCGCTTAGAGACGAGTACAAAGTATACGAGAAAGAGCTATTCGCCTTCAGAGATGAAGCAAGACGTGATTCAGTTATTGTAAAAGACATGCGTGGCGAATTAGTAACCTTACCTATTTTTTACGTTTTAGACGTTTCGTTTCCAAACGACATGAACTTTTTTGAAAAAGTGATTCAGTACGGCAAACAACTAGGTAAGTTCGTTTCTGACGATCCTCGTGAAGCAAATACAGAAGGTGGTGTATTCCCAGCTATATTTGGTACTGTATTTATGGTGCTATTAATGGCTGTAATCGTAACTCCTTTTGGCGTTGTGGCGGCTATTTACCTTCACGAGTATGCCGGTAACAATGCCGTTACAAAGATAATACGTATCTCGGTAATTAACTTAGCTGGTGTACCTTCTATTGTTTACGGTGTATTTGGCTTGGGCTTCTTTGTTTATATGCTTGGTGGTTCACTGGATCAGCTTTTCTATCCTGAAGCACTTCCAGGGCCAACTTTTGGTACGCCTGGTGTTATATGGTCAGCATTAACATTGGCTATACTAACGCTACCAGTCGTTATCGTTTCGACTGAAGAAGGTTTATCACGAATTCCTGGTTCATTAAGACAAGGCTCGTTAGCACTTGGAGCTACTAAGGCTGAAACTATTTGGCGCATCATTATACCAATGGCGTCACCAGCCATCATGACGGGTCTTATTTTAGCTGTAGCACGTGCTGCTGGTGAGGTTGCACCGCTTATGTTAGTAGGTGTTGTTAAAATGGCGCCTACGTTGCCAATTGATGGCAACTTCCCGTATGTTCACTTAGACCGCAAGTTTATGCACTTAGGCTTCCATATTTACGATGTTGGTTTCCAAAGCCCGAACGTTGAAGCTGCAAGACCATTGGTTTATGCAACATCATTCTTACTTGTTACCGTTATCATAACGTTGAACATTACAGCAATTGGTATTCGTAACCACTTGCGCGAAAAATATAAGTCACTTGAACACTAATTTAAGCACTGTTAATTCAATGACTAACAATTTTAACAAAGCTGACAAAGCTCAGCTTTTTACACTAAATTTAGATATGAGGTTTTAAGATGATTTCGGTAGCACCAGACATGAGTAACAAGTCTTCATCTAATATAGACATCGATAATTTAACGAAAGAGCAAATTGCTCTAGAAATTAAAAATTTGAATCTTTTTTATGGCGAAAAACAAGCCCTAGAAAACATCAGCATGGTTATTCCAAAAGGCCAAGTAACGGCCTTTATCGGACCATCAGGTTGCGGTAAATCTACTCTGTTACGCTGTATGAACCGTATGAATGACCTTGTTGATACTTGTAAAATCAAAGGTGAAATTTTACTTCACGACCAAAACATTTATGACCGCTCGGTTGATGTTGCGTCACTTCGTCGTAAAGTAGGCATGGTATTCCAGCGCCCTAACCCATTCCCAAAAAGTATATACGAAAACGTGGTTTATGGACTTCGCTTGCAAGGTATAAACGACAGACGCGAGCTTGATGAAGTGGTTGAAAAATCTCTGACTAATGCAGCGTTATGGAATGAAGTAAAAGATAGATTACACGACAGTGCTTTAGGTTTATCTGGTGGTCAGCAACAAAGACTTGTTATTGCAAGAGCCATTGCTATTGAGCCAGAGGTACTATTACTTGATGAACCAACTTCGGCACTTGATCCAATCTCGACATTAACTATTGAAGAGTTGATCACTGAGCTTAAAGACAAGTACACCGTTGTTATCGTTACGCACAACATGCAACAAGCAGCGCGTGTTTCTGATCAAACAGCATTCATGTACATGGGTCAGCTAATTGAGCATTCAGATACTAATGCTTTATTCACAACACCTAAAATGAAAAAGACTGAAGATTACATTACAGGCCGTTACGGTTAACCAATTAGTAGTTTGAGAGGCAACAATGGAACTTAATTTAAATAAACACATATCCGGCCAATTTAACGTTGAATTGGAACAGATACGTAACGACGTGTTAAAAATGGGTGGACTTGTAGAACAACAGTTAACAAACGCCCTAAATGCAGTAACTGAAGCAGACCAAGAATTGGCGCGTCATGTTTTAGAAACCGACTTTCAAGTAAATAAAATGGAAGTGCAAATTGACGAAGCTTGTACTCGAATTATCGCTAAACGTCAGCCAGCAGCATCGGATTTACGCCTAGTGTTAGCCATTATTAAAACAATTACTGACCTTGAGCGTATCGGCGACGAGGCAGAACGTATTGCCAAAGTAGCGTTAGAGTCATTTAACAAAGAGCAGCAAGAGTTTTTAGTATCAATGGACAACATGGGCCGTAAAGCTTTAGTAATGTTGCATGATGTTCTAGACGCATTTGCTCGCATGGATGTTGAGTCAGCCTTTAAAGTTCATACTGCCGATAAAGTACTCGACAAAGAATACGAAGCCATCACTCGTCAATTAATGACTTATATGATGGAAGATCCTCGTTCAATACCAAAAGTAATGGACGTAATTTGGTCAGTTAGGTCGTTAGAAAGAATTGGTGACCGTTGTCAGAACATCTCTGAATACATTATTTACTTTGTAAAAGGAAAAGATGTCCGTCACACGTCTCAATCTGACATTAAGGACAATGTCCTATAAGAGCCTGATAAAATTAGACTTTTAAAAACCACACACATGAAAAACGAGATCCGTCCGGTTATAAATCAAGCGAACGGATCTTTTTTACCCCACCTGTAACATTTTTGTCACAAATGTGTCATATAATAGCCTCGAAGCTATTTAATCACACTTCCGTGAATTTATAGTAAACTATGATATTGATATAAGCCTGCAATCAAATGCTGGTTTTTTTTTGCCATTAAATAAGGGTTCACTATGGCTAGTCACTCAATTTTAGGTGTTTTTGCTAAATCGCCATTAAAAGCGCTAGAAGAACACATTAATACCGTTCATTCTGCGGCTTCATTATTAAAGCCATTTTTTGAAGCGGTATGCAAAGAAAATTGGACTGAAGCGACGGAACTTCGTTATCAAATTTCTCAACTTGAGAAAAAAGCGGATGTTATTAAACGCGATGTAAGAATGAATCTTCCAAGAGGTTTATTTTTACCAGTAGAAAGAACGGATATTTTAGAGTTAATCACACAACAAGATAAGATCGCCAACAAAGCAAAAGACTTGGCGGGTCGTTATTTAGGCCGTGAATTAACTATCCCACCGCAAATTCAAGAAAGCTTCATGGCTTTTGTAGAGCGCAACATTGATGCCACTGCACAAGCAAAAAAAGCAATCAATGAGTTTGATGAACTACTAGAAACAGGCTTTAAAGGCCGTGAAGTAGAACTTGTTGAGCGCATGATCACAGAATTAGACGCAATTGAAGACGATACAGATGAAATGCAAATTTCTATTCGTCTACAACTAAAAGAAATCGAAGATCAGTTAAACCCTATCGATGTCATGGTGACATACAGAATGATTGAATGGATTGGGGAATTAGCCGACTTAGCAGAACGTGTAGGTTCTCGATTAGAACTTATGCTTGCTCGTTAAGCAGCAACCAATTTAAAACATATTAGGTATATTCAATGGATATTATTTCTACTTACGGCGTTATGTTAATCGCCACTGCCGCTATCGTTGGTTTTTTCATGGCCTGGGGTATTGGTGCAAACGACGTAGCAAATGCTATGGGCACATCAGTTGGCTCAAAAGCTTTAACTATTAAACAAGCAATTGTTATCGCGATGATCTTTGAATTTGCAGGTGCCTACTTAGCCGGTGGCGAAGTAACCTCAACCATTCGTAAAGGCATCATTGATTCAGCTCCATTCATTCCAAACCCAGAGTATTTAGTCTTAGGCATGATTTCAGCACTATTTGCTGCTGCAATTTGGTTAGCCGTTGCTTCATACTTAGGTTGGCCTGTTAGTACAACACACTCAATTGTAGGTGCCATTGTTGGTTTCGCAGCTTTTGGTGTTGGTATGGACGCAGTAAATTGGGCAAAAGTTGGTGGCATTGTTGGTAGCTGGATAGTAACTCCGTTGCTGTCAGGTATTATAGCTTACTTAATCTTTATCTCAGCGCAAAAGCTTATCTTTGATACTGAAGAGCCGCTTAAGAATGCTAAAAAATACGTTCCTTTCTACATGTTCCTAGCTGGTTTTGTTATGTCACTTGTCACTATCAAGAAAGGTTTAAAACACGTTCTTAAAGATGGCGACTTTGCAATCTCAGGTGCTGAAGCTTATGGTTATGCAATCCTTGCTGGTATTTTAGTAGCGCTTGTTGGTAAGTATTTTATTAGCAAAATCAAAATTGACCCTACTGCTGACAAAGAAATGCACTTCAACAACGTTGAAAAAATCTTTGCAGTACTAATGGTTGTAACTGCATGTTGTATGGCTTTTGCACACGGTTCAAATGACGTTGCAAACGCAATTGGTCCTTTGGCTGCGGTTGTGAGCATTGTATCTAACGACGGTCAAATCTTACCTAAAGCTTCTTTAGCTTGGTGGATTCTTCCTCTAGGTGCGTTTGGTATTGTTGCTGGTTTAGCTCTATTTGGTCACCGAGTAATTAAAACGATTGGTAATGGTATTACTCACCTAACGCCTAGCCGTGGTTTTGCCGCTGAATTAGCAGCAGCTTCTACAGTTATCATCGCGTCGGGTACTGGTTTACCAATCTCTACTACTCAAACTCTAGTTGGTGCGGTGTTAGGTGTAGGTATGGCTCGCGGTATCGCAGCTCTAAACCTAGGTGTTGTAAGAAACATCGTTGTATCTTGGGTAATCACATTGCCAATTGGTGCAGCACTTTCAATTATGTGTTTCCTAGTTCTAAAAGCGGTATTTGGTGTAGTTTAAGCTCCATCATAACGCTAAAAAGCCGAGCCTAGTGCTCGGTTTTTTGTACCTGTAATTTAATAGCGCTAACTTAATTCCTTGGTAACTTAATTCCTTGCTAACTCAATAGATAATGACTTTGTTGATAGTATTAGACTCTTATTTGCCTAGCCTAAATAAAACAAAAAAACAAAACATGATTTTGCACATGACGAGCTAGATAAGTAAATTTGAGGCATAAAAAAACCAGCTTGCGCTGGTTTCTCAATCACGACATTTAACACTTATGCAGCATCTTCAGCTGTTTGCTTTGCGTGACGTTCAATTAACCTATTAATTTGGTTCATTGAACTTAAGTGTGCATAAATAGCAGCAATATAACCTTTCTTACGAAGCTCTAAATAGTTTTCATCAGAAAGTTCGCTTAGCTTTTTCTCATCAACCATAAAGATACCGTTAAGGTTTAACTCTTTACCTTTAAGGTTAACTTTTAAATTCTTAGGCTGAATTAATTCAAAGCGCTCTAGCGCTTCAATAAACGCAAGAGTTATTTGCTCATGCTCAATGTAAGACATTAATGCTTGTTTGCGTTTTTCTAAATGCTCAGTCTCTTTACCTTCTTCGTCAAAAAGAGGTGAACCATCGTCTTGAATCAATGAGCTTTCAAGATCGATTGCTATCGAAAATTTGTTTTTGTCGTCTTTATGAGGAATTACACTTAATGGCTTATGAGTGTAACGAGCTGGCATGTAGTTGGCATCCCAACGATTGTCTTCAGTAACAAATACATTTGTATTCTGCTCAATACCTAGCATTGCAACTGGGAAGTATTTATCTGCAGAGCTATCTTTTAAAAATACTACCGGGAATTCACTAGCCGCATTTGCAAACTCTTGAACTACTAAACCTAAAGCATGTTGATCCTTCAAGTCAGCAACATTTTTAATTGGGCCAATTTTTACACTTTTATGTGTTTCGTTATGTAACGGCTGAAAATTTGTCGCCATGTGTTCTTTCTCCAAAGTTCCGAGTCAGTCTTTTTGACTTCTATAATTATTATTCTGTTTCAAGTTGAATATCGGTACAGCCTTTTGAACACTCAATCCTTAACGTATTTACGCTAGGCTTGACTACCAATAACTGTTTGCATGAAGGGCAGTAAACCGATTGACCAGCTAAAACCTTTTTAATTATTGCTTTTTGTTTATTAAAAGAGTTAGCAGTCGCTTTATTGAGGTCTGAAAAGTCCATCCTCACCTTCTATACTGGATATCTTATGAAAGTACATGAGGACAATAAGCCATAATTAAAGGCTCTCGCAATAGAAAACATGAATTAATGTTTTGCTTGCTCAAATAACAAGCATTTTGTACGAAGTGGTTTTATAAATATGAATTTATATAACTAAAGTGAATATCTAGACGCCCATCATCGCTAACCTATCAATCACGTCACGCGTAATACGCTCAAGGGTTGGGTGTTCGGATGCAAACTTGGCCTCTAAAGCTAAAAGCTGTGACAACATTGTTTCTTCTGCTTTTAATTCATTAGATTTCAGCATTTCATGTAACTGTTTATCTAACTCTCTTACTTGGTTCAGAGTTTGAGGATCTACATCTTTTGATGTTTCTAATTCAGCGTGCAACTTTGATAGCGAATCAACAAGTTCTACAGGCAACATATTAAATTCCTCCATGTTGTTAAATTAAAGTTTAGTCATGATTATTTAATAAGGGAAGTCTGAAAGACTCATATTAGTCTCGAAGTTGTTTAATAATTTTTATAATATAGGCTAAGTCTAAATAAGTAATACTTCCCGCTTTATCAATCTAGGATCATTATGAAAAACGAGTTTATTTTATCTCCTTCCATCTTATCAGCTGACTTTGCAAAATTGGGTGATGATGTTAATGAGGTTTTAGCTGCCGGTTGCCAATGGGTGCATTTTGATGTGATGGATAATCACTACGTGCCAAACTTAAGCTTCGGACCAATGATATGTAAAGCGTTAAAAGACCACGGAATTGAAGCCCCTATTGACGTTCATCTGATGGTTGAACCTGTAGACGATATGATTGAACAGTTTGCAAAAGCTGGTGCCGACATGATTACCTTTCACCCAGAAGCCAGTAAACACTTGCACCGCTCACTGTCTATTATCCAAGACCACGGGTGTAAAGTTGGGCTGGCATTAAATCCAGCTACACCAATTGAAGTACTTGATGAAGTGTTAGATATGCTGGATATGGTTTTAGTGATGTCGGTAAATCCAGGTTTTGGTGGTCAGTCGTTTATCCCAGCAACTCTAGACAAAATAACCCGCCTAAGGGAGAAACTGGATGCAACAGGCAGAAACATTCGCATAAGTGTAGATGGCGGTGTGAACGCTGATAATGTTAGAAAGGTTGCGGATGCTGGCGCTGATACTTTTGTAATGGGCTCAGCTATCTTTAATGCAGAGAACAGATCGGCCCGTATTGCGCAAATTATCGCCAACCTTTCTTAAAATACAACATACAAGATTGCGCACTGGTACATTAAGGTTACAATGCGCACTGATGATTTTAAACTAGCTAAATAAACGGCAATATAATGAAAAGTACAGTATTAAGTGGAATTCAAACAACTGGTGGCATGACAATAGGTAACTACATTGGTGCTATAAACCAGTGGCGCATTATGCAAGAAAACCACGATTGTTTTTTTATGCTTGCCGATTTACACGCAATCACCGTTCGACAAGAGCCTGAAACATTAAGAAGCCGCACTCTAGACGGCGTTGCCCTGTATACAGCTTGTGGCATTGATCCAGACAAGTCAGCATTATTTGTTCAGTCACAAGTTAAGGAACATGCGCAATTAGCTTGGGTTTTAAACTGCTACGCTCAAATGGGCGAATTGAATCGCATGACTCAGTTTAAAGACAAGTCGAGCAAACATAGCAACAACATTAATGTTGGTTTATTTAGCTACCCTGTACTTCAAGCAGCGGACATTCTGTTATACCAAGCAGACAAGGTTCCTGTTGGCGAAGATCAAAAGCAACATTTAGAGCTGACAAGAGATATCGCCACTCGCTTTAATAATATATACGGTGATACTTTTACAGTTCCAGAACCTCAGATCGCAGAATTTGGGGCGCGTGTAATGAGCCTTCAAGATCCTCTAAAGAAAATGTCTAAGTCAGATGAAAATCCAAATGGCTATATTATGCTGTTGGATGAGCCTAAAAAGATTGAAAAGAAACTTAAAAAAGCAGTCACCGACTCTGACGAGCAAGCCAGAATCTATTTTGATACTGTTGAAAAACCAGGTGTTTCTAACCTACTGACTATATTAAGCGTAGCAACTGGTAAATCCATTGAACAGTTAGTGCCTGAGTATGAAGACAAAATGTACGGCCACTTAAAGAAAGACACAGCCGATGCGGTGGTTTCAATGATTGAACCTATTCAAGCGAGATTCAAAGAGATCAGAGAAGACCAAACTGAGTTAGATAGGATCATGCGTGTTGGTGCTGAAAAAGCCTCAGCAAAAGCAGAAAAAACGCTTAAATCTGTTTATGATGCCTTAGGGTTTGTAGCCGACCCTAGATAATTAATTTATGTTGTTGATGATAGATAACTACGACTCGTTCACTTATACATTAGTGAACTACTTTGAGTCTTTGGACCAAGAAGTTGTCGTGAAACGTAATGATGACATTACCATTAGTCAGATAAAGCAACTAAACCCAACACAAATAGTTATTTCACCCGGACCTCGTTCACCCAACGAGGCTGGGATATCACTTGATGTTGTTGCTAATTTTTATCATAAAAAGCCTATTTTAGGCGTGTGCTTAGGACACCAAGTAATAGCACAACAGTTTGGCGCGCAAGTAAAACGAGCAAAACAAGTAATGCACGGTAAAACATCGATCATTACCCATAGCAAAAAGGGAATGTTCCAAGGTTTACCTAATCCCCTGTCTGTAACTAGGTATCACTCACTCATCGTTGATCATGACACCTTGCCTACGTTTATTGAGCCAACAGCTTGGGTGGAGACAGAATCCAAGGTAAATCATGATGAACTCATGGCCATGGCAATGAGGGAATATCCAGTTATGGGTGTACAATACCACCCAGAGTCAGTAATGTCAGAATCAGGTTTGGCAATGTTGAATAACTTTGTTTTAACAACTAAATAGCAAATTTAAATTAATAAATTAAAAGTGACAGATAAATAATGGACGCTGCAGTCAATAAATTTAAACAAATTATACAAGCCCGCTTTGTTGACCTTATGGTATCGGACAAAGTGGCTAAGCGTCGTCTAGGATTAATACAAACCGTTGAAGAAGAAGTTAACAAACGTGAATTATTGTCTGTTGAAGCAAATGCTCAGCAGGTAAAAGAACGCAAAATTAAAACGGAAGAAGAGTTTAAAGTTTACATTAACGAATATTTCCACGACACACTATTCGACTATATAGAAAGTAAAATTTCTGACCCAGAATACCTTTTTTCGGAAGTATTAAAATTAGATCCTAACCTGTCCAAAATCATTGATGTTTGTTTATCAAATGCTGGAAATACAAAACAATTAGCAGAGTTAATTGAACCTAATCCGGCAATAAAAAGAGATTTACTCAATATAGTTAACAAACCACCTTTTCGAGAAAAAGAGTCTACTAAACCTTTTCAAGAAGACGTGAGTCTGGCGATTCGTTATGTAGGCATAGATAACATAAAAGCCCCTGTTCTAGCATTGGTCGCTAAACAGTGGCTACCGCATAGCACGGAACCATTTTCTGATTTTAAAGCAAAGCTTTGGCAATACTCAATTGCCACAGCAAACTGTATGGAAACACAAGCAGAGGTATTTGGTGTAAAGCCTTTACATGCGTTTACATTGGGATTACTGCACAGCTTTGGGTATGGCATGGTCATGCGAATGTACCTACGTACATTTGAGAAAATTCGACTGGAAGAGATGCATAAAGCCCGCTCGACAGGTAGAGCAGACATAGAAAAAGTACTGAACTCTTTAGTTTTAGATGGTGAGTTCGCTAGTGAACTGGTTATGAATCATGGCTTACAAGCAAGTCACTTACTGTTAGAGCACCTACAACTTAAATTTGCAGCGCTAGCACTACCAATGGAAGAGGTTGTTAACAATCTTGCGGTTGATGAAATGACTCCAATGGCAGCGCTATTACTGAAGTCTAAAACTTATTCTCAATATAAATTATTGCAAAAAGCTCGCCTTATTGAGCTTCCAGAAGCAAAACGATTTCTAATGAGCAGTAAAATAAATAATGACTTTGTTACTTCATTAAATGCTATAAACCTCACCAAATTAAATCTAACCAACAGACGAGTTACTGGTTAGAGTTTAGGTAGTTTATTAGTCAATTGTCTTAAAAAGTCACTAATCTTAGATAGAAACTAATAATTTTAGTGATTTTTTTTTGACAATCTATGCACCTCCTCTTTTTGCACCATAATGAAACAATCTTGCCCTCTTTAACTATTCTTTAGCATTTAGACTAGCGCTCAGATAAGGCACTTTTTTGCCTCTCTCCAACACACACAAATATTTATTCACTAATTATTCATAATTTAGCTAGAACTACCCATCAAGCCCTTTGTGACGCTTTGAAATGGAGACATTTGCGATGATTTCTGCAATAATTGGCGGGTATTTACTTTTAAATTCTCATTTTGAATTCGTATGAAATTTCGAAATGTGCTGAACTTAAGGAAACAAAAATGACTGTAACACGTGCTTTATTTGATGACGTAATGGTACCTAACTATTCTCCAGCGGCTGTAATACCTGTAAGAGGTCAAGGCTCACGCGTTTGGGACCAAAACGATAAAGAATACATCGATTTTGCTGGCGGCATTGCGGTCAACTGTCTTGGTCACTGTCACCCTGCATTAGTAGGCGCATTAAAAGAGCAAGGCGAAAAGCTTTGGCATCTTAGTAACGTAATGACAAATGAGCCAGCGCTACGTTTAGCGAAAAAATTAACTGATGCAACATTTGCAGATAAAGTTTACTTTGCAAACTCTGGTGCAGAAGCAAACGAAGCAGCCCTTAAATTGGCGCGTCGTTGGGCAATTGATGTACATGGTGAGCATAAAACTCAAATCATCTCATTCAAGAAAGGTTTCCACGGTCGTACTTTCTTCACTGTTACTGTTGGCGGCCAACCTGCTTACTCTGACGGTTTTGGACCAAAACCAGGTGACATCGTTCACGCTGAATACAACAACTTAGACAGCCTAAAAGAGCTTATCTCTGATAAGACATGTGCGGTAATGCTTGAGCCAATCCAAGGTGAAGGCGGAATTATCCCTCCAACAAAAGAATTCATTGAAGGCGTTCGTCAACTTTGTGATGACAATAACGCGCTATTAATTTTTGATGAAGTTCAATCTGGTGCAGGTCGTACTGGTGAGCTTTATGCTTATATGGGTCTTGGTGTTAATCCTGATATCTTAGCTTCTGCTAAAGGCCTAGGTGGCGGTTTCCCAATTGGCGCTATGCTAACAACAACTGAGCTAGCTAAGCACCTTAAAATTGGTACTCACGGTTCTACTTATGGCGGTAACCCATTAGCCTGTGCTGTTGCAGAAGCAGCATTAGACACTATTAATACTCCTGAAGTACTAAACGGTGTTAAAGAGCGTGAAGCAATCTTCAAAGCTAAACTTGAAGAAATTAATAACAAGTACAACGTATTTAAAGATATCCGTGGCCAAGGCATGTTAGTTGGCGCAGAGTTAACAGATGCGTTTGCTGGCAGAGCGAAAGAGTTTGTTAATGCTGCTTTAGCAGAAGGCACTATGATTCTAGTTGCTGGCGCAAACGTAATACGCTTCACTCCTTCTCTAGTTGTGCCTTTAGAAGACATTGATCAAGGCATGGCTCAATTTGAAAAAGCCGTTGCAAGCATTGTAAACGCTTAATCTAGCGTTATTTAAATTAAATTAGCCAATGTCTCATTGGCTTTTTTTCTGAAGGAAGAAGATGTGATGTTTGTAATTCGTCCAATCCAAGAGAAAGACTTTCCTGAACTGCTTAAAATTGCAGAAGAGTCAGGGCATGGCTTTACGTCATTACCGGTAAATGATGAGCTTATTTCTAACAAAATTAAACGTGCAGAAGCGTCGTTCAAGTCTGAGTTGACTGAGCAAAAGCAAGAACACGGATTTTTATTTGTTATGGAAGATGTGGCTACCGGAAGAATAATGGGAACCAGCGGTATTGAGTCTTATGTAGGACTTGATGATGCGTTTTACCATTATCACTTAGGCAAAGTAGTACACAATAGCCGTCAATTAAATATCTACAATACAGCCGATATTCTAACGCTGTGTAATGACTATACTGGTGCTAGTGAATTATGCACACTATTCCTTCGCGAAGAATTTCGAAAAGGCAGTACAGGTAGAGTATTAAGTAAGTTTAGATTCTTATTTTTGGCTCAACACCAAGAACGTTTTTCTAACACTGTTATTGCAGAAATGCGTGGTGTTTCAGATGAAAATGGCGACTCACCGTTTTGGAAGTGGTTAGAAGAACATTTCTTCTCAATGGACTTCCCTACTGCAGACTATTTAACGGGTATTGGCCAAAAAGTATTTATTGCCGAATTAATGCCTAAATACCCTGTGTATGTGAACTTGTTATCTAAAGAAGCGCAAGCGGTAATTGGTAAAGTTCATAAGAATACAGAACCTGCATTAAAGTTATTGAAGTCTGAAGGTTTCACCTACAAACAGTATGTTGATATTTTTGATGGCGGACCGACGGTAGAAGCTGATATTTCTCAAATTCATACGGTTCAAAACAGTGATTTATTTGCAGTTGAAATTGTCAATGAGCTTGAATCTGACAAAAGTGTCATCATTGCTAATCTATCAGTTAAAGAATTTAGAGCAACGGGCTTAACAACCGTAATGAACATGGACGCTAAAACCGTTCAGTTAACGGCTGAATACGCGAGTCTTTTAAATGTTCAAGCTGGCGACCAAGTGCGAGCAGCCCTTTTAAAATAGGATTATTTATGTCAAATAACGAAAATAAATATATAAATGGCCAATTCATTAATGGTGAATGGTTAGCTGGTGAAGGTCACTTAATTGGCTCACTAAACCCAGCAACAGACGAGCTTTTGTGGGAGTCATTAACGGCAACAGCAGAGCAAGTTGATCAAGCTGTATTGGCAGCAAGAGAAGCTTTTTTACCTTGGGCTGATAAAACAGTTGAAGAACGTCTAGTTATTATTAAACGTTTTGCTGAGCTACTTGGCGAATATAAAGAGCCAATTGCCCTCGCTATTGCCAAAGAAACAGGCAAGCCGTTATGGGAAACTCGCACTGAAGTTGGTGCAATGATTGGTAAAATCGCCATCTCTGAAAAAGCCTATAACGAGCGTACTGGTACTACAGAAAACCCAATGCCTCTTGGTCGTGCTATGTTACGTCACCGTCCACACGGTGTAGTTGCTGTTTATGGTCCTTATAATTTCCCAGGCCACTTACCAAATGGTCATATTGTTCCGGCTCTAATTGCTGGTAACACTGTAATCTTCAAGCCAAGTGAATTAACACCAATGGTTGCTCAAATTACCGTTGAGTTATGGCAAAAAGCAGGCCTACCTGCTGGCGTACTAAACCTAGTACAAGGTGAAGTAGAGACAGGTAAAGCACTTGCTAATCACCCACAAATTGATGGCCTATTCTTCACGGGTAGTTCAGGTACAGGTCATTTACTTCACAAGCAGTTTGCTGCGCAACCTGGTAAAATTTTGGCATTGGAAATGGGTGGCAACAACCCTCTAATTATCCAAGATGCAAAAAATACCGACGCTGTTGTGCATGACATTATCCAGTCAGCATTTATATCTTCAGGACAACGTTGTACGTGTGCAAGAAAGTTACTTTTACCTAAAGGTGCTGAAGGCGACGTAGTACTTGCTAAGTTAATTGAAGCAACCAACTCAATTGTTGTTGGCGACTCTTTAGATGAAGCTTCTGAGCAACCGTTCATGGGTTCTATGATTTCTGACAAAGCGGCGCTTGGTATGGTTGCAGCTCAGCAACAACTGGTTGATTTAGGCGGTAAGGTTCTTGTTGAACTGACTCACTTAAAAGAAGATACCGGTTTTGTATCACCAGGTATTATCGACTGTACTGATATTTCAGACTTCCCAGATGATGAGCATTTTGGTCCATTGCTAAAAGTTTTCCGTTTTGATGATTTTGATCAAGCTATTAAAATTGCAAATGATACAAACTACGGTTTGTCAGCGGGTCTACTGAGCGATGATCAAGAACTGTACAACAAGTTCTTAAGCCGTATTCGTGCAGGTATCGTAAATTGGAACCGTCCAATTACTGGCGCAAGTAGTGCAGCACCATTTGGTGGCATTGGTCAATCAGGCAACCATAGAGCAAGTGCTTACTATGCCGCTGATTACTGTGCATACCCTGTTGCATCGGTTGAACTTGAAGAAGTTGCCATGCCAGCAAGCTTAAGCCCCGGCTTAAGCATTTAATATAAAAAGAAGCGGCTTAGCCGCTTTTTTTAAACATCAAATTTGTTTTATCGTTATTTAGAAGATTCAAGGAACTGTAATGCATACCAACGTAAATGATCTTTTTGACAATATGTGGGCTAAATACCTAACTGTTACTCCTTCAGCTGAAAAAATTCATGCCCTGTTAGGTGAAGGAAATGGTAAGGACGTTATTAATGACCATATTGCTTTGCGAACGTTTAACATCGAAAAAGTTAATCTAGATAAACTCGCACAACACTTTCTTTCTTTAGGTTACAAAGATGGCGGCGATTACGACTTTGAAGCGAAAAAGCTAAAAGCGAAGCACTTTGAACATCCAGA
This sequence comes from Psychrosphaera haliotis, assembly GCF_039523615.1. Lineage (NCBI taxonomy): Bacteria > Pseudomonadati > Pseudomonadota > Gammaproteobacteria > Alteromonadales > Pseudoalteromonadaceae > Psychrosphaera > Psychrosphaera haliotis. The sequence continues at coordinate 278,620 of NZ_BAAAFQ010000007.1, read as the reverse complement.
CCCGACGCAACCAAAAGTATTTATCAGTGAATTATTAGTTGAAGAGTTTTCTGAGAATACCCAACGTATTATCAAAGAGTTAGTTGACCAAATTGACGCTTCTTCTGTTACTGCAGATAACTTCTTGTACTCTGGAACTCAGTGGCAAATTAGTTCAAACGACTACAAAGTACTATTAGAAGAAAGTGAATATGCAGCTTGGATGGCAGCATGGGGATATATCCCAAACCACTTTACAGTTAGCGTGAACCAACTAACAAAATACGAAACACTAGAAAGTGTAAATCAAACGCTGAAAGATGAAGGTTTTGTATTAAACACTTCGGGTGGCGAAATCAAAGGCTCACCAGAAGTGTTATTAGAGCAATCCTCAACGATGGCTGACAAAGCAACGGTTCCATTTACAGACGGTGATGAGCTTGTTCCTAGTTGTTTTTATGAGTTTGCAAAACGTTATGAAGTTTCACCTGGAACGCTTTATTCTGGATTTGTTGCAGCTTCTGCAGATAAGATCTTTGAAAGTACCAACGTAAAAGGGTAAATTTAGGGTTTGAGTTGTAAAAAAAGGAATATTTTATGGTCACCGATAAAGCCGCATACGTCGAATTAATGAATTATCTTACTAGTAGTAAAGAAGTTTTTTTAACTTCTACTAGTGAACAAACATTAGATGAGACGCTTGAAGTATTGGTTGAAAATGAAATTGCGACTCAAATAATTAACCTATGTAGCCAGCACGACGACCTTGAGACAAATCATAGGTCAATAATTGTTCGTGAGGTAGACGGGATTGTTTACGACATGCAACAAGTGTTGGCTGATTACTGGCATCAAAATGTGACTCCTAGCCAGGTTGAATTCATTACAGAATTCACCTCGCTAATTAAAAACGTATTCGACAGCGCTATCGCTGATCTTCTCGACTAATGGATATTTAAATGAAAGCAAATGTATCATGGCTTGAAGGCATGGCCTTTGAAGGAAAAACTGAATCTGGTCATAAAGTTGTTTTAGATGGCAGCAATCCAGGTACTGCTCCAAGTCCAATGGAGATGGTATTACTATCTGCTGCAACTTGTAGTGCGATAGATGTAGTTTCAATACTGGAAAAAGCGCGCCAAAGCGTAAAAAACGTTGAAGTCGACATCGATGCAGAACGAGCTGAAACCGTTCCTAAAGTATTCACCAAGATCCATTTAACTTTTATTGTGACAGGCAAGGACGTATCAGCGAACCATGTTGAACGTGCAGTAAGGTTATCTGCCGATAAATACTGCTCAGTGGCAAAAATGTTGGAAGCTAGCGTTGAAATTAGCCATAGCTTTGAAATTAAAGAAATTTAAAACTATCTCGCCAATGCCTTCTTATTGGCGTAATTGATTCCTACATAATTTACTTCTATAGTTTTAAAAATAATTTTGCGATAGCGGCGGTTTGATTTATCATCCGCCCCTTAATTTACCCACACCTATTAAGGAATTGTTAGTTGGAATCTAAACTTAAACTTCACGGTTTTAACAACTTAACAAAGAGCTTAGGCTTTTGTATTTATGATGTTTGTTACGCACAAACAGAAGCTCAACGCCAAGAGTACATTGAGTACATTGATGAGCAGTATAACGCCGACCGTTTGACCGACATACTTTCAGAAGTATGCGATATTATTGGCGCAAATGTATTAAACGTAGCTCGTCAAGATTATGAGCCTCAAGGTGCCTCTGTAACCATTCTTGTTAGTGAAGAAGAGATTAAGTCGCCTGACGAAGTGGACCAAAGTGAAACGCCAGGACCCATTCCAGAGAGTGTTGTTAGTCACTTAGATAAAAGTCATATCTGTGTTCATACTTACCCGGAAATTCACCCAAATGATGGTATTTGTACATTTAGAGCTGATATCGAAGTGTCTACTTGTGGGGTTATTTCACCACTAAAAGCGTTGAACTACTTAATTCATGCTTTAGAGTCTGACATCGTAACTTTAGATTATCGTGTTCGTGGTTTTACTCGGGACACTGAAGGTAACAAGCACTATATTGATCATGAAATTAACTCTATTCAAAACTTTATCGGCGACGATATTTTAGATCAATACGACATGATTGATGTAAACGTTTATCAAGAGAATATGTTCCATACAAAAATGATGATTAAAGACAACGATCTTAATAATTATCTTTTTGGTATCAGTACTGAAGAATTAAGTGATACACAGCAGGACGAAATTAGAGACAAGTTACGTAAAGAGATGCAAGAAATTTTCTATGCACGAAATATGGCGTAATATAAAAACATAACAAAAGTTAAAGCGGCCTTAGTGCCGTTTTTTTATGTCAAAAAGGTGATCAATGTTTTCTATAAAAATCCAACCTCGTTTTCAAGAAACCGATGCGTTAGCTCATATCAATAATACGGTCATTCCTGTGTGGTTTGAAAGTGCTAGGCCAGGTATTTTTGAAATCTTTAATCCTGAGCAAAACCTTGATAAGTGGAATTTAATCATTGCTAAGATTGAAGTAAATTATATTGCACAAATCCATTATAAACACGAAGTAGAAATTAGAACTCATGTCAGTAAAATTGGCCGTTCTTCTTTAAATATACTGCAAGAAGTGTGGCAAGAGGGAAAACGTGTAGCTTGGGGTGAATGCGTTATGGTTAAGTTTGATTATTCAACCAACTCCTCATCTGCTATTAATGACAACGAACGAGAGCAATTAGAAGTCCACTTAGTAGATAAAGAGCAACTATTAGCGCTGAGCTAAATGCGCATTGTGCCATTTAAGATACTCATCAAATGGCAGAGGCTTTGCAAAGTGATAACCTTGAAGTACATCAATGCCACGTTCTTTTAATAGTGTTGCTTGCTTATCACTTTCAACGCCTTCAGCAACCACTTTCATATTTAGATTCTTAGCTAAGTTAATAATGGTTTCCACAATACTTAAGCCCGAAGGGTCTAACATTCTATCAACAAATGATTTATCAATTTTTAGCTCGTGTACAGGAAAAGCATGTAAATTAGATAAATTTGAATATCCAGTACCAAAGTCATCTATTGAGAAGCTAAACCCTGTGTCGGATATCTCTGTCATTTGCTGAGCTGTTTTTGCAATGTCATGAGACAACATGCTCTCAGTGATCTCTAAGGTTACTCTACTGGCCGCGATTCCAAATTGATCAATAGTTGATTCTAAAGACTGTTTAAAGTTGGAAGCTCGAAACTGAGAGTGACTTATATTTATCGATAACTTAAAATCAGGCGGTATGGATGAAGTGCGTTCAAGCTCCATCAATAACTTACAAATATCTTCTAAAACAATATCTTGTAAACTTTGAATTAAACCAAATTGCTCAGCAATGGAAATAAACTCATCTGGTGGGATCATTCCTTTTGTTGGGTGTATCCAACGTATTAACGCTTCAGCGCCGGTAACTTCACCGTTTCCATTTAGTTGCGGTTGGAAAAACGCACAAAAGTCTCTACTTTCTATTGCTGTTGATATCTCAGATTCAAATGTAAGTTGTCGTTCTAACAAGGTTTGTTGTTTAGGATCGTAATAGCTATAGCTATTACCACCTTTACGTTTTGAGTTATACATGGCGGTATCGGCAAACTTCATCACATTTTGGGCGTCAGTGCAGCCGTCTATAATACAAATCCCAATACTGCAGGTAACCTGGAATACCAATTCCTCTATTTGAAACTTTTCTTGGAAAGACTCTTGAACTTTTTTAGCCACCATCGCTACTTCCGACTGTGCTTGTTCAATAGTTCTACCGGTATTTTCCACTAGAATAACAAACTCATCACCACCAATTCTCGACAGAACATCAGACTTGCGTAAACTTATTCTTAATCGCTCGGATACATCCTTTAAGAGTTTATCTCCCGCAGAGTGCCCTAGTGAGTCGTTAATACGTTTAAATTCATCTAAATCTAAGAATAATATCGCTCCAAACTCATTAGACACTGATTTACTTTTTACCGCCAATTCTAAACGCTCGTTAAACATTCTTCGATTAGGCAACTGAGTCAATGGGTCGAAATAGGCTAGCTCTTTGACTTTTTTCTGGATTTGTTTTGCGGTGGTGACATCTCTAGCCATCCACAATACATGTTTTGCCGACTCTTTCTCGTCCACGTTATAGTGTATAGGGGTTATTCGTCCTTCAAATAGCGAGACTCCATTATCGCCTTCAATTGAATACTCATACTCTTGAGTTTCGTCGGTTTTAAGTGCAGTAGTTATAACGTTCATTATCTTCTTTGCGTCGTCAGCCGGAAATATATCGTTGACATTTTTGTTAATGATTTCCGTCGCAGATATGTACGTTAAATTACTTGGAGAGCCATGCACGTCCTCATATACACCTGTTTTATCGATAATAAGCGCCAAGTCTGGCATTACTTTTACAAATGCTTGAAACTTTTCATTACTTTTTTTCAGAGAATCGAATTGCAACTCAGACTTTTGCCTAAGTCTAACTGCAATTAATACAGCAGAAGCTAATTGGCTATAAAATCTTATGAACTCAGTTTGTTTGGGGCTTACGTATAGCTTTTCTTTTGAAAAAATAACTAACAGGCCAATAATCTCATTTTTATCAATAAGGGGAACATCAACACTAAATAACAGGCTATTTTTGTCAATTGTTTGGCTATCTGGTGCAGTACGCTGTTCGATTTCAAAGGAACGGTGGTTTAATAAGTCTTTGTTTTTCAGATCACTTGCAGATGAGTTATGGTAACCAAAATGACTTAATGGAGTGTCGTCTAAGTCGTTTAGAGATTGAATATGATTGTGTGGGCAAGCGACTGTATATAAATTGCTTTTTATAACTTCAAAAACCGCGCATTGAATATCGCTAAAGCCGGAAGCTAGCTCTAAATTTTGGCAAATTTTACTCAAAACAGCTTCATCAGACTGACCATTAGCTATCTCAGATAAAATGTTAACATCTTGAAATAATAGACTATTAAGTTGTTCAATATTCACAAATTACTATTGGCTCTTTTCGACTTCCCATAACCTGATTGTATTGCACTGTTAGCAAGTGTCAACGTCTAAAAGAGAGCCTTATCTATAGAACCAACGGCATTCTCTTCAATAGCTCGCTGCCTTTCAGCTTCAGTGAGTATTCCAACTAAAGGCGTTCGTCTCCTATACTTTTTCATTTGATGCGAGTCTTCAAGAATGGCATTTTTAAAGGCAACCGAATCATCTATTACCTCTAACACACTAAGCCAAGTCAGGTACTCTCCATACCTCATACGGCCTGAATCTCTGCGGCTATCTAGGGTTTTCTGTATTTGTTCTAGGTAGATGGTGTCGCCCTTTTCATTAGCAGCAATTAATTTATCTGCGATGGCTACATGTATCACCAAGACTTGTTTGTCGATTAAGGCTTCTTTAAAGCCTCCTTTCGAAGATCGTGTAACGCGACTTTGTCTATTTGAGCTTAGTTGTCGTTTGTACACAATTTCTCCTCACCAGTCGTTAATCGTTAATCGTTAATCATCATATGCTTTACTGGTCAGTATGCACTTTGTTAGAAAAGCGAAAAGGTTTAGATTCTGTTGGCACAAGAGGAATAAGTTGGCTTGCGACTAGACTACACACAGCAAAGCCCGCGCCTATCATAAATACTAATGTGCTTGAATAAAGCCATACCATGCCAAGTAAAACAGGAATTATGACTGCCGCAATATGATTAATAGTGAAGCTGACAGAGGCGGTTGCCGCGATGTCCTTTTGATCCGCTATTTTCTGGAAATATGTTTTTATGGCAATAGCCAAAGCAAAGAACATATGATCAATTACGTATAGCGCAGCTGCGAGCTCAGCCGTTTCTACCAAGGCATAACCGACAAATACAAAAATCAATCCAACATACTCAAAGGTTAAAGCTTTTCGTTCGCCTATTTTGCCAACCCATTGTCCAATTTTGCTAGCAAATAACAGGTTAAAAATATAGTTAATACCAAACAAGAGGCTAATTTCACCTACCGAGTAGCCAAACTTTTCTACCATCATAAAGCCAGCAAATACCATAAATATCTGCCGTCTTGCGCCACTTAAAAAGGTGAGAACGTAATATAATGCGTAGTTCTTCTTCAAAACTATTTTTTTAGTTTGTACATGCGGCTGTTCATACATTGGAAAGCCAAAATAAAGTAATACCGTGACCAAAAAGCCTATTCCACCAGCAAGTAAATAGGTTGTCTTGTATGAAACATCAAACCAATCCATCAATAGCCAAATCCCGCCAAACGCTAATAAGGATGCAAAGGACTTCATTGCCAACGCTTTACCTAAAAAGTGCGCCGACTCTTTTTTGTCAACCCACTGTAAGGTTAAACTTTGCTGTGTGGTTTCGTAATAATGAAATCCAACCGACATAATAAACGTAGTGGCATATAGCCCATATTCTGTTGGGAAATAGCCCGTGAACGCGACACCAATACTGAGCACGCCAATAGAGTAGATGGCAAAGCGTTGTTCTTTAATAAAGGCCAGAATATAAATAGCGGTAAATGCCAAAAAGCCTGGAATTTCTCTAATTGATTGCAGCTGCCCAATTTCAGCGCCAGTAAAAGCGGCTTTTTCAATAACAAAGTTATTTAACAGCGTGGCCCACACTGAAAACACAAATGGCAAAATAAATGCCATGGCCAATAGAAAAATTTTAGGGCTAAGACGGTTCACTGCAACTCCACGAGTTAGTTAATGCTAGGTAATGTTATGGGTTTTATTCGTATGCTCTCTTTTGGCATAACTCAGATAGCCTTTAGCTATACTGTACTTATACCTCAGTTATAACCTCGTTGCCTCGCCGTTTAGTTCGGCTACAAAAAAGCCGCGACATAATCACGGCTCTATCAATACTCAACAAACGTTTAAAAGCTTATTGATTAAAAACCCATTACTTGAAGGAGTCTTGTAACGGTGGAACTACCTGCTTTTTACGGCTTAAAATACCGTCAATCCAAACACGATTCTCAGTCAGCGTTACATCAAATGCTTTTTCTATTACGCTAGTATCGTCTGAAACGACCAATAACTCTGATCCTTCTTTCATGATATCTGTTAGCAACAAGATAACCGAGTGACGGTTGCCTTCTTCTTTTAAGGATTGCAGATCAGCATGTAAGTCGTCTTTCATTTCGTCAAGCATTGCTAAGTCAATAACTTCCAATTGACCAATACCAACTAGCTGGCCTTTCATATTAAAGTCTTTAAAGTCTCTTAATACTAAGTCACGCGCTGGCGTACCTTCTACCGCAGACTTAACCTTAAACATATCCATGCCTAGCTCTTGGTAATCTTCAATACCAGCAATTTCAGCGAGTGCTTCAACACATTTTTTATCAGCAGTTGTACACGTTGGTGATTTAAATAAAACCGTATCACTTAAAATAGCCATCATCATTGCACCAGCAATGTCTTTAGGAATCTCGATGCCTTCAAAGTCATACATCATTTTAATAATAGTATTAGTACAACCTACCGGGCGGATCCAACACTCTAGTGGCGTTGATGTAGTGATATCACCCAATTTATGGTGATCAATAATGCCCAAAATAGTCGCATCATCAATATCGTCAGGACCTTGAACACGGTCAGAGTGATCAACAATATATAAACTCTCGCCTGCATAGCTTAATTTTAATTCTGGTTTTTCAAAACCAAAACGGTCAAGTATGAACATAGTTTCTGGCGACAGCTCACCTAAACGAGCAGGTACTGTTGGCTCACCCAATTCAGTTTTTAAATAAGACAATGCGATAGCTGAACAAATTGAGTCCGAGTCTGGAACCTTGTGGCCCACTACATAATTTGGCATAGAACACCTTTAAATCGTTGATTTTTAAGCCGCTGCCTAATGACTTTACAAAAACAAAAGGCGCTGCGATAAATGATAGTTTTGATGGCGTGAATTATAACCAAACCAGCGTAGAATTCGAGTGTGAATTAGCGAAATTCTATATTTACTCGTTGTAACTAAAAATGAGGAAAAACCAAGGTGACGTATTCATTGCTCAAATACGCCACCCTGATTTTGAGGAACGCGGTTTAATTACTGGTTGTGATAATCCAAACAGATTTTAACTTCTTGTTTAGAACCAAGAATAACTGGCACTCGTTGGTGCAGTTCAGTTGGTTGTAAATCAAGGATATTTTGTTCGCCAGTAGATACTAATCCACCAGCTTGCTCAACTAACATGCCCATTGGGTTTGCTTCATATAACAAGCGCAACTTATTTGGCTTTTCTGGGTTATCAGTATGTGCTGGGTAGGTAAATATTCCGCCTCGACACAAAATGCGGTGTACGTCGCCAACCATGCAGGCAATCCAACGCATATTGAAGTTTTTGCCACGGATACCCGCTTTACCATCTAGGATATCGCGGATATAACGTTGCATTGGTATATCCCACTTATGCTGATTAGAGCTATTAATTGCAAACTCTTGGGTTTCTTCAGGGATAGCAATGTTATCTCTGGTTTTTAAGAAAGAACCGTGGGTTTTATCTAACGTATAAAAATCAACACCTTTACCTGTGGTTAACGCTAGTATCGTAGATGGACCATACATAACATAACCTGCAGCTACTTGGTTGCGGCCAGGCTGTAAAAAGTCTTGTTCGGTAATTGGTGTACCATCTAACTTATCTTCAGGTACTGGTAAAATAGAGAAAATAGTACCTGTTAAGCTATTCACATCAATATTTGAACTACCATCAAGCGGGTCAAAGGCAACTAAAAAGCGACCGCCATGCTCGCCTTCAACAATATAGTCCTCTTCTTCCGACGCTATAGCTCTTACAAAACCAGACTCTAGCAGCATGTCTTTAAGTAACTGATTAGATAGTATGTCTAACTTTTTTTGTGTCTCACCTTGTATGTTTTCATTCAGGGTTGAACCAAGCACGCCAGACAAATCAGCTTGTCCCACACGAAAAGAGATATCCTTACAGGCTGCCAAAATGGTTCTGATCAGTGAGATCAAATCTAATTCCACGCCATCTTTACGCAATTCAGGTGCGAGTCTTTTCATTGTAATTAAAGCCTTTTATCTAATTTTATTGCCAATAGGAAACACTTAAAGGCAAGTTAATAAACTTTCACATCAAACACTAATTTAAAAGTGGGAGTGCGTTTTTATGATGCCGCTATTCTAACCAATTTTTAAGCTGAGTTGCAGTATTTTGGATCAAATTTATGAAAACATTCAATACAACTTACAGAATTTACTTTTCATCTTTCACGTTTAACCTTTTTAGGCCAACTTAATTATCAGCACTCGTTAAGTTATTGGTTCACTTCATTATGAATCTGCGGCACACTAAAATAGTATAAATAAGAGTCAAGCTACTAAAACTTATATGGTTTCGGGAATAACTATGAAAACAATTCGTCTTATAACAAGTATAACCATCATTTTTTGCTGTTTTATGACAGCCAACGCCGTTGCGAGTGTTAAATCAATTGCAGACTTTACTAACGGTATGCTTAAGGTTGATGGGTATTTCACGTTTTATTATGACAAACAAAATGATCAACTATTTTTGCAAGTAGACAAGCAAAACGAACCATTTTTATTTCAAAGTAGTCTTCCTCGAGGCTTAGGCTCTAACGATATTGGCTTAGACCGCGGTCAGTTAGGCTCCACGCGAGTCGTTCAGTTTGAAAGTTATGGCAATAAAGTGCTTTTAACTCAGTTGAATATGGATTATCGCGCTAATAGTGATAACAGAGCCGAGCAGAAAAGCGTTGAAGAGGCTTTTGCGAAATCAGTAATTTACGGCTTCGAAATCAAAGCAAAGGATCGCGGCACAGTTATAATCGACTATACGCCATTCTTGTTGAGTGATATTCACGGTGTTGCAAAAACACTCAAATCAAGAAAACAAGGAAGTTACAGACCGGTAAAAAATAGAAGCGCCGTTCACTTTGCAAAAAGTAAGTCATTTCCTAAAAATACAGAATTAGAGTCTATTGTTTCGTTTACTGGCACTAACCCAGGACAATACGTAAGACAAATAGCACCAGACAGTGAAAACATCACCGTTCACATGCATCACTCCCTTATCAAATTGCCAGACGACAAATACCAAGCTAGACGCTTTCACCCATTCAGTGGTTTCTGGAGTATTAGCCATAAAGATTACGCCGTATCTCTTGATGAAAGCATGGATGTAAAAGTTATTCCTAGGCACCGTTTAGATAAGAACACACCTATAACCTACTACCTAGACCCAGGTACACCAGAACCTGTAAGAACAGCATTGCTAGAAGGTGCAAGATGGTGGAGCACAGCGTTTGAAGAAGCCGGTTTTAAAGACGGGTTTATCGTTAAAATGCTACCAGAACATGCAGATCCTATGGATGTGAGATACAACACTATTCAATGGGTTCACCGCGCGACAAGAGGCTGGAGTTATGGCTCTTCCGTTATTGATCCAAGAACCGGCGAAATTATTAAAGGTCACGTTACTCTTGGTTCGCTGAGAGTCAGGCACGACTATTTACTGGGGCAAGGGCTTACTGGGCCATTTAATGATGGAGCAGAGTCAAACACAGACAAGATTAAAGAAATGGCCTTAGCTCGTATTCGTCAGCTAGCGGCCCATGAAGTTGGCCATACTTTAGGTATTGCTCATAACTTTGCTGCTTCTGCAAACAACAGAGCCTCTGTCATGGACTATCCGCATCCATTTGTGGAGCTAATAGATGGCAAAATCGACTTATCAAACGCGTATGCAGAAGGCATAGGCGAGTGGGATAAGTATGTTATTAAATATGGTTACCAAAAATTTGAGAACTCAGAACAAGAAGCCAAAGCCTTAGCATCATTAATTAGCAGTACGCAGGATAAAGGTCTACTTTATATGTCTGACTCCGATGCTCGACCAACCAGTGGCGCACACCCAACCGGCCATCTATGGGATAACGGCAAAGACGCCGCCGCAGAGTTAACTCGAGTAATGCAGGTGAGAGGCGTCGCATTAAAAAACTTTGGTCTTAATAACTTGGCATTTGACCGACCTATTTCAGACTTACAAGAAATCTTGATGCCAATCTATTTTTATCACAGATACCAAACCACTGCCGCGGTTAAACTGATTGGCGGTGTAAATTATGACTATGTAGTGAAGGAACGCGACAGCAAAAGCAGTGCAATAAATGCGAGGCCGGTAAGTTTTGAGCATCAATCACAGGCTTTATCTGCTTTGCTAGCTACTTTGCAAAACGAAAACCTAACCTTACCTAAATCTATTATTAGTTTAATTCCACCTAAAGCATATGGTAATTACCGCGATAGAGAGAGCGGTCCCACTAAAACGGGGTTAGCTTTTGATCCGGTGACACTCTCGTCAGCCGCTGCAAACCATACATTATCCGCATTACTAAATAGCGCTAGACTCACTCGAATAGCCCAGCAATCTAATCTAAATAGTAAATACTGGACGGTAGGTGAGTATTTACAAACAATATTACAGAATACTATAAAACAACCCTCAAGCGCCGGGCTAAACTCCGCGGTTCAGCAACGAGTTAACGCTGTTACTATTGAACTGATGATGGGTCGTTTGCTTGCTGAGTCTACTCCTATTGAAGTTAAGAGTGATTTATTTAATGAGTTGTCGCAGCTAAATGAGTGGCTTAAAAAAGAGTCGCATAACGCTAGTTCGGGCCAACGAGGCTTTTACCGCCTACTCAGTCATCACTTATCATGGTATTTTGAACATAGAAAATGGCTACCCTTGGTAGATCTCAGTACAATGCAACCAGGCTCTCCAATTTAAGCAGTAGTGTATTATGCATATTCATATTTTAGGTATTTGCGGCACCTTTATGGGCGGTATTGCCGCCATCGCCAAACAACTAGGTCACAAAGTCACAGGATCAGATTTAAATGTTTATCCGCCAATGTCGACTCAGTTAGAGCAACTTGGCATCGAACTAACTAAAGGCTGGGATGAGGCACAATTTAAGTCAGAGCCAGATTTAGTCATTATTGGCAACGCTATGTCTAGAGGGAACCCTGCCGTAGAGTATGTATTGGCACGAAACCTAGCTTATACCTCAGGTCCAGAGTGGCTTAAGCGGGAAGTATTGCAAAATAGATGGGTAGTTGCAGCATCAGGAACCCACGGTAAAACAACCACCTCGGGAATGGTAGCTTGGCTATTGGAATCCTGTGGAATGAACCCTGGTTATTTAATCGGTGGCGTACCTGGCAATTTTGATGTTTCCGCGAGATTAGGTGACAGTCCGTTCTTTGTTATAGAGGCCGATGAATATGACACCGCGTTTTTTGATAAGCGCAGCAAGTTTGTTCACTACCTTCCTAAAACATTGATCATTAACAACCTTGAGTTTGATCATGCCGATATATTTAAAGATATTGAGGCGATTAAAACGCAGTTCCATCACTTGATGAGAATATTGCCTAATAACGGTTTGCTGATCACTAATCCTGAAGATCAATATATAAAAGAAACCTTAGAAATGGGCTGTTGGAGTCCAATAGAAAGCGTTGAGGCCTCAGGTGAAACTAAATCAAATGCGGCGCACTGGCAGGTAAATGTCATTCCTAATGAGCATGGCCTTAAAGATGGTAGTCACTTTGAGGTTCTATTAAACGGCGAAAGTGTTGGTACGGTGAAGTGGTCTTTAACGGGCTTACACAATATACATAACGGTTTGGCTGCTCTTGCCGCTGCTAGACATTGCGGCATGGAGATTACACACTGTGTAGAGGCATTAAGTGCTTTTACTAACGCAAAACGCCGAATGGAAGTGCTACTCGAGCATAATGATATAACACTTTATGATGACTTTGCTCACCACCCTACCGCCATTAAAACCACGTTGGAAGGCTTAAGAGCTAAAGTAGGCAGCAATAGAATAATTGCGATTTTAGAGCCTCGCTCAAATACCATGAAGATGGGGGTTCATAATTCAACGCTCGCGTCTTCATGGCAAGATGCTGACGAGGTGCTGGTTTTCAATACAGATAAAGACTGGTCACTTGATTTAGCTGAAAATCAAACACACTTAAATATTTTCAACAGTATAGATGCTATTATCCAGCATGTGGTTGAACTCTTAGAGCCTAATGACCATATTGTTGTCATGAGTAATGGCGGTTTTGGTGGTATCCATCAAAAACTTAAGAATGTAATTTTACAGCAAGGCTAATCGTCTTTATGACTGAACAAAGTAGCAACACTTTTGATAGCACCTCAGACAGCTCATTTAATAGTTCTGAGTTTGATCGCCGTATAACAATTGCGATGACTGGAGCCTCAGGTGCGCCTTATGCGTTTGAGCTTATTCAACAGCTCGTTGATAAAAATATCCAGATTTATCTTTTGCTTTCATCGGCTGCAAAGGTAGTTTTAAAAACCGAAATGTCGTTAGACATGCCAAGCGCACCGACTCAGTCCACACAATGGTGCCAAACCCATTTTTCAGCAAAACCAGGTCAAGTTATAGTGCTTGGCAAAGAAGAGTGGTTTAGCCCGCCAGCGTCAGGCTCAGCAGCGCCAAAACAAATGGTAGTGCTGCCCTGCTCTACCGGTACACTATCGGCAATAGCAACTGGCAGCTCAGACAACCTAATTGAAAGAGCCGCTGACGTAGTGATAAAAGAACGGGGTCAATTGATCCTTGTACCGCGCGAAACACCATTTTCATCTATTCATTTAGAAAATATGCTGAAATTGTCTAACCTAGGTGTAACAATTATGCCTGCGGCACCGGGTTTCTATCATCATCCCAAAGAAATTAAAGACCTTGTTCAATTTATGGTTGCTAGAGTCATGGATCATTTAAATATTGAACAATCACTAGTTCCTAGATGGGGCTATACTCGTTAATCAAATATACAGAGAACCTTGAATTCTATGTTTGCATTAGAAATAAAAGATTTAAAAAAGACCTATCAGTCAAAAAACAGAACGGTAGAGGCTTTAAAAGGTATTAACCTAACGGTGGAAGAAGGCGACTTTTTTGCACTGTTAGGCCCAAATGGCGCTGGTAAGTCTACGACTATTGGTGTGATTAGCTCATTGGTAAACAAATCTTCAGGAAGCGTGAAAGTATTTGGCCATGACATTGACTCCAGCCTTGAAGACGCTAAGTCTCATATCGGTTTAGTACCGCAGGAATTCAACTTTAATCAGTTTGAAACTGTGCTGCAAATTGTTGTTAACCAAGCCGGTTATTATGGCGTAGAACGCAAAGTCGCCCTTGAACGTGCAGAAAAGTACTTAAAACAAACAGATCTTTGGGAGAAAAAAGACTCTCAAGCTCGCACATTATCTGGCGGTATGAAACGACGACTAATGATAGCAAGAGCCTTAATGCATGAGCCAAAGCTATTGATTTTAGACGAACCAACCGCTGGCGTAGATATAGAAATTCGACGCAGTATGTGGGATGCCCTGCAAAAGCTAAATAAAGAAGGCATTACCATCATTTTGACAACCCATTATCTTGAAGAAGCAGAAATGCTTTGTCGCAATATTGCGATTATTGATAAAGGCGTTATTGGTGAAAACACTTCAATGAAAAGTCTTTTGTCTAAATTGAACGTGGAAACTTTTGTACTAGATACCGCCGAGTTTGACAAAGAACCAACGATTACGGGCTTTAATACAAACATAAAAGACAATCATACAATCGAAGTGGAAGTACTTAAAGAGCAAGGCTTGAACAGTGTATTTACTCAATTAACAGAGCAAGATATTCAAGTTTTAAGTATGCGAAATAAAGCCAATCGATTAGAAGAATTATTTGTTCGATTAGTAGAAGACGGTAAAAAAGGAGCAAACGCGTAATGGGCAGTTATTCAGTAGCGTTAAGAGCTATATTAATAAAAGAGTGCACTCGATTTCTGAGAATATGGGTTCAAACCTTAGTGCCACCTGCTATTACGATGACATTGTATTTCGTTATTTTTGGCAACCTAATAGGTTCTAGAATTGGCGAAATGGGTGGTTTTGACTACATGTCTTTTATTGTCCCGGGTTTAATTATGATGTCGGTGATCACTAACTCATATTCAAATGTGGCAAGTTCCTTTTATAGTGCAAAATTCCAGCGAAACATTGAAGAAATGCTCGTAGCACCGGTTCCGAACTTTGTCATTGTACTTGGCTTTATTGGCGGCGGAATGTTGCGAGGCTTGCTGGTTGGTTTAATCGTAACGTGTGTATCGTTACTGTTTGTTGATATTCAAATACACAGTGTACTTACATTAATTGTGACTGTGCTAATGACATCTATGGTGTTTTCCTTAGCTGGGTTAATCAACGCTATTTTTGCTAATTCATTTGACGATATCTCAATTATACCTACATTTATTCTGACCCCACTGACTTATCTTGGTGGCGTTTTCTATAGCTTGAGTTTATTGCCCGAGTTTTGGCAATCTGTTTCTAAAATAAACCCAATTGTTTATATGGTTAACGCTTTTAGGTACGGTTTCCTAGGCGTGTCAGATGTTGATCTTTCTGTCGCTATATCAATGATTGTGGGCTTTGTAGTTATATTCTTTACAATTGCCATGACACTTATTAACAAAGGAATTGGAATACGCAGCTAAATATTTATTTTTTAGTTTGCCTTGTTGAATTGGGATCTTTGTCTAAACTTAAGTCGTTACAAGTAGTTATGGTTAATTTACAACCAGACGAACATTAAACAGCCCTTTATTATTAAAGGGCTAGCGGCACTCGCCGATATACTAAATGCTTTCGACAAAACAATAGGTAGATGAAGTGTGAATAAATTTCAAAATCTCAGCGTTTTCATAAAGATTAATGTCATTACATTAATTGCATTAATTGCACTGATTATTGTAATTGTTTTAAATGCCCTAGCGAGTCAGGAAAATAATAAAAACATTGATGATCTAAAAGATCGTCGGTATCAAATCGCTAAAATATCCACAGCAAATTCATTTATCATAAATCGTATTGATGAGTTGTATAGCCAAGCCGTCTCGTTTGGGGATGAAGAGCTAATCGCTAAAGCAAACGAAGAATATCAAGTTCTTAAAGGAAACATTACAAGCATTTTAAAGCTTGATAGAGCAAACCGCGCAAAGCTAGAGCAATTTGAAGAAACCCTTGATCAATATAATACGACCGCTCAAGAAATTGTGAGCACCTTCCTAAGCGGTGACGCTGATTTCTCTGTGATTCAACAAAAGTCTTCTGAAAAAGCAGAGTTGTTTAAACAATTAAATGATAATTTAGAGCAATATAAATCCCAATCAGACCATGAGTATGTCGAGCTTGCAGAAAATGCAAAAGAACGGTCTGAAAATACTATAATGCAAAGTATTGCAGTCTCAGTGGTATTAGTAATTCTTATTGTACTGCTTGGTGTATTCATTGGTCGTGTTATTCGACAAGCAGCATCAGATGCAGCTGAAACACTAGGTGAATTGGCTAAAGGCGATGGCGATTTGAAATCAACGCT
The DNA here is from genome assembly GCF_039523615.1 of Psychrosphaera haliotis. Classification (NCBI taxonomy): domain Bacteria; kingdom Pseudomonadati; phylum Pseudomonadota; class Gammaproteobacteria; order Alteromonadales; family Pseudoalteromonadaceae; genus Psychrosphaera; species Psychrosphaera haliotis. The sequence continues at coordinate 262,118 of NZ_BAAAFQ010000007.1, read as the reverse complement.
AGATGTTCGAAGCGAAGATGAAATTGGCCAAATGTCGAAAAACTTTAATGGTTTTATGGAAGTACTAAGGGCCGCTATCAGTGACGTAATGGCTGTAGTGCAGCCGCTTTTAGATAATTCCACTCGATTAATACAACGCATGGAAGTTGCCGAATCCGCAATGCATAAGCAAAGTGAAGATTCAGAAATGGTGAAACAATCCATGGAAGAGATGAACCAAAGTGTTAATGAGATTTCCAACTCAGCTAATGAAGCGGCAGTGGCAACGGAGAACGCGGAGAACGAAGCCAATCAAAGTTTGGATATCTTGAACCAGTCAATGGCGGTATCTCAAGCTTTAAACAACGAAATTAAAGGTGCATCTTCAGTTATTCATAAGCTAGCACAAGACACTCAAAACGTTAATCAAATTCTAGACGTAATAACGTCAATCGCTGAACAAACAAACTTACTAGCTCTTAACGCAGCTATTGAAGCAGCGAGAGCCGGAGAACAAGGTCGAGGCTTTGCGGTTGTAGCAGATGAAGTCCGAGAGTTGGCATCAAGAACATCGAAATCGACAACTGAGATTCGAGAATTATTAAATGCTTTAACAGAAGCTGCAACAGCCTCAGTTGACTCAATGGAAAGTGCAAGCGCTCAAGCTGAACGTAACGAAGAATATGCAGCGCAAACAGGTAAGTCTGTTAATAAAATCGCTGGGCATATTAATACTATCCACGGTCTAAATACTCAAATAGCGACGGCTACTGAAGAACAAACTTCTGTTGCGAATACTGTAATGACAAACGTGAACGATATGAACCAGTCAATTGGTAGTTCTCTTGAAGCATTGGATGGCATTAGGGACGTATCGAAGAGTCTTCATACACTGTCTGATGATCTACTTGAAGCAGCGTCTAAATTTAAGCTTTAAACTGCAGTTATTAGATTTGATAAAAAAGGTCGCTCAGCGGCCTTTTTTGTTTTCTATTTCGGCGTTCATTTTGATAGACTTTAAAGCCAAATTTGCTCCCTCACATAAATGGATTCCCTCTCAATGAATTTGGCTCAATCTGTACTTGCTGTAAATGATGATCTTCCTATCAAAACAAACTTACCTGTACACAGCGGTAAAGTCCGGTCTGTATATTGGTTAACGGCTGAAGATAGCCAACGCCTTATTGCTGAAAAGAACTATGACGTAGAGCCTAATACACCGCTAGCAATTATGGTTATTAGCGATCGTATATCAGCTTTTGATTGTGTTTGGCATGGTGAAGGTGGATTACAAGGTGTACCGGGTAAAGGCGCAGCGCTAAATGCAATTTCAAATCATTGGTTCGGCTTATTTAAGCAACATGGTCTTGCTGATAGTCATATTTTAGATATCCCTCACCCTTTTGTTTGGATAGTCCAAAAAGCAAAACCAGTCATGATAGAAGCCATTGCTCGTCAGTACATTACAGGCTCTATGTGGAGAAGCTATGAAAAAGGCGAACGCGAATTTTGCGGTATTACTCTTCCAGAAGGATTGAGCAAAGACCAAAAGTTACCAGAAAAACTCATTACACCATCAACTAAAGGTATCTTAAAAGGTATACCTAATGTGCCTGAAGCTGATGATGCCAACATTGCGAATCAAGATATTATCGATAATTTTGATGCCTTTAATTTTAAGTCAAAAGAAGATGTTAGCCTTTATCAACGTCTTTTACTGGAAGGTTTTGACTTAATTAGCACGGAGCTAGCAAAAATAGATCAAACATTTGTAGATACAAAGTTTGAGTTTGGCTATGTAAAAGATGCTGCAGGTACCGATAAGCTAATTTATATGGATGAAGTAGGTACACCAGATTCTTCACGTATTTGGGATACGGCAGAATATAACAATGGCAATATAGTAGAGAACTCTAAAGAAGGCTTCAGACAGATGCTTTTGAATCACTTCCCAGATCCAGATATTTTACTTAACAAAAATCGTATGCCAGAGCGTGAAGCGTTGGCAAAAAATAACGCACTACCCGCAGAAGCTTTAATGGACGTTTCTAAAACATATAGAAACATAGCTGAGAAAATTACAGGTAACACAATTCAATTATCTAAAAACCCAAAAGAAGAAATCATCAATATCCTTAAATCTGATTTTGATTTAATAAAGTAACCACTGTAAATCTTAGCAAAGGCATGTTTTTAATAGTAATCCTCTAATGAGAGCATGCCGCTTTTATAAAAATTAATTCTCAATATCGCTGCATCTATTTATTTTTTGCCTACAGTCAGTAATGTCAGTACACTGGTTCTTAGCGATTTTATTGGGGTATTTATGCGATTCACTTTTTTTTCAGTCTTGTTGTCTTTCAGCATCTTATTGTTAGTAAGTAGCTTTTCCGCCAGCGCTGCTACCTCTCAAAAAGTAGATATATTAGTGCTGTCTACTGACCATCAATCAGTTCCTAATGTAGGCATATCGTTAATACCTATCAATATTCCAAAAACCGGTTACGCAACTGCACCAGAACCACAAGTAGTACACCAAATTGATACACAATTCTCACCTCATATTCTAATGGCACAAATGGGCGCGGAGATTAGCTTTCCAAATGCGGATAATGTAAAACACCATGTTTACTCCTTTTCTGAAGCTAAAAAGTTTGAGCTTAGGTTATACAAAGAGGAGAAGCCAGAGCCCATTCCATTTGATAAAGCAGGAACCGTAACTCTAGGCTGTAATATACATGACTGGATGTTGGGGTATGTTTATGTAGTCGATACCCCTTATTTTGCTAAAACTAATGAATCTGGTTTTGTTCAACTCGAATTGCCAGCCGGTGACTATGAGCTTCGACTTCACAATCCATTATTGCAATTTGAGGACAGTGAGTTTGTTAAACTCGTTAAAGTATCTGGTACTCAAAATATTACAATGTCATTAAAACAGCCTTTATTGAGAGCTACCGACGGTTTTGACGAGGGCGATGAATTTGATGCTTATTAATTTCCGCTCGCTACAAAATCGTAACTTTTTCCTTTTCCTGTTTGCGCTAATTATTACGGTTAGTTCCGTTCTAGCCGTTACGTTACAACAAACCTATGAACACTCAACTAAACAGATTGATGCTCAATTTGAAAGCTCATACTCTGTGCTACTTTATCGATTAAAGTCTGAAGCGGTAGGTCTAAATAGAGGTTTAGAGGCTGCAAGTAAGAACTTTAGCCTCAAGAGCTTAATCTTAGGCGGAAAAAAAGATCCAACGTCTCTTCAAGTGGCATTGGTTAATTATCAGAGTCGTCTCAATTCAGATTTCATGGCAGTTATTGATCAAAATAGGCAACCCGTTGTTAGTACAACGGTATTAGAAGAACCAATGGACATAGGTCCACTAAATAATAATCTGCGCTTCGGTCTAATTAACGGAAACCTATACTTAATATCAATACAAGCAATTAAAGAAGTAGAACGGATCCCTAAACCAAACGCCTATATAATCGCTGGCTTAAACGTTTCCAACTTGTTTTCTACCGACATAAAGTCCATTACCAACTTTGAATTAAGTGTGCGTTACTCAAATACAATACAAGCAAGTACTATTGATAACGTGCAACCAGAACAACTAACAAATGCGTTTATAGACTTAGTGCCATTAACTGCTAGCTCTAAAATAAAGAACTCAAATTTAGTTTTTTTAGATAACAAGCCAAGTATCTCTTACCAATCATACCTAGGTGAACTAAATGAAAAACCTATCAATGTATTCTTTACACTTCCTGAGTCAAAAGCTCATCTAAATTATGACCAACTCATTCTTCAACTCTCTGCAGCCATTGCCATTATTATGGTATTAATCTCTTTTTTAACCTTCTCTTTTTCTAAAAGTATTGCGAAACCTCTTCGTCTACTGGCAAACGTAGCCAATCAGATTAGAAAGGGAGAATATCCCGTCATTGAGCACGATAAGACATTGTCAGAAGTAGAAACCCTATCATTTGCATTAGCTGGCATGCAGAGCGCAATCCAAAAAAGAGAAAAGGAAAACCATAAGCTAGCCTATTATAATCCTCTAACTGGATTGCCAAATAGGATCTACTTTTCGTCGCAAATCAAAAAGCAGATTGCAACATATGAAAATCATACATTCGCGGTACTTTGGATGGATGTTGATCGCTTCAAAGACATTAACGATACGCTAGGTCATGAATTTGGCGATGAAGTCATAAAAGCAATAGCGAAGCGACTTGAAGATAACGCTCAACGAAACATGTTTTTGGCTTATTTAGACGGCGATGAGTTTGCTGCTTATATAGTCATTGAAAACGAACAAGAAGCCTTGGTCGCTGCAAATCAAATTGACCACCTTTTTGATCGTCCTTTTGTCGTAAACGAAATCGCGCTAGATGTCTCCGTCAGTATTGGTGTTTCACTTTACCCTAATGATACAAAGGTTAGCGAAAAGCTGATGCAATATGCCGACATCGCTTTGTATGAATCTAAAGAACAACACCACAGCGTTACAAGATATAAAGAGTCTAATAACAAATACTCTGTTGTTAGATTAAGCTTAATGACGGAATTAAAACAAGCAATTGAAGAAGGCCAGCTCACTTTAAACTATCAACCTAAAATAGATGTTGCGAGTGGGAAAGTGGTTAGCGTTGAATCCTTGGTTCGGTGGAAACACCCCGAGCATGGTTTTATATTTCCAGATGAGTTTATACCTCTTGCAGAACAAACAGGTAATATTAGGCACCTTACTCATTGGGCTATTGAAACTGCATTACAGGAACACGTTCGTTTAAGAGAGGTCGGTTTTAACATTAAGATGGCCGTCAATATCTCTGCAGTTGATGTTTCTGATTTGGAGCTTCCTCCTTTTGTCAGTAATCTATTAGAAAAGTACTCTGTAGCTCCAAGCTCATTAATTCTTGAAGTCACTGAGAGTGCTATTATGTCTGACCCAGACAAAGCTATGCTTGCATTAAACATGCTTAAAAACATGTCAATCAAGCTTTCAATCGATGACTTTGGCACTGGCTATTCTTCTATGGAACAACTAAAAAGAGCACCTGTAGATGAGTTAAAAATAGATAAATCATTTGTATTAGATTTAGCTACCAATAAAGATGACTTGATAATCGTTAAGTCCATTACTAGCCTAGCCCATAACCTAGGCATGACAATTGTAGCTGAGGGCGTAGAAGATAACGGCAGTTTAACCGCATTAAGAGAACTGAATGTTGAAACAGCACAAGGGTACTTCATTAGCAGACCGGTCGAGGCTCACATTCTAGAATCCTGGTTACAAGATAACAACGGTGTATTTAAAAGTTAGAATGAAAATAAAAAATCTACCTTATGTCATTACTAGCCTAGCTTTAATCGCTAGCATAAATGTCGCCGCAGAAATTTCGACAAAGTCTCTAGTAGAAGCTAGCCTTCGTATAAATAACAACGAAACAGACTGGTTAAAATCATGGTTAGATAAAGGCGTTGGAGTACATCGTTACAGTGATGATTTTCAGTTAACGTTAGATCAAGCTCTAACAGAAGTAAATGTCGACATATCAACCGACTTTTCTATTATTTCAACGATTCAATATACACCAGATGGTGACAGTAAATTAGGTTTTAACGAGGCTTACATAAATTATCAGCCTCTAAGCCAAGGATTAAAACATCAAGTTAAAGTTGGCTATTTTTATCCTCAATTTTCGTTAGAAAACTCAGATATTGGGTGGACAAGTCCTTACACATTCAACTTTTCGGCAATAAACAGTTGGGTTGGGGAAGAAATAAAGCCCTTAGGATTCGAGTGGCAATTCAAACGCCCTGGAAGAAAGTACAATAGTAACTTTAGTTATACCGGAGTTATCTCCGCTTATGTTCAAAATGATGGCGTGGCATCGCTATTAGCATGGCGAGGCTGGGCAATTCATAACCGCCAGTCTGTTGTGGGCGAAAAAGTGCACTTTGCCAATTACTTCCAGTTCCAGCCGGTTGAAAACCCTAATCCAAGTTATGTAGATATAAATGATGAAACTGACGGTCGGGTGGGTTACTACGTCGGAGGTCATGTCCAATATCAAAGACGCACAGACGTAAGAGTCTATTATTATGACAATAAGGCCGACCCATTTTCAATTGAAACTGATATGCAGTACGGCTGGCGAACTCGCTTTATCTCCACTTCTTTTTTACATAAGTTTACCCCTCAACTTAGGCTATTAGGGCAATATATGTCTGGAGATACGGAAATGGGTGACAGACTGAACGGCGTGCACAATGATTTCTCTTCTTGGTACTTGTTAGCCCACTATAAACTAAATAAGCATAGAGCTAGCATAAGGTATGATAAGTTTAGCGTAACAGACAACGACGTCACTCCTTACGATCCAAATGAAAGTAAGGGTAATAGCGTAACGGCTAGTTATCGTTACCAAGCTTCAAAGTCCTTGCAAATTGGTGCCGAAATTACGATTACTAAAAGTGAAAACAAAAATCGCGAGTTATGGTCTGGCTGGCAGGCCAAACAAGATCAAGCGTCATATTCTTTTACTACTCAATATCGTTTCTAAACAAACTGGTTGTAAATTTTAGGCATAAAAAAAGCCGCCTTGAACTGAGGCGACTTTTGCAGGGTCAACTTTTGAAGGTGTAAATTAGCCTTCTAAACTTGCGTCTTTATCTTCAGCAACTTCATCTTTGATGGTCGCTTGAAGAAGTAACATATCTCTAAGCTTAGCTTCGATCTCTTCCGCAATCTCTGTGTTTTCTTTTAAGAACTTAATACAGTTTGCTTTACCTTGGCCAATTTTACTTCCGTTATACGCATACCATGCACCGGCTTTATCAACTACGTTATTTTTAACGCCTAAGTCTATAAGTTCACCTTCTTTAGAGATGCCCTTACCATACATTATAATGAATTCAGTTTGTTTGAACGGCGGTGCTACTTTGTTTTTAACAACCTTAACCCGAGTTTCATTACCAATGATTTCATCACCCTCTTTTACAGAGCCAATACGACGAATATCTAAACGAACTGAGGCATAGAATTTTAAGGCGTTACCACCCGTTGTTGTTTCAGGGTTACCAAACATAACACCAATTTTCATACGAATTTGGTTAATGAAAATACATAGAGTATTTGAACGTTTGATATTACCAGTAAGCTTACGTAATGCTTGTGACATTAGACGAGCTTGAAGACCCATGTGTGAATCACCCATGTCACCTTCAATTTCTGCCTTTGGAGTAAGTGCTGCCACGGAGTCAACAATAAGCACGTCAACTGCGCCTGAGCGAACTAACATGTCTGTAATTTCTAATGCTTGCTCACCTGTATCTGGTTGAGATACCAGTAAATCATCAACATTAACACCTAACGCAGCAGCGTAAATTGGATCAAGCGCGTGCTCAGCGTCAACGAATGCACAAGTTTTACCTTCCTTTTGGGCCTGGGCAATAACTTGTAATGTTAATGTTGTTTTACCTGATGACTCTGGTCCATAAATTTCAATAATACGACCACATGGTAAACCGCCTATACCTAAAGCAATATCAAGTCCTAAAGAGCCTGTAGATATTGATTCAATATCTAGTGCCTTACTATCACCTAACTTCATGATAGAACCTTTACCAAACTGACGTTCGATTTGCTGTAACGCAGCACCAAGTGCTTTTTCTTTATTCGCGTCCATTTATTTCTCCAGAATTACTATGTCATGGCGGTAAGCCAAAATTTATGAAACGAGTATACTGTATAATTAAACAGTATCAATACTGTATGAGATTTTTTTTAATATTTTTCTAAGAAATTACACTAACCAACTGATTTAAAGAAAAATTTATCGCACTCTCTCGGACCAAAATACGATCACCATCAAATAACCGATGCTCACTAAAAAGTTCTATTTTACTGTTTTCAGTGTTGTCATCCCTAACAGCAAAAGCAAACCAAACTGTTCCAACTGGTTTATTTTCTGTACCGCCACCTGGACCCGCAATACCACTGACGGCTATGGAAGCATTCGCACCAGCCTTTATCAGTGCGCCCTTTGCCATTTCCTTTACGGTTTGTTCGGACACTGCACCATGTGTCATTAAAGTATCTTCTTTCACTCCAACTAAACTTTGTTTTGCAGAGTTACTATAAGTTATAAACGCCTGTTCAAAATATTCAGAACTGCCAGCCAGTTCTGTTATGGCACTGGAAATCCCACCGCCTGTGCATGACTCGGCAGTGGTAACTGTCCATTTTCTTTTTATTAATAGTGCAGCCAGGGTTTCTAGTATCTCTGTGCGCTTTTGCATCTTCCGTTTAGCCTTATGTTTATGGAACACTTGTTTCTAACTTTTAGCGCCCAGCCTTATTAAATAACTTTTCATTAATGAGCTTTATATTAATAAGCATTTTAATGGGCCTAATTTTATTGAATGCAATTCCATAGATTTTAAATTTTACGAGACAGCAGTGGATCGATCTGTGACAATATACAACATTATGAGACAACCATCAGTTCACCGCAAAAATGATTGATTTATACAGTGAAGCGAGTATTTCGGCACAAACGCCAATGATGCAACAGTTTTTAAAGTTAAAGAAGGATCATCAAGACGTCCTACTATTTTATAGAATGGGTGACTTTTATGAACTCTTTTTTGATGATGCCAAACGAGCATCAGAACTACTTGATATTTCACTAACAAAAAGAGGTACCGCGCACGGTCAGCCGATCCCAATGGCAGGTGTGCCTTATCATGCGGTGGATAATTATTTATCTCGATTAGTTCAAATGGGACAATCCGTCGCAATTTGCGAACAAGTTGGTGATCCTGCTACAAGCAAGGGACCTGTGGACAGAAAGGTCGTAAGAATTGTAACGCCAGGTACTGTGACTGACGAAAACCTACTTCCTGACAGACAAGACAATCTAATTGCTGCAGTTTTTGAGCAGAAAACTAAATCTGATACTTTATTTGGGCTCGCTTATTTAGACATTAATAGCGGTCGTTTTTTATTGAATGAATTTTCAAATATTAGCGATTTAAGTGCTACTTTAACTAGGCTGTCTCCTGCCGAACTGTTATATGCAGAGTCCGTTACTGAATTGCATGGCGTGGTCCGAGCTAAGGGTGCTAGACGCAGACCCGACTGGGAATTTGATTTGCAAACGGCTCATAGAGTTCTAAATCAACAATTCAAAACTAAAGAGCTAACCGGCTTTGGCGTTATGGAATATTCTGTTGGCTTATGCGCAGCCGGTTGCTTAATGCAATATGTAAAAGATACCCAACGCACAGCACTACCGCATATTAGAAGTCTAACGGTAGAGTCATTACAAAGTTGTATATTGATAGACTCAGCTACCCGAAAAAACTTAGAACTTACACAAAATTTATCTGGTGGATTAGACAATACGTTAGCCCAAATTTTGGATAAAACGGCGACGCCAATGGGCAGTCGATTGTTAAAGCGTTGGATCCACATGCCAAGTCGAGAGCAACTTGAAGTTTCAGCTAGACTGGACGCCGTAGATGAGTTGTTAGTTAGTGACCGTTTCGGAGAAGTTCAAGACTTTTTAAAGCAAATTGGCGACATAGAACGAATTGTTGCACGGCTAGCACTACGCTCCGCTAGACCAAGAGACTTGGCTAGATTGAGAAATGCGCTAGTAATTATACCTGACTTAAAGTCTTCACTGACAAATACAAAGTCCGCAAGGCTCAATGCCCTTAAGCAAAATATTCAAGAGTTACCTGACGTAGCGTTACTGTTGGAGTCGGCAATTATTGAAAGTCCACCGGTATTAATCCGTGATGGTGGAGTCATTAAACCTGGCTTTGATGAAAGCCTAGACGAACTTAGGGAGCTTAGCGCAGGTGCAACTCGCTTTGTTGAAGAGCTAGAGGCAAGAGAACGCGAGCAAACTGGTATTGCGACTCTTAAAGTTGGTTACAACAGAGTGCACGGCTTTTTTATAGACGTCAGCAAAGCAAATTCGGCGCAGGTTCCAGATCATTATATTCGTCGTCAAACGTTAAAAAACAATGAACGTTATATTGTTCCTGAGTTAAAAGCACATGAAGAAAAAGTCCTCACCAGTCAAAGTCGCTCACTAGCGCTAGAAAAGAAGTTGTATGACGAACTCATTACCAAGCTCAATGATGTTATAGAGCCACTGCAATATACATCCGAAGGTATTGCTCAACTGGATGTACTTTGTAATTTTTCTGAACGAGCAGAATCTCTTAACTATAACAAACCAACTTTAGTGCACGGCCGAAGTATTAATATTGAAGGCGGTCGTCACCCTGTTGTTGAACAGGTGATGTCCGACCCATTTATTGCCAACCCAGTTAGCCTTAATGTTGACCGTCGACTTGCGGTGATTACAGGGCCAAACATGGGTGGTAAATCGACCTACATGAGACAAATAGCGCTAATAACTCTAATGGCTAACATTGGTTGTTACGTACCTGCAGAGTCTGCTGAAATTGGCGAAATAGATAGGATATTTACTCGTATTGGCGCATCGGATGACCTTGCTTCGGGTCGTTCCACATTTATGGTGGAAATGACAGAAACTGCAAACATTTTGCACAACGCAACTCCAAACTCTCTGGTTTTGATGGATGAAATTGGCAGAGGTACAAGTACCTATGATGGACTAAGTTTAGCTTGGGCGACGGCGGATTATTTAGTTTCTAAACTCCACTCCCTAACATTATTTGCAACGCATTACTTTGAATTGACTGAATTTGCTGAAGACCATGAAGGGGTAGTCAATGTCCACCTAGATGCGCAGGAACATGGCGATGACATAATATTTATGCACGCAGTACAAGAAGGAGCAGCAAGTAAAAGCTTTGGGATACAGGTGGCTAAATTGGCAGGATTGCCAAAAGAGGTTTTACACTACGCTAAAAGGAAACTCCACCAGTTGGAAATGAAGAGCCCACCAGAAGAGCTTAATAATGAAGTGTACGCTGAACAATCCCTTACAAACCCACAAGCAAAACCACTGTCAATGATGGAAATGTCGAAGTTGCAAGTTGCCGATGTTATATCAGATACAGATCTTGATGACCTTTCGCCACGACAAGCTTGGGAATTAATCAGTAAATTAAAGCAAACCCTAAGATAGTTTATTGGTACCCCTTAAACTTTGAGCCTATCTAATAGGCTCAAGGACTTCTGATTGAATTTAGTTGACCTTAGAGGCTTCAATCCTAGCATTTTTATAATCTTGTAAAGATAGAAAGTTCTGGGACAACTGGTTCTCTCTCCTGGCCTTCTCTATACCTTTATCAAACCAGTCCTTCAAAGTACGGCCTTTTTCATTATTGTGAAATAGCAAAAATAATGGCAAAGACTCATGGAACTGAGTGTATTTGTAAGTATCAAAATAGGATGGGACGTTATAAGGATATTCAATCAAAACGTCTACTCTTTTATTTGTAAACAACTGCTCACACATAAAGAAGTCGGAATTATAAATTGAAGTTTCCGAAGGCAATTTACTAACTACTAGTTCATATGTTTCTGATGCACATACAGTTAAGTCTATATCGTTGTTTTTAAACCTAGTTAGCGTTTCCTCATCATGCGTAAAGGCGTAGACTTCTGTTTCATAATCAATGTGGTACTTTGAGGGTAAATAACCAGGAAGTGAATTTTTGTAAGCACCCACTAGAACATCCACTTTTTGTTCTTCAAATAAGCGAACAGCGCGGAGCCAAGAGGTTGCTTCCTTTTCAAGCTTTCTACTTTTACCAAACCCACTGTCTACCATTTTCCAATAGACGCCACTACCATCAACTTCCGTATATTCTTCCCAATTTCCACTTGCAGCTTTTATGCGTAAGTTATTAGGTAGTTGATAGGCGTTGGAATATGATTCTATTTCGAACTTATCTTTTAAAGCAGCTAACTCTCCACTCACTTGCATTTCTTTCAAGCCTTTCTCTAGTGCCGGCTTTAAAAAAGCATATTTTGGTGAAAGATAATGGAAGTCAGGGCGAACCTCTAAAATGTGTTTAATAATGTGCGGATTAACATTAAGTTGCTCCGAATAATCGATATTTGCATTTAAAAAAGCTGGCAATCGTTGCTTTAAAACAACCTCTTCAACATCTTTTGTATCCGTTAGTGTCATTACTTTAGGGTCTTTAAAATACTTCCTTATAATTTCTGGAAATACCTCAAGCCCATTTGGGTAAGCAATAACATCAAGGTGCTCAGGTAAGCAATATCCACACACTCTTCGGTCGCCGGTTAAGATGATTTGATATTCAAAAAGTGTAAAGTCGACTCTTGTCAGTTCTTTATGCTCTTGTTCAATAATATTATCTCTAGCGAGAACGCCTGATAGTATCGACTTTTCCGCCAATTCTAACTCTCGAACACCTGGAACATTTATAAACTCCACCTGGTATCCTAGGTTTTTATAAAGCTTGGTCAGAACTTCCGATACAAAATAGCCTTGAGAATGAGGAGGAGGTGTACGCAGAAGAATGGTTTTTTCTTGCTTAAATTCTTTTTGAATAGGGGCTTCCGGCTGGTTTGCCGATATAAGGGGTACATTAAGTAGTGTAAAGATAATCGCTATCTTTAAAAAAAAATTTATATTCAATCGATGAACACTCAAAACGTTTTAGTCAGGCCATCCAAAGCCAGGAAAAGACAGATTACTATAAATTTTAGCCAAAAAAAAGCCGGTAATTAACACCGGCTTATATTCACATGTTGTAAAAAACTAGTGTTCTTCAACTTGAAACAGTGACTCCATGTTCAACCCTTCATGCAAAGCCATATCTTTCAGTCTACGCAAAGCTTCCACTTGAATTTGGCGAACGCGTTCTCTTGTGAGGCCTATTTCTTTACCTACATTCTCTAACGTAGAAGGCTCATAACCTAACAGACCAAAACGACGAGCTAAAACCTCACGTTGCTTTGGGTTAAGTTGCTCTAACCAATGGACAATATTATCGTTTATATCGTCATTTGTTGTTTTAAGCTCTGGTCCTTTTAAGCGATCGTCGGCAATGACATCTAATAAAACTTTGTCTGAATCACCACCAATAGGTGTGTCAACTGAGCTTATACGTTCATTTAAGCGTAACATTTTTGACACGTCTTCAACGGGACGATCAAGTTTAGCTGCAATCTCTTCTGCTGTTGGCTCATGATCCAATTGCTGAGCTAACTCTCGGGCTGTTCGTAAATAAACATTTAACTCTTTTACTACATGAATAGGCAATCGAATAGTGCGTGTTTGATTCATTATGGCACGTTCTATCGTCTGCCTGATCCACCATGTCGCGTAAGTAGAGAATCTAAACCCTCTTTCAGGATCAAATTTTTCAACAGCACGAATTAAACCTAAGTTGCCCTCTTCGATTAAGTCCAATAGTGCCAAACCACGATTATTATAACGGCGAGCTATTTTTACAACGAGGCGAAGGTTGCTTTCTATCATTCGCTTTCGAGATGCGTCACAGCCTTTTAATGCTTTACGGGCAAAAAATACTTCTTCTTCTGCGGTAAGTAGTGGAGAGAATCCAATTTCACTCAAGTAGATTTGTGTGGCGTCGAGGTTCTTGGGCTGCTCGGCTTTAAGAACAACTTCCTCTTCAACAGTTTCTTCCGCATCTTCAACTTCATTAAGCTGACCCTCGGAAAACTCTGCGTTTGTTTTTACAGTTTCTTCAACTTCAGATACCAGTTCTTGGCCCATAGTGCGACTCCCAGATACATTGCTTTTGCAATATTTTTTAGGTTAACAATATAAGCTTATGACTATTTAGGCAGGTATTTATGAGGATTTACAGTTCGGCCACGAAATCGAATTTCAAAATGAAGTTTGACTTTATCGGTTCCAGAGCTGCCCATTTCCGCAATAATTTGTCCTGCCTTAACCCAATCTTGTTCTTTAACCAACAAAGAACGATTGTGAGCATAAGCACTTAAATAATCGTTGTTGTGCTTGATAATAACTAAATTACCAAACCCTCTTAGCGCACTACCTGCGTAAACTACCTTGCCGTCTGCTGCTGCAATAATAGGATCGCCTGGTCTTCCTCCGAAATCGATGCCTCTGTTACCATTTTCCTTGGTGGAATAGGTATCGATAATTTTTCCATCACTAGGGTAACGCCATTTGCGAACCTTGCTAGGAAACGAATCACTTTCTATTTTTTTAATTGGTTCTTTTTGAACTTTTTTTTGTACTTTTTGATTCGTCTGGTTTTTACCGTACTCCTCTGGTTTTTCTTTTGCAATAGTTTTTTTATTATTTTTTTGTGTTGTTTTTATTTCGGTAACAGGTTGTTTTATTGTTTTATTCTTGGCTATCGAAACAGCCCCTTGTGACAAGTTCAATTTCTGGCCTGGAAAAATTTCGTAGGGCTTAGAAATGTTATTCATCTGTGCCAAAAGTCTAAAATCTATCCCAGCTTTCCAAGCAATAGAATATAACGTTTCACCCTTTTGAACCTGGTATGAGTCATCGGTTATTATATTCTTGTGCACTTCGGAGTAAGGCGAAGACACCTGATCTATTTTTACAATTGGTGCTGGATACTTTCGGTTTGCGCAGCCTACAATTAACAATAATAAGATTAGAGAGAGGAATATTTTCATTTTAGAACTGTTTGTATACCACGTAAGTTACGATTAAACCGACAACAAGCCAACCTAGTACATCAACATACTGCCTGATTTTATGCTCCATTTTTTCACCACCAAAATATAAAATTCCGGCTACTAAAAAGAATCGCATACCACGCCCAATGCTAGAGGCTATTACAAATGGCCAAAATGTCATTGATAACATACCGGCGCTAACCGTAAATAGCTTGTACGGTATGGGCGTAAAACCAGCTAAAAAAACAATCCAAACACCAAATTCATCAAAGTACCCAACAATTGTTGCGAACTTATCTTGATAATTCATCATTTCAATAAAAGGGAGTACGACAGGTTCGTAAAGGTAGGCTCCTAGCATATATCCGACGATACCACCGACTACGGAGCTGATAGTGGTAATTGATGCTAAGAACCAAGCTTTTTGGCGCTGACTAATGACCATTGGAGCCAGCATAACATCAGGAGGTATAGGGAAAAACACGGACTCAGAAAACGTTAGTAGTGCTAAGTAATAAGTTGCATATTTATGTTTAGCCCAGCGAATACACGCGTCATACAACTGCGTAAATACTTTCATTAAGCGGTATCTCCAGATACTAATGGTACAAATTTAACCGGTTCATGTTGCGTTTCGATGAATTCATCACCGCTTCTAACAATGGTAACTAGCTGTTGGTTTTCAATACCAACTGGAAGTATTAGAATGCCGCCGTCTTTTAATTGTGATTTTAAAGCTTGAGGCACAGACTCTGGTGCGGCAGTAACAATAATTGCATCAAAAGGAGCTTTTGATTCCCAACCTAACCAGCCGTCACCGTGTTTCATTTGAACATTATAAATATCTAATTTCTGGAGTCGTCGTTTGGCAATTAATTGAAGTTGGCGAATTCTTTCAACTGAGAATACCTGACTGAACACACGACCCAATATCGCCGCCTGATAGCCTGAGCCAGTGCCAATTTCAAGCACGTTAGAGGTAACACCATGCTCAACTAACATTTGGGTCATCTTACCAACAATATAAGGTTGCGAGATCGTCTGGCCTTGCCCAATAGGTAATGCCGTATTCTCATAAGCCTTATGCGCCAAGACTTGCTCGACAAATAGATGGCGAGGGACCGATGAAATTGCATCGAGTACCACAGGGTTTTCTATTCCTAACCCTTTCACTTGATTTGCTAGCGTAGCTCCGCTACGAGTATATTGATTCATGCCACTACTTTATTTTTTTGACCCAAGAAGACACCGTTTCTAAACTTGAATATGCGGTCATATCTATTTTTAGTGGTGTTATTGAAACTTCATTATTATTTACCGCAAAAAAGTCAGTGCCTTCTCCGGCATCCAACTCTTTACCTAATGTACCATACCAATATATCTCGCGTCCCCATGGATCTTGTTGCTTTGTCATCATTTCGGCTTTATGTCTCTTACCAAGACGTGTTACAGAAAAGCCATTAATGTTTTCAAAAGCAACATCAGGTACATTCACATTAAGTATCTGATCCGACTCTAGTGGGTGCTCTTTTAAGTGTTCAACTACCTTTTTCGCCACTTGAGCGGCACACTTCATATTATCTTCTGAACGACTAGCTAAAGACATTGCTATCGCAGGCAAACCTAGATGCCGCCCTTCAGCTGCGGCTGCAACAGTACCAGAGTAAAACGTGTCGTCACCTAAATTTGCACCGTGATTGATACCTGCAACAACCATATCAGGCGGTTCTGGCAGTAACTGATTAATGGCTAAATGAACACAATCTGTAGGAGTACCATTAACGCTATAAAACCCATTTTTATGCTTATGTAATCGCAATGGGTTTGTAAGTGTTAGCGCACTACTAGCACCGCTTAAATTTCTATCTGGCGCCACTACCGTGACTTCTGCAATTGTACTTAATGCCTCATATAAGGCTTCGATACCTGGTGCAAAAACACCGTCATCATTACTAATTAGTATTTTCATGTTCATGTACTCTAAAGTTAATACACTCTCTTAAAACCGACGTTGCAAATGCGCCACTTGGTAGGTCAAACTTTACTACCACATCATTATCTTGCACCTGGCAAATTAAGTTATTCGGAATTAGATGTATAACCCGTCTTTGCTGCTCTAGGCCTTGCTCAGCCAATAACGCATTCCAAGACACGTATTGCTCAACAATTGTGTTTTCAAACTCTAAAGCGTCAGATTCAGCAATGGCATCACCTTTGCCTAACATTGGCGCAGACAGTAAAATATCTCGCTCTGCTAATCGTCTATCAATGGACTCATCTAACTCACCGGTGAAGTAAGAGTTACTGCCAGCCAAAACAAATACGTCCCCAGCTATAGGTGTAAAAAGCGTTTCCTGCTCCACTCGAGCACTGACTACTTCGTTAAAAATAAATGAGCGAGCCGCAGATAAGGCAAAACCTTTTATCTTTTTGTCACGAATTGACTCACCATCCGCCCAGCGGTTTGCCCAGTTTAAATTATTACCTTTAAACCCAAAGCGCTGTAATCCAAAATAATTTGGAACGCCCTTTTCAGCAACAGCTTCTAATCGAGCCAACAGTTCTTCTTTGTTCGATACATTTCGAAGACGAATAGAAAAACCATTGCCTTCTAACGCACCTACTTTCAACTTTTTCTGATGTCGTTTTGTTTCTACAATTTTAATGTTGTCAGTTTCAATGCCTGACAAGTCCAATTCTTGTGTTACGTTTGATTGCACCGAGAACCACTGGCGACTAACTGACTGCTTATCTTTTAAGCCAGCATAACCAACGTCACGTAACCTTTTACCCAATACCTTAGCCAAATGCTGACAAACCTGTTGGGTATTTAGTTCGCGCTTTTCTATTAACAAATATAGATTTTCGCCATCACCGGTTAACTCAAAAGGCAGTTTTTCGGTAACCACAAAGTCTTCAGGTATTTGCTTAAAATCCGCTTCACCTTCCGGTTTGCCGTGCAAGTAATTCCAATGAGATAGGTCCCAGTCTTGAAAAAAGTTAGCTTCGCTCATTTGTTCACCTGTTGCGATTCGCCCTGCTGTAACTTACCTTGTAGTAGTACCACGGCTTGAACAGAGATACCTTCTTTACGACCTTCAAAACCAAGCTTTTCAGTGGTTGTAGCCTTAACTGAAACCTGATCAACATTAACGCCTAAATCTGCTGCTAACGTCTCTCTCATTAAAACAATATGAGGTGCCATTTTGGGTGCTTGGGCAACGATAGTTAGGTCGCAGTTAGATACGACATAACCTTTTTTAATTATTAAATCATTAACATGACGGAGCAGTATACGACTATCTATATTCTCAAACTCTGCTGCATTGTCTGGAAAGTGTTGGCCTATGTCGCCCATTGCTAACGCGCCTAACATAGCATCACATAATGCATGTATGGCTACATCACCATCTGAATGAGCTATAAAGCCCTGTTCAAATGGTACTTTAACGCCGGCTAATGAAAGCGGGCCTTCTCCGCCAAACTTATGTACGTCGTAGCCCATTCCAATTCTAATATTCATGTTTCTCACTTTCTAAATAGTATGTCGCTAATTCTATGTCATCGGGTTCGGTGACTTTTATGTTTCGCGCACTCGAATTAATAATATCGACTGGAAAACCTGCCAACTCTAAAGCGGAGGCTTCATCGGTTACTTGAGTGTTAACTAACCCTTGAGGGTCAAGTTGCTGTTCAAGCGCGGTAAGTAATTCTTCAGTTTTACAAAACTGGGGCGTAAAGGCATGCCAAAGATCATTCCTATCCACTGTCTTACCAATGGCGGCACAGCTCTGAGTGCCATGTTCACCTTGCTCATTTGCCACTGTTCGTTTCATTGTATCTCGAACCCTAGTGCCTAAAATGGCAGAGCGATTGTTATTTATTCCATTTTCATAAAGTGACTTTATGTCTGATACCAGTACACATGGCCTTGCAGCATCGTGTACCATTACATTGCAAAAGCCCATTTTGTTAGCTTCACGAACACCATTAAGTACTGAGTCAGCGCGTTCTTTTCCACCAGCAACAATATGAATTTTTGCATGGGAAGCTGAGGGTAAAGTTGAAAACCAAACGTCATTTTCAGCCAAGGAAACAACAATTTTGGCTATAAAAGGGAGCGCTAAAAATTTCCGTAGGGTATGCTCTAAAAGAGGTAAGTTGAGAAGGGTTATATATTGTTTAGGTATTTCTGCACCTAATCGTTTACCTACTCCTGAGGCCGGAATAATTAACGCGACTTGCTCTATATCCGGTGATTCAATAAGACTCATTATTTCTCATCATTATTAGGTACTAGTCTGAAAAACGTTTCATTTTGACGGATCATACCAAGTTCATTTCTTGCACGCTCTTCTATACCTTCCAAGCCCACTTTCAAATCTTTTACGTCTGCGGCCAATAACTCGTTACGTTTCATTAGCTCGTCGTTGTCTTGTTTTAAACTGTTTACTTCTGCTCTGTTGTCTGAATAAAACTGCATGCCGTTGTGGCCGGCCACTAATCGGACAATTAATAAAACTGAGCAAATGACCATCAATATGTTTAACGGTTTCACGTAATTTCCTTTTAGTTAATGCAAGTTGATATTATGCAAATCTCAATCGCATAGTTAAAGAAGATTTTCTAATTTTAACGCTTTGCAGCGATTAATTTAGAGAAGTTGTGCCAATTAATTCGAGTTGCCAATAATAATTCACGTAGCGAGAGAGCACGTGATGTTGTCTTTTGATTATTTTTCCATTGATGCCCACAACATGCCGCTGCCATTACTGGTTTTCCAGGTTTTAATAGCAACTTTTGTTTTGATGATTCTGGGCTGTGTTGTGTTCCGTTAAAATTAAACCACCCATGCTGATTACAATGCACTTTCTGATTTTCATTATCTATTTCATCAATACTATCTAAAGCAATATATTCAATACCATAAAGGTTTATTGCAACGGGGATGATTAATGCCATTTGACTGTTTTTAGTATAAAAGGATTCGGTGTTATCTGCATTGGCCTTTAAGCTAAAGGGCTTGTTTGATGGCGGGCTAAGCCAACTTGCATTACTGCTATCGAGGTCTAATGGAGAGCTTGAATTAATAATGCTTTCCGCTGCTTTAGAGATATAAAAAGCTAGCGACTTAAGGCTTTTCCTTAAGTTTGAATGCGTTAAATTTTGATCTGAAGCTAACCTTGCCAATTCACGTTCGTATAAAACATTACACACCTCTGCCTTAACCTGCAGGTTACTGCGCTGTTGCCAAAGACTGTTCTGTAAATCATTTTGTGACATCAAGTTAACTTAATTCTATTTAATATGAATCCATATGGATGTTACTAAATATAAGTGTACAAAAAAGGAGCGACAATGCACTCCTTTATTTATACAATTTTTAACCATTTAGCAGGTGAATGCTTATTGAATGATTATTGACCTTTGATTTCTTGACGGCCGCGGTAAGCTACTTCACCAAGTTGCTCTTCTATTCTAAGTAGTTGATTGTACTTAGATACGCGATCTGAACGGCACAAAGAGCCCGTTTTAATTTGACCAGCAGCTGTACCAACCGCTAAATCAGCAATCGTTGAGTCTTCTGTTTCACCACTACGGTGTGAAATAACAACCGTATAACCCGCTTCTTTTGCCATGCGAATGGCTTCAAGCGTTTCAGTTAGTGACCCAATTTGGTTAAACTTAATTAAGATTGAATTACCAACACCTTTTTCAATGCCTTGGCGCAAGATCTTAGTATTAGTAACAAAAAGATCGTCACCAACAAGTTGAACTTTTTCACCAATCTTTTCTGTTAATAGTTTCCAACCATCCCAGTCAGACTCGTCTAATCCGTCTTCAATAGAAACAATTGGGTAACGTTCAGATAACTCAGCTAAGTAATCAACAAAACCAGCAGAGTCAAACTCTTTGCCTTCGCCTTTAAGGTTATACACACCGTCGCTATAGAATTCTGATGCTGCACAATCAAGCGCTAGCGTAACGTCTTCGTTCAGTTTGTAGCCAGCTCGGTCTATTGCTACTTCGATTACCGACAACGCTTCTTCGTTAGATGCTAAGTTAGGTGCAAAACCACCTTCATCGCCAACTGCCGTGCTTAGGCCTTTTTCACTTAATACTTTTTTAAGGCTATGGAAAATTTCAGCACCCATGCGAAGCGCTTCTCTGAAGTTTGGCGCTGATACAGGCTGAATCATGAACTCTTGGATATCTACATTATTATCCGCATGCTCACCACCATTGATGATATTCATCATTGGTACTGGCATTGAAAACTCGCCTTTTGTCCCATTTAAGTTTGCAATGTGCTCAAATAAAGCAATGCCATTTTCTAGGGCAGCCGCTTTAGCATTTGCTAACGATACGGCTAATATTGCATTGGCACCAAGTTCAGTTTTATTTTCTGTGCCATCTAGGTCTAACATTGTTTGGTCAATTAACACTTGAAGTTGTGCATCTTTACCAATTAATTCAGGTGCGATTTTATCATTGATATTGGCTACGGCTTTTAAAACACCTTTACCAAGGTAACGGCTTTTGTCGCCATCTCTTAACTCAAGTGCTTCACGAGAACCGGTTGATGCACCAGATGGTGCTACTGCGCGACCAAATGCACCAGACTCTAAGTAAACGTCAGCTTCTACTGTCGGGTTGCCTCGTGAATCCATGATTTCACGACCAATAATTTTTACAATTTGAGACATTCTCAATTCCTTATTTTTAAATATAAAAACGCAGCCATTACGCTGCGTTTACACTCATTTTATTTATTCTTATGGTATTGGCCTGCTGCACCAACAAAGCCAGTAAATAATGGATGCCCATCACGAGGCGTTGAGGTAAATTCAGGATGGAATTGACCAGCAACAAACCAAGGGTGGCCTGGTATTTCTATCATTTCTACCAGTTTTTTATCGGCAGATAAACCACCAAATACAAGTCCGGCTTTTTCTAGTCGGTCAATGTAGTTGTTATTTACTTCATATCTATGACGATGACGTTCAGTGATCCACTCATCCCCATAAACTTCTTTAACTTTAGAATCTGGCTTTAAGAAACACTGTTGAGCGCCTAGTCTCATTGTGCCGCCTAAGTCTGACTTTTCAGAACGCATTTCTATTTGGCCATCTTCATCTAGCCACTCTGTAATCAAACCAACAACTGGGTGCGGTGTATCTGAATCAAATTCAGTAGAATGAGCACCTTCAAGTCCAGCAACGTTTCGAGCAAATTCAATTAACGCAACTTGCATACCTAAACAAATACCTAAGTACGGCACTTTGTTTTCACGCGCATATTGAGCCGCTATAATTTTGCCATCAGTACCACGTTCACCAAATCCACCTGGAACTAAAATTGCGTCTAAATCCGCTAATATTTCAGTTCCTTTGATTTCTAAGTCTTGCGCATCAACATATTGAATATTGATTGTTAGTCTGTTTTTAAGTCCAGCGTGTTTTAATGCTTCGTTCACAGACTTATAAGCGTCTGGTAGCTCTACATATTTGCCGACCATACCAATCGTTACTTCACCAATTGGGTTAGACTCTTCATATAAAACTTGTTCCCATTCAACTAAGTCAGCTTCTGGCGGGTCAATATGGAATCGACGACAAATAAGATCATCTAAGCCTTGAGACTTCAACAATGCTGGAATTTGGTAAATTGAACTAACGTCTTTTAAGCCAATAACCGCTTTTTCTTCAACGTTGGTAAACAATGCAATTTTTGCACGTTCATTAGCTGGTATAGAACGGTCTGAACGACAAACTAAAATATCAGGCTGGATACCAATCGAACGTAATTCTTTTACAGAGTGTTGCGTTGGTTTTGTTTTGATTTCACCAGCAGCACCTAAGTATGGAACTAACGTTAAATGCATATACATTGCATTTTCACGTCCTAACTCAGTGCCTAATTGACGTAACGCTTCTAAAAACGGTTGTGATTCAATATCACCTACGGTGCCGCCAACTTCTACTATAGCAACATCGTGACCTTCTGCGCCTTCAACTACTCTGCGTTTGATGTCATTAGTAATATGAGGAATAACCTGAATGGTCGCGCCTAAGTAGTCACCTCTTCGCTCTCTCGCTAGAACGTCTTGATATACACGCCCTTGAGTGAAGTTGTTTTTCTTAGTCATTTTGGTTCGAATAAAACGCTCATAGTGACCAAGGTCTAGATCTGTTTCTGCACCGTCTTCGGTCACAAAAACTTCACCATGCTGAATCGGGCTCATGGTGCCAGGGTCAACATTAATATATGGGTCTAATTTAAGAATGGTCACGTTTAATCCACGTGCCTCAAGAATTGCCGCTAAAGAAGCCGCCGCTATGCCTTTACCTAGTGAAGAAACTACACCACCAGTGACAAAAATATATCGAGTCGTCATACAAACCTTTACAAGTTAGATTGCTATTTTTGGTTACATACATTGCCAACGCCAATACAAAAAACTTCGCTCATAGAAAACCACAGCGAATTGAGTATTAAGAAATAATTTGGATGTACATAGGACGGGATAAAAGTATAACAAACGAACAGTATTCCAACAATGAAGTTGTGCGATTTCTTCATAATAAAAAAAGCCCACTAAATATTAAATTTAATGGGCTTCTGTTTTTATATTTTTACAGGGTTATGTGCCGGTAAACATTTAGCCTACCAGAGCCAATAAAATACCTGCTGCAACTGCCGATCCTAACACCCCTGCTACGTTAGGCCCCATTGCGTGCATTAATAAGAAATTATGTGGGTTTGCTTCCAAACCGACTTTATTTACAACACGTGCGGCCATTGGCACCGCGGAAACACCCGCAGCCCCAAGTAAAGGGTTAATTGGCTTATCGCTAAACTTAGACATTAACTTTGCCATCAGGACACCTGTGCCAGTACCAATACTGAAAGCAACCGCGCCTAAACCTAGAATCCCTAGGGTTTCAATGGTAAGGAACTGATCTGCACTTAACTTTGAGCCAACCGCCAAACCTAAGAAGATAGTAACAATATTAATGAGTTCGTTTTGTGCGGTATTGCTCAAACGGTCAACAACACCCGACTCTTTCATCAAATTACCTAAACAAAACATGCCCACTAACGGGGTTGCTGCTGGTAAAAATAGAATCGTTAAAAACAGAACCGCTAAAGGAAATAAGATTTTCTCTTTTTTGCTTACTTGACGAAGCTGTTCCATTTTTATCTTACGTTCTTCTGGTGTTGTTAATGCCTTCATAATTGGAGGCTGGATAATAGGCACCAGTGCCATGTAAGAATAAGCTGCAACAGCAATCGCTCCGAGTAAATCTGGTGCTAACTTAGATGCTAAAAATATAGCGGTTGGTCCATCGGCACCACCAATAATGGCAATAGCAGAGGCGTCTTTTAAAGAGAAGTCGAAGCCTGGTACTAAATTTAACGCAATTGCACCAAATAGAGTGGCAAAAATGCCAAACTGAGCCGCGGCCCCTAAGAACAACATTCTTGGATTTGCGATTAACGCGCCAAAGTCGGTCATTGCTCCTACGCCCATAAAAATAAGCAAAGGAAACACGCCCGTTTCTATTCCAACGTAATAGATGTAATAAAGCACCCCGCCTGGCTCAGTAAAACCGGCCAGGGGAATATTTGCTAATACGGCACCAAAACCAATTGGTAAAAGCAGTAAAGGTTCAAAACCTTTTTTAATCGCTAAAAATAACAGTAGTCCACCCACTAACATCATTACTATTTGACCAATCTCAAAATTAGCTAATGCCGTTGATGCCCAGAGTGTTTGTAAGCCTTCCATAAATTTACCCTATGCTCAGTAACACATCACCGGTAGATACTGCATCGCCTTCTTTGCAATCAACCGATACTACTTGTCCTGCCTGCTGTGCTCTTACTTCCGTTTCCATCTTCATGGCTTCTAAAATAATGACCACATCACCTTCTTGAATTGCTTGTCCAGGCTTAACTAATACTTTAAAAATATTGCCCGCAAGCGGTGCCTCAAGAGGAGTAGCATTCGAAGAGCTTACAGCATTAGGAGCGTTTTGTGGTGCTGCTTGAGGTGCTGCAGATGCAGATGGTTGTACGCTAGAAACAGAACCCGTTGGCCCTACTACAACGTCATAAACCTTACCATCTACAGATACAGAGTAACCTTCTGCAACATTATTGCTTGTGCTATCTGATGCTGCCAATTTTGAAGCCTCTTGTTGAAGCTCTAAACCCGTTGGCGCAGGTTCAAATGCATCTGGGTTATTCCTGTTTTCTAAATACTTAAGGCCTATTTGAGGAAACAGTGCGTAGGTCAATACATCATCAACAACATCTGTTGCTAAATCTATATTTTTTTCCTTGGCTTTTTCAGACAACTCAGATGTCAGTTTTTCTAATTCATCGTCTAGCACGTCTGCAGGTCTGCAAGTTATCGCTTCAGCACCATCAAGTACTTTAAGCTGCAGCTCTTTGTTTACAGGAGCTGCGGTTGCTCCGTATTCGCCTTTTAAAACGCCTGCCGTTTCTTTTGTAATTGACTTGTAACGTTCGCCAGTTAACACGTTAAGAACAGCTTGAGTTCCTACTATTTGAGAGGTTGGTGTCACTAAAGGAATAAAGCCTAAGTCTTCACGAACTAGAGGGATTTCTTTTAGAACGTCATCTAGCTTATCTTCTGCACCTTGCTCTCTTAACTGGTTTTCCATGTTAGTTAACATGCCACCTGGCACCTGAGCCAATAAAATACGAGAGTCTACACCTTTTAAGCTACCCTCAAATTTTGCATACTTTTTACGAACATCTCTAAAGTAGGCAGCAATTTCCGCAAGTAACTCAAGATCTAAACCTGTATCTCGGTCTGTACCTTCTACTATAGCTACTGTGGTTTCTGTTGCTGTATGTCCATAGGTCATACTCATTGAAGACACGGCCGTATCCAGCATATCAATGCCAGCATCAATTGCTTTCTGGTA
Organism: Psychrosphaera haliotis; assembly: GCF_039523615.1. Taxonomy (NCBI): domain Bacteria; kingdom Pseudomonadati; phylum Pseudomonadota; class Gammaproteobacteria; order Alteromonadales; family Pseudoalteromonadaceae; genus Psychrosphaera; species Psychrosphaera haliotis. The sequence goes on along the minus strand of NZ_BAAAFQ010000007.1, from coordinate 236,533 downwards.
AGTCGCCGTTGATAGGCCAGTGGTAGCGTGACATTGCATTGCGATTGGTAAATCAACCGTTGATTTCAACTCTGTAATCAACTCTTCGCACTCATATGGTCTTAACAGTCCAGCCATATCTTTTATACAAATAGAGTGGCTTCCCATATCTTCTAAACGCTTTGCCATATCCAACCAAGTGGTTAGGTTATGAACTGGTGAAACAGTATAAGAAATTGTGCCCTGTGCGTGAGCTCCAACATCAACTGCGGACTTTATCGCGGTTTCTAGGTTACGAATGTCATTCATTGCGTCGAATATTCTAAAAACATCAACACCATTATGATGAGCTCGCTCTACAAACTTTTGAACTACGTCATCAGCATAATGACGATAGCCCAGTAGGTTTTGACCTCTAAGTAGCATTTGCTGCTTAGTGTTTGGCATTGCTTTCTTTAATTCGCGAATACGGTGCCAAGGATCTTCACCTAAATATCGAATACATGAGTCAAAGGTTGCTCCTCCCCACGACTCCATTGACCAATAACCTACTTTATCCAGCTTCTCAGCGATGGGTAACATGTCTTCTAGACGCAAACGAGTTGCCAATAATGATTGGTGTGCGTCACGAAGTACTAATTCTGTTAGTAACAAGGGCTTTTTCATGTCTTAGTCCTTTACTTATTATTTTGTTTATATTGATGAATTGCTGCACTAATTGCGGCAATGACAGGTGCGGGAGCATTGAGGTTTGAAGGTTGAACAGGATTATTTACTGGCGCTTCCTCTTGCCCAGCAAATTTGGACAATAGTTTTGTCGCAAAAATTAATAAAGTAAGAAATATAAATACGACGACCATTCCTACAACCATGAGGATTGCCGCCTCATACAATAACTCTGATACTGACATCACTTTTCCTTAATTCACATTGCAAGATGAATTTTAAACTACGCAGATTGAATAATAATACAACTGACAGCTCACCTGTTTTTAGAGCTTTAACTCTTAATTACCATAAAAGCACTTAAAAACAAAAGTTTTTATCGAAAAATACTACTAAAGTTCTGTAAATGAAATTTACAAAATTCAAACTAAAAGTGAATAGAATAGGTGCTTTGAAAGATGTTTTGTTTAAAAAGTAAGCTTAGGCTAAAAAAGGAAAGAAAGCATAAAAGTTGATACCGAATAAAGGCATTTAATTTTGTTCGATACAAAATATCGAACCTAACGAGGGCTCTGATCCAACCCGAGACGGATCTGACTTTTATGACGATATTTGTTTTTAGTTTTAGATGATGTTTTTTAAATTTTCAGGTGGTGTGTTTTGAACTTGTAGATGACGATATTTTTTTGAATTTTTAGATGGTGTGTTTCAAAAGAATGGCGCGCTCGGGAGGATTCGAACCTCCGACCGCCTGGTTCGTAGCCAGGTACTCTATCCAGCTGAGCTACGAGCGCGCAATAGTCTTTTAAAACTTACTAAACCTAGTGAGAAAATTCCGTTTATGCAGGGTTTATTTTTTGAATAACTTGGGGGATTTAAATGGCGCGCTCGGGAGGATTCGAACCTCCGACCGCCTGGTTCGTAGCCAGGTACTCTATCCAGCTGAGCTACGAGCGCGCAATATTTAAAACTTTATGAATGGCGCGCTCGGGAGGATTCGAACCTCCGACCGCCTGGTTCGTAGCCAGGTACTCTATCCAGCTGAGCTACGAGCGCGCAATACATAAAAACACAAAGAATGGCGGAGAAGGGGGGATTCGAACCCCCGATAGGGCTACAAACCCTATACTCCCTTAGCAGGGGAGCGCCTTCAGCCACTCGGCCACCTCTCCAATCAATGCGGGGTGTATAGTAATGATCTAAGAATATAAGTCAAACAAAAATTTGTAAATCTGTGTTTGTTTGCCTTCATTTTAACCAATTTGATTCAAAGCTATAATAAATGCTTTTATCTACACCGTTAAAATCTAAACACTAGACCTTTTTTACACATAAAAAAACCGGCCTAAGCCGGTTGTCTGCTATTCTGCTTCAGAAGGCGCTCCGCCTTTTTCTGCCTGAATTCGCATATAAATTTCTTCACGATGAACCGCTACCTCTTTAGGGGCATTAACACCAATTCTTACTTGGTTGCCTTTCACTCCTAAGACAGTCACGGTAACTTCATCACCGATCATTAACGTTTCACCAACACGACGAGTTAGTATAAGCATTCTAAGCTCCTTAATATGCTTACTTAGGTTTCTTTCATAAAGTGAAAGCTCCATACCAGCACTGGGCTGACTGTTGCTATTCTACCTACAGTTAAAGCATCTTACAATTGAATTGATTTTACATGTGTAATTCAAAGGCGTTATGAAGCGCCCTTACACTAAGTTCCGTATACCTTTGATCAATCAGTACTGAAATCTTAATTTCAGATGTTGAAACTAACAATACAGGAATGTGTTCAGCTGCTAGTACGGTAAAAACTTTACTAACAACTCCTGCGTGACTCTTCATTCCAATTCCAACTAAAGAAATCTTAGCAACAGATTCATCACCTTGCATACTTTCTATTGAAATATTTTTATTTCTTTCAATATATTGCCTTAATATTACTAATGCAGGTACATAGTCACTTTGGCCTAATGTAAAAGTAAAGTCCATTACACTACCTCTAGCGGCATTTACTGCACTTTGACTAACAATATCTATCTCTATGTTTTGTTCCGACAGTTCAGTAAGTATTTCTGCTCTGTTGAAATTATTTACGCTAACATCGTAAAAAGAGATCATGGCTTCATCTTTTGAAACTGAAATACCGGATATAACAAAGTCTTCCAACTTCCTGCCCTCATAAGTAATTAATGTACCCTGCTCTAATAAATCTGCATTTAACGGCAAAAAACTAGAAAGAACTCGCAGTTTTACTTGGTATTTACCCGCTAACTCCACCGAGCGCTTTTGGAGTACTTTTGCCCCAAGACTGGCGAACTCAATCATTTCTTCAAAAGAAATAGAATCTAGCTTCTTCGCTTTGGGCTCAATTCGCGGATCAGTTGTATAAACCCCTTCAACGTCAGTAAATATTAGACACTCTTCCGCTCCAATGGCTGCAGCAATAGCCACCGCAGACGTATCCGTACCTCCACGCCCTAAAGTTGTTATATTATTCTCTTCGTCTCGCCCCTGAAAACCTGCCGCTATTACAATGCGCCCATGCTCTATATGTTCCTTAAGAATGTCAGAGTTAACTGACTGAATACGAGCTTTTCCAAAGTGAGAAGAAGTTTTGATACCAACTTGATCGGCAATTAGTGAGATGGCCGAGTAACCACGGGAAACCAGCGCCATAGAAAGTAGTGAAGCGGTAACTTGTTCACCCGTCGTCATCAAAACATCAAGTTCGCGACTCGAGGGGCGGTTATCCAATTGAGTTGCTAAGTTAATAAGACGATTTGTCTCGCCGCTCATTGCAGAGACCACAACAACTAATTGGTGGCCTTGCTGTACTGTTTGAATGATTCTATCGGCGACAGCATTGATACGCTCTATTGAACCTACCGACGTGCCGCCATATTTGTGGACTAGTAGTGCCAATGCACATTCCCTAGTTTAAATTGATTTAAGTTAAATTGGTTTAGCTTAGTTTACCGGCCAAAAACTCATCAGCGGCTTTAATAGCTGCCTCAATGTTTTCTGGCTGACTACCACCTGCTTGTGCCATATCAGGACGACCTCCACCTTTACCACCAACTTCAGCTGCGGCAACATTTACCAGCTCACCCGCCTTTACCTTTCCAACTAAGTCTTTAGTTACACCGGCAATAAGACTTACTTTTCCGTTAGCCGAAGCAGCTAGTAGCATAGCAACTGAGCCAATCTTGTTTTTCAAGTCATCCACAAGTCCTCGAAGAGACTTAGGATCAGCTTCACCAAGGTTAACTATCAGAACATTAACACCGTTTATTGATTTAACTTGTTCAGATAAATTACTGCCCTGTGCGCTGGCTACTTTGTCTTGTAACTGGCGAAGTTCTTTTTCTAATGCTTTAGTTTTTAAAACCGACTGCTCAACTTTCTCAACTAACGCTGATGGTTCTGACTTTAATATAGCCGACGCTTGAGATATCGTTGTCTCCAAGCCATGCATGTATTCTACCGCAGCTAAGCCTGTTACCGCTTCAATACGACGTACACCAGCAGCAATACCAGCTTCACTGATAATTTTAAACAAACCAATGTCACCCGTGCGACCTACGTGTGTACCACCACATAATTCTATTGAATAGTCGCCCATTGTAACTACGCGAACTTCATCATCGTATTTTTCACCAAATAACGCCATTGCGCCTTTTTTCTTAGCATCGTCAATGTTCATAACATCCGTTGCTAAAGTGTGGTTTTTTTGGATCTGCTCGTTTACTTGTAATTCAACTTGTTTAATTTGCTCCGCTGTTACGCCTTCGTAATGAGAGAAATCAAATCTAAATTTATCAGCTTCAACTAGTGAGCCTTTCTGGCCAACGTGTTCACCAATAATATTTCTTAGTGCTGCGTGAATTAAGTGTGTTGCCGAGTGATTTTTACGAATTGCATCGCGGCGTGCCGTATCTATTTTGGCACTTACTTTATCAGAAATTTTAATCACGCCATTGGCTGTACCATAGTGAGCTACGGCATTGCCTAACTTTTGAGTATCTGCGACAACAAATGTGCCTCCAGCTACTTCGATTTCACCTTTATCACCAGACTGACCGCCCGACTCAGCGTAAAATGGTGTAGAGTCTAAAATCACGATACCTTGCTCGCCATCGGTTAACTCAGCAACAGACTCACCATTACTAAATAACTGAAGCACTGCTGCAGTTGAAGCATCATTTACATAACCTGTGAATTCAGACTGATGCGTAGTTGTTAACTGATCGTTATAGTCAGCTTTAAATGAAGAGGCCGCTTGTGACTTTTTGCGCTGTTCCAGCATATGAGCTTCAAAGCCAGCTTCATCAATTGTCAAATTTTTCTCGCGAGCTATATCAGCGGTTAAATCTGCTGGGAAGCCATATGTATCGTACAAACTAAATACGACAGAGCCTGGAATTTCAGTACTTGATAAATCAGCCAATTGAGATTCAAGCATAGCCAATCCTCGTTCTAGAGTTTTAGCAAATTGCTCTTCTTCAATTTTTAACATTTTCTCAACAACGGCTTGTTTCTGTGCAAGCTCTGGATAAGCCTCGCCCATTAGTGAAACCAGCGTTGCTACTAGTTTATTAAAGAATAAACCTTTGCCACCTAATTGGTGACCATGTCTAACGGCTCTACGGATAATCCTTCTTAACACATATCCACGACCTTCATTTGACGGCATAACACCGTCAACAATCATAAATGAACACGAACGAATATGGTCAGCTATCACTCGTAGTGATTTGTTTTCTAAATCCGTAACGTTCAGCAAGTCAGCGGTTGCTTTGATCAATGTTTGGAAAATATCAATTTCGTAGTTTGAGTGCACACCTTGCAAGATTGCAGCAATACGCTCAATACCCATACCTGTATCAACCGACGGTTTTGGCAGTTTATCCATATTGCCATTAGCCGAACGATTAAATTGCATAAAAACAATATTCCAGATTTCAATGAAACGATCGCCGTCTTCTTCTGGAGAGCCAGGAGGACCACCCCAAATGTGCTCACCATGATCATAAAAGATCTCAGAACATGGACCACAAGGTCCGGTATCGCCCATTGACCAGAAGTTATCAGATTCAAACTTTTTGTCTGAAGACTTATCACCTATGCGAATGATTTTTTCCGCAGGAACACCAATAACTTTATTCCAAATATCAAATGCTTCGTCATCAGTTTCATAAACGGTAACAAGTAACTTCTCTTTAGGTAACTCTAAAACGTTAGTTAAGAATTCCCATGCGTATTGAATAGCATCTTGTTTAAAATAATCACCAAAGCTGAAATTACCTAACATTTCAAAAAACGTGTGGTGACGCGCTGTGTAACCAACGTTCTCTAAATCGTTATGCTTTCCGCCTGCACGAACACAACGCTGTGCGCTAGTTGCACGAGTATAAGGACGTTGTTCAGCACCTAAAAATACATCTTTGAACGGTACCATGCCGGCATTGGTAAATAGTAATGTTGGATCATTACCTGGAACTAAAGAACTTGAGGCAACAATTTGATGCTGCTTGCTTGCAAAAAACTCTAAAAAGGCGGTTCTTAAACTGGCCGTTGTATTGTACATATGTGCTACCTAAAAATGTTTGTAATAGTCGCTCAATCTTCTTCTGGCGACATCGCATAATTAATTTGATCAACCGAAAAGCCGCGGTACTGCATGTACCTAAATCGTTTCGCTCGTTCTTTATATTCTTCTACTTCTGTTTCACCGTACTTTCGGTGATATGTATCTTTGGCCTGTTCAAACCAATCAGTGGTTTGAGATTCTATACAAGCTTCAGCGTCTGCTGACGATACACCGTGCTGCTTAAGATCATTAATGATCCTATATGTTCCTAACCCTGCTGCAATTTTGCTTCGAACAAATGCAGCAATATATCTTGATTCACTCAACCAATCGTTTTCTATTAAACGAATGATTAAAGAGCTTTTCATTTCTTCTATTTCACAAACTTTGTCTAACTTCTTTTGAAAATCAGCAACCGAATAATCTCTTTTCGACAACCAATACAAAGCCCTGTTGTATAGCTTTTTAGGGTCAATTATTGGATCATATTTTATCGGTTGTTTATAACTCATTTATTGTTTTATATCAGTATTCGTATCATCAGATTCAAGGTTTGCTTGTGTGATATCTTCCACCGTTGCTTCTTCAGATGGTTCATTTACCTTATGGACTGGTTGATAAATGTCTAAAAAGGCTTGTAGAAAACTAATGGTAATTAGTGAATATGCTATTAACCAACCTATAAGGATAAACGGCATGCTAATTGTCGCGATAATAAAAACGAGTAAGCCGTAAACTGTTAATGGCATTGCATTAATCCAACAAGCTTTGAAACTATTTTTTAAAATAACACTAAGTGGTGTTTTAGGTGCAACCCATGCAGTAGGTGCTGCAAAAACCGTTAGCATTGCATTTAAAAACATTAAAACAGCTAGTGTTAGAATATTATGAAAAGGCGGTATTTGTTCTTGCAATATCACAGCTTGCATATCAGTCATTATGTAAGTGACAGGTATTGATAATAACAAGGAAACCGCTGCAACTCTGAGTAGCACACCATACTGTGGAATTTTACCTAAATACTGAAATACATCAGGAACTTCAGCTTTTTCGCCATGTTCTACATTGGTAATTGTTTGGTAATAACCTAATGAAATAAAAGGCATTAAAAACAATACAATAAAGTTAGCGAACGGAATTAACCCTGGCAATATAGATATAACAACAACGATTGCACTCAAGGCCATAAATACAGAAGGTTTTAATGTAAAAATTTTCCAACCTTGTTTTATCCAAGTAACACCGGAAAACACCTTTGCTCTTGTTACTTCTAATTCCATATCTTAAAGTCTACTTATTGGTTTTTACTATTTACGTTAAAAATAGTCGATTAATTGTTGATATTTAGCCAATAGATAATAATACCTTAATAAATAGTGAAATCCATCACCTAAAAGCTGAATTACTTGCCTGTAAGGAAAAATGTGTCTGACACCGGAACGAATACAACTTCATTGCTGCCTGAACATTGGCAAGTTTTATACTCTATACATGATTTAACGGACGCTCAACGAAGTAAAGTATTTCGTAATGTAGCGACGCCTTTTAATTCATTTGAGTTTTTATCTGCACTTGAGGATAGCGGCAGTATTGGCAAGCATACGGGTTGGCTGCCAGAGTATTTGCTGTTTGAAAATAAGGGACAGTGCGGTTTATTGCTAGGTTACAAAAAAACAAACTCTTATGGTGAATATGTTTTTGATTGGGCTTGGGCCGATGCTTATCACCGTAACGGAATAGAATATTACCCTAAATACACGATCGCCATTCCATACTCGCCAGTTCCTTGTTCAAAATGGATAGGAAATAGCAGTTTAAGCATAGACTCAGCACTTGATGTTGCCAATCATTATGCAAACCAAAAAGGTTACTCTGGTTGTCACTTACTTTTCCTTGAAGATCAGGCTGATAAAACGTTACCAGCAGCTAACCAAAATTTTATTCGCCGAGTTGGCAATCAATTTCATTGGTTTAACAACAGAACAATTGCTACGACGGATTCATTAGCCACTGCATTAGACACAAAGCCAGAAAGTTATTTTCGAGACTTTGAAGACTTCTTGTCTGTTTTAACGGCCAGAAAAAGGAAGATGATTAAAAAGGAGCGTAATAAGGTTAGTCAGCTTTTCAGTTTTTATTGGAAACGAGGTAATGAAATTACCGATGATGAATTAGAAGCTTTTTATTTAAGTTACCAAAGCACCTACTTAAAAAGAGGCCGAGCAGGCTACTTAAACAAAACATTTTTTAAGCAAATTTTCTCAACCATGGCAAATAAAGTAAGACTATTACTTTGTAATTATGAAGATAAAGTTGTTGCTAGCGCGCTGTATTTTGTTGATGACGAAACTCTATATGGTCGCTATTGGGGAGCGCTTGGTGAGTTTGAACAGCTACATTTTGAAGCTTGTTATTATCAAGGAATTGAGTTTTGTATTGAGCACAAACTTAAACGCTTTAATCCAGGTACTCAGGGCGAACACAAAATAGCGAGAGGATTTAAGCCTATTGAAACTAATTCCCTACATACATTAGCCCTTGAGCCTTTTCATAACGCAGTTGAACAGTTTTGCATTGAAGAAGCCCTTCACAATTCAAACTATATGCAAGCTTGCGATGAGCGATTACCCTATAAAAAAGCCGACAATTAATGTCGGCCTCTGTTTAAAAATGACTAATTACTTTTGCTGCAATGATTCAATTAATTGAGCGCTTAACGCCAAATTCTTTGCTGAACCGTTGATGGTATTTTCAGTTTCTTCTCGTATCTGCGCAAGATGACTCATTATATCTTGTGATGAAGTTAGCTGATGCTGAACCATAGTAATAGTTTGTTCTACAGAAGATTTACTGGTTTCAGCTAGCTCTGCTAACGCACTTAACCTAACGGTAGTCTCATCCGCGATACCAACAGAGGTGTCCATTAACTGTTCTACTTCTGACTGCTTGGTGATAATAGAAGACGAGATATCCATGATCTTCTTCATTTCAGTTTGAATCTGATCCGCAGAACTATTGGCGGTATTCGCCAGTGAACGCACTTCATCGGCAACTACCGCAAAGCCACGACCATGTTCGCCCGCTCTCGCTGCTTCAATTGCTGCATTTAGCGCGAGTAAATTTGTTTGTTCTGCTATTCCTTTAATCGATTCAACTAAATGGTCGATGTTTTTACTATTCTCATCTAACGAAGATAAAAGTTGAGTGAATTCAGAAATAAAAGTCGCTGAACTCTTAATTGTATTTACTAGGCTTGCAAGCTGCTCTATAGACTCTTGACTCATTTGAAACGTTTCATTAGCACTTTCTTGCGAGCTTGAAGAGTTTACTTCTATTTCACTGCTCTGATCTAAAAACGCCGTAATTTCTTGAACGCCGGCATCAACAGAGTGCAGCTTATCTTCGGCAACCTGATTTACACTCTTAGCGGTATCGTGAATTTGATGTGCAATTTCTAGAGAATTTGCATTTGACGAACTATCAAAAGCTTGAGCTTTTTCTTTAAGTTCATTCAACTCTCTTATGCTTATTGTTGTATGCCCAGCAGGAATAGCTGGCTTCAAAAAATTCAACATTAGTGTAAACCTTCGGTTTTTAGTGAGATTAAAGTTTAAAAATTTAGGAAAGCTATAATTCATTAGAAATATTATTTAAGTCTAATCAAGTAACTAGCTTTGAAGTTATCGGTCAGATTAAGAAAAACTTTACTGATAACCACTAAGTTTCAGTAATTATAGTATGTAATCAAAAAGTTACTTAAAATAAATTTAATTTAGCGTTTATATTTAACTGGTTTTGATGCATAAATTTTGTATCGAACTGAATTTATTCAAAAATAAGATGAGTTTTTCAGCATTTGAGTCTAAAATCACTACATTATTCATAATCTCTCTAACCCTTAGCGCGGTGAATTTTTAATGTACTTTTACGCGGCTCGTCAACCTATCCTTGACGCAGACAAAAACCTTTACGCATATGAACTTTTATTTAGGGATGGCGTAGATAATGTTTTTCCTGACGTCGATGGCGATATGGCAACGTCTCGAATTATCGAAGGAGCCCAAATAAACTTCGGCCTTGAAGACCTTACAGACGGCAAACCCGCATTTATCAACTTCACTTTAGAGACAATCGCTAAAAAATATCCGAGTATGATGTCGCCAGACACATTAGTGGTTGAGTTATTAGAAACTATTCAGCCAGGTAAGCGTTTACTATCTGAAGTCCAAAAGTTACATGAACAAGGTTATACCATCGCGTTAGATGACTATGAGCATAAGCCTGTATGGAAACATTTTTATCCTTATATAAGCATGATAAAAATTGACCTCAGAAGTATGTCTCAGGACGAAGTAACTTCTGTACTAGCTGATTTAAAGGCATACCCTGAGATCACTCTTTTAGCTGAAAAAGTTGAAACGCTTGAAGAATTTGAATGGTGTAAATCTGTCGGTTTTACATACTTCCAAGGTTTTTTCTTTTCTAAGCCTGAAATGGTAAAAACTAAAAATCTATCGCCTGCGCAAATGACACTCGCCGAATTATTGTATGAAACATCAAATGAAGATGTGAATATCCCTAAAATAACTCAGGTGTTTGAACGGGATATCAACCTCTCGTACAAGTTATTGAGGTATGCGAATTCAGCTGCTTTTTCTCGCGTATCTGAGATATCAACAATCAAGCAAGCTATTATTGCCCTAGGTCATTTAGAACTGAAGAAGTTCATATCACTTCTTTTTTCTACTCAAGCGAATAGCTCAAAGCCTGGTGAATTATTAAAAATGTCGATGGTTAGAGCTCGTTTTTGCGAACAACTAGCACTAGCGGAAAAAAGCCAAGATATCGGCAAAGCATTTTTAACTGGAATGATGTCTTTGATAGATGCCATTTTAGATGAAACGATTGAGAAAGTGATGGAACAATTACCATTGGCTAACGAGATCAAAGTGGCATTAATTGAAGGTGAAGGAAAGTTAGCTGAATTTCTAAAATTAGCAAAGGCTTATGAACGCGGTGACTGGGATTCTGAATATGAAGCTGAAAAAGCTCTAAATCTAACGGATGCCAAAGTACCTGAAATTTACGCAAGTGCCGTCAATTGGGCTGATGAGCAAATTTCAGTACTTCAAAATGACTCTGAGTTTTAACGACCTAATTAAACTTTCAGAAATAGTTTCAAATTGGCCAAAGCTTTTTGGCCAATTCCCTTAACCTCTACTAACTCCTCGATAGAGGTGAAGCCGCCAATCTCATTTCTGTATTTAATAATCGCGGCAGCTTTAGATGGACCAATACCTTTAATTGAGACTAGCTGTTCCGCTGTCGCGGCATTAACATCTAGCTTGGTATTTTGTGCTGAGCTTTTCATTGAGGTATCAGACTCAGTGTAAGGCACAGCACCTACTTCACTTGTATTTTGATTTGATGCGGTAACAAAAAAACTAACATTAGATAGCAAAAATGCGACAACAACCTTATTTAATTTATTCATAATATCTCCTTATAAGGGACTTATTTCCCTGTAGTAAGAGTCATTTAAAAAAGGCTATTTTTCGAGTGTAGGTCAGTGCAGTTTTAGGTCTAGTTTATTGTAGTTTTGTCTTTAATACCGACTCAAACAAGTTTCCAACAGCTACGTAAAACTCACGTCTTTGACTGGTTTTACGCCAAACCAGACTAATATTTCGAGCCGCATCTTCAAATGTTAGCGGCTCAGCTAAAAGCTCCGAACCATTTAAAACCCCAGAGTTAATGGCTAATTTAGGTAAGTAAGTTTCACCTTTGTGACCCTCTACCATGGCTAGTAAAGAGTTTAGGCTACTTGCTTGAAAGGGTTGAATATGCGAGTTATCAGTAAGATGACAGCCTGATATTGCGTGATCAGAGAGGCAGTGTTCACTTTCTAGTAAGTAGATTTTACCTTCAGAATTCTGAGGGTGTGAAACTCTATAAAATGGGTCCCTTGCTAAACTAAGCTCTACAAATTCACTTGTGTCATAAGGTGTAGCCAAAAGAACCATATCCAGTTGTCCGCTTCTTAACAAAGACAAACTGTTTTCTGACGTGTCTTCGCGTAAATATAACTTTAAGTGCGGATATTGAGCGCTGCAGTGACGAATTAACTCAGAAAGCAAAAATGGCGCTATCGTTGGAATAATACCAACATGCAATTCACCTAAAAACTCATCACCGTTTGACGATGATGATGCCACCAAGTCGGCACTCAACTCTAGAATATTTCTGGCTTTCACAACTACATCTTGACCTAATGCGGTAAACACAAAGGTTTTGTGATCTCGTTCTACTAACTGAGAATCGAGCTGCTCTTCCAACGCCTGAATGGCACTTGATAATGTTGATTGAGAAACAAAACACTTTTTTGCTGCATGACCAAAATGTCCCGTGTCATGAAGTGCAACTAAGTATTTTAATTGTTGCAGTTTAGGCAATTTCATAGTTATATATGGTTCTAAAAAAGTAATCGCTGATACTATCACAAATTAATAACCAGTTTTTTTCAATTTTGACTCAAAAACTTGGTGGTTTAACGCATTAATTGTGTAAAGTATGAAAATAAACTTATGCTACATACTAGAGACTTGTTTAGGGAACATCTAATGATTAGATTCAAGCCTTTACAATTTGTTATTGCTACCCTGTTCTTAGCTGGTGTAGGACTTTCAGTTAATGCTGATGCTTTGCCTTGCCTGCATGAAGGTACTGACGATAAAGATTGTCAGTTATCGGAAGTGAAGAAAGTAACGTGGTGGGGCTGGTTAACGGATAACAAAACTACTCAATTTCATTTTTTTGATTTAATTGAACTCATGTATGCTGATGAAACACCTAAGTATCCAGAATTTTCAGACCATACACCGGGTAAAAGCATAAGGTAAATAATTTGACTTTAATTCAGGCGTTTAAAAGTGCAGCTGCTGCTTTTTTTGGAGTACAAAAATCCGAATCGCATGAAAAAGATTTCGAATCTGAAACACCATTCCCCTTTATCCTTGCTGGAGTGATTCTAGCCATCGGCTTAGTTTTATTACTTGTTACTATTGTTAATATCGTTCTTTGGTAGCTAGTTACCTTCTAGAAAAATAACTATTTATCATTCGGTTTATTAGCGTAATACGCAAAAATCTCACCCACCTTTTGACGGCCAGCTCCGTTCTGACTGATTGTTCTAGAAACCTTAACAAAGCTTTGCTCACTCTGATCATAGAGTTTTCTAGTTAACTCAGTATCATGATTACTGATTAAAACAGGTATGTTCCTTTTAAACGCAGCTCGTTCAGCAACTTTGGCTAGCTTTGCTTGCTCATTTGCGTCAAAACCACCCGTCGCATAACTCGTAAAGTTGGCCGTGCTAGATAGCGGAGCGTAAGGTGGATCACAATATATGACAGCGCCTTTTCGAGCCCTAGAAAATGTTTTCTTATAATCTTCACAAACAAATTTTGCTTTTTTGGCTTTTTCAGAGAAAGCGAAGATTTCGTCTTCTGGGAAATAAGGCTTTCCATAGTCACCAAAAGGAACATTGAACCCCCCTTTTAGATTGTATCTGCAGAGGCCATTAAAACCGTGGCGATTTAAATACAAGAATAACAATGAACGATAGTACGGGTCGTCTGTTTGGTTGAATTCGGCCCTAAGACCATAGTAGGCAACCTTGTCATTATTCTTTTGTGAAAAGAGTTTTCTAGCGTCTTTAACAAAGGTAACGGGGCGTGCTTTAACATATTTATAAAGAGTGATTAAATCGGGATTCACATCATTTAATAAATAATTATCAAAATTGGAATTTAAAAATACGGAGCCTGCACCAACAAAGGGTTCTACTAACTTTTTACCTTCCGGCAATCGACCGTTAATTTGTTCTACTAAGCCATATTTTCCGCCAGCCCATTTTAAAAAGGCTCTAGTTTTCTTTTTCATTGGTAACTCTATTGGCTTAGTGATTCATTGTATGACTTTATTTGCTGCTGAATAGCCTCTGTGGATTTAGCCCAAGCATTTTGGTCAATGTTTTTTGCTGTTTCGCGTGCAGACGCTATGGTATCAAATAATCCATAGGTTACGACTAGCCAATCTGAATTATTACGGCTTATTTTGTAAATTCGAGTTAACTTCGCATCTAACCTTTTTTCTATTAAATAAGTTTCAAGTGTGGATTCTTGACTTACTGCCGTTAGTTGTAAAACAAATTTATTACTCGGCAAACTTAACATTTGTTGGTTGTTAACACGATAACCGGCAACGGTTAAAGGGGCGATACTTGAAGGCAAGTTTGATTCTAACTCTGCATCTAACTCTGAACCAAACTCTGCTTCTGAAGGAGCAAGACTGATTTCTTTCTCACTCGAGGAGCTCTCTGGAAGATTTACGACAGGTTCAGAAATGGCTTCTTTAGCTATTTCGACCGGTAAACTTTGCTTGTTCACATTTGGTACTGACTCAAGAGTTCCTGCTGCAGGTTCAATATTAGCTTTTGTAGGTTCAATATTAGCGGTTACAGCTTCAACTTCTTTTTGAGGTTTCATGGCGTTATTGAGCGCCTCTAAAATATCACTACTTGATGCAGCATTATCTTCAGGCATTTGAGTTTGTTTAACTTTAACAACATGCTCTTTAACTTTAGCACTCGACCAATCAGACACCATCGGCTCAACCGTTGGCTTAATTGTTTTTTCTTTAATGGTTTTAGGCAACGACTGTTCTTCGGTGAAGTATAACCGATACATATACACGCCGAGGGCCAATAACAAACTAACAACAACAAGATTCGAAACCCAAAGTTTAATATTCATCGTAACGGGTTTAGCTAATTTTAGGGCGTCTTGTGTATCAAATGCCAATAACTGAATAGGATTCCCTTGAGCGTTTTCAATCCAGCGTTTTACTTTTGCAGTATCAGGGCTAGGAACATCATCAAATGATTGTTTAATGAGAATATAGCTTTCTTTTTCTGAGAATTTTGGGATGGGCATAACACTAATTAAAGCCGACGTTATGCTTCCTATCGTATTGGTTATTTGTTTGTCAAAGGTAAACAAAACAGAAATAACGCGGGATTGTTTTTTAAATTCAGCAACGACCTGTAAAATTTCACCTATGATTTGCCCTGACAAGTGATGCCCATTGTCTATTGCGATCATAAGTTCAGTATTTCCACCAAACTCAAGAAACGCATTTAACATTGGCTTTTCAGGATCAAATAATACATTACCAAAAAGTTGCTCAATGATACGGCTACGAACTTGTATATCATTGATTGAACTAACGGCAGTTAAGTAACATTTATTGGCGTTTGGCAATGCGGACGTTAACAACTCTTCAAGCATAGAGGTTTTCCCTATGCCTACAGTGCCTTCCATTGCCACTATACCAGTTCGAGAGAGCAGTTCTTGAACCGTATTTAAAAATCGTTGACGTGAAGGAGGAATATAAAAGCCGTTTGTAATTTGTGTATTTGTCATACCAATATAGTTTTCAATTCTTCGTCGCTAACATCTGAAACCAGTATCGCTTGACCAAGAGATTTGAGCAATATAAATCTAATGGTTTGGGCTAGAACCTTTTTGTCTTTTTTCATATGCTTAAGATAAGACTCTAGGTTCATAGAAGCTGGCCCTTGAACTGGCAAGTCAAAGCTCTCTAAAAGACTCGTGGTTCGTTTTATGTCGTTAAGCGACAACCAACCCCGGCTATGTGATAACTGTGCAGCCTGAACCATACCAGCAGCCACAGCCTCACCATGTAACCAGTTTCCATAACCTTGCTCAGCTTCTATTGCATGTCCAAAGGTATGACCTAAATTAAGTAGCGCACGCTTGCCTTGCTCTTTTTCATCTTCGCTTACAATTTCAGCTTTTATTTGGCAGCACCGGCCAATAACGTAAGACAATACATTAAGGTCTTGCGCTTTAAGTTGAGCAACATGTTCTTCTAAGTATTCGAAAAATACTGAATCAGCTAACAAACCGTATTTCACAACTTCCGCAATGCCAGCAGCAAATTCTCTTGGAGGCAAAGTTTGTAATGAAGATACATCTATCAATACCGCTTTAGGTTGATAGAAAGCCCCTATCATATTTTTTCCTAAAGGGTGATTCACTGCGGTTTTGCCGCCTACAGAGGAGTCAACTTGCGACAATAACGTTGTTGGGATTTGAATAAAGTCGACACCGCGCATATAGGTTGAAGCGACAAAACCAGTGATATCACCGACTACACCGCCGCCAAGCGCGATCAATGTGACATCTCTACCAACCTGCTCAGTAAGGAGAAACGACATTATTGATTCATAACTTGCGAGTGTTTTGTATTCTTCACCGTCAGGTAAAGTAAAAAACCTTACATCATAGTCTGAAAGTGCGTCTGATATTGCAGTAGAGAAAATAGGTAGCACGGTCTCATTCGAGATAACCACTACCTGTTTTGCTTTGATATGTGTTTTGAGCAAAGATTTAAAGTTACTACTATCTTGCTCAATGTAGATTGGGTAGCTGTGTTCAGCCAAGTTTACCGTTAGGCTTTTCATTCACAGCTCCCTTTTATATCGTTTAGAAGTCTAGTTTACTAATTATCTCATTCGCCACTACACGTGCGCTTTGCTCATCGGTTTTAACAACGATGTCAGCAATTTCTTCGTATAGAGGGTTGCGTTCTTCTGCAAGTCGAATCAAAACGTCACGAGCCGGCTCTTCAGTTTGAAGTAGAGGACGACGTTTATCTCGCTGCGTACGAGCAACTTGTTTTTCAATAGGAGTTTCTAAATAAACTACTATTCCACGTGCCGATAATCGGTTGCGAATTTCTTTGCTAACAACTGAACCACCGCCAGTCGCTAACACGATTCCCTGTTTTTCTGTAAGGTCGGTGATAACAGTTTCTTCACGTTGACGAAACCCTTCTTCACCTTCAATATCAAAAACCCAGGCAATGTCTGCACCGGTACGACGTTCAATTTCCTGGTCAGAGTCGACAAATTGTAAATGCAACTGGTCTGCTAAGTGCCTACCAATAGTACTTTTACCTGCGCCCATAGGACCAACTAAGAAGATGTTACGTTTTTCAGCCATATTACCTAATTCAAATACATTTTTAGTGTGTTAACAAACAAGCCCCAGACACAAAAAGTCGCGCCCAAAAAATAAGGCGCGAATTATCGCAAAAAAAGTAGCTAAAATGCAAGAAAGAGTTGACGATCAAATGCGTTTATAATGCATCCGTTACAATTTTTGGTGTTACAAAAATCAGTAACTCTCTCTTTTCGTTGAAGGATGTGTCCGTTCTGAATACTCTTCCAATAAATGGTATATCACCTAACAAAGGCACTTTACTAACACTATTTATTACTTGCTGCTGGTAAATACCACCTAAAACAATGGTTTCGCCATTTCGCGCAGTAACCTGGGTTTGTAATTGTTGCGTATCAATTGCTACAGCAGGGCCAGTTGGGGTTGAAACTGTATCGCCACGAGCATTTTGAGTTATGTTTAAATCTAAAATAACACTATTATCCGGCGTAATTTGAGGAGTTACCTCTAAACTTAACACCGCTTTTTTAAATGAAACTGATGTTGCACCACTTGATGCTGCTTGAACATACGGTATCTCAGTACCTTGCTCAATACGCGACATGCGCTGGTTTGACGCAGTAATTCTTGGTGTTGCTACAATCTCACCTTTATTTTCTCGTTCTAGAGCTGATAACTCTAAATCAAGCAATGTACCATCCGCCAAACGAGCAATTTGCACCGCGATGCTACCAGCTGGACTTGCCACAGGTAGGTTCACGTTCAATCTAGGACCTGAGTCAGAACCTATTGTACCCAAACGAGTTTGACTAGCGCCTTCTAGCGAGCCAGAAACGCCCGTTGAGCTACTACCATCTGAGCTATTGCCTGAGATGCCCCAACGAATACCCAATTGCTCATCAATATTATCCCTAATTGTCACCATACGAGCTTCAATCAGAACCTGTTTAATTGGGATATCTAGTGTTTTAACTGCTTTTTTAACTGTTTCAATACCGCTTGTTGTATCTTTAACAAGTAGAGTATTAGTACGAGCATCAACCGAAACCTGACCACGAGGTGTTAAAATTGAGGTACCTTCAGACTTAAGTAACGCCGCTATTTCAGAAGCTTTAGCATAGTTTATCTGGATAAACTCGGATACTAAAACTTCAAATTCTTCTACTTTCTTTTTAGCTTCTAACTCTCGAGCTTCTCTTGCAGCCAACTCATCAGAAGGCGCCACCATTAAAACGTTGCCTTCCATTCGTTTGTCTAAACCTTTTGTTCTAAGCACAATATCTAATGCCTGATCCCAAGGAACACTGTTTAATCGTAGCGTTAATGTTCCTGAAACCGTGTCGGAAACCACTAAATTAAAGCCATTAAAATCTGCGATAATCTGTAACACAGTACGAATTGGTAAATCTTGGAAGTTAAGCGACATTGGCTGCCCTTGATACTCTGAGCCACCTGCCAATGTACCTTGCTGCTCTGGAGCGCGATTTACTGTTAACGTAAAGATATTATCCAGTTGCTGAAAATCATATTCAAAATCACCTTCAATATCGATAACTAGCTGACTGTTAGTTCCGCTTTGAAAAGTCTCTAACCCCGTTACAATGGTACCAAAATCTACAACATCCATTTTATAAAGTAAGTCGGTTAATATGTCAGTGTTATGGAATTGTATAAATATTTGTTGTTCTTTAGAGGTAACGTCTACGGCTGCCATATTGTCTTGTAAAAATACGAGAACGCGCCCTTCTGTTGCAGAGTTAACTTCTTCTCCACGCCTAAAGTCCAGTGCTTGAATTCTATTGATTAGTTCAATGTTAGTATTATTGTTTGATTGCAATTCAGTGGTTGGGTTGTCAGAGATTCGAATGAAAAACTTGTTACCTTCAACTCTAGATTTGTACAGTTTGAGATAATCTAATAATACGCTAACTAAAACACCATTCTCTTGGTGCTTTGTCTCAATATTGATAACGCCTTCTTTTTGAATCAGGATATTAACCAAGCTTTCATCAAAGTCGGTTTCATCGAAAAACAATTCTATTCTGGCTGGCTCATTAAATACTTGCACACTCGGATCAGAATACAAGTTTTCATCAAAAACAAACTCTAATTCTGTTTCGCCTTTTACAATGGGTGTATAGCGAATGTCATAAAGTAGCGGCACTGAGGCAGCAGTGAAAGTCAAAAATAGCGCAAAAAATGCCGTCAATATTCTATAAAACATAACGTTACTTTTCATTGTAATTAGCAGTCCATATTCTTATTAGTTTTATTCATTTACCGAACTATCGGCCAATTGTACTCTCGCAGTGCGTTCTTTCCAGCAACCTGCGCCATCGGGAATTAATTCTACAAGAATAACTCTATTGTCACTCACCGATGTGATGCGGCCATTATACAAGCCAACAAAATTCCCTTCTGTCACTCTATGTAATGACCCATCTGAAGCTTGAATTAACGCCCAAACTTCTTTGTCCGTACCTAGAGTACCTCTCATACTCAAATTGTCCAAAGCAAATTTTTCCAGCGGTTGTTTACGCCGTCTAGGATCTGGAGCCAAACAATTTTGAGCTGGCTCGTAGTTTTCTTGGATAACTTCTGGTGACGGCAAATCAAACGGACTACGTCGAGATATCATCGAGTAGTCAATGTGTTGAAATTGATTTACCGCAGGAATAGGTTCGATTTTCACTGGCGTACCAGACTTAATCTTATTCATGTATTGCTGTATGTCAGAAACATCATCATTACAGGCAACTAAAAATAAACTGAGTATTAATAAAACAACTCTAATCATTTTTCAGTCTCCTTATAACGATAAGTCTTCGCGACAACATTAAGGCGCAGTTTGTCGCCATCAGCTTCGTTAATAGAAAAGTCATGTAAGGTTACAATTCTTGGCAGAGCAGCAACTTGACTTACAAACTGTCCAAACTCGTGATAGTCACCTATCACCTCAATTTGAATAGGTAGTTCCGTATAAAATTGTTTTTCTAGCTCTGGGAGCCAGTTAATTTTGATAAATGACAAACCGGAAGTCGTACCTACGTATGTAATGTCATCGAGTAAACCAGGAGTTTCATGTGAGGTAGGCAGACGTTTGAGGAGCAGTGAGAACTTCTCTTCCATATCAACCATCTGTTTCTTATACGAGTCCAAGTTTACTGCAGCACCGTATTTTATTCGGTAGTTGTTTTTCAGCTGAATTTCTTGAAGCTCTGCATTTTCCAGCGCTTCTACTTCACTGCTAACTAAAAGCATGTAACTGCCAATGCCCACTGCGATAGAAACGATTGCTGCCATCGCTACTTTTGCGGCTTTAGGCCAAGAGCCCATATTTTCGAAATCGATGTCATTGATATCAAAGTCCGAGAAATCAAAGTTAAATTTATCTAAATTCACTTTTTATCTCCTTTACCTTCAACAACGTACTTTTTCACGGACACTGTCATTGTAAAATCACTTAACAGCGCGGCGTCCTTTTCACCAGCCACAATCGAATCTAAATCCGCGGCTTCTAACAAGTCCGATTTTTCTATATTTCTCATCATATTAGAAAGTCTATTGTTAGACTCACTCTTTCCGTTTATGAGTAAAGCAGGGCCTTTTTTCTCAATTTTTGTTAGATAAATACCTGTTGGTACCATACCTGCTACTTCATTAAAAATTTCAGTGCCTAAGTTCCTACTTTCTTGCAGTTGCTCGATGAGTTCGATTCGCTTATTAAGGTCGGCTTTAGTGTCGTTAAGGTTTCTTATTTCTCTAATACGCTGATCTAAAATTGAAATTTCGCTTTGTAGGTAATTATTTCTATATTGCTGACCTTCTAATTGCTTAGAGTAATAAACGCTTAAAAGGAATAATAAAATCACCACAGCAGCAGATAGCATCCCTAAAATCGCCAAAAACTGTTGTTGTAATTCTTTTCTAGCGGTTTCTCGCCAAGGTAAGAGGTTTATATATGGCATTGTGAAAAGCTCCTTAATGCCAAGCCAGTCGCAATCATTAACTGGGACTGAATTAAATCTATGTCTTCTGAATCAAGTTCCGCAGCAATTTCAAGCTCTGCGAATGGTTTTGCAATCACAGTATGAATACCCAACTCATCAATAAGCAATCTATCTAAGCCTGATATTAAGGAGGTGCCGCCGGATAAAACAATATAATCGACGTTGTCTTTTTCACTGGTATTTAAAAACATTTGAATAGAACGTCTAATTTGCTGCAATAGTGCCGTTTGAAAAGGAGCCAGCACTTCAAAAGTATAGTTAGGCGGAAGGTCACCGTTTACTTTTGCTTTCTCTGACTCTTCAAAAGAACGACCATAATAAGAAACAATTGAGTTAGTAAATTGCTCACCACCAAAGACTTGGTCTCGGGTATATAAAGAGCGTTCGCCCTCAATAATACTTAATAAGGTTATTTGTGAGCCCACATCAATAAATGCAACTACTTTCTTGTCTGCGTCATCAGGCAATTGACCAATACACAACTGGCCAGCCCTACTCAGTGCATAACTTTCAACGTCTAGCACCTTAGGCTCAAAACCGCCTTCATTAACAGCGTGAGAGCGAGCTTCAATATTTTCGGTTCGGGCTGCACTTAAAAGAATATCTATTTTTGAAGGGTCTGCTTTATTTACTGCGATCTTTTCAAAGTCCAGACTAACCTCATCAAGGGGATAAGGTATTAAAGAATCCGCTTCTATTTCTATTTGGCTTTCTAATTCAGAATCAGAAAGAGTCACGTCCATATAGATGACTTTAGTAATGACACTTGAGCCAGAAATGGCTACGGCGGCATGCTTAATTGATTTTGGGATTTGCTTTCTGATTTTATTCACAACACGAGCAACAGCTTCAATGTCCTGAATTTCACTATCCTTTATCATTCCCTTTGGCATAGGTTCCACAAGCGCTTCTTCTACTCTATATACACCATGTTGCTCTGAGAGCAATACGGCTTTAACAGAATGAGAGCCTATGTCTATCCCCACCATATAGGGAACACTTTTTGTGAATAACTTCCTAATTGTATCTAACATGTCAAGTCACTGAGCTACCTGTTATTTATCCTACAAACTAAAGATTAGACTTTTTTTGTATGAATAAAAAGCCTTTTATAGAATCCTGTTCCGGTTATACTACCTACATTATCGTCATAACATATTTTTTTCTAGGTTTATTCAATGGGTTGGCTCAAAAAGTTAGGCAAGCTAGTATTTTTTGGGACATTGTTGTCCATATTAGTTGTTATCGGGTTTTATTTTTACGTTAAAGATGACCTTCCAACTGAAGACTTAATACGTGATGTTAAATTTCAAATCCCAATGAAAGTTTATACTGCAGAGGGAGAACTCATTTCTCAATTCGGTGAGAAAAGACGAACACCGGTACTCTACTCTGAAATTCCGCAAGAATTAAAAGACGCAATTATTGCAACGGAAGACTCTCGTTTTTACGATCACTTTGGCATTGATCCAATAGGTATTGTGCGCTCAGCCATCGCTGTCATTTCCACCGGCCGCAAAGCACAAGGGGCAAGCACGATAACCATGCAGTTAGCTCGAAATGTCTTTCTTTCGCTTGATAAGCGCTGGATGCGAAAAATAAAAGAGGTGTATATCGCATTGCACATTGAGCAAATAATGTCGAAAGAAGAGATATTAACCTTGTACCTAAACAAGATTCCATTTGGTAATCGAGCATTTGGTATTGGTGCAGCCGCACAAGTTTATTATGGCAAAGACATCAGTGAATTAACTCTTCCGCAATTAGCAATGATTGCAGGAATCCCTAAAGCAACCACCAGATACAATCCAATAAGAAATCCAGATTTAGCGAAATGGCGAAGAAATGTTGTTTTAGGCCGCATGCATACTGTGGGCGCTATTGATACTGCAACCTTTGAAGAAGCTAAAAGTGCGCCTATTACCGCTAAACTGCACGGTGCAAAAATTACTGCACCAGCACCTTATGTTGCTGAACAAGTTAGAAAAGAGATGGTTGAGCGTTTTGGTTTAGAAGCAGCCTATACCGAAGGGTTTAAAGTTTTCACCACCATAAAAGGTGATGCGCAAATCGCAGCACGTCAAGCGGTGCGTTCTAACATTCATGCCTATGACGAACGTCATGGCTATAGAGGTCCAAGTCGCTATTTATGGGATGCTGAAAATTTAGATACCACGTCTGAAGCTGGTGCTGAATGGTCCAGTGAAAAAATTGTTAAACACTTGTCCAGAATAAAAAATTACGGTGATTTAGTTCCTGCTGTGGTTACCAATGTAATGGAACAACAAATTTATGTGTTAGTAAAAGGCGGCAACGTAGAAATTATTGATTGGGATAATTTAAAATGGGCTCGTCCGTACATAAGTGATACTAAGCAAGGTGATGCTCCTGAAACAGCGTCGCAAATATTGAAGGAAGGTGGTTTAGTTTGGGTTCGAGAAGATGAAAGCGGTAACTTCAGATTAGGACAAAAGCCTACTGTTAGTAGTTCACTTGTTGCCATGAACCCGAATAACGGTGATATTTTGGCGTTAGTTGGCGGCTACGACTTTTCTCACAATCAATATAACCGCGTAACTCAAGCCAAAAGACAAATAGGTTCGAACATAAAACCGTTTGTTTACTCAGGGGCACTTGATAATGGTGCCACTTTAGCAACGTTAATAAACGACGCGCCTATTACTAAATGGGAAAAGAACAGTGTTTGGCGTCCTTCAAACTCACCAGAAACTTATAACGGCCCTACACGAGTGAGACGAGGCTTAGCGGAATCGAAAAACGTAATGGCCGTCAGGTTAATGCGTACCATGGGTGTTGATAAAACCGTGGATTATTTAACTCGCTTTGGTTTTTCAAAAGCAGACTTACCATCTAATGAGACTATCTCGTTAGGCTCTGCAGCCTTATCTCCTTTGTCCGTAGTAACGGGTATGAGTACATTCGCTAATGGTGGCTTTTTGGTTGAATCAAACCTAATAGAGCGAATTGAAAACGTGGCTGGTGACACGGTTTACCAGGCGACTAAAATGGTAGCTAACCTAGAAGAGACGGTAAACTTAGAAGAAACGTTTAAATCACCTTCTGCAGAAATGCCTGCACCTCGAGTTATTTCTACTGAAAATGCGTTTTTAATATCTGAAGCTTTAAATAGCTCTATTTGGGGCGGCGGCACTTGGTCTAAGGGTAACGGTTGGAATGGAACATCATGGCGAGCTCGCGCTATTGGTCGACGCGACTTCAGTGGTAAAACTGGTACCACAAACGACGCCGCTGATACTTGGTTTACTGGCTTTAATGCATCGATTGTTGCCACTACCTGGGTTGGCTTTGATGCGCCAGGAAGATCGCTTGGTCGAACTAAATTTAACTCTAATTTAGGTAACAATGAACAAGTGTCAGGTGCCGAGGCTGGTGCTACAACTGCATTGCCAGGTTGGGTTACTTTTATATCTCAAATTTCAGATAGTATTCCGCTTGCCAATAGAGAGATCCCCGAAGGCATTGTTTCCGTAAGGATTGATAGAAAAACAGGGCTGCTTTCTAGAAAAACTGACCACACAACGGAGTTTGAGTACTTCATAAAGGGTACTGAGCCCACTAAATATGTAGACGAATTTTCACCTATTACTATCGATGAAGAAAAAGATCTCATTGACGAAGAAGAAGGGATATTTTAATGATTAAGTTTTTCTTTATTATACCGCTGTTGCTAAGCCTTATTTGGTGGCAGTACTTAAGAATAAATAATTGGAGCATCGAGCAAGGAAAGCGAGGCTTTTTCTATATCATCGCTTTCTCAGTGGCACTTGCTGCGTTTTTCGGTTTGATGTACGGGCTAAATCACTACTTAAATTAACTACTATTTTTATCCGCAATTAACTACTTGTGCGCACTTAACTACTTACGTGTAATTTACGTGTAATGAACTTCTTAGCGTAAGTACAAAAAAAGGCCGATGATAATCGACCTTTTTTAACGTTCACTTTTAAAGTGCTTACTGAATACTAAACGCTGAAACTTGCTCCACAACCACAGGTTGTTGTTGCGTTTGGGTTGTTCACAAAAAAGCGTGACCCTTCTAGGCCTTCAGTGTAATCAACAATGCCGCCAACTAAATATTGTAAGCTCATTGGATCTATCACCATAGAAACGCCTTGTTTTTCAATTTCCATGTCGCCTGCGTTTACGTCTTCGTCAAACGTAAAGCCATATTGGAAACCTGAACAACCACCACCCGTTACATAAACTCTTAGTTTTAAGGCTGGGTTCTCTTCTTCTTCAACTAACTGCTTCACTTTGATCGCAGCCGAATCAGAAAATTGAATTGGCAATTCTGGAGTCTCTGTTGATTCTGCAGTCGGTGTTACAATGTTAGTCATAAAAAGTACCTCTTAAAAACGGGGCGCGATTATCTAATACCTGACAAATTTAATCAAGTATTCCAGCGCCTATAAATCGGGCCAATCCCTCTTTTCAGTAAAGGCCTTATACGGTTGCCATCGAGTTTTAGGTTGCACTACTTTAATTTCAATATGAGCAGGCATAAAACCTTCCGGTAACTGAAATTGCCCTTCAAAATATTGAAAGTAATGAAAACTAAAGAGTAAATCTTTTGCTGTTAAGTTTGCTAACTTATCAAGATCAATTGTTGAACGTTGGCCATTTTCATACCCAACAATATTCAAACTGATATTACCTTTTGCATTACGCTTCTTGCTGTCGGTTTGTACAACGGCAAAATGAAACTTAAAACGATTCTGGCCTTTATCTTGTTCGATATTAAATTGCTCAATGGCCAAGCCGTCGGCAACTAGCTCTGGCGCCAATACCTTTTGATAAAAGCTAAGCTCTTTACGCAATTGAAACAGCTCTTCTCTTAACATCACTAACTCTTCTTGAGTTTGTTTTGATGCCTTTTTTTCAACTTGCAACTCAACCGTTAAATAGTTGTTTTTTCTTACGTGCTGATCAATTTCTTGATACAAACTTTCAAGCCGAGATTGCTGTTTAACTAATCGCTGCTTTTGCCAGTGATTTACACTACCACCTATCTGGTAGCTGATATATGCTGTTAGTGACAGTACAAATATCAGTAACATTAAAAATCTAAATCGACCTAATTTTTGTTTTAGGCCATTAAAACTGAGCCACTCATTCATATTGGATAATTTTTATTATATGTCATTGGTTTATGGTACACTTTGCGACCTTAGTTTGACTAGTTGTGTTTAACTATAATCATCATTATAAGGTTTGTTACCCAAGAAGGTAACCACTGTATTTTTAGAATATACCGGAACATAGATGCTATCTAACAGTCTTTATGCTTTGCGCAAACGATTAGCAATACCTCAAACAAGTATACAGCTTAGTATTCTAGGCCTGCTTGGCGGTATCGCTGCGGCATTATTGATTGTTGTTTTTCGCCTAGCAATTGAATTTATTCAAGAGACATTTTCAGCCGGCGGCCCTTTCGATAGCATCCTAGATTATTTACTACCTACTTTACCTATTTTTGCAGCCATTTTAATTGCTATCTTCGCAGATATTACTGGCTACAAGCACTACAGACTCGGCATCCCTTTTGTTCTCCACCGAATCAAAGCTCATTATGGCAACATGCCTTTTTGGAATACAGCCAATCAATTTGTAGGTGGTATTTTAGCGCTCGCCAGTGGTTTTTCTGTTGGACGAGAAGGCCCTTCCGTTCATATTGGTGCTAGTGGTGCGAGTTATTTTGGAAGATGGCTTCGGCTTCCACATAACGCAGTTCGTACATTAACAGCCTGTGGTATAGCTGCCGGTATTTCAGCGTCGTTTAACACTCCTTTAGCTGCGGTTATATTTGTTATGGAAGTAGTATTGCGGGAATATAAAATACACATTTTTATTCCAGTGATGTTGGCTTCCTCAGCAGGTTCTATAATCACTCAAGCCGTTTTTGGCCAGCACATTGAATTTGCACAGCTTAGTGTATTTACATTGCCAGGTAGCCACTACCCTTGGCTGATATTGCTGGGCATTATTTTAGGCGTCAGCGCATATATTTTTAATACCAACTTAATGCGTATCATTCGAACCTTCCGATATGTGAACATGTTTCCACGTCTTTTATTAGCCGGTGTTTTAACAGCTATTGTCGGTTATTTTGTGCCTGAGGCCTTAGGTGACGGTACAAGCGCAATAAATCAGGCAATGATCTCCCCTACTAATATAGAGCTACTTGTAATCCTGCTTGTTTCAAAGCTATTTTTAACGCTTGTAGCAATAGGTTTAGGTATTCCTGGCGGCATCATAGGCCCAGTTTTTGGGTTAGGTGTTTTGATTGGTTTAATTGTTGCCAACTTGGTCATGCTTATCGATCCTAGCATTCATTTTATGGGGACCTACGCCGTATTAGGCATGTCTGGTTTAATGGCTGCAAGTTTACATGCACCGTTAGCAGCCTTAGTAGCTGTGGTTGAATTAACCAATAATCCAGCTGCCATAACGCCCGCTATTATTGTTATTGCCAGTGCGTATATCACCAGTTCTCAAGGGTTAAAAAACCGCTCTATTTTCTTACAGCAACTTGATTTCCAAGGCCTGATGTATCAAACACCGCCAGCAACCACCGTATTAGAGAAAATTGGTGTATTGGCAGAAATGGACACTAATTTAAAACTCATCAATTATGTGACTGAGCAGGATGTCCGTTTCCACTTAAACGACAAGCATGAATCGCAGTGGCTTATCGTTGCTATGAAACATGACCTTGGCGTTGATTACTCTTTGGCAGAATTTGATACCAGCTACTCACGTAATAATGACAAAGTTAAATACACGCCGTTACTGACAATGGATACACGTTCAACTCTAGCGCACGTTTGGGAACTTATTAAAGATCAACGTGACGGCGCGACATTAATTACCAGCACCAGCGGTGAAAAAATTGTTGGCATCGTCACGTGGGAACAATTACGCACAATACTAATGAATAGGAACGCCTTGTTATGATCATACTTTGGTATAAAGCTTTTCACGTGTTTTTTATGGTGGCTTGGTTTGCTGGTATTTTTTATTTGCCTCGCCTATTTGTTTACCATGCGGAAAATGAAGCTACTTCAGACCCTGACGATAAAATCGAAAACGGTTCTAAAGAACAGACTGAGGTTAACCAAAAAACGATAACAACCGAGTCTATTGACCACACATCTGAAACCCTAAAAGTGATGGAGCGTCGATTACTGTATTTTGTTACGCCCTTCGCAATTTTCACTTTAATATTTGGATTGTTACTCATCCATAGCTACGGCATGGACTGGTTTAGGGTGAGCCACTGGTTACATGCAAAATTGTTGTTAGTGGCATTTTTATATATCTATCATGGTTATTGTTTTGTTTTACTGAAGCGCTTTAAAGATAATAAAAATGATAAGTCCGCTCGCTTTTTCCGTATTTTTAATGAAGTACCTGTATTAATTTTATTGGCAATTATTATCTTAGCGATTGTTAAGCCTTTCTAATTGTCGAAGTCTGGGTTGGTCTGCTAAAATTGCCTTCCAACCATGTTCCACTCTTTTAAATAGGCTACTAAGCTGATGAACTTTACTGGGCAACACATACTTTCAGTTAATCAATTTAATCGTGACGATTTACAAAATATCTTTGATATTGCTAGCCGAATGGAGCCTTACGCAAAGCGCCAGTTGAGAACTAAAGTATTAGATGGTGCAATTTTAGGAAACCTCTTTTTTGAACCTTCGACTCGTACGAGAGTGAGCTTTGGTTGCGCGTTTAACCTACTTGGTGGCGAAGTTAGAGAGACCACTGGCATGCAAACATCAGCGTTGGCCAAAGGAGAATCACTTTACGATACAGCTCGAGTCATTAGCAGTTACAGCGACGTGATTGCCATGCGTCACCCGCAAGCCGGATCTGTAGCAGAGTTTGCCGAAGGTAGTCGAGTGCCTGTTATTAATGGCGGCGACGGCGCTAATGAACACCCAACACAAGCATTGTTAGATTTATTCACCATTCAAAAAGAGCTCGCCGCTTTTGATCAAAAAGTGGATGGCATGCACATCGCAATGGTGGGTGATCTTAAAAATGGCAGAACCGTACATTCTTTGTCGAAGTTGCTCGCGCTATATAAAAATATGCATATTAGTTTGGTTTCTCCAAACGAGTTATCAATGCCATCTTACGTTATTGATACGCTAGAAAATGCGGGCCATAAGGTCACCATAAGTGACAAAATGGAAAATAATATTGGTGCTGATATTGTTTACCAAACTCGCATACAGGAAGAGCGATTTGATAGCCAAGATGAAGCCAATAAATACCGTGGTCAGTTCCGTTTGAATAGCGATATTTATACAAAATATTGTAAGTCAAATACGGTAATCATGCACCCACTGCCAAGAGACTCTCGCTCTGATGCGAATGAACTCGACAACGATTTAAACCAAAATCCAAACTTGGCTATATTTCGCCAAGCAGACAATGGCGTTCTAATTAGAATGGCATTATTTGCACTAACGCTTGGAGTAGCCGACAAGGTCGATAAATTTCAGTGTGATGTTCCTTGGGTAAGCTCAAAATAATTTTAAATAGGTAATAAACGTTTTATGACTAAATCAGCAGATCTTTTTGCACAAGCTAAACAGCACATCCCTGGCGGTGTAAATTCTCCAGTGCGCGCGTTTAATGGCGTTGGCGGCACTCCAATCTTTTTCGAAAAAGCCGATGGCGCTATTGCTTATGATGTCGATGGCAAAGCTTATATCGATTATGTTGGCTCTTGGGGACCTATGATTTTAGGCCACAACCACCCAGCTATTAAAAATGCTGTAATTGCCGCCGTTGAAAATGGCTTAAGTTTTGGTGCCCCTACTGAAATTGAAGTTACCATGGCGGAAAAAATCACTGAGTTTTTGCCTTCTATAGAAAAAGTTCGAATGGTGAATTCAGGTACTGAAGCAACCATGAGTGCCATTCGTTTAGCACGTGGGTACACAGGTAAAAACAAGCTTCTTAAATTTGAAGGCTGTTACCATGGTCATGCAGACTCGCTTTTAGTAAAAGCTGGTTCTGGTTTATTAACGATGGGCGTACCAAGCTCTCCAGGCATTCCTGCTGACGTTGCAGCACACACTTTAACAGCAGAGTTTAATAACTTAGATTCAGTTAGAGAAATTTGTAAGCAGCACAGCGACGACATCGCCTGTATTATTGTTGAGCCTGTAGCAGGCAACATGAACTGTATTCCTCCTGTAGCTGGTTTTTTAGAAGGTCTGCGTGAGATTTGTGATGAATACAATGCGGTACTTATCTTTGATGAAGTAATGACGGGGTTCCGTGTCCATAAAGGCAGCGCACAAGGGCTATATAATGTAGAACCTGACTTAACAACGTTAGGTAAAGTTATTGGCGGCGGCATGCCTGTTGGTGCTTTTGGCGGTAAAAAAGAAGTGATGGCACACCTAGCGCCAGACGGTCCTGTTTATCAAGCAGGTACTTTATCTGGTAACCCTGTGGCTATGGCTGCTGGTCTAGCGGCACTTGCTGAACTTGAAAAAGATGGTTTTCACGAGCAGCTAACTGCACAAACTGCCTATTTATTAGAAGGTGTTGAAGCACAAGCTGCTAAGCACGGTATTCCTGTTGCAACGGCACAAGCGGGCGGCATGTTTGGTATTTTCTTCACGGAAGCATCTAAAGTAACCACGTTTGCTCAAGTTTGCGAATGTGACGGTGAGCGATTCAAACAGTTCTTCCACCTTTGTTTAGACCGTGGTGTTTACTTAGCACCATCAGCGTTTGAAGCTGGATTTGTATCTATTAAGCATGATCGTCCAATGTTAGACAAAACCATTGAAGTAATTGGTGAAGCATTTGCGGAATTAGCAAAAGCGAATTAATTATTGGCGACTGTTGAAGTCGGGACTTATAGTCCGGGATAAAAATCGTGTTTAAAAGCCACCAAACGTGGCTTTTTTTGTGCCTGTTCATTGACCTTTTGCATTGGAATTCTGACTATTTGTTTAGAAACTTTAAGGCTTAGGTTTTCAGCGTTTAAAGCCAGTCAAAAAGCGATGGGCAGTCTTTAATTTTTGTAATTTTATCTACCCGAACTGGCAAACTGACATTCTCACCGCATTCATCAGATAATATTTGTCCTGTCTCTTTCTCTATAAATCTAAATTCCACATTATTTGGTTTTGGTTTGTTCACCGACTCTGCTTTTCGAGCACTTTGCAATTGACTAAATATAAACAAAGCGCCCTGACTGCCTGTAAGGTTTATAGGTGAGTTGTCATCTTTGCCGACCCAAACACTAGTTACCTTATTCTGATCAAAACCTACAAACCAGCTGTCTCGTAAATCGTCAGTGGTGCCTGTTTTGCCACCAAACTGGATGCCTTTATGCTCAGTTGCTAGCCTTTTTGCAGTGCCTATTTTAGTCACTTGAGTGAGCGCATAGGCCAATTCATAACTTGTGGCGTAATCAAATATGATTTGGCTATCTTCATTTTGAGTAAGTAACCGAATGCCATTGTTGTCGGTTACATGGGTAATGGCCCTAACAGGGAACTTTTGCCCAAAATTAGCAATGGGCTGAAAGGTTTCGGCAACTTGTAAAGGCGACATAGGTAAAGCACCAAGTAGTAGCGATGGATATTTATTTATTTGTTGCTCAACACCCATCTTTCTAAGTGTCGATATAACCGAGTTTAAGCCTACGTCCATACCCAAATGAACCGTAGGTAGGTTTAACGATTGACTCAAAGCATCAAATAACAAGACTTCGCCGCGCAATTTTTTATCGTAATTAGTGGGCTCCCAAAGCTTTCCTTGGTTACTTTTCATTGATATTTTTTTATCTGGCAAAAGACTTCCCAAATGATAGTCAGGTTCATTTAGTGCCGTAAGGTATACCGCAGGCTTAACTAACGAGCCTATGTTTCTTTGTGTATCTAAAGCTCGATTAAATCCACCAGAGGCATTGTTTTTATCACCAATCAAGGCTGAAATAGTGCCATTTTCTAGACTAAGAGAAACTACTGCACCATTTAAGTCTTTTTGTTTATAACCAGATTCTAATTTAGCGATACTCTTTGAAAACAATGATTCGTAACGAGACTGCAATAACGGGTCTAATCCAGTAAAAACCATCAAGCCACTGTTAAGAGGCGCAACCACGTCCAGTTGTTTCAGCTCCCTGTCTACTTGCTGCAAATAGGATGGAAAACGAGCCCGATGTTTTGCTTTGTTAACCGATAGCTTAATTGGCTGATCTACATACTGCTGGTAATCAGCACGGCTAATCACATTAGAAGAAACCATAAGCTGCAAAACCAGATCACGACGCTCTTGAACACGTTCAGGATGGCGAATCGGGTTGTAGTAGGAAGGCCCTTTTACAATTGCCACCAGCATAGAAAACTGACCTGGCGTCAGATCAGCTAATCGCTGGTTAAAATAGAATTTACTCGCGAGCGCAAAACCATGCACACCACGACTGGCATTCTGACCTAAATATATCTCATTAAAATAAGCTTCTAATATGGCATCTTTGCTATATCGGTAGTCCAATATGAGTGCAATGATGGCTTCTTTAAATTTTCTAAAATAGGACTTGCGGTTGTCATTGAGCAACAAGTTTTTTGCTAACTGCTGGGTAATAGTACTGCCGCCTTGAACCTTTCGGCCAGCAGCAATATTAGCAAATAAGGCTCTTACAATAGCTAACGGTGCAACACCGTGATGATGATAAAAATTCTTGTCTTCAACCACTAACAAAGCGTCAATCATCCACTCAGGAATAGTTGATAAATCCAGTATCTCTCTATCTTCTTTACTTTCGGTTGCCTGTCTAGATATTAACAAAGGTTCAACATACGCAAGTGATTCCGCTTGCCACTGTTGCTCCACTAATATTTGTAATGCGGCAATTCGATTATTGTTAAAACCAATACGTAACTTTTGAGGAGAAACCAAGCCATCAAAACCAATGTAACTTCGACGATACACCTCAACAAAAGACTGGTTGATACTGTACTGACCTGGCTCTGAAACAACAGATGTAGATTTGTATCCTAGTAACTTAAGCTCATCCACTAGCTCTTGTTTAGGTAAAAATTTATGGTTATACAAAGACAACGGTCTAGCGAATACCTGAACCGGGGTGTCCCACTTTTGCCCTGACATGCGTTTTTGTACCCAGGCATCCATATACAAAGTGTAAAATGCCAAACACACAAGAATAAAGATAACTACCTTTAGTGCTCGGTAACTACCTGATTTTAAAACCTGATTTGGGTCGACATCATTGCTCATAAGGTTATATTTATTCTAATAATTATTGTTTTAACGCGTATCTCACCTTACCTTTTCCAAAGGCGTAAATAAACTATTTGGAAGGCATTTTTTTCTTAAGCGAATGTCCCGCCAACTCCGTTTGTGGAGAATCCGGCCATCTGTGTTTTGGGTAGCGACCTTTCATTTCTTTTTTCACTTCAACGTAAGCGTTATTCCAAAAGTGAGCCAAGTCTTGAGTCAACTGAATCGGCCTTTGCGCAGGTGACAACAACTCAATTAGAAGCGCTACTTTTCCGTGAAAAATAGCTGGTGACGCGGGTTCACCAAACATCTCTTGCAGTCGGACTGATATTTTTGGTGGTGTATTGCCGTAGTCAATTTTGCAACGAGTCCCTGCTGGCGTTTCATAATGCGACGGAAACCAAGCTTTTAACTGCTGTTGTTGCTCCCACGTTAACAGGCTATTTAGCATAGTTATCACATCTAGTTTCTGCAGTTGCGGTAAACTTCTTACATTACCTAAAAAAGGACTTAGCCACTTTTCGGTATTATCCATTAACCACTCAACCGAATATTCTGGCCAAGATTGAGCTTTACTTGATGTTTCGGATTCGGTGCCTTTTACCGAATTTGTAATGTAGGCTAACTTTGTCAGCCACACCTGTATTTTTTTCTCATTGGCCCCAAAGCTTTTAAGACCCGTTTGCGAAACATAATCAAGCCATACTTTTTGCCATTGTTGTTCGCTAAAGTTCACTTTAATCGGCTTTTGCTCTAGCACTAATTCACCAATTTTCGTTTCCATAAAAGCAACAGGCGACTGTTTTTGTGAAGACCATGTCACGCTTTCTTTGGTCACAACTAAATCTGATAAATACTCATCAACTTGGCTTTCAGACAGTTCAGCGTAGTGCCTAATGTAATGACCATACTTACTGGCACTAAAATCCAAAACCACGATAAAGTCACTATTGCTTGGTACGCTACTATGATGAAATTCAACGGCTCCACCATTACTCATTTTCCAGCGTTTACTTGTTTTTTTAGCGATTCGATCTGGGAAAGCATGCGCCAGCAACACGCCAAATACATCAGCATCCACTGTATTACCTTTTGACGGTTCAATAGAAAGCTTGGTTGCTATTTTTTTGTATTGTTTCGCAACCCTAGCCGGCATTTTATCTGATTTAGCCGGATTCGCGCTAAGCATGTCACTTATGTTTTCAGGAATTCGGATCTGCGAGTCATTTAATCCAACGTCAAGCCATGCTGATAAATAGCAGCCTGTTTGTGTGAATACCGGTCCCATTTGTTTTGCATAACTCAGTAAACGCGTGAGTCTCAAGTCGCTACCAAATGATTGATATTGAGTAGACAGCGCTGTAGTTATTAACTTTGATTGAGCGCAGTCAGTCGATGGTTCATGACCTGACTTTTTAACTTCTGTTTGACTGCGTTCTAAATATTGTAGTGCAACGAGCTTTTTCTCTGCGGCTTTTAGTGCACTTATTTCTGGTTTAGATGCCCAAAACAAATCATCAAATTGGCTTCCCCACAGGGTGATCTCTAGCAGCAGCTGCGATAAGTCACTTCGTTCAATTTCAGCAACATCAAAGGCTGGTTTACGGCCCCAGTGTTCTTCACTGCCTAAACGATAACAAACGCCTGGCCTTAGTCTCCCGGCTCGACCGGCTCTTTGTGCCGCAGATGATTTAGATATTGCTTGGCTAATTAAAGTGTCTGCATTAATTCTAGGTTGGTAAACATTCACTTTTTCTTGACCACTATCAATAACAACATCAATGCCGTCGATAGTTAAACTGGTTTGCGCGATATTGGTGGCTAATACAATCTTTCGTTTACCTTTAGGCGCAGGTTCAATTGCCTTCACTTGCTGGTCAATCGACAAGCCTCCAAACAGTGAATGAACTTCAGTGTTATTGGGTAAATGACTCGCTATATAACTTGATACTCTTTTGATGTCGGCCATTCCAGGTAGGAATACCAGAATAGAGCTGTGGGTTTCTGCTAACGCTGTTTTTATTGCCGATACTATGTTGTCAGCAGTAGGTATAAGTTCGCTTGGTACGTATCTGTACTCAATTGGAAACTGTCGTCCAGCGGCACTTATAACTGATGCATCTAATTGCTCAGATATATTTTTAATGTCTATAGTGGCCGACATAATCAATAATGCGAGGTTTTCATTTAGTTGCTGGCAATCCATGCTCAAGGCTAATGCTAAATCAGAAGACAATGAACGTTCGTGAAATTCATCAAAAATCACCAGCCCAATACCGCTTAATTCTGGGTCTTGTTGAAGCATTTTAACCAGCACGCCATCCGTCACCACGGTTAATACAGTTTGACTGCTAGTGTGATTTTCACCACGCATGGCAAGACCAATGGTTTGGCCTACTTTTTCGTTTAATTGTTTTGCCAAATAGTGGGCTATTTGTCGAGCCGCGACTCGGCGAGGTTCTAGAATGATGATCTGATTGTTAGGAGAAAATTGACCAGAAAGATTTTCGCCTTCTTTTACCAATAACAATGGGAGTCGTGTTGATTTACCTGCACCAGGCTCCGCTTGCAATACTAAACGGGTTTGCTGTTTTAATAGCGAACACAATTCTGGAAAAATTTGATCAACAGGTAAAGATTGAAGACTCATTTAATGGCTCACAACAACGTAAATTGGCGTCATTATATGCCAAGAAGTCAGTCTTCATAAGTAACATTCATTACAAATGCTTATTTAGACCAAACGCTCCTAGAAAACTGCGGTAACGAAATAGACGCCCATAGTTGCTTACACAAAACATCGGGTTGAGTATGATCACCACTAATCAACCACTCCACCAGCGGCGTTGGGTCGCTAGGATAATTAATAGCGTCATTGTCTGGTAATAATAACCAACGCTCCAACTCTGACTCGTCTAACCCATTAATAACCGTAGCCAGCCCCAAGCTACGAAGGGTTTCAGCATTTGATTCTTGCTCAAACTGGCCTTGCAAAGGTTTTAATAACAGCTTTTTACCGGCGCAAAGTGCTTCACTGCTAAGTTCAAAACCCGCATTTGCTATGACGCCTTTTGATTCCTCAAGGTCTTTTAAAAAGCCAGTTCTACAAGCGCGTCTAAATAACACGTTATTTACTTTTCTTTGTGCTTTAACATCAGGGTGATACAACACAAACTCTTGATCAAGCTGGCTTTCCAATAACTCAACCACTTCATTTATGTCCTCAAAGGGCATATAAACCAGTACATTTTCAGAGCTTGAGCTGCTGCTTACTTCACGTTCAATAAACGGTGGCATAATTGACTGGCCGTAATGGTACCAGTGCACACCAAGGGCAATGTCGCTCGGTGCAAAATTTTTAAGTATTTGTCTGTTTAACCAACCCAATCCTAAAGATGGTACTTTATCTTTTGTGAAGACCGCCTGATGGCTAATATTGATCACCTTTTTGCCCGCTTTACGTCCTGCCCACGCTGTTATAGGTTCAAAATCATTTAAGATTAAATCGTAGCTGCTAACATCAAAATTTTGGATGTCTTTATACATCTTTAGTGGACGCGCTTTTTGAATCGTTTTTAAATAACTAATGGTGCCATGTTCAGACACAAAGCTAAGACCCTTAAAGGTTTGGTAATTTCCAAAATCTTCCATATCAAAATACTGTCCAGCAGGTCGACCTGAAAAAACGTAATCCACTTCAAGGCCTTTTTTCGCTAACGCTTTTGCCATTACTCTAGCTCGAGTTATGTGGCCATTCCCAGTACCTTGTATTCCGTATAAGATTTTCATAAATTTACCTTCTAAAGAACATTCAACGCACTAATAACAAACTCTGCACAAGCGATTCCAAGTGCTGCACCAATAATGGTGTCACCAGGGAAGTGTACGCCTAGTAACACACGAGAAAGTGCTATTAAACTCGCCCATATGTAAGCAAACACTGCCAAAGCAGGAAAATAGGAAGCAACAACCGTTGCAAATAAAAAAGCAGCGGCGCTATGCCCAGACGGCATACTGAACTTATCTGATGGGGAAATATGAGACTTAAATGCCACTAACTTTTCAAAAGGTCGATTACGTTTAACTACGTTTTTTAGAATTAAATAAATAGGTAGTTCAACTGCAAAGGCAGCTAACGCGGTATAAAAGAAGTCAGGACTGAACTCATCACTAAGTGCAATGGTGGCGAGTGCAATAACAAAGTATAAGTGGCCATCGCCTGTTTTTGAGATCCACTTGCTTGTGTTTTTGATTGAATGTTTTGATATGCGATTGAGTTGGTAAAAAAGCTGAGTGTCTAACTCTTGTAGTTTGTTATTTTTAGCTATACCGAACATAGTAACCTCACCTATTAGTGAAATGCATTGTTTGCATGATTCAATATTAGGTGAGCTATATTTCTTCTATGTTACTTTTACAAGACAAATTGATGAAATGAAGAAGATTGTTCCTGCTTTATCATTTACTTACATGGCGTCAAAAACTTCATACATCACGCCTTCTCTTAAGGCTGAAGTTACCACTTTTAACGATTGTATGTTTAGTACTTCAAAGGCCGCAATTATAATTGACAACCCTGCGGCAAACACGTGTTTACGGCATTCATTAATTTCGCCAATACTCAAAGCTTCACTGTTTCCAGCATTAATACACAAGCGCTTTAGCTTGTATAAGTCTTCAAGCGTAATAGCCTGTTTAGACAACTGTTGTCCAGTATCTTGAGCTATAACACTCACTAAACTTTCTACCGAGCCTGAGGTGCCTAAGCAAACTTCCCAGCCTTTATTTACAAAAGAGTCCTCAATGGTTTTGAGATTATTTTTTGCCGCGTTAATAGCTTTATCAAAGGCGTCGTTGGTCATGATATTTTGAGGAAAATAACGCTGCGAATAACTAACACAACCCATGTCTAAGCTAGCGGCTAAATCAGACTGCTTATTTTGGCCAATGACAAATTCCGTACTACCGCCACCTATATCAATAATCAATGTAGATTTGTCTAAAGTGTGACTTCTAGCCACACCATTAAAAATTAGTTTAGCTTCTTCTTCGCCAGATAAAATTTGGATGGGATATGAAAATACCGATTTTGCCGCACGCTCAAAGTCAGCAATATTTGTGGCGTTTCTAAGTGTATAAGTACCCACCACCTTAACAAAGTCAGGTTTGTAGGTTTTAACTCGTTGGTTAATTTTTTCCAATGCTTCTACACCACGTTCTATTGCGGCATTAGAAAGCACCATGTCATCCGACAAACCGTCGGCTAAACGAACTTTTTGTTTTAATTTATATAAGATCTTTACTGATTGTTTACTCATTTCTCCCACGACAAAGTGGAAGCTATTTGAACCAATGTCCAGTACAGCGATTTTGGTGGTATCACTAAATGCTAAATCGCCCGATCCCGGTTGGGAGTTTGTCATCTAAAAGGTTGTCCAAAAATAAGGTTTTATGCAATTTTATAACAATTAAGATACCCATTTCCGGTCTACTTGTCGATTATTGTTGTTCTGTTGCTGTTTGCTCCAATTAACTTGACCTAAAACATCAACGTTATCAATGGCATCGTTCCAGCGTAGTAATTTAAGATCGCCTAACTCTGTTTCTACTAGCACAGTACAATTTTCCACCCAATCACCGTCATTACAGTACATAAGACCATTTTCTAAACAGATTTGAGGGTGGTGAATATGCCCACAAACAACACCATCTACCTGCTGAAGTTTGGCTTCCGATAATGCAGCTTGTTTATATCGTTCAATGGCTTCATTGGCCTTTTTAACTTTAGTTTTTAAATAGGAAGCGAGCGACCAATAAGGTCTTCCAGTTGCTTTTCGGGCTTTATGTAGTTGCCTATTTAAAAATAACAACAAATCATACAGCGCATCGCCTAACTTCGCATGAAAGCGACCAAAACATACTTGCTGATCAAATTTATCGCCGTGTAATAACAGCAATTTTTTACCTGACACGGTTTCATGGATATATTCTTGATGTATTTTCATGCCAGCAAAATTAAAGGACTGATAAGAGCGAACCACGTCGTCATGGTTGCCAGGAATATAAATGACTTCCACGCCCTGTTGTGACAATTCTAATAAATGATTAAACACTTTATTGTGCGCTTCTGGCCAGAAGGTTCTTCTATTCAGAGCCCAAAAGTCAACAATGTCACCCACAAGAAAAATACGTTTTACTTCGCAGCTCTTTAAAAAGGCTAATAAAAACTCAGCTTTACAATCTTTGCACCCTAAATGAATGTCCGATATCCAAAGGCTTTCATAATGATGTTTAGTACTCATGTTTGCTCCTATAACTTTCCAAAAACTAACGTGCTGACTCTGTAGTTTTCAGAATCTTAAATAGCGACTTCGTTTGGCTGGTTTCATTTTTTCGATATCTATAAATACAAAACCATCTATGCAGTCAGCAAAATCTGGGTCAATGTTGTAACTTAAAAATTGCGTCCCTTGTTCATCGCACAACTCGGTGTATTGTTTAAACAGAGTTGGAATTGCATAACCTTGTTCTTTCATAAATGATTTTAATTTCACAAAGTCATCTACAGCATTATTGCCATCAAATTGAATACCTAATGTGTTGCTTAGTTGATAAGGGTTACGTGCAATTGGCCATGTTGAACTGTGATTAAGACTGTTGCGGTCAAAGGCTAATTCTTTGCCGCCAAAATAGGTTTGGTAATATCGAATTAAACTCGCCTGGCATTGTTTAGGGAGCTCATTACTGATGGTCACTGGCCCTATTAAATATTGTATTTGAGGTTTTGTTGCTAGGTATGCACCAACACCTTGCCATAGATAATCTAAGCTTCGTTTGCCCCAATACTTAGGCTGAATAAAGCTGCGTCCTAACTCTAATGTTTTATTACTCAAAGCTTCTGGCATGGCGGTTAAGTCGAATAAAGTATCGGTATAAAGGCCTTCTGCAGTGTAATGCTTTCTCACTTTTTCCATGGCTACCATGCGATACGCGCCAACAATTTCTAACTGATTGTCGTCCCACAAAATAACGTGATCGTAAAACCAATCATACGCATCAAAGTCGCGCATTTTTCCTGTGCCCTCGCCTACTGATCTAAACGTAAACTCCCGAAGACGAGCAAGCTCTCTCATTACGGCTGACGCATCATCATTTTTGGGCTGGAAACAATATATTTGTTTGCCATCTGTAGTTTCACCTAAACGTTGGCTTTGCTTTAGCTCTTCTCTTACTAAGGTTGGTAACTCCGGGTGGGCAATGCTTTCTAAACTAGAGCTAAACTCTGGTACACAACGACGTTTATTAAGAGCGTAAACGTGTTTTTTAAACAGTTTTATTAATCGTTTGTTATCAATCGGCAGGTTGTTATAAGTGCTCGGCGCAATAGGCGCTCCAATGCGAAGCTTTAGCTCTTGATCATGTTGTTTAAACATTTCGTGAACTAGCCAAATGGTGCTCAAAGGTTTAGCCAACATAGACAAGCCGTAGAAAAACGCCGAGTTTTTACCATCAACATGTATCGGTAAAATGTCAGACTGTGTTTTTTGTGCGAACTTTAAAAAGCCGCTACGCCAGTCGCCGTCTTTTATGCCTGTTGCTGATAACCTTGAAACTTCTCCGGCTGGAAAAATAAGTAATGCGCCACCATTGGTGAGGTGTTGTTCGATAGCCGCCATGTTTTCTTTTGCATTTCGACCACCCATATTGTTAACAGGCAGCAACATAGGTCTGAGTGGCTCAATCGCCCAAAGTAACTCATTGGCGACCACTTTTACGTCTTTGCGAACTTTGCTCAACAGCTTAAGTAGCACCAATCCATCTAAACTACCGATTGGATGATTAGCGATGGCTACGACTTTGCCAGACGTTGGAATGTTTCTGATTTCACGCTCATTGGCACTATAATCAAATTCAAAAAACTCTAAAGCCTGCTCAACAAAATCGATGCCTTTTACATGTGGGTATAACGCTTCAAAACGTTGGAATTCACTTTCGTGAAATATAAAACGAAGAAACCTAAGGAAAGAATTTTTTAGAAATGGGTTGCCACTTTCAATTGCTGGAAACTGCTCTGCTACCACATTTTTTACTGAAATCATGACGTTCACCTACACTATGAGTTAAGTGATAAATTAGGCGGACTTGATGACAGAGAGTTGAACAAAAAATTTCAATTTGATGACAATTGAACCAAACAATCTCACTTCAATTTTAATCTCCCTCCAA
This sequence comes from Psychrosphaera haliotis, assembly GCF_039523615.1. Taxonomy (NCBI): domain Bacteria; kingdom Pseudomonadati; phylum Pseudomonadota; class Gammaproteobacteria; order Alteromonadales; family Pseudoalteromonadaceae; genus Psychrosphaera; species Psychrosphaera haliotis. The sequence goes on along the minus strand of NZ_BAAAFQ010000007.1, from coordinate 194,693 downwards.
TTTCAATCTCAACTTAAACTTCATGACAATTGAACAAACAATCTAAAATCCAATTTCAACTTCAGTTGTATAAGTTTCAGCGGGTAAACTAAAAAACAGTTAAACGAAAATAAAAAAACGCCCGTTATTGCTAACAGGCGCTTTGTATCCAAAGAAAGGATAACTTTGGAAATTTTGAACTTACCGCTCAGTTATGGTGATTGCTGGTTCTTCACCAACAATTAACCAAACTGGTTCATCGTATTGTCTTTACCGCCAGCTTTAAGCGCTGCTTCGCCAGCAAAGTATTCTTTATGATCATCGCCCATATCAGAACCAGCCATGTTTTGGTGTTTAACACACGCAATACCTTGGCGAATTTCTTTACGTTGAACGCCTTCTACATAACCTAACATGCCCGCATCACCAAAGTACTCTTTTGCTAAGTTGTCTGTAGACAATGCAGCAGTATGGTAAGTTGGAAGCGTGATTAAGTGGTGGAATATACCCGCTTGTTGCGCAGAGTCAGCTTGGAAAGTACGAATACGTGAATCCGCTTCTTGTGCTAATTCAGTACTATCATAAACTTCAGCCATTAACTCGTCACGAACATAAGCTGATACGTCTTTACCTTCTTCTAACCATGCATCAAATACTTGCTGACGGAAGTTAAGCGTCCAGTTAAAGCTTGGGCTGTTGTTGTAAACGAGTTTCGCATTTGGAACCACTTCACGAATGCGGTCAACCATGGCACCAATTTGGCCAATGTGTGGCTTTTCCGTTTCAATCCACAGTAAGTCAGCACCGTTTTGCAATGATGTAATACAGTCTAGAACACAGCGATCTTCACCTGTACCAGCGCGGAACTGGAATAAGTTTGAAGGTAAACGCTTAGGACGTAATAGCTTGCCTTCACGGTTAAGTACTAAGTCACCGTTGTTTAAATCTTGTGGTGCCACTTCTTCACAATCTAAGAAGCTGTTGTACTGGTCGCCTAAATCTCCAGGCTCACGAGTTACCGCGATTTGTTTAGTTAAGCCAGCACCTAATGAATCCGTACGAGCAACAATAACACCGTCATCAATGCCTAGTTCAAGGAAAGCGTAACGAACAGCACGAATTTTTGCTAAGAAGTCTTCGTGAGGAACCGTTACTTTACCGTCTTGGTGACCACATTGTTTTTCGTCAGAAACTTGGTTTTCAATTTGAATGGCACAAGCACCGGCTTCAATCATTTGTTTAGCCATTAAGTACGTTGCTTCTGCATTACCAAAACCAGCATCAATGTCAGCAATAATTGGAACAACGTGTGTTTGGTGGTTGTCGATTTCGTTTTGTACTTTTTGCGCTTGTACTTCATCGCCAGCTTCACGGGCATCGTCTAGTTGACGGAATAAACCGCCTAGCTCACGTGCATCTGCTTGACGTAAAAATGTATAAAGCTCAGCAATTAAAGATGCTACAGATGTTTTCTCGTGCATTGACTGGTCAGGTAGTGGACCAAACTCAGAGCGAAGTGCCGCAACCATCCAACCTGACAAGTATAAGTATTTTTTCTCAGTAGTTTGGAAGTGCTTTTTGATAGAAATCATTTTTTGTTGGCCAATAAAACCATGCCAGCAACCTAAAGACTGAGTGTACTGTGAAGAGTCACGGTCGTAGTCGCCCATGTCTTTACGCATGATCTCAGCAGTATATTGAGCAATGTCTAAGCCCGTTTTGAATTTATTCTGCGCTCGCATTCTTGCTGCATACTCTGGCTCAATCGCAGCCCAGCTTTCACCGTGACGCGCTTTAATTGCATTCAATAGTTCTATTTCGTTAGTATATGCAGACATATGCACTTCCTCTATTCACATCATTTATTATTAGTTGGAGAGACTAATTTGTATCTCCATGAATTTTTCTGCTGACAACTCTATGCCATTCGACTAGGATTCATGAAATAAATAATTTCGATACATGGAATTCATGAAATGAATATTAGTAAGATCGACCTCAACCTTTTAGTATATCTAGATGTATTATTACGAGAAAAAAACGTAACAAGAGCTGCAGATAAGCTATCAATTACTCAACCAGCTATGAGCAATGGCTTAAAAAGATTACGAGAACTCTTCTCCGACCCAATATTAATAAGAACTTCAGAGGGAATGGTACCAACTGCACGTGCTTTAGAATTACAGCCTGTAATCCGTAGTATTCTTTCAAAACTGGAAGAAACACTTCAAAAAGAAAAGAATTTTGATCCGTTAGAATCAAACAGAACCTTTAGAATAATGGCAAGTGACTATGCAGAGACCACTTTATTGGCACGCGTATTAGGTAAATTAAGAAGTCGTGCCCCTGGTGTAACCCTTGATATTGTTACGCCTTCGGACGTTAGCTTTCACGATGTTGAACTAGGAAAAGTTGATATGGCCATCAACCGATTTGATGATCTACCACTGTCATTTCATCAGAAAGTCATTTGGTACGATACCTTCTCATGCATGGTTAATGCTAAGCACCCTTGCTTGCCAAACCTCGATTTAGATACTTATTTACAACACAAACATGTTTGGGTGAGTAAAACTGGCTTTGGCGTAGGTGTAGGCATTGATCCTAATGAGGTTCAAAAGCTTGGCTGGGTTGACAATGAGCTGTCAAAGTTTGGTAAAAAGCGCGATATTAGCGTATTCACCAGACACTACCATATGGCAATGTGGCTAGCTAAAGAACAAGGCCTAATTGCGACATTACCTACTAAGGCTGCAGAGCTTTATGCTGATAACCCAGACACTGTGACTATGGAGCCTCCTTTTGACATCCCTCCGATAGCATTAAAAATGGCATGGTCGCCCTTGTTACACCATGATGCTGGTCACGTTTGGTTACGTCGATTAATTGTTGATGTTGGCGCTGAGTAACTACTATTCACAATACTTATGGCGAACATATAAAACCAAAGGTATTTTTATATAAGGGTTCGGATCTAGAATTACCGCGCTAACTTTTTTAAAACAAATGCGAGTCAGTTATGCCAAACACATTGCGTAAAGAATTGAACAATAAAGACGTACAGGTAAATCAGCTTACAATAGATGCTGGTTTTTACGATTTTGTAAACTCATCTGTATTACCACAAATCCAGTTACCGCAAGAAGTATTTTGGCGTGAGGTCGAAAGTATTTTTGAACGGTTTATTCCGGTAAATAAACAACTATTAGAGAAGCGCTCTGCTCTTCAAGCCCAAATAAATGAATACCATTTAAATGCTGGCTCTACAGACGTTGCTTCTTATAAGTCATTTTTACAAGACATTAATTACCTTGTTAACCCACCAGCGCCTTTTAAAATCGAATCAACAAACGTAGACGATGAAATAGCCACCATGGCTGGCCCACAGTTGGTTGTTCCGGTAATGAATGCCCGTTATGCACTTAATGCAGTAAACGCTCGCTGGGGCAGTTTATACGATGCACTTTATGGTACTGACGTTATCAGTGAAGAAAACGGAGCTGAAAAAGGCAAAGCCTATAATCCAGTTCGCGGTGACTTAGTTATTCAGTATGCTCGAACGCTTCTAAATACACACTGCCCAATCAATGATTGCTGGACAAACATAAGTCGCTTTAACGTTGAGAATGAACAACTGGTAGTCACTCTTGAGAATGGTGAAACATCATATCTTGCAGAACCATCTCAGTTTGTTGGTTACCAAGGCAAATCAGACCAACCAACGGGCATAGTGCTAGCTCACAACAACTTGCACTTAATTGTACAAATAGATGCAGATCACCCGGTTGGTAAAACTGACAAGGCCTTTATCAAAGACGTATTGGTAGAGTCTGCACTAACCACTATTATGGATTGTGAAGATTCTGTTGCCGCAGTAGACGCTGAAGACAAGATTGCCGTTTATAAAAATTGGCTTGGACTAATGTCTGGTGAATTGACAGAAGACATCTCAAAAAATGGACAAGTTTTCCAACGTAAAATGAACGGTGACATTGAGTTCATCAGCAAAGATGGTTTTCAGCATAGTTTGTCTGGCCGCGCGCTAATGTTTGTTCGAAACGTTGGTCACCTAATGACAAACCCGGTAATACAATTTAATGGTGAAGACGTACCAGAAGGTATTCTAGACGGTATTATTACCGCTGCGATTGGTAAAATTGATGTTCAAAAGCCCGCAACGGCAACAATAAAGAATAGCCAAAAAGGCTCCATATATATTGTTAAGCCTAAAATGCACGGACCTGAAGAAGTCGCCTTTACGCAACAGTTATTTGATGCTGTTGAAGATGCACTTGGTCTTGACCGCTATACTCTAAAAATGGGTATTATGGATGAAGAACGACGTACATCGGTTAACCTTAGAGCTTGTATTAAAGAAGCAAAAGAACGCGTGGTATTTATTAATACTGGCTTTTTAGACCGTACCGGCGATGAAATTCACACCAGTATGTTAGCTGGTCCGTTCATGCCAAAAGCCATTCTTAAAACAATGCCTTGGATTTCTTCATACGAAGAGTCAAATGTAGCCAGCGGTTTGAATAGTGGCTTTTTAGGTAAAGCACAAATTGGTAAAGGCATGTGGCCAATCCCAGATAACATGGCGGACATGATGGAGGCTAAAATTGGTCATCCACAAGCAGGCGCAAATACCGCTTGGGTTCCATCTCCAACAGCTGCGACTTTGCATGCGCTTCATTACCATCAAGTATCTGTTCCTTCGATTCAAGACAGTTTAATTGCACAAAGCAGTGAAAGTGAATTGTTAGCCGACGAAGCGAAACGTTTAGAAAGCATTTTAGCCATTCCATTGTTAAGCAAAGACGAGCCATTAACACCAGGGAAAGTAAATCATGAACTGGATAATAACGCCCAAGGCATTTTAGGTTATGTGGTTCGTTGGGTAGATGCTGGCATTGGTTGTTCTAAAGTACCTGACATTAATAATGTTGGATTGATGGAAGATAGAGCAACTTGTCGTATTTCGTCACAACACATGGCCAACTGGCTAACTCATGGTTTGTGCAGTGAGCAACGCATTGTTGTGGTGATGAAAAAAATGGCTGCGATTGTTGATCAACAAAACGTAGATGTTGAAGGATACGAGCCAATGGGCCCTGACTTTGACAATTCTATCGCTTTTAATGCCGCTCTTGATCTTGTGCTTAAAGGTAAAGATCAACCAAGTGGTTATACAGAGCCATTGTTGCATGCCGCTAGATTAGCGAAAAAGGCTTCATTGCAGAATTAAGAGTTAAGATCTGCGCTTTACGTCCCCCAATGGGAAGGCCGGCAATCTAAGTTAATTAGAGCGCCGGCCTTTTTATTTGTCATTTTTAATTTTAGTGACTGGTTTTAACGCACGGTTTAACAGCCTCGTTAACTAAAAATCTATTCTGCTAACAGGTTAGCAATTGTACGAACGCCCATTGCCGTAGCGCCCGCTGCATATTTTCCGGTGGCGTTATTGTTAAATGCGCCAGCTAAGTCGATGTGCAACCAGTTGCTGCCTTCTTCATTAACAAATCGCGATAAAAAGCCTGCTGCATTAGATGCTCCACCCATACCACCACCCTTTTGAGGACGACTATTTGCTGTATCAGCGTACGCTGACGGGCAATTATTTTGATGCGCTTTAGTTAGTGGTAAACGCCATGCGCCTTCAAACTCTTTTGATGCCGCAGCTAATCCGCGGTCTGCCATTGCATCGTCTAACGCGAACATTGCATTGTAATCACTACCAACAGCCATCATTGCTGCGCCTGTTAATGTTGCGGCATCAATAATTTGTTTTGCACCAATTTCTGTTGCGTGCAATAGACCATCTGCCAATACTAATCGGCCTTCAGCGTCGGTATTTACAATCTCAACACTAGTGCCATTTTTATAAGTAATGACATCACCTAAACGATAAGCATTGCCTGCAATCATGTTTTCTGCACAGCATAAAATTAAACGAACACGTTTGTTTAAGCCTCGCATAATAGCTAAACCTAATGCGCCTGTTACCGTTGCAGCGCCACCCATGTCGCATTTCATTGCTAACATGCCTTCAGATGATTTAATTGAATAACCACCGCTGTCGAAAGTAATGCCTTTACCAACCAATGCATATTCAATTGGTGCAGACTCATCGCCAGTAGGGTTATAGTCTAAGCTTAGTAATGCTGGAGCAAAACTACTTGCACGTCCAACTGAATGAATACCAATCCAGCCGGCTTCAAGTAAGTCATCACCTACTACAAGTGAGTGAGACACAGCGTCGCCGCCTAACTCTTTAATAAATTTAATCGCTTGATTCGCTAGCGCTTCTGGATATAAATCCGCAGGCGGTAAGTTAGTCATCTCGCGAGTCCAGTCGTAGGATTTTTTTCGAGCATCTAACTCTTTGCTGTCGTTTGCTAACCAAGCAACCGATTGACCACCTTTTGCAGTGACTAAACCAAGGTAAAAACTCCACTGTTGTTCAACATCCCAGTCGCCTTGAACATTAACTTGGTTTACGCCCATGCCTTGAATTTTACGAGCTACCGACTGAATAAGAGGTAAAGAAGCTTCTAAAGACAAGTCACCAATGTGAATAGTGAAACCGTCGGCAGTTATACTCAACTGATTATCATCGCCCCAACCTTCTGGTGCTGCATTTTTAGAAATTTGTACATTCAGTAATTTTGTCATAACGCCTATCTCATCTTTATAAAAATTATCTATCAATCATAGAGAACTAATTCTCTTTCGTCAGTTCAATATGGGACTTATTTTTTAACAAACAAGTAAATAGACAAAGTTGATCATTGTTTTAATTCTTATGTAGCAACCTGATCAATAATCTTTAATAATGGTTTTTTATGGATTAAATAATACCAACCGGAGTTTGTTATGCCTTCTGCCAGTTTTTTCGCACTCTTTGACGATATTGCTTTGTTGCTCGACGATGTAGCTGCAATGTCAAAAGTCGCCGCTAAAAAGACCGCAGGGGTATTGGGCGATGACTTAGCGGTAAACGCGGAACAGGTTAGTGGCGTTAAAGCCAATCGAGAGCTTCCCGTTGTTTGGGCCGTTGCCAAAGGGAGTTTGCTAAATAAAACCATATTGGTGCCCGCCGCGCTGCTCATTAGTGCATTTTTGCCTTGGTTAATTGTTCCCTTGCTTGTGCTCGGTGGTCTGTTTTTGTGTTTTGAAGGCGCAGAAAAAATAATAGAAACCTTTCAATCAAAAAGTGATGAGAAAGAACAACATCACCAAGCCCTATTACAAAAAGTAAAACAAAGCCCTGAAGAGTTACTCAATTTTGAGCAAAAAAAAATCAAAGGGGCGATCCGCACAGACTTCGTTCTTTCTGCTGAAATTATCATTATTGCTTTGGGCAGTTTTGCTGGCGCAACTATGGTCAATCAAATTGTCGCTCTGTCATTTATCGCTTTTGCAATGACAGTCGGTGTTTATGGTTTAGTCGCTGTTATCGTTCGGTTAGACGACGTTGGCCTTTATTGGAAACAATTAGAAGATAAAGGCGTTGGTAGCAAAATATTAAATTTATTTGGTTCGGGCTTGTTATCCTTTGCACCAAAACTAATGAAAAGCCTCAGTGTTATAGGTTTAGTGGCCATGTTTCTTGTTGGCGGCGGCATGCTTACTCACAATATTGGCTTTGTACATCACATTAGCGAAGTTGTACTCAACTTCCTTGCTACCGACTTAAGCTTGCCTTCAATTATAGTGACGATTACCAGTGTATTATTGGACGGCCTTTACGGAATTGTTGCTGGCTTAATAGTGGCAGGCATTATTCATACCTTGCCGTTTGGGAAAAAACAGCATGCTTAAAAGCGCTACTATTTTAAAACGTTACAAACGCTTTTTAGTGGATGTTGAACAAAACGGAAAAGAATTTACGATTTATTGCCCTAATACTGGCGCAATGACTGGCTGTGCGGATGCTGGTTTTGATGCTTTTTTCAGTACCAGCGATAACGCTAAACGTAAGTACGCTCACACGCTAGAAAAAACAGTGAACCAACATGGGCACTTTATTGGTGTGAATACCATTGCGGCAAACTCAATAGTAAAAGACGCCATTGAAACAAATAAAGTTCCTGAACTCGCGGGCTACAAAAAATTACAAACGGAAGTAAAGTATGGCGAAGAGAATAGTCGCATTGATATTTTACTAAGCGAACCAAATTGCCCTGACGAACGTAATTACTGTTATGTTGAAGTTAAATCCACCACTTTATTATTAAATGAGCAAAATGGTCTTGGCGCATTCCCTGATGCCAAAACAACACGTGGTCAAAAGCACGTTCGCGAATTAATAGAGATGGTAGATCAAGGACATAGAGCCGTTTTGGTTTTTTTAGTCCAGCATACCGGTATTAAAAAAGTAACCGTAGCCAGACATGTTGATAGTAAATATGGAAATTTAATTGATGAAGCGGTGCAAAAAGGGGTAGAAATTTTAGTATTGCATACCCATATAGACGCGCATCAAACTTTTGTAACCCACACCAGCCAATTTGAACATTAATCTGGATTTTAGTTGTCAAACAGTGTTAATTTTGCTATATGTAGCCGCCGTTTTTTGGCATTAGACACTGGTTGCTAATACAAAAACAACAAATTGTGCGCTAACCGGTTGAATTTTAGGAGAAAAACAACGCATGGCAGAAAAGAAATCACTAGGATTGTTAGCCTTAGCAGGCGTTGAGCCGTATCAAGAAAAGCCAAATGAAGAATATATGGGCGACGATCAATTAGTCCATTTTCGTAAAATTTTGGAAGCATGGCGTAACCAGTTGCGTGAAGAAGTTGACCGCACTAAAAATCACATGCAAGACGAAGCAGCCAACTTCCCAGATCCGGTAGACCGTGCATCGCAAGAAGAAGAGTTTGCTCTTGAACTACGCACACGAGATCGTGAACGTAAGCTAATTAAAAAGATTGAAAAAACGTTAGGTCTAATCGACAGCGACGACTTCGGTTTCTGTAAAACGTGTGGTATCGAAATTGGTATCCGTCGTTTAGAAGCACGTCCTACAGCTGATCAATGTATTGACTGTAAAACGCTTTCTGAAATCAAAGAAAAACAAATGGGTGGTTAAGGCTTAAGCCTTAACCCTTTTTTCCCCTCCGTGATATCAGCAACACCTTACCCCTTCACTAAACAGAAAAAATTTAATACTACAAATACCCAAGTCCGCGGACGATTTGCACCTTCGCCTAGTGGCCCTTTACACTTTGGTTCATTGTTTGCTGCTTTAGGTAGTTACCTGCACGCTAAGTCACAAAATGGACTTTGGTTTGTGCGCATTGAAGACATAGATACCACCAGAGTTCAAAAACAAGCCCGCGAGCAAATTTTAGAAGCGTTAACCGCCTTTGGTTTTGTTTGGGATTGTGACAAACAAACAGAATCTCAGTTGCGTATCAGCGACCAAAACTGCTTAACGCAAACACAGCGCATAAACCGATACCAGGAATGTTTTGAATACTTAGAAGCCCAGCACCTACTGTATGGTTGTGAATGCACACGCAAAGAAATCAAAGCACTGGGCGGCAGTTATAATGGTCAATGTAAAAATAAGCAATTAGACCTTCAGACGCACCCTGTTCGTATTAAACAAGTCAATCCCTTGCATAGTTATACTGATCTTCACTTCGGACTGCAGGAAGCGCCTGAGGGACTTTCAACCGAAGATTATCTGATAAAGCGTCGCGATGGTTTATTCAGTTACCAACTGGCCGTTGTAGTTGATGACATTGATCAAGGCATTACACATGTGGTGCGCGGTTCAGATATTATGCCGCTAACAGCTAGACAACTCACTCTTTACCAACAGTTTGGCATGACGCCTCCAGAGTTTTTTCACCTGCCGGTCATTTCTGGTCAAGTAGGACATAAACTCAGTAAACAAAACCATGCGACGCCTATTGATATGAAAAACCCTAAACCAGAGCTAGTTAAAGCCTTGGAATTACTAGGGTTACCGATAACTGAATGTAGTGAGATTGAGCTAAAGAGCTGCGCTGAAATACTAGATTGGGCCATCAAAACTGTCGATTTTTCACGGTTACCTAAAGGTCAAGAAATCCTCATTTAAGTGAATTGCTCATTTATTTTTTATTTTGCTCATATTGCTGTAAAATGCGCCGCTAACAATCAAATGAAAAGTCATTTGTGGTCAATAGATTAATATTAGGTAAGTAAATACGTGGTTTTTAAAAAAGTAATTTCTTGGTTTGGCAAAGATTCAGCCGATAAAAAAGAGCAAACACCTACGGCGTCGCGCCCTGTGAAAAACGAAAAGCGACGTGGTCCTGCTCAACGTCATGCTGGCAAACCTCGTCCTAAAAAACCACAAGCGCCTTTTGTTGAAAATAACGCAACGCTTATCCCACGTGAATCTCATCCAATTTCAAGAAACGACGTAAGCCCTAGTGCTTTAAAAGTTTTGTATCGACTAAAAGATAACGGTTACGAAGCCTACTTAGTTGGTGGATGTATTCGAGATATCTTACTAGGTCTGCAACCTAAAGACTTTGACGTTGTAACAAACGCAACTCCAGAACAGGTTAAAGCCTGCTTTTCAAATTGTCGTTTGATTGGTCGACGTTTCCGTTTAGCTCATATTATGTTTGGCCGAGAGCTTATTGAAGTTGCCACAATGCGTGGGCACCATGACACACCAGTGGAAGAGTCAGACAACAAAGACAATCAAACATCACAAGAAAACGGTCACGCAGACAAAGCCAAAAAAACTTCACGCCAAAGTGATGAAGGCCAATTATTAAGAGACAACGTTTACGGCAGCATAGATGAAGACGCCGAACGCAGAGACTTCACTATAAACGCCCTTTATTATGACATTCGCAACTTTTCTATTTTAGACTTTGCCAATGGCATGGCCGATATCGAAAAAGGTGTGGTTGATTTAATTGGTGATCCGGAAACTCGTTACCGTGAAGATCCGGTTAGAATGCTTCGCGCTATTCGTTTCTCAACGAAACTACGAATGCAAATTGCGCCACGCACCAAACAACCTATTTATGAATTAAATCATCTTCTTATCAACATTCCACCAGCGCGTTTATTTGATGAAGCGTTAAAGTTATTTTTAGCCGGCAAAGCGGTTGACAACGTTGCGGCCCTTCGTGAATTTGGTATTTTCAGATACTTCTTCCCAGTAGCAGAACAAGTATTAACGGGTAACCCTTTAGATAAAGAAGAGCGTTTGTTAGCGACGATGTTAACAAACACAGATGCCAGAATTAATGCAGAGAAAAGTATATCTCCAGCCTTTGTTTTAGCCGCATTATTTTGGTACCCGTTAGAAGCACACGCCAGCGAATTAGAACTTGAAAGCGGCTTGTCACCTTATGATGCTTTCCAAGTAGCCATGAGCGACATATTGCAAAGAGCGGTTCAAACCGTAGCTATTCCAAAACGTTTCACTGCCACAATGCGAGATATTTGGAGCTCACAGCACCGTTTATTAAAAACCGAGGGCAAGCGCCCAATGCAAATGGTTGAAAACCCTCGTTTCCGAGCTGCTTACGACTTTTTATTATTAAGAGCTGAAGCGGAAGGCGGAGAATTGCATGACATCGCTCAATTCTGGACTGACTACCAACAAACGGATGAAGCCAAACGAGCTATCGCTAAGTCAGTAAGAACACGCGCTAATGCGAGCAATGCTACTTCAGGACCTCGCGGTGACAGAAAGCCTGACTTTGATAGCAAAGATGGTGATAAACCAAAGTCAAAACGTGGAAAGTATCGCGGTAGCCGTCGTCGTAAAAAAGAGCAGTAGGCATGACAGAGCTTGTTTATATTGGGTTAGGTGCAAACCTCAATAACCCTCGTGATACTGTTCGCTCGGCAATTAAAGCATTAGCAACGTTAGAGCACTGTGAATTTATTGGTCAGTCTAAAATATACAGTAGCAAACCCATGGGACCTTCTGACCAACCTGATTATGTAAACGCCGTTGTTTTACTAAAAACATCATTGAGCGCACACGATGTGTTTGCCAAAACATGTCAGTTAGAACAAGCCCATGGGCGAACTCGAAATGGCGAACATTGGGGCCCACGTACCTTAGACTTAGATATTTTGCTTTATGGTGATAACCTCATCAATGATGAGCAACTTACCGTACCGCATTACGGCTTAAAAGAACGCGAGTTTGTGGTTTATCCGCTGTTAGATATAACGCCAAACTTAGTATTGCCTTGTGGTTCAATACTAAGTGATATTGCAAAACAATTACCTTTTAATGACATGAACGCTATTTAGCGATTAATTCTGGATAAAAGAATGAGCAAAATTACTACCTCCAAGCTACTCAAAATGAAGCAAGATGGCGAAAAAATAGCAGCGATCACCGCCTATGATGCCAGTTTCGCTGGGTTATTTGACCAACAAGGCATTCATGTAATGTTAATTGGCGATTCAATGGGGATGGTATTGCATGGTCAAGACAGCACTTTAAGTGTGACCAATGAGCAAATTGCTTACCACACCAAATGCGTAAGAGCAGGCACTGAAAATGCGCTTGTTATTGCCGATATGCCATTCATGAGTTACAGCTGCCCAGCAACCGCACTTAAAAACAGTCATGAGTTAATGGCCGCTGGTGCAAACATGGTTAAAATTGAAGGCGGCGAATGGCTTTATGAAACCATAAAGCAACTGACGCAAAATGGTGTTCCTGTTTGTGGCCATTTAGGATTAACGCCTCAGTCGGTTAATGTGTTTGGTGGTTTTAAAATACAAGGCAGAGACGCCGACAAAGCTAATGAAATGATTGAACATGCTAAAGGCTTAGAAAAAGCTGGCGCTCAGTTATTAGTGTTGGAATGTGTGCCGGTAGACTTAGCAAACGCAATTACGGCAGCCGTGTCTATCCCAACCATTGGTATTGGTGCAGGAAATGGCACTGATGGTCAGATTTTAGTGATGCATGACATTTTAGGGATTAGCTCAGGTTATATTCCAAAGTTTTCTAAAAATTACATTGAGATCACTGGCAATTTACAACAGGCAGTGAGCTTGTATATTGATGAAGTTCAAAGCGGTGCGTTCCCAGACGAAGCACGCTGGTTTAAGTAAGTATTCTATTCCTATGCAAATTATTAGCTCTTTAAGTGAATTACGCACGTGGCGTCAGCAATGTTACAAAGACGGTAAAACCGTAGCTTTTGTACCAACGATGGGCAACCTTCACGAAGGTCACATTGAGCTTGTTCAGCAAGCCCATAAATACGCAGATTTTGTTATCACTTCAATTTTTGTTAATCCAATGCAGTTTGGAGAAAACGAAGATTTAGACGCATACCCAAGAACTTTTGACGCCGATTGTAAGAAGCTCGAAGCGGTGAACAACCACGTGGTGTTTTATCCTACCGTTGCTGATATGTATCCTAACGGGCTCAAAGCTCAAACTGTAGTATCTGTACCAAATAATGAACTTGAGCACTGTGCTGAAGCTACCCAGCGACCAGGACACTTTGATGGTGTTGCTACAGTTGTTACTAAGTTATTTAATATGGTGCAACCTGATACAGCGTTATTTGGACAAAAAGACTACCAACAAGTTCGTTTGATTCAAACGTTAGTAAAAGATTTAAACATGCCTATTAGCATTGTGCCTGTGCCAACGGTTCGTGAAGCATCTGGCCTAGCTAAAAGCTCTCGCAATGGTTACCTTAGCGATGACCAAAAGGCCACAGCAGCAGTGATATATCAAACATTGTTAGCGGTTCAAGATGCCCTTAAAAGCGGCGCTCGCAACATCAATGAAATGCAAACATTTGCCCTAGAAATGATTGAATTAGCAGGCTTAAAGCCTGATTACATTGAAATTAGAGATAGCAGTGATTTTGGTAAGGTTACAGATAGCAGCTTACAAGCGGTTATTCTTGTGGCTGCATTTGTTGGTAAAGCTCGCTTGATAGATAACCTGACCGTCGAGTTGTCTTAACTGCAGGGCGCTATTGCCGGGAGTGCCAGTCATTATAGACTGGCGATTTTCTTGAGGATCGCCGGTAAACTTCTCCAGCTCTCTTTCGCTATTTCTTTTTGTTCCGCCAATATATCTTTAAGTATGTCTTTAGTGGTCAATGGATTTGCTAAGACACATCTAAATACAGTAATCGTTTGTCCGTCATGCGCCTTAGGCGTTAAACGTGTTCTTGATACAAAAGAACGTCCTGACTCACGCTGCTTCTTTTGAATAAAACGCGTTAAGTCATTTAGCAACTCATTGATGATATGCTTTTCTTCCGCATCACAGGTTTCCATGTAGTCTTTAACTACTTTTGGCACATAACGATATGTTAATAAACATAACTCTGGCTCGGAAACCAGTTCAAAGTCATCTTCTGCATTGATCAAATCTGCAAAGTATTTAGCGGTATCTATGCTTCTATCAATTAGCATTTCATAACCACTGCGACCCATTACTTTAAGGCACGCGTAAACTAGCATAGACATACCTGGACGGCTGCCTTCTAGCGTATGTGAGCCTAAGTCTTTAGAGCCTTTACGCAGAATGTACTCTGCATGATGTTCAATAACATCGGTAGAGTGCGCGTCTTTAAATAACACCATGCCGGCACCCATAGGCACATACATTTGTTTGTGAGCGTCTACGGTTATTGAGTCCGCACGTTCTATGCCTTTAAGAAGTGGACGTTGGTTATTGGACATCATTGTCGCGCCGCCCCAGGCTGCATCTACATGGAAGTGAATGCCTTCTCGCTCAGCAATATCAGCCATCTTATCTAATGGGTCTATGTTGCCAGTTTCTGTGGTACCAGCCACGCCAACTAATGACAATATGCCTGCGTTTTCAGCTTTAAGCTCAGTGATCCGCTGCTCTAATGACTCAATACATATTTTGTTATTTTCGTCGGTTTTTACCGAAACAATATCTTGTCGGCCCAAACCTAATACATCAGCAGCTTTGCCTAAAGAATAGTGTCCACGCTCAGAAACCAAAACCACTAATCGTGAATAACCGTAATGGCTCATCGCACGGAAAAGGCCCTCTTTAGATACGCCTTTAAAACTGCCATTTGGTCCTAGTAACGTATTACGAGCAATCCACAGCGCACTGATATTCGCTACTGTACCGCCAGAACAAAACGCACCAAGTGACGTATCTGCACTGTGCATAACTGACTTATAATATTGGTCGTTATGCGCTTCAGTACGAGTTCCACCATAGGCAATACGATGCAACATTCCAATAACTTGGCGCTCTAACGGGGTGAAGGCTTTAGACGTTTCTATTTTTACGAGGTTTTGATTTAAACCCACCATCAGCTTGGACAGTGGTAATAAGAAGTACGGTAATGCCGACGTCATATGACCAATAAAGCTTGGCGATGACGTGTGTACAGATTGTGCAACCAACTTATCTAGTAACTCATCGGCTAATGCAGAAACAAATTGCGGATGCTCAGGCACCACAGAGTCTTGAAAGTCCTGTTCAATTTCAGAAAGAGGCTTTTCTACAGCAACAATATTGTCACGTAAAAAACCATCAAGATTTTGTGATACTTCTTGCTCTATCCGCGCCAATGTTGAATCTGGAGCTTCAGGGATAGTGAAGATCCTAAATAAATTCTCTTCCGACGCAGCGGCTAAACGTTTATCTGACATTTTAAATAGTTTGGTTGTCTTTAAATTTTTCGGTACTTTACTGGAAGTTAACAATAATGTCTGTAGTTAAGCAGACAAAATGCGGTCCTGCAAAATGCTAATTTTCTAAGCTACAGGTTAATTGATAGCTTTGTTGTCCACTTGCCCAGTACTTACGCTCAAACGGGGTCATGGCTACGTCACTTCTGTACTCACTAACGTTTGGTTTTAAACCCGCTATTTCAAGGGCTTGAGCAAACTCATCAATATAGATATTCCAATTACTGCGAACAATTAAAGTTTCCGCTAATTTAGGAATACTACTGAACACCGCGGCACCATGCCATCTGCGTTGTAAATGTTTTGCTTTTGGCCACGGGTTTGGATAAAGAATGTAGTGAGATTTAATCGGCCAGTCCGTATCAGCAATAAGGCGCCATAAATCATTAAGATCACCACGTAAAATAACAAAGTTCGATACTTTATGAACCAAGTGGTGCTCAATTTTTTCAACGCGATGTTCTGACTTATCAATACCAACAACTAGCGCATTTGGGTTTTCTGCCGCTAAATGCACAGTGCTTTCACCCACTCCACAACAAGAGTCTAAAATAATATAACGATTAGAATCTTCAGCTAAAAAAGCCGTTACCTTTGCTGATAGTTGCTCAAAAGTCTGCAGCGAAAATGGCGCAAAAGGCTTTTTGAATTCGTGACTCAAATGCTTTTTAACCACTTTCTCTAAATCTTCACTAACACCCGTTTGATTAGTTGTAATCGAACGCGAGTTGCCCGCATTTTCAATCATACTTTTTTAACAAACTTAGTTAAGATAACAATCTTTTGTCCATTAACGCGCCCTTCGATGTGCTCAGGGTTATTCGTTAATGAAATGCCTCTAACGGTCGTGCCTTGTTTAGCGGTAAAACCACCGCCCTTAACTGGCAAATCTTTGATTAAATAGACGTTGTCGCCTGCTGATAACTTGTCGCCATTAGAGTCTACGTGTTCTGCGTCACCGCCAGCGGTTCTATGTGCCAAACCTGACTCTGCCCATGCTGCCGTTTCATCTTCTAAATACATCATGTCTAACAAGTCTTGCGCCCAAGTTTCACCTTGGTTAGTTAACAACTTCAGCTGTTGCCATGCCAATACCTGAACTGCAGGCACTTGGCTCCACATGCTGTCATTTATGCAGCGCCAATGGGTAACGTCTAATGTGTCAGTACTGTTTAATTCGCTCTCACATTTGTCACAAACCAACACGCAGTCGTCTGAGTTATCACCCGCTTTAGGCAATACAGCATAAACAGACAAGTTATCTGGGCTGTTGCATAATTCACACGTGTTATTTCCGCGTTCTTGAAGTGTTGATTCTATCGACATTGGATACTCCATTGAGCCTTTAAATTTTGAGGGCGCATTATGCCTATTTTTGTTCCGTAAAAAAAGTAAAAGGGCAATGAAGCCCTTATTTTCAGCTGAATAAAATGAGATTACGCTATGGCACTTTATTGTTTATAAAAACTAGTTGCCTTCTGGTCCTCTAACAACCTCGAGAATGGCCGAAACCCATTCGCCTATAATAGGAATAAATTCCATTTGAGATAAAATATAAACCACAAAAGATAGAACCACAGTGGCACCTAATACACTGCCTAAACCCACTGCGATGCCTTTTAATAAACTAAACCAAATAAACCTAGGCAATGAGTTATAGGTATGCACCAATTTGTGATTGTTTAATTGTAGAAGCTGTTCATTAATATGCTTGGTTTGAATATGAAGCTTCTTCCACATCTCTTGCATACTAATGTCATCTAACGACTCTTCACTTTCTTGAATATCATTTGCCTGTGACAATTCAGCTTTATTTTTACCGTCGCCATTCACTGGTGCATTTTTTTTCACAGTTAGTGCCGTCTTGATTTTTTTTATTTGGCTTCTCATCAGATCGTTACTTTTTTATTTACAAATAGTTAGTTCAGCTTATGCATAAGCACTAACAAAATAAAGTGTTAAATAGGTTTTCATCTATAAAACCCTCTGTTTATTGCGGGAATTGCCATTTATAATAGTGGAGACGTCTAGCAGTGTTTCCATTTAGCAATCGATTGTTTGACTAATTTTGGTAATACAATACAATTTCAACAACTAAAAGCGGCAGCAATGTCGTGTAAGCAGTAATTCTTGATCAGGTGTTTTATGGCTAAGTGGAATGGGGAATATGTTCATCCCTACGCAGAACATGGAAAAAAAGCGGATAAAGTTAAAAAGATCACGGTATCGATCCCGCTAAATGTACTCAAAGTATTAACTGACGAACGAACTCGTCGACAAGTAAAGAATTTACGACACGCGACGAACAGCGAACTGCTGTGTGAAGCATTTTTACATGCTTTTACAGGACAGCCGTTACCATCAGATAATGATTTGAAAAAAGAAAATCCAGATCAAATACCTGAAGAAGTAAGAAAGATCCTTACTGAGATGGGCAAAGACATTCCGACCCTAGACGATTAACGATTAACGATTAACGATTAACGATTAACGATTAACGATTTTTCGCTCCGTTAAATACAAAAGCCAACAATTAATGTTGGCTTTTTGTTATATCAAGCCCAAAGCTAAACCGCGGGTAAATCTAGTTTAGCAACACCACTTTCTACCGCTGCTATCGATACGGCTCTTGCGACATTCTTTAATAATCTCGGATCCATCGGTTTTGGAATAATGTACTGCGGGCCAAATGTCAGACTACTCACACCTGATGCCTTCAATACTTCTTCCGGCACCGGCTCTTTCGCTAAATTTCGAATCGCTTCAACGGCAGCCACTTTCATTTCATCATTAATAGCCGTTGCTCTTACATCAAGTGCACCTCTAAAAATAAATGGAAAGCACAACACGTTGTTCACTTGGTTAGGGTAATCAGAACGGCCCGTCGCCATTATTAAATCGTCTCTTACTTTTAATGCCAATTCAGGCTTAATTTCAGGATCTGGATTTGAGCAAGCAAATACCACTGGATTTGGCGCCATTAACTTTAACGCCTCAGCAGATAACAAGTTAGCGCCCGATACGCCCACAAACACATCTGCACCTTCAATCACATCTTCTAGTGTTCTTTTATCGGTATTATTAGCAAATAGTTGTTTATATTCGTTTAAGTCATCTCTTCTTGTATGGATAACGCCATTTCTATCCAGCATGTAAATTCGTTCACGCTGTGCACCACATTTAATCAGTAGCTCCATACATGCAATAGCAGCAGCGCCGGCTCCTAGACATACAATAGTGCAATCGTGAATTTGCTTACCTTGTATTTCTAATGCATTGAGCATACCCGCGGCAGTCACAATGGCTGTTCCGTGTTGATCATCATGAAAAACCGGAACATTACATCGGCGCTTTAATTCTTGTTCTATTTCAAAACACTCTGGCGCCTTTATATCTTCTAAATTAATACCACCAAAAGAATCTGCAATATTCGCTACGGTATTTATAAAATCATCAACGGTGTTATGCGTTACTTCAATATCAAAAGAGTCGATATTAGCAAACCGTTTAAATAACAGTGCCTTGCCTTCCATAACAGGTTTTGAGGCTAATGGTCCTAAGTTACCTAAACCTAAAATAGCGGTTCCATTACTAATCACTGCAACAGTATTGCCTTTAGCTGTGTATTTGTATGCATTGTCAGGATCCGCAGCGATCTCTCTCACTGGCTCAGCCACACCTGGGCTATAAGCAAGTGCTAGGTCTTCAACCGTTTCAGCTGGAGTCGTTAGGTTGATACAAATTTTTCCTGGAGATGGTTGGCTATGGTAATCGAGTGCGCGTTGCTTAAAGTCTGACATTAATACGTTCCATTGGAGTGAGTAAACGCCGCCACTGTACGGCATTGGAAAGCCATTCACGACAAGAACTTACACCATATAAGACAACTCATACCACTTGGTTAATTTATTACAACAAAGCGCACAAATGCCGTAAAAAACAGACTCAGTACTAATAAACTCAATAAGCTTACGTTTAATACAAAAGCGTATAGTTAACATCAAATGGGAGAATTTAGTTAGGGTTTAAACGTCGAATTAAATGTTGAGAATTGAACTGTATGAAAAAAAATTACTACGGCAGGTTTTATGGCGTTAAACGTCTAGAGGACTAAAAATCTACTATGTTGAATTTCAGACATAAAAAAAGCACCCGAAGGTGCTTTTTTGCAAGTTAGCAAAATTATTTTTTGCCCAACATGCTGAAACGTTTCTTGAAGCGATCAACACGACCACCAGTGTCAACGTTACGTTGCTGACCTGTGTAGAAAGGGTGACACGCAGAACAAACGTCTAAGTGTAAGTCTTTACAGATTGTAGAACGAGTTACAAACTTGTTACCACAAGAACAAGAAACGTTAATTTCTTCGTATTTAGGGTGAATATCTTTTTGCATGGGATTACCTCATTGGGCCGTATCGCCAAACGGTCACTTATTAAAAATAATGCCGAATACCATACGAGATTTATATAAAATTAGGGCGCGAATTATAATGAGTATCGGGTAAAGATCAAGCGATAATTAAAAGCCACCGCTATTTTCTTTTCATTACTTTCTTGCTTTACGTTGTCGCTGTTTGGCCTTATTAATTTCTGCCACTAACTCAGGGCTTAAATAGATACCGCTACCTGGATACGGTTGACCAAATTGAAAGTCCCATTTAGCAGGCTGAAACTCAGAGACTAGGCGGGTTACACGATTACAAAGCTTGTTTTTAGGTTTAAAACCTAACTTCTTTTCGTAGTTAACTAAGAACTCACGATCTACTTGCTCAAATGCTAGAATACAGTATCCTTCTGTAGAATAAATACGAGCTTCTTGGGCTTCCACCGAACTGGATGAAATACCAATAAAAGCTGCTACAAAAATACTAAATATAAGACGACGCATTTTAACCTTACTTGTCTGTTTTAAGCTCAATAATACAATATAAAGCTTTGTTTATAACAGTAAAAAAGTAAGTGATTGTTCACTTGTTGTCAAGAGAAGCAAAGGTCTGCTAGTTAATGACATTATTTTCGCAAGTTATTTTACACGTTGCCCTGCCCGTGCCTTTAAGGCGCTTGTTCGACTATTTAATGCCTGCCGCTCTTACAGCAAATGAAGACAATGTTGAGCGACTAAAAAACCTAGTCAGCATTGGCCAACGTGTATCCGTTCCGTTTGGACGCCAGACTCTCATTGGCATTGTTATCGCGGTAGACACTAATACTGACCAAAACATAGCCAAGCTTAAAGCTGCGAATGACTTAATTGACAACGAACCTAGCTTTGATGATTCTCAACTCACATTATTAAACTGGGCAGCGGATTATTACCAACATCCCATTGGCGATGTTTTTTCAATGGCGTTGCCAGGCGCGCTCAGAAGCATCAAAACCATTGATGAACAGCTCCCTAAAACGCTACAAAAAGGCGACAAGTTTCCTTCTGCAGACGAATTATCAAAAAATGCCAAGCAACTTCATAAACTCAGAGATTTGCTCGCTAATAATGCTTATACCCGCAGCGAGCTAACTGAATTAGAAGTACCTAGTACCACCATTAAAAAATTTGTTGATCAAAACTGGGCGCAATGGGCTACATGCGGACAAAACACCAGTAAAGTCGAAACTCAACATGTTAACGAAGGGTTGTCGTTAAATACTGAACAAGCTATTGCTGTTGCGGCGATTAATGCCGTTGACCATCACCAATGCTTTTTAATTGATGGCGTGACAGGTAGTGGCAAAACGGAAGTGTACTTACAAGCCATCGAACATCGTTTACTGAATCAATGGCAGGTATTGGTTTGTGTGCCTGAAATAGGCCTTACACCGCAAACTATCGCTCGATTTAAACAACGTTTTAATGTTCCCGTTGCGCTGTGGCATTCGGGCATGACAGACAAACAGCGTTTTGATACCTGGCAACAAACTAGAAGCGGCCACGCTCGTATCGTTATTGCTACTCGTTCTGGTATTTTTCTGCCTTTTAAATCATTAGGCATGATCATCATTGACGAAGAACACGACGCTTCATTTAAACAACAAGATGGCTTTAAATACCATTGTCGCAGTTTAGCGCTGTATCGAGCCCACCAAGCGGGTATTCCCGTTGTTTTGGGTTCGGCCACGCCAAGCCTTGAAAGTTTATACAATGCTGAACAAGGTAAATTTAGTTACCTTCAATTGCAGAAGCGTGCAGGTAATAGTCAACTACCCACCACGCATTTGCTCGACTTGAACCGATGTCAAAGCCAAGCGTCATTAGGTCAGCCATTAATTGATGAAATGGCTAAACAAATCAATAACGGCCAGCAGGTCATGTTGTTTATTAATCGTCGTGGTTTTGCTCCCGTTTTAATGTGTGAAGAATGCCACTGGCTTACGGAATGTTCACGTTGCAGTAGCTTTACGACATATCATAAAGGCAGCAACTTACTTATTTGCCATCATTGTGGTTTCCAGCACCCAACGTTGCATCAATGCTTGGGCTGTGGTTCAACTCGAATGACGCCAGTTGGCGTAGGTACGGAACAAATAGAAACCAATTTGGCAACGTTATTTCCAAATGTAGACGTTGTTCGTTTAGATAGAGACAGCACCAGTAAAAAAGGTGAGTTTGATAATAAACTAAATCAAATTAACTCGGGCAAGCCAATGATCATAGTTGGCACCCAGATGATTGCCAAAGGTCATCACTTTCCAAATGTGAGCTTAGTGGGCATTGTTGATGTTGATGGCGCGCTATTTAGTAGTGACTTTAGAGCTGCTGAAAAACTTTCGCAATTGGTGGTGCAAGTTGCAGGTCGCGCAGGTCGCGGTTCAGTAAAAGGCCAAGTGTGGTTGCAAACTAAGTTTCCTGAACATCCCGTTATCCAAGATTTAGTTAACAACGAATATAAAGACTTTGCCAAATTTGCTCTTAGCGAACGCAAAATGTTGAACTTACCGCCCTACTCTCATCACATCGTAATAAGAGCGGAAACCACAGTCCCTAACTTGGGCCTTGAATGGTTGAGCAACTTGTCTAATTACTTGCATGATTACGAAGGCCTGTTAATGTTAGGTCCGACTCCGGCCCCAATGACCAGAAAAGCGGGCAAATTCCGACATATGTTAACTATACAAAGCCAATCTCGTCCTTATTTGCACAAATTAGTTAATTGGTTGTTAGAAAACTTGGATACCATTCAAAAGGATAATAGAATCCGTTGGTCGGTCGATGTTGACCCAATTGATTTAAGTTAAAGTATTAAGGCTCTCTGCCCCTATGAAAAACAAAGATTACGTTAGTCAGAAAAAAAGACAAAAAGCACCCAAGCAAGAAGCACCTAAAGGTCGCCCGTTTCCAGTGGTTAAGATGTTAGTAGTAGCAGGCTTAATAGCAGCCTTTGTTGGCGGCTTGCTGTTTATTAAAGACGATTCCAATGACTTTCAGGACCAAGCTCCTACTGTTCATAAAAAAGCGGTAAAAAAATCAAAGCCACTACCGCCACCTCCTGAAGATGAAGAGTGGTCATTTATAGAAGAGCTTGAAAACAAAAACGTTGAAGTAGAATCTGAAGAACTTAAAGATCGCGGCCCATACAAAATGCAGTGCGCTAGTTTCCGCAGTCAATCAGACGCAGAAGGCTTTAAAGCTCGTATCGCATTTGCTGGCTTTGAATCTCAAGTTATCCCTTCACAAGGCACATCAGGCATGTGGTACAAAGTCATTTTAGGTCCATTTGAGCGTAAGCGTGATGCTGAAAAAACGCGTCATATCCTAAAGCGAAATGACATCAGAGGCTGTCAAATCTGGCTATGGCGTTAAGCATTTAACGCCACCTCTTGAATTCCCCATAATTATCCCTACATAAGCTAGACTTATTTAAAAAATCTGGAGTGATTATTCATGACCACAATTGTATCTGTACGACGTGGAAAAGAAGTTGTACTTGGTGGTGACGGACAAGTGTCACTTGGCAATACTGTAATGAAAGGCAACGCTGTTAAAGTTCGCCGTTTATACAAAGGCAAAGTAATCGCAGGTTTTGCAGGCGGCACCGCCGATGCGTTTACCTTATTTGAAAAGTTTGAAGCTAAATTAGAAATGCACCAAGGTCATTTGACTAAAGCAGCCGTTGAGCTTGCTAAAGACTGGCGCACTGACAAAATGTTAAGAAAGCTAGAAGCATTATTGGCGGTAGCAGATGAAACGGCGTCACTCATTATTTCTGGCAATGGTGATGTTATTCAGCCTGAAAATGATCTTATCGCTATTGGCTCTGGTGGCCCATTTGCACAAGCTGCGGCAACGGCGATGTTGGAAAACACTGAGTTAGGCGCTAGAGACATTGTTGAAAAGAGCTTAAATATTGCTGGTTCAATTTGTGTATATACCAATACAAATTTAACTATTGAAGAATTGTAACAATCGCAACATATAAGAATTAAGGTTATTCCATGTCATCAATGACCCCTAGAGAAATTGTTCATGAATTAGATCAACACATTGTTGGTCAAGACAATGCGAAAAAAGCAGTGGCTATTGCACTACGAAATCGCTGGCGCAGAATGCAGTTAGAACCAACACTACGCGCTGAAGTTACGCCTAAAAATATACTTATGATTGGCCCAACAGGTGTTGGTAAAACTGAAATTGCCCGTCGTTTAGCTAAGTTAGCTAACGCACCATTCATAAAGGTTGAAGCCACTAAGTTCACAGAAGTGGGTTATGTTGGTAAAGAAGTAGAATCTATCATTCGCGATCTTACGGAAATATCCGTTAAGTTAACGCGTGAAGTTGCTATCGAAAAGAACAAACACAAAGCTGAAGAAGCGGCTGAAGAACGTATTTTAGATGCGTTGTTACCGCCAGCTCGCGATACGTTTGGTCAAGTCGTAGAATCTGACCAACCAGAAAGCTCAGCTCGCCAAGTGCTTCGTAAGCGTTTTCGTCAAGGTGAACTAGACGATAAAGAAATTGAAATCGACGTTGCTCAAAAAGAGATTGGCGTAGAGATAATGGCGCCTCCTGGCATGGAAGAAATGACATCTCAGTTGCAGGGCATGTTCCAAAATCTGTCTGGTGATAAAACTAAGCCACGTAAACTTAAAGTAGCAGCAGCTTTTAAAATGTTGCTTGATGAAGAAGCGGCAAAGTTAATTAACAATGACGATTTAAAAGAAATGGCCATTGAAGCTGTTGAACAAAACGGCATTGTATTTATTGATGAAATCGACAAAATTTGTAAGCGTGAAGGTGCTAACAGCGCGGATGTTTCACGTGAAGGTGTTCAGCGCGACCTACTACCATTAGTAGAAGGCAGCACAGTCACTACAAAATACGGCATGGTTAAAACAGACCACATGTTGTTTATTGCGTCTGGTGCTTTCCAAATGAGCAAACCTTCAGATCTAATTCCTGAGCTGCAAGGTCGACTACCAATTCGTGTTGAGCTAAATGCATTAACACCTGAAGACTTTGAACGAATCTTAACTGAGCCAAATGCTTCTTTAACTGAACAATACAGAGCGCTACTTGCAACAGAAGGCGTGACTGTAACATTCAGTGAAGACGGTATTAAACAAATCGCTCAAGCGGCCTTCAGAGTCAATGAGAAAAACGAAAACATTGGTGCACGAAGACTTCATACTGTTCTAGAGCATTTGATTGAAGAGATTTCTTACAATGCTTCAGACCGTACCGGCGAATCTTTTGTTATTGACGCTAGTTTTGTTAAAGACAACTTAGACGAAGTAATCGAAGACGAAGACTTAAGTAAGTTTATTCTGTAGCTTGCTGTTATCAAATAGACTTCGGTCATGAAGTAAGAATTATAGCTAAGGCACTGTTTAAAGCAGTGCCTTTTTATTACCCTCAATCCTCCAGCTTCCAACTTTCCTTTTAACATTTGTGTGTTAATGTTTAATTAGTCTGTTTTTTAAGCTAATACTGACGGCAAATAGGAAAATAAATGAAAATCACCTTTTATGGTGCCCGTGCTCAAATACCCACGCCAGGACCCGAAACTCAAAGGTTTGGAGGGAATACACATTGTATTTTGTTAACCAGTAATGACGGTCAAAAGTTACTAGTCAATGCAGGTTCAGGTTTAAGGTTCGCCAGTCATGAATTTGAGGATTACCGCGATCCTATCCATTTATTATTGAGCCAACACCATTGGGATCATATTCAAGGTTTTCCGTTTTTTGATTCTATTAAAAAGCCACAGCAACAAATAATGATTTATCCCGCCAATACTAATGAAGATCATGACATCGCCATATTGGATCAAATAAATAAGACCTATACCGTTGATAAATTCCACCTATTGCCTTCCACAATTACCATAAAAAAAACCAAGTTCAATTTACCTGAGCCTGTGCAAATTGGTGATTTTTCAGTGCAAGCTATGAAGGTAAATCACCCTGGCGGCGGCTCCGCTTACAAAATAAGTTGTGATGACAAAACCGTGGTTATTTGCAATAACAATGAACTGTTCGCACCACCACAGCACAACTACCACAGCTTTGAAGAATGGTGTTTGTTTTGCCAATACGCTGACCTGTTAATACACGATGCAAGATATATGAACGCCGATATGGCTAATCATGTGGGCAATGGACATAGTTGTTTAGGTGATGCCATAGAGTTGGCAAATGCAGCAGAAGTAAAAATGTTATGTATGTCTTGTTTAGACCCATCGAGCAGCGATGAGTTATTGGACTTTTTGAATACAAGATTATTTGCAGACCGTTTACCCTTTAGTTTCTTTTTTGCAAAAGAAGGCCGACAAATGCATGTATAAATTTGCATTGCCAGCCTTTAGGTATTCAGTTTGATTTATAACGCAGACTAACTTTATTCGCTTTTAGGATCGCGAGCTAATAGCGCCATTGCTGCGTATTCCGCAGGTTTATCTTGATAAAGAACTTGGTAGATTTGCTCAGTAATTGGCATTTCAACACCCGCTCTTTGTGACAGCATGTGAACTTCTTTAGTATTGCGGTAACCTTCTACCACTTGACCAATTTCAGTCATTGCTTCATCAACAGACTTACCTTGCCCCAACGCTAAACCAAAGCGACGGTTACGAGACTGGTTATCTGTACATGTTAATACTAAATCACCAAGACCCGCCATGCCCATCAAAGATTGAGGATCCGCGCCAAGTGCAGAAGCCAATCGCATCATTTCCGCTAAACCACGGGTTATTAATGCCGTTCTTGCGTTTGCACCGTAACCAATGCCATCGGCCATACCAGCACCAATAGCAATTACGTTTTTAACCGCACCACCTAATTGAACAGCGGTAAAGTCTTTGTTTTTATAAACTCGAAACTTTCTTTCGCAGTGCAATAAATCACATAACAACTGAGCAAAATCATCATCTTCTGAAGAACAAGAAATGGCGGTTGGTAAGCCTTTCACCATTTCTTTTGCAAAAGTAGGACCTGACAATACCGCGTATGACGGTTCAGTACCAAGTACATCTTTTGCTACATCTTGCAGTAAACGACCCGACTCAGGATCTAATCCTTTTGTCGCCCAACACAGCTTCGCATTAGATCGCAGCATTGGTTTTATTTGTACTAACAAATCCGAAAAAACGTGACTTGGCACTACAACCAAATGAATTTCAGCTTGTGTTACCGCAAACTCAAGCTCGTCAGTAACATGCAAACTCTCTGGAAATAAAGCACCAGGCAGATATTTAGCGTTCTCTCGTGAAGATTGCATATCGGCGACTTGTTTTTTATCGCGTCCCCACATAATGACTTCATGGCCATTGCGGGCAAAACAAAACGCCAGTGCAGTCCCGTAAGAGCCTGCACCTAATACTGCAATTTTAAACTTTTTAGCAATAGTCATAGATTAAGAATCTAGAGCTTGGCCTTCAGCAGCCTGTTTCTTTGCTTGCTCCATGTATTGAGCGAACAACATATCAAAATTAACAGGTGCAAGGTTTAGTGCTGGGAACGTACCACGGTTTACTAAGTTAGAAACCGCTTCACGTGCATATGGGAATAATGTATTTGGACAGAATGCACCAAGAATATGAGCCATTTGTTGCTCAGGCATGTTACCTAAAACAAAAATACCCGCTTGTTGAACTTCACATAAAAATGCTGTTTGATCTTCAACGGTTGCCGTTACTGTTACTGATAATACAACTTCAAATACGCCAGGTTCAATTTGCGTGCTCTTGTTATCAAGATCAAGCTTAACTTCGGGCTTCCACTCTTTAGTGAAAATAGTTGGTGCGTTTGGCGCTTCAAAAGAAAGATCTTTTAAGAAGATACGTTGAATTGAGAATTGTGGTGCGCCTTGCTCTTCTTGAGCAGCTGTAGTTTGGTCTGTCATAAATATTCCTGAAAATTATAATTATTGTTTTAAATACGATTAACGCTACTTTGAAAAAGTTTGAACTAAAGTAACGCTGCTAATTTGTTTTGTGATTCTAATGCAAAAAGCTCGTCACAACCGCCAACATGTACGTCACCAATAAAAATTTGTGGCACCGTATGTCTGCCAGAAGCACGCTCAATCATTGGCGCTCTAAGCTCTGGTTGTTGGTCAATTTTAATTTCGTTGTAAGTCACGTTCTTAGAATCTAAAAGTGACTTTGCTCTAACGCAAAATGGGCAATAAGCCTTGGTGTAAATATCAACTTGTTTCATCGTAAACCTTAATCGACTTATTTGCTTTTAATTACTGGTAAGTTTGCACTTGTCCACGTTTGCATGCCGCCCTGTAAAACAGTCACTTGCTCAAACCCAGACTTCACTAAAGCATTTGCTGCCGTTTTAGCTGAAATACCTGCATTACATACTACTACTATTGGGTTCGACTTATTTTTTTCAAGTGAACCAAACTGCTCTTTGGTGATTTTTTCCATCGGCAAGTTAACTGCGTCAGTAATATGACCTTTGTTAAATTCTGCCGTCTTACGAATATCTAAAACTACCGCATTTTGGCGGTTAACCAACATCGTCATTTCGTGTGAATTAACCGTTTTTACTTTAGACATCGCGCCAGAAACATAGCTCGATACTAATAAAACAAATAAGATAGCCCACGCAGCCGTCATGTATACGTGGTTTCCTAAAAACTCGATAAATTGCGCCATTTATTTTTAATCCATTTTTACAACTAAAGTCGCGCGATTATACCTACATATAAGAAAGAGTCCAAAAGCTAAATTTTTGTGACTTTCATGCGCATTTGACGTTAGAATAATCAATCTAAAATTTATCCAATCTGATGAGTAAGTTATGTCTGATAAAAAACCATTTGTACTCTGCATTTTAGATGGCTGGGGCCATAGAGAAGAAACTTCAAATAACGCCATTGCACACGCTAAAACGCCTGTTTTAGACCAACTTTGGAACGAGTGTCCGAGCACACTTATTTCAGGTAGTGGCATGGACGTAGGTTTACCAGACGGACAAATGGGTAACTCTGAAGTTGGCCATGTTAATTTAGGTGCAGGCCGTATTGTTTATCAAGACTTTACTCGTATTAGCAAAGCCATTGACGATGGTGAGTTTTTCAAAAACCCAACCCTTGTGAAGTCAGTAGATGATGCACTAGCAAAAGATGGTGCTGTTCATATCATGGGATTGTTATCACCTGGTGGTGTTCATAGCCATGAAGATCATATTTTAGCGATGGTAAAATTGGCCGAACAACGCGGTGCAAAAAAAGTATATGTTCACGCT
Source organism: Psychrosphaera haliotis (assembly GCF_039523615.1). Taxonomy (NCBI): domain Bacteria; kingdom Pseudomonadati; phylum Pseudomonadota; class Gammaproteobacteria; order Alteromonadales; family Pseudoalteromonadaceae; genus Psychrosphaera; species Psychrosphaera haliotis. Next base: position 165,320 of record NZ_BAAAFQ010000007.1, on the reverse strand, counting down.
TTCCTTGATGGACGTGATACGCCACCTCGCAGTGCAAAAGCCTCCATTAAAACACTTGAATCTCATTTTGAAAAAACTCAGTCTGGAAAAGTAGCGTCGTTAATTGGTCGTTATTATGCAATGGACAGGGATAACCGTTGGGACCGAGTTGAAGCCGCTTATAACATGCTGACATTAGGTACTGCGGAATTTACTGCAACGTCTGGCGTTGAAGGCTTAGAAAATGCCTATGCTCGTGATGAAAATGATGAGTTTGTTAAAGCGACTGTCATTGGCACACCAGCAAAAGTTGAAGACAACGATACATTAATTTTTATGAACTTCAGAGCAGACCGAGCACGCGAAATTTCTCGCAGTTTTGTTGACGCTGACTTTGATGGCTTTGAACGAAAGTCCACGCCAAAATTATCTGAGTTTGTGATGCTTACAGAATATGCAGCGGATATTAAAACCGTCTCTGCATTTCCGCCAGCTACGCTAGATAATGTATTAGGTGAATGGTTAGAAAAACATAACAAAACTCAACTGCGAATTTCTGAAACCGAAAAATATGCACACGTTACGTTTTTCTTTTCTGGTGGTCGTGAAGACTTGTTTGATGGTGAAAAACGCGAGTTGATTCCTTCACCGCAGGTAGCTACCTACGATTTGCAGCCTGAAATGAACTCTGAACTACTGACAGACAAACTTGTTGAAGCTATTAAATCACAAGATTACGATTTCATTGTTGTAAACTATCCAAATGGCGACATGGTTGGCCATACTGGCGTTTTTGACGCCGCAGTAAAAGCGTGTGAAGCGGTAGATCATGGTGTAGGCCGTGTGGTTGAAGCATTGCGTGAAGTGGGCGGAGAATGTCTTATCACTGCGGACCATGGTAATGCAGAACAAATGAGTGATGCAAAAACAGGCCAAGCACATACAGCACATACAAGTGAGCCAGTTCCATTTATTTATGTAGGAAGACCAGCTACAACAGTAGCAAACGGTAAACTGAGTGATGTTGCTCCAACTATTTTAAATTTGATTGGAATGGAACAACCTGCAGAAATGACGGGCAAACCGTTAATGTTGGTAGACTAAAATGATGACACAAGGACTTGTGCGTATTTTATTGGGTGCGGCTATTGGACTTTTTTGTTTCAATGCTGCACCGGTTCAAGCTACTCAACTTGAGAAGTCGAACAAGCAGCTAGCTGCGATTAAAGAGCAAATTCGCCAACAGGCACTTGCTCTAGAAGAAAAGATGGATGAAAAGTCCTCCCTTGAGAATACCTTTAAAAGAGCGGAGCTTAAGGTATCAGAGTTAGTTATTGCCTTAAAGCAGACTCAAAATAAGCTCGATGGACTCAACAAAAAAGTTAAAAAGCTCACACAAGAACAAAACAAATTAAAAGAGCAGCAAAAACAGCAACAAAAAATTCTTAGTGAAATGGTTCGTATCGCTTACTTAAACGGAAAGCATGATTACACCAAACTTTTACTCAATCAAAATGATCCTGCCCAACTTGAACGCCTGATCACCTATTATCGAAAACTAAATGGCGCTCGAATTGAGCAACTCGACGAGATTGAATATACCTTATCAAGACTCAACGAAATAGCCGTCGACTTAGCGGAGAAAAAGCAGCAACTATTTGAGTTAAAAGAACAGCAAAAACAAGAACGTTCTCAGTTGGTGAGTCGACAAAATGACCGTAAAAATGCGTTAGCTAAACTAAATAAGCGCATTGCAACCGACGCAAATAAGTTAGAGCAACTACAAGCAGACCAACAGCGGTTAGCGCTGGCTATAGAAAAAGCACAACAAAATGCAGTTCCTCGCCCAGAAGACTTAGCTGGCTTGTTTAAATTAAAGAAGAAGTTGTCTTGGCCTGCAAAAGGTCGTATTTCGAAACGGTTTGGTCAACGACGCCAAGGCTCTATGCGCTGGAAAGGCGTAATGATTGATGGCAACTTAGGTAAACCCGTTAACGCCATTGCCGACGGCATTGTTTTATATACCGACTGGTTAAAAGGCTTTGGCTGGGTCACGGTAATTGATCACGGTAAAGGTTACATGAGCTTGTACGGACATAACCAAGCCCTGCTAAAACAAGCCGGTGACTTTGTAGAAAAAGGCGAACCTGTTGCACTGTTAGGACAAAGTGGTGGTAAATCATCTCCGGGTCTTTACTTTGAAATACGCTACAAAGGTAAAACCGTTGATCCTGCTCGCTGGTGCAAATAAGTTGTAACTGCTGATAAAGGTGACATTACTGATCAGTTCGTTATAATCACAACATAACTACAAGAATTGTTTAAAATTCAATCAAGCTATCATTCAGATATAACTGAAGAGGCTTAATGTAATCAAATATAAAAATTAATATAAAAATAGATTATTAACGTGCGCTTAAAAATAAAATGGATTGGCTTTATAGCCTTGGCTCTGAGTTTCTTTGTGCCTAATGTTTTTGCCGGAAAAGTGGCAATCGTCATTGACGACATTGGGTACAAAAAATCAGACCGACAATTATTAAACTTAAATGCGGCTTTAACCTTCGCAGTGCTTCCGCACACCCCGCTTGGCGCAGAATACGCTAAACTAGCGGCGCAAAATAAACGCGACGTAATTATCCACTTACCTATGCAAGCCCGCCAACACAATCGACTGTTAGGTCCTGGCGCGTTGCTTACAGACATGACAAAACAACAATACCAACAAACACTTATATCCGCTCTGGAAGACATTCCCTATGCCGTTGGTGTAAATAATCATATGGGCAGCTTGTTAACGCAAATGGAACAACCAATGGCCTGGACCATGGAATTACTGCGTCAGCACAATATGTTTTTTCTTGATAGCAAAACAACCAAACACAGCAAAATAGAATCAGTGGCATCTGAGTGGGGCGTTAATGCTTTGCATAGAAACATATTTCTAGATCATCACCGCGATAAGAAACAAATAAGAAAGCAGTTTAAACGACTTATTAATATCGCGAAGAACTATGGAATGGCGATTGGTATTGGTCACCCTTACGGTGAAACGTATGAAGTATTGCAGGAACAAATAGGTGAGTTAGAAGCTGCGGGTATTGAACTTGTGCCGCTTTCAAGTTTGCTTCCTACCTCACCAGTTATTCAGTTTGCTGGCCAAAGACCAGACTATCAAACACAAGAACCAACCATCAGCGAATAGTTGGTTCTAAGTTACAAGCCTAAGGCTCAACCCCAAATGAGCTACACCACTTCAACTTCATAAGAAGTAAACTTCCTGACGTTGATCACGCCTGTATCAAAAATTAGATACTGGCCTTTTATGCCTTCTAAAATGCCCGTTACTACTGGCTCTTTATCAAAGTTGTGAGACTTAATTTTTTCTGGGTATTGCGTAACAGGGAATGCAATATCAACGATATTTTCATCCAAAAGCTCAACTGCATCAGCACCATATTTAAGCCTAATGTCATCAAGTCGAGCGTCTATTTGTGGAATCAACTCTGCCGCTCTTTGTTTTAAATCCATTTCCACGTTATCGCCTTTCAGCATTGCTCGCCAATTTGTTTTGTCGGCAATAAAATCCGCCAAGGCGACTTCCACCAAGCCTGAAATTAAACGTGTTTTTACTTTAAAAATAGGTAAAGCCTGCGTTGCACCTTGGTCTATCCATCGTGTTGGGATTTGAGTATGTCGAGTAATACCCACTTTTAGGCCAGATGTATTTGAAAGGTAAACATAATGCGGGATCATACAATTGTCTTCGCCCCATTGAGGCTCTCTGCACGTACCTTCTGCATGATGACAAGTTTCTGGTTTCATAATGCACATGTCACAAGCGGCCAGTTTTCTCATGCATGGAAAACAAAATCCTTGAGAAAAACTCTTTTTGGTTTTTTTACCGCAATTAGAACAATTGATATTGCCTGTGTGTGTCAGCGTTAATTGAGTACCAATACGAGCCGACAAATCAATTTCATCACTACCAACAGGTAAGGAATACGTCACCTTATTATCCGATAACGTTGAACGCATTTTTTTTATATTTCCAATCATTCCAAACCTCTTTAATTCACCAAATACACAAACAAAAAAACCAGCCGAAGCTGGTTTAATTATACGTTAGTTTTTAGCGAGGATAAGTCCTTTTTATAGGATTTATGCAGCCAATAAACCTTGAATCTTTTTCATCGCATTTTTTTCTAACTGACGAACGCGTTCTGCTGAAACAGAATACTTGTCAGCAAGCTCTTGCAATGTTGTTTTGTTGTTGTCGTCCAACCAACGGCTATGCAAAATGTCTTGGCTACGCTCATCTAAAGTTTTAATTGCTGATAGTAAACGTTGGTTTGAACGTTTTTCCCACTGCTCGTTCGCAATGTTTTCAGCCATATCAGAGTTATTCGCTTCTAAGTATAATGAAGGTGAATACGCCGCAGTATCAGAATCATCATCATCTACGCCCATGTCAAACGCCATGTCGTAGTTGCTCATGCGAGATTCCATCTCAAGCACTTCTTTTTTAGAAACACCCAATGTTTCAGCAACCGTAGCTACTTCATCATTGTTAAACCAGCCTAAACGTTTTTTAGACTTACGTAGATTAAAGAATAATTTACGCTGAGCTTTGGTTGTCGCAACTTTAACGATGCGCCAGTTTTTTAATACAAATTCATGAATTTCCGCTTTTATCCAATGCACTGCAAAAGAAACCAAACGAACACCAACTTCAGGATTAAAACGTTTTACTGCCTTCATTAGACCAATGTTACCTTCCTGAATTAAATCAGCTTGAGGTAAACCATAGCCTGAGTAGCTACGGGCAATATGAACAACAAATCGAAGATGCGAAAAGATTAATTGGCGTGCTGATTCTAAATCACCGCCTTCATACAACTTGTACGCTAGCTCACGTTCTTCATCTGCAGATAACATATCAATGCCAGAAACATAAGACACGTACGACTCGATACTACCAGTTTGAGGCGTTGGGGCTAATGCCATTGATTTATCAACTTGACTCATTATGAAGCTCCTTTAGAAACCTGAATTGGTTAACTGAGATTGATATTAGCACTCTCAATTATAGAGTGCTAATTTTATTTTCACTATTTATAGAACAAAAAGATCTATAGGTATGAACGACATTTATAAAAAAGAAATATAGATATAAAACAATGCGATAGATCTACAAAATGATCGGGGGAATGTAGGATTGTCATCAATATTTAATAAAAATGTATAAAAAAAGACGGATAAATCCGCCTTCTTGAATACGCTCTATTTACTAAATACGTATGATTTTAACTTTTAGATTAGTCTAATGAAGGTTCAATTTCTCGTATGTGGCGATGCACTGACCAGTAAGCTCCAGAGAAGCCTAAACCAGAGGCTAATAGCATTAAAGTAACAAACTCTGAAAAGGTTAAGCCTTGGATCTCAAAGTCTGACATATATAAACCAGATATATCCACCAGCGCAGATTGCATCCACCAGACCACAAAAGCTAGAACGATAAATGCCACTAACCCGCCCATAAGACCATACCAAATCCCAGTATATACAAATGGTCTTTGGATAAAGGACTCTGTGGCGCCAACCAATTTCATCACTTCTATTTCTTCACGCCTAGAAATAATAGACAACCTAATAGTATTACCAATAATCAAAACAACAGATACCAGGAGCAATATAGCGACGGTGATAACAGACTCTTCGAGCATAGAAACAATGGCGTTTAATCGTGCTAACCAATCTATGTCTAATTTACCGAAGTCTACTTCTCGCTCTTTTTGTAACTTATATAGCAGTAGTTTTGCTGGTTCCGCTTGGCGATATTGGGGTTGTGGCGTCACAATGAGGGAAGCCGGTAATGGATTGTTTTGTAGGTAATCTAACGCCTGTCCAAAACCAGACAGCTTTTTAAACTCCACTAACGCATCGTCTTTACTTATATAGCGTAACGATTCAATTTCGTCATAGGCGCTAATTCGTCGAATGGCGCTTGATATTTGTTGCTCGGAAAGGTCTTCATTTAAAAACAAGCTTATTTCAGAAGCGCTATCCCATTGAACATTTATAGATTGTACATTTTTAACAATAATATGAAGTGTTGCAGGTAGAGTTAATGACAAACCCATTACCAAAATAGTCATGACCGACGCAATTGGCGTGCGCCAAATCTCACCTAAACTGGTTACTATTTGTCGCGCATTGTTAATCCAAAAAAATAGAAACCGCTGGAATGGACTTATTTTTTGTTTTGACGCACCTGATTGTTCAGAATTAAATAATATGCTCATAACGACAACCCTTAAAAGCCCATATCCGTTGATGTGTTAGACAAACCATCGCTGATCATTTGCCCGCCTTTAAGTGTCAGCGTTCGGTTTCTCATTCTGGCAATCAAACCAAGGTCATGCGTTGCGATTAGCACCGAAACACCTACGTCATTAAACTGTTGGAAGACGTTTATGATTTCTTTAGACAACTCAGGGTCTAAATTACCTGTTGGCTCGTCGGCTAATAATAACGGAGGCTTATTAACAACGGCTCTGGCAATACCAACTCGTTGCTGTTCACCACCTGAAAGTATCTTTGGTAAGTATTTCGCTTTATCTAATAAACCTACTTTATCTAGCGCAGCGTGCACTCGTTTGGCAATTTCACCTTGCGTGTAACCTTCAATAACTAAAGGCAATGCAACATTGTCGAATACGGTGTGTTCTTGTAACAAACGGTGGTTTTGGAAAATCATGCCGATATCTCGGCGAGCGTATGGAACCTTACTAGGTGTAATTAAGTTTAAGTTCTTATCATTGATAAAAACGTTACCTATAGATGGTCGCTCTATCATGCTGATCAGCTTTAATAAGGTACTTTTACCTGCTCCAGAATGACCGGTCAAAAATGCCATTTCTCCTTTCTCAACTTCAAAGGACACTTTTTCAAGTGCTCTAAAGCCTCCAGGATAGGTTTTACTGACTTGCTCAAATCGGATCATTTCGCTTCCCTAAACGTCAGAGCGACATTGCCGCTCTATGATTCTTGTAATTATATTTTTGTAACGATTAACCTAAGCCTTGTTGCTTAAAATGTCTAATCAAATAACGCATCAATGAAGGCTTTGTGCTCAAAGGTTCTTAAATCATCAACACCTTCACCAACTCCTATATAACGAATTGGGATATTGTGTTGCGCTGCCACTGAGAAAATCACTCCGCCTTTAGCCGAGCCGTCCAGTTTTGTTAACGTAATACCTGTTAACCCAACCGCTTCATTAAACAGCTTAGTTTGACTCATGGCGTTTTGACCTGTTGTCGCATCAATGGTTAGCATGATTTCATGAGGTACTTTGGCGTTAATCTTTTTCATAACACGAACTATTTTTTCAAGCTCTTGCATTAGGTTGTCTTTGTTTTGCAAACGACCTGCAGTATCCGCAATTAAAACATCAACATTTCGAGCTGTTGCTGCCTGGTAAGCATCAAAAATAACCGACGCACTATCAGCACCCGTGTGCTGTGCAACTACTGGAACATTGTTACGCTCGCCCCAAACTTGAAGTTGCTCAACGGCTGCCGCTCTAAACGTATCACCCGCGGCTAGCATCACTGACTTGCCTTGCTGCTGGAATTGCTTCGCTAATTTACCAATAGTCGTAGTTTTACCAACACCATTTACGCCTACCATTAAAATAACAAATGGGCCGTCTTCATTATGAATGACTAGCGGTTGATCCGCTTTAGCAAGTATTTCAGTCATGTCGCTTTTTAATAGGCCATACAGTGCGTCGGCGTCTTTCAACTGCTTTCTATCTGCATGATCCGTCAGGCTGTCAATTAACTTCATTGTGGTTTCCATACCCACATCAGCCATTAACAACTGTGTTTCAAGCTCTTCGTATAGCTCGTCGTCAATTTGCTTGCCTGCAAACAGAGATAAGAAACCACCACCAATTTGCTGACGTGTTTTAGCTAACCCGCGCTTTAATCTTTCAAACAGACCTAACTTTTCCTGCGGCTGAGGCTGTAGCGTAGTTTCAGTTTCAGTTTCAGTTTCAGTTTCAGTTTCAGTTTCAGTTTCAGTTTCAGTTTCAGTTTCAGTTTCAGTTTCAGTTTCAGTTTCTAAGTCATTAGTCGCTAAAACGATAGTTTCTTCAACAACTAACTCTTCATTCACCAGCTGTTCTGTGTCTGTGTCTGTGTCTGTGTCTGTGTCTGTGTCTGTGTCTGTGTCTGTGTCTGTGTCTGTGTCTGTAGAAGTTGGAGCAACTGCCTGTGCTGAGTCAACAGTTACATCAACTGTTTCTTCTATTAAATTAGTGTCGGCGACATCCGTATTCGCGGAATCCGAAACGGCATCTGAACCGGGAATGTCTACCGCTTCTTCTGCTGCTTCTACTGGTAACTCCTCTACTTTAGGAGCCTCTTTTTTATCTTTACTAAACCAAGAAAAGAAACCTGACTTCTTTGCCATTAAAAAAACCTTTAAATGTGAACGCATGAGCGGGATAATATGCGCAGTATGTTATCGTAAATCCAGACAGATTTTAACTATTCAATTGACGAATAAAGGTGCAACTTTGAAACCATCTTCAAATTTCCCAAGCCGCAACAAAAAGAAACCATCAAAAAGTACAACTAAAGGCGAAATTCGTCTAATTGGCGGTCAATGGCGAGGAAGACGATTAAAAGTTCACGACAAAGAAGGTTTGCGTCCAACAACCGACCGACTTAAAGAGACTTTATTTAACTGGCTCATGACAGATGTACGAAACGCACAAGTATTAGATTGCTTCTCAGGTGCAGGTTCACTTGGATTTGAAGCCGCCTCTCGCGGTGCGTCGCAAGTAATTGCTATTGAAAAAGACAAACAAGCTGCATTGCAACTCAAAGAAAACTGCCAAGCTTTAAACGCAAATACACAGGTCACTGTTATACAAGGTGACTTTTTCCAGAAAATACTGAATATAAATGAGAAATTTGACCTCATTTTTATCGACCCTCCATTTCACAAAAACCTTATTGAACCAACGATTAACGCTCTTATAGAAAGCGAAAAGCTCAAGGTTGATACCATCCTTTACATAGAAAAGGAAAATGACGCTACCTTTTCTCTTGAAAACAGTGAGTTTTCATCACGGTTTGAACTTGTTAAACACAAAGTTGCAGGACAAGTCACAGCACAACTTTTTCGATACCTAGGTTAAGGCTTATTTAAGTTAGCGAGATCAACTGGGCTGCGCGTGAAACCAAAGCGACTGCCTAGTACATGCGTATAAATCTCTGTGGTTTTCAAATCGCTGTGACCTAGTAAGTCTTGTACGGTCCTAATATCTGTTCCCATATGTAAAAGTTGAGTCGCAAATGAATGTCTAAATGTATGGGCAGTAACTCGCTTGGTGATTTGGCTTGCTAACACAGCTTTTCGCAACTGCTTTCTAAATGCAGTTTCATGAATATGATGTCGGCAAACATAACCATCGTAAGGGTGGACACACCGAACTGAAGATGGAAACAAAAACTGCCAATGAAAGTCTTTTAATGCACTCCCGTATTTTTTCTTAAGCCCCGGACCAACTGAACTAAAACCTTCACCGTCCTCTAAGTCCTTAAAGTGCACACATCTTGCTGCTTCAATTTGGTTTCTTAAGCTAGGAATTAACGATTCAGGTAAAATTGTGTAACGATCTTTTTTACCCTTGCCTCTAAACACCAAAATCGTTTTGTTATCAAAGTTCAAGTCCTGAACTCTTAACTTTAAAGCCTCGTTTATTCGTAAACCTGATCCATATAACAAAGAAGCGATTAATTGATATTTGCCTGTCATATTAGAAATAATGGTTGATGCTTCAACAGCGTCAAGCACAGTGGGCATTCTTACTTCTCGTTTAGTGAAGCTATAACTGAGGCCTTCAATCTCCTTATCTAGAATATGTCGAAACATAAAAATCAACGCGCACAAGGCTTGATTTTGGGTTGCAGCACTCACTTTTCGGCTATTGGCTAAGTGACTCAAAAACTCTTCTATTTCCGTATTACCCGTTTCATCTGGATGACGATAATTACAAAATCGAATGTAATCTCGAATCCAAGCTAAATAAACTTTTTCCGTTTGAATGCTGTAGTGACGAGCACGAAGCTGCTTTCGAATAGTTTCAATAAACTGTGAACGTGCCATACGCCCTCCACTGGTTTTCTAAACAGTAGTTTTAGACGAAAATAAATATAATATCCACTTTATAAAACCCATTCCGAGAAAACTGTACTACACCTTAACCCTCCGTATCTGACACGCTGTTTTATAAAACAATAAGTTACCAACACTCCGATAAAACAAACCGAGAAAAACCTGAACCCCATAAATTCAATATACTTCTCTATATCCAGAACTTATGAGCCTAGTAATGTGATAAATAATCATATAAAGTTTTGTTTATATTAAATTAAAAAGCGTTAGCAACTCGTGCCTTGTGTCAGTGCAAATGCGGAGTTCTGCATAATACGCTGTTATACGTTTCAGGAGTATGAGTTTGGTATCTGATAATGGGGCTCTCTCATATATAAAAGAGAGGTATAACGAAGAAATTTTAAGGTTTGAGTCTATAGAAAATAAGTGCACTCGCTTTTTAACTATTATCACCATAATTATTGCTAGCTTTGGGGCAATCCTTGGTTATCAAAACTCTCAACTTTTTAATCCAAAAAATCCTATTGAATACATTACATTGTCTGCAGGCTTATTAGCTATTTTCTCACTAGCTTGTGCTTTTGGGCACTTATTACTTAGCCTTAAAATAAATTCAAGTATAGTAGTTCCAAGAGGTACTCAAACATCTGAGTGGTTAAAAAACCAAGAAAGTGAACCTGCACAATCATATATATATGATTGTTATTCTAATGCGGTTGTTAAGCAGTCAGACTTTAATAGTGATAAATTAAAGCCTCTTAAGTTAGCATATGAAGAACTGGTTATTGCCGCATGGTTAATTAGTGTTTTTGCAATTTTAAAAGTTATAACGGAGATGATGAAATGTTAGTAAATAAAGAAAACGAAGAACGTCCACCTATTGAAGAAAGACAAGAGAAAAAAGATCCAACGCCAATAAAAACAAAGTAGTAAAAACGTATAACAAGTCGTTTAAAAGGACAAAAAACAGTTGGCTTTTACTCCTTCGTCGCTTATTTTAGCCAACAATTTTTTGCCTCTTAACGAGGCGTTAACTTCACATAAAATTCTGCAATATAATTAATCTGTCGCAATATAATTAATCTGTCGCAATATATTAGTGTCATTAATGTAAAGTCCCCTTTTCTCTTTATTCTGAATTTTTGAGTCTGCTTTCAAAAACTATTGGCCAGTATCACGAAACGCCAAGCCTAGCCGCTTGGCTATTGAAAGTTCAAATCAATAAGAACGTTCAGCAAGGCTTGAATTAGTTTCAACATCGGTCGCTTAAGGTTGCTAAGGATTTTGGAGGTTTTTTCTTTTAGTACTCACTATCGCCGCGCTCATGGCTTGGCTTCTCAACTATTTGAGTAGTAGGCCTTAGTTTTTCTGAGTAATTAGCGAGTTGATTTAGAAAGGAATTTAGGTAAAGTGGTTTTCTATTAATTTCAACGTTGGCTAGTGATAGTTAACAAGTGGTTCAAGAGGGTCTCGTCAAAGCTTGCACGAGCCTTCGGCAAACAGTCTAGCAAGCTAAAACTCGCCTCTTAACCAGGCGTTAGGCTACTTTCATAAACGGAGTTCAAATGTCAGAGTATTTTGCCAAAATCAATTGGGTTAGAGATAGTAATGAAAGTTATATTGATAATAAATATAGCCGAGGACATGAATGGATTTTTGATGGAGGTATAACCGTTCAAGCTTCTTCTTCACCTCACGTAGTTCCTTTACCTTATTCCGTTGAAGAAAATGTAGACCCAGAAGAAGCATTTGTTGCTTCTCTTTCTAGTTGCCACATGTTGTTCTTTTTATCAATAGCAGCAAAAAGAAGATATGTTGTAGATTCATATGTAGACGACGCTGTAGGTATTATGGAGAAAGATAGCGACGGTAAAATTTCAATGACTAAAGTTACACTCAGACCACATGTTCAGTTTTCGGGTGATAAAAAACCATCGATGGAGCAACTTGAAAAAATGCACCATCAATCACATGAACAATGCTTCATTGCTAATTCAGTGAAAACAGATATTGTTACAGAAATCGTAGCCTAACAAGCTGTTTAACAAGGACAAAATACAGTTGGCTTTTGCTCCTTCGTCGCTTATTCTAGCCAACAATATTTTGCCCGTTAACAGGGCGTTAACTTCACGTAAAATTCTGCAATATAATTAATCTGTCGCAATATATTGGTGTCATTAGATTAAAGTCTCCTTTTCTCTTTATTCTGAATTTTTGAGTCTGCTTTAAAAAGTTATTTGCCGGAATCACGAAACGCCAAGCCTAGCCGCTTGGCTATTGAAAGTTCAAACAAATAAGTACGTTCAGTAAGGCTTGAATTAGTTTCAACAAATAATGTTTGATATTGCTAACGGTTTTGGAGCTTTTTTCTTTTAGTACTTACCATCGCCGCGCTCATGGCTTGGCTTCTCAACTATTCGAGTAGTAGGCCTTCGGTTTTCGGAGTAAATAGACGTTTGATTTAGAAAGGTATTTAGGTAAAGTAGTTTTCTGAATATTAAACGTTGGCTAGTGATAGTTAACAAGTGGTTCACGAGGGTCTCGTAAAAGCTTGCTCGAGCCTTCGGCAAACATTTTAGCAAGCTAAAACTCGCCTCTTAACCAGGCGTTATAACTCAGAATAGGTTTTTGACATTTCGGTAAAAATTTTCATGTGAGCCCAAAGCTATCAATTCTAAAACAATAGAGCCATCTTCATAGCTATACCCTAGTAAAGTAAGCTGCTTAACCATTTTAAATTTATATACTCTCATAAAGGATAGGTCGCCTTTTTTCTGCTCCCCTATCTTTGGCTCTTTCATTATTAACTTGATAGCCTTATCAAGCTCTTGCTTCTGGTTTTGGTAGAGCTTTTTTACTGCCTTTTTGAAACTTGGGGTTTGTAAAACTTGTTTAATTTCAGCCAAAGTCATAAGCCTCTAATTTGCCAGCTTCTTTTTCCGCCTTTGCAATTATTACCTGCTTCACAAACTCATAAGGTAAATCTGGATTGTCTTCCATCATTTCACCTATTTTTGCCCAATGTTCAATTTGTTTAGGTGTAGTTCTATTTAATGCTTTCGCCATAATTGCGGCTTTCTCTACTAAATCTTCATCTAATCTTATACTTGATGTTGCCATTACAAATCTCCTCTTACTTTATTAATACAAATGTAGCACTTTGCTACAATGGTGGCAATGAGTTATAACAAGTCAATTAAGTAGGACTAAAATCAATTGGTTTACAACGCAAACACAGCTAAAGTATAACCAATTAATTTTTAGCCTCTTAGCGAGGTGTTAGTTTACCTAGGAAAGTTTAGTGAAACGGATTATTATTTTTTCTACGATTACTGTTAGTATTATTTTGCTTTTAATTAACGCCCCTTTTGAAAGCGACGTTTCACGCAACGCACAAATCGAAAAGGCTCAACCTCAGGCTTTTCAACCTTCTAACTTTAAAACCTCACCGACTAGAAATAAGAATAAAAAGGTTTTAAACACTCCAAGTTTAAGCTCTCACCAACTTTTAGAATCTGCAAAGAGCATTAGGCGCTGCAAAGGTGTACCTAAGACGAGAGATGAACTTACTGTTTGGATTGATAACGCAACTAGTATAGGTGAGCCTTATGAGTTCATCGAAGATGTTTCATCTAGGTTCACCCTTTGTTCAGAGCTAAAAAATGAGGAGCACAATTTTATTAAACTCTTATTACTAGCAATAGAAAAAGGCTCCGATGACGCTTTAGATGAACTTTGGGCTGTTTCTGACATTGAGTACTTTGAAAGTACTGGAGTAGACACTAGCTCTAAACAAGCAGTATTTGAACATCGACTAAAATTCATTAATATGAAATATGCATTCGCTCAAAAACTTGCAATGAATGGTGGTGAAAAATCACAACTTCGTTTAATCAAGGGGTTTCAACACTTTGACCCCGCGACATTGCAACCAAACATTGTAAAGGCTGTTGCTTTTGCTGAATACGCAATGCAAACTACTAATAACAATGAGTTTTACCTGAAAGTTAGTTTCATAAAGAATAGCCTTTTGAATAAAATGTCAGCTTTGCAAATAGAGCAAGCGGAAGACTTAACTCAAAAATTATTAGGAGTTCACAGGTAATCGAAAACTAACAAGTGGTTCAAGAGGGTCTCGTAAAAGCTGGCACGAGCCTTCGGCAAACAGTTTAGCAAGCTAAAACTCGCCTATTAATCAGGCGTTATAGTGCCATGAAGGAACAGTGCCTCTTGAACAAATATATTTCGTTAACTCTACTTTGTATTTCTCTTTTCATAACTTCTGGGGTCAGTAATGCTGAAGGCAAAAGTAAAGATGAGCTTGTTTCTTCACTAATTGAACTATTTCAATCAAATGACAGAGAGGCCATCGCTCAAACTGTTAGATATCCGCTTGCTAGAAAAAAACCTTTACCGCCTATTACAAATCAAAACGAATTCATTGAGCGTTATGATGAAGTTTTTGACTCAAATCTCATTGAAAATATTGTGTCATCAAACCCGGAGACAGAATGGAGAGAAATGGGTTGGCGTGGGATAATGTTTAAGAGCGGTGCGATATGGCTAGATATTGACGGCACTATTTGGGCGGTAACTTATGAGTCAAAAATAGAGAAGGCAAAAAAAGCCGCGATCATCAATGAACAAAAAAGAAGACTGCATACAAGTCTTAGTCAGTTTAAAAAACCGATATTAGAGTGGCAAACAGATAATTACCTCATACGAATCGATAATCTTGGAAAAAACAATTATCGTTATGCATCTTGGCCAATTGATAAAAAGACGACTGAAAAACCAGATCTTGTATTAACGAAAGGAAAAGTCGTTTTTGAAGGTAGTGGCGGGAACCACTACTATCAATTTAAAAATGGTCAGTATATTTATCGTTGCTTCGTAAATGTTATCGGAAACTCTCAATCTACACCTGGAACACTTGAAGTATTTAAAGCAGATGTGCTTTTACTAAAAGAAGGCGTTAAATCTATAAAAATGTAGTATTTGGCACTATAACAAGCAAATTAACCATGACAAATAACAGTTGGTTTTAGTACAAGGAAGTTTTAGTTTGAAAAAGTTTTTATATATTGTGACTACAGTAGTTCTTACTTTGGTTATATCGCTTGCGGGATTTAGCTGGTATAGCGGAACTGGCATTAGGGTTACAGACGGACGTTACTTGGGCTACTCCAAAAGCACCGATGAGTGGCTATTTATCGAATATCAAAACAAACTCGTTAAGCATGATGGACCCTATGTTTTTGTAGACTCGAATAAACCATTAGCTCTAAGAGTTGCAAGTACCGAGCAGTCAATTAACAGCGTTACTAAATTACCTGTTCATGGTGAGCTTTTAGTCACTGTAGACAATAAATCTCAAACTCAATTTAAAGTGCCTTTACGACACTCATATCCTCGCTCCAAGTTGAATTACTCCACAACTGAAAATGTATTGGCTATTTCCGATCTCGAAGGAAACTTCGACGCTACTGTCAATTTACTCGTCGCCAATGGCGTAATAAACGACTCGTTAGATTGGAGTTTTGGTAAAGGGCACCTGGTTTTAATTGGCGACATGGTAGACCGAGGCACGAATGTTGTGCCAACACTCTGGTTGCTATACAAACTTGAAGCTGAGGCGAAGAAAGCCGGGGGCAGGCTCCACTATGTTCTCGGGAATCATGAACGTTACTTGTTGGATGGCAGAACAAAATCGGTAGCCAAAAAGTATTTTGGTACATATCGCGCAACTAGCATGACGCAACGTCAATTGTGGTCTGACGAAACAGTGCTTGGCCGCTGGTTACGGAGTAAACCCGTTGTATTGAAGATAAACGATATTCTATATGTTCATGGTGGTATATCCCCTGAAGTCCTGAGTAAAAAGCCAACGTTAGAATTCATCGACA
Source organism: Psychrosphaera haliotis (assembly GCF_039523615.1). Classification (NCBI taxonomy): domain Bacteria; kingdom Pseudomonadati; phylum Pseudomonadota; class Gammaproteobacteria; order Alteromonadales; family Pseudoalteromonadaceae; genus Psychrosphaera; species Psychrosphaera haliotis. Next base: position 149,241 of record NZ_BAAAFQ010000007.1, on the reverse strand, counting down.
ATTTAGCAAAAGACTCCTTTGTAACAACAGGAACCATTATAAAAAATATTGAAGGGGATATTTTACATAGCTCAAAAGGATTACTGTTTTATCGGGGCTTAGCTAAAGATATGAGTCACTATGGGCTAGGTAAAAAGGCAACTGAAAGCCATGTCGAACGATTATTGAAAGTATATGATGCGAAAAAAATAGCCATTGGACATACTTTGACAAAACACATTGGTTTTGACTTTAATGAAAAAGTTATTCGGGTTGATGTTAACCATGCCGAAGGTGAAAGTGAGGCATTATTAATTGAAAATCACTCTATTTTTAGGGTTGGTTTAAAAGGGCAAAAGCTCCCGCTTATTCAAATAGAAAGTTCAGAGTCATCATAGAAATCAAAAAAGGCGCTAAGCGTACAAAGGAGTAGTAGTCATATGGAACCAAATTATTCAGAGTATTCAATTGCAGAGCTAGAAGATGCTCTAGCAAATATAGATAGAGAAAACTATCCAGCTCGAGTAGAGCAAATAAAAGGGGAATTAGATTCGCGACAACCATTAGAGAAAAGTAGCCCAGAGACACTCGAAGATAATTTTGAACCAAACGAACAATTCTTTAAGTGTCCAACCTGTGAAGAGAAAATAGGTTTTTTCTCTAAAGCTGCCAATAAGTGGGGAAAGAAAAAAGCCTGTCCACACTGCAACTCACCTTTTGAAGCAACAGTTAAACTGAAAGTATTCGCTATTGCACTCATACCAGCGTTCATTATTCATTTACTTGTCTTGCGCCCACTAGTAGTTTCTTTGGGTTTACATGGCGCAATAAGCACCGGTATTTTATGTGGCATTCTTACAATTCTTGCTATGCGCTACAAGAAAGTCCGGAGTGTTAATGTCACTTAACAAAACAACTAAGCTCACTCACTGTGTTCGTTGAGACAGTTACCCTAAATCTTTTTTTATATTTTTAGGCTATTTATTTACATTGATCGCATTTTTCTTAATGTATATATTTGATGATTAGGCACTTAAAAATTACCACTCACCTTGTGTAGTCTGTGCAAGGTTATATGCAAAAAGGAGTTATCATGAGTAAAGTACATAGCTATTATTTAGTTGGATTTGTTCTATTTTCTGCAATTTTAAATACATTTATAGACAGTGAAAGTATTGGCATAAAGTTACTTTGTTCACTTTTGTTGTTCACAACGTTTGTCTTTGCCTCTTTATTTCACTCTTTAAAAGCCAAAATCTCAAAAGAAAAAATATCAAGCATCGAATAATGCTCAGGTAGTAAGCAAGTTACTGCTGATGATTAAACATTATGAGCTAAGGAAAAATGTAAAATGAAAGCCCTTGTACAGCTTCAAATATTGGCTAGATTAAACTGGCAATAATTTTGTCAGTCAATGTTTTAAGAAGCTTCACTTCTTCACTCGTTATATCGGTCACCTGACACATTAATTGCTCAGGAATGGTGCTGGCCTCTTTTTGCATTTGCCAGCCAGCATCCGTTAATTTAACAAATTTAATACGTTTGTCTTTATCTGAAGCGCAAAACTGCAATAACATTTTAGCCTCGAGCTTTTTAAGTATTAACGATAAAGCTCCGCCATCTATATGGGTTTTCTCTTTAATAAACTTTACGTCAACATTATCCTTTTCCCACAAGGCCATTAAAACCACATATTGAGGATAGGTAATGTCTAATTTGTCCAAAAAAGGACGATAAGCGCGAGTGATTGCATTCGAGGCAACGTAGTAGCGATGACATAATTGATTGGAGAGATTTAATTGCTTCATATTTAGTTTGCGTACAAATTAGTTGCGTTGGTCAGGTAATTAATTTAGCATACTTTGCATGCAAATTAAATTCATTAAGGAAGCCTACATGTTTGAACAATACACCCACGTACTGTTTGTCGTTTTATCGCTAATCGCCATGGTACTAATACAACAGTTAATCGCGACTGTTGCCCATAGAAAACAAAGTGAATACATTCCGGGTGTTGTAAGCGCCGAGTTAGATCATTTCTCTTTTGTTTTTAGAAGTAATCGTACATTTTTAAATTCACTGGAAAACGTGCCTGTTTTCATACTCAGCGTAATTATTGCAATTATGGTGGGCGTAACGCCACAGCACTTACTTAATGTGACTATTGTCTTTTTTATCGCGCGTTTGGTTCATATGGTGTTGTTTTATGCTATCGCCACCAATAAAAACCCAAGTCCACGTAGTTACTTCTATATGATTGGCTTGTTTGCACAGTTGTACCTAATCGGCTTGGTATACACTTACTTCTAAGATAAAGTAGCTTTATATTTAGGAGAGAGTATATAAGCCAACAAGGAAATGCCTTCACTGGTAATCCACGCGGTTCCTGAAAGAACCGCCGTTCTCAGCTTTTTAGCGTTTATAACTGTTGGTATGTCAGGGCTTTATTTTAACTTATTGATTGGCTTATAGAATTGGCTTAATGTAAAGTGGTTTTAAAGTACAAAACTTAAGGAATGATCTTGTGCACTTTAAACTACCTATTATTTTAATCGGTTTATTGCTTTTAAACGGCTGTATGACCTTAGCGCCAAGTAAAAAATCCCTTTTAGCAAACCAAACCCCCATCGCTTCTAGCAACTATGCTGAAACTCTTAATAATATTCGAAAGCTAAATTCTGATGTAAATGTAGATATCGTTGAGATAGAGCAACCTGATAACTATACATCCATTGGAATTCATATAGCACAACAAAATAAAAACAAAGAGTTACATGTAATCAAAAGCGTTGGACACCTCGACTTATTAACGAGCCGTGATGTCATTGATATTTAATCAAAGTTTGTGTTTGTAAAATGATTTCATTAAGACAATTTAAAGATTCGGATAAGATTAGGTTAATTGAAATTCTCAATGATCCACGAGTATCTGAATATCTATCATCCAAAATTCCGAACCCTTATACCGAGGCTGATGCCGATTGGTGGATAAAAGAAGGCAGTAAATTAAGTTTAATTCGTGCCATTACTATTGCAGATGAACTTGTTGGTTGCATCGGTGTGTCGACAGATGAATTCGAATACTCGCGAAATGGAGAAATTGGCTATTGGCTTTGCTCAGAATATTGGGGCCAAGGTTTTGCTACACAGGCTGTTAATATTGTTACAGAAGAGGTATTTCGAACCACAGAGATAAACAGACTGTACGCAGCCGTTTTCTCAGGTAATACCGGCTCAATGAGAGTTCTGGAAAAATGTAATTATTTACCAGAAGCTATTCTTCAACAAGCAATTTATAAAAATGGTAAATTTTATGACAGTCATATATTTGCTAAATTAAAATTTAAAAAAGGAACCCGTAATGTCTGATTGTATTAAAACATTTTTTAAAGCCTGGCAAATTGAGGATGAAAAACTTCGATTTTCTACAATAAATAGCTCTGTTGTAGAGGCTATTAAATATGATGATCCTCGAACGCCTGAAACAATCAATGGAATCGAATCACTAAATAATTATGTAGGCATGTTCAGTGCACATGCACCAGGATGGTCTGCAAAGGTTATAAAAGCCGACTCGATTGCTGGCGTAACTCGCGTCACTGTTGCATTCAGTGGACTCGGCCCTGAAGGTACTGAACAAACCCAACTTGGTCAGTATTTTGTAGAGCAAGACGGCGATTTGATCTGCCGCATGGTAGGTTTTGTTGGGATTGGTGAGTAAGTTTAATTAAATGGAGTTTGTATGAAGTTAATGACGAGTGTGATTTTATGTTTGTATTCTTTTGCAACGTTAGCGACAGAGCTTAACCTTAAGCCGACCAAAGCAGGATTATATGATGTTGGCGGATTCAAGCTTTACCTCGAATGTTATGAAAACGACAAACCACAATTAATCCTAGAACAAGGATTTGGTCGCGCTGGCTCTGATGGGGTTTGGCTAGAAAATATAGACCGATTAAAAAGTGATTATAGTATTTGTTTATATGATCGCGCAGGATTAGGTAAAAGCGAAAAAGGTCCCGTTCCTTTCACGGTAAATGATATGGCCATTAGGTTAAATAAATTACTGGCCGCTGCCGATGTTAAAGCGCCATTTTACTTTGCCGGAGGCTCATATGCATCTTACGTCATTAGCGCTTACAACAACCTTTACCCTCAAGAAGTACTTGGCGCTGTTTTAATTGATCCTCCTGTATTTGGCTACTTTTATACTATGGGGACTCGCTGGCCTGAGAACTTCAAATCAGAAAACAAAAAACTGCAAAACTACTATAGCTTTGAACAAAGTGTACACGACGCAATGTTTAAAAGAGTGCCTGAAAACGTTGACCATATGGAAAGCTATAAAATATTGTCTAATGCCGCTAACTTTGGTGATAAACCGATTATAACCGTAAGATCAAAACAAACAAACAAGCGTTATGATCCGCCATTTGTGCCAGACGAAATAGCTAAAAGCATGAATTCATTAGAGGCTGACGCCGAGGCATATTTCAAAAGCTTGTCCACTAATAGCCGGATTGTATATTCTAAGTCAGAAAAGCATCATCTACATATTGTAGACCGATACCTAGTTGTAAAAAGCATTAAAGCGCTAACTAGCAACTAAGCCTAAATGTTAAACAAAACATAAATTAAAATGGAGTTTTAATGAAACACCTAATTCTATTCACCCTATTATTTTGTAGCTCGTTTTCATTACTTGCCAAAGAGTTAAACTTAGAAAGGTTTGCTCATCACTACTTTAAACTCATGACGGAAACCCAAAAGCCAAACGCAACAAGCAAAGAGCTAGAAAGCTATCTTTCTTTATTAACGGACGATATTGGTCACTCACATTTACCATATGTAGTTGACGATTCTAGGTTGCCGGACGGGAAAGCGTCGATGAGAAAAGGGATGACATTTTATTTAGGTGCTCATGACAAATACGAAGCAACATTGTTAGACGTATTTGTATTCAATAACTCCGCAATTGCTATTCGTTACAAAAATTACGCAAAAGGCGTTCATCCACAAAATAATCAGCCTATTGAGTACTCTCAAACTATGATGGAAGTGCTTGAGTTAGAAGGTGATAAAGTCGCGGTCATTCGTAAATATCACGAGTAGTTCTTTATGAAAACAATTGGTTTGTTAGGTGGCATGAGTTGGGAATCTACGGCGAACTACTACAAAAATATTAATGAAGGCGTAAAAGCTCAATTGGGCGGTTTACACTCAGCAAAAATGTGTCTTTATAGTGTCGATTTTGCTGAAATTGAGAAGTTACAGCACCAAGGCCGTTGGGACGACACCGCTGTCATATTGTCGAACGCGGCAAAAAACATTGAGGCTGGAGGTGCAGATTTCATTCTAATTTGTACCAATACCATGCATAAAGTAGCAGAAAAAATAGAACAGTCACTTTCTATACCTCTTGTTCATATTGCCGATGCGACCGCAGAACAATTAGTAGCGGATGGTATTAAACGAGTGGGTTTATTAGGTACACAGTTCACTATGGAGCAAGGATTCTATAAAAATCGTATTAGCGATAAGTACGGGATTGAAGTGATTGTGCCAAATAGTGAAGACCAAAGTGCTGTGCATGACATTATTTATTCTGAGCTTTGTCTAGGCAACATCCAAGAAACGTCTCGTGAACGATACATTCAAGTCATAGAAAAACTCCATAACCAAGGTGCCGAAGCCGTCATTCTAGGATGCACGGAAATATCGCTACTCGTACAGCAACAGCATACAAACGTGCCACTTTATGATACAACTCTGATCCATGCATCAAAAGCAGTACAGCTTGCGACCTGTTAAAAACCACTAACCACTATCATTGGTTACAAACACGATAAAAGAAAAGGATAGCTTATGAAAAAAAGAAGCATATTAGAAAGTGCGAGTATCATTGTATTAGCCATTACATCTGCAGTTTTGCTGTTTGAATTGGCACTTATTGATATCTCTAAAACAAGCATAATCTCTTTTGATAGCTTTTCTATTTGGGTGTTTCTTATATTTGTAATATGTATTTATGCATTTGAGAATATGTTTACTTGGTTAATTGATATCGCAAAAGTGGCGAAGCATTCAGGCAACGATAAACCAAAAGATCTTTAAGAGTACCAGCAATGCGCCTTGATAAATTTGTTTGTAAAAGTACTGCGCTAACAAAAACAAAGGCAGTTGAATTAATTAAGGCAGGCCAAGTCACCGTTAACGGCGCTATTGAAGTGAATGAGGCGACTCAAGTTCATGAAAATAATGACCTACGTCTAAATGGCGACATACTTAAAGCCAGAGACTTTCGTTATATTATTATGCATAAACCCGCTGGTACTATTTGCTCCAACATAGATGAAGAATACCCCTCTTTATTCAACCATCTCAGTGTTGAAAACCCTTCTGAATTACATATTGCTGGCCGACTCGATGCTGATACTACCGGTATGGTTTTAATTACTGATGATGGACGTTGGTCATTTAATATTACATCGCCAAATAAAGAGTGCAGTAAGGTTTATCGAGTTAAGTTGTCCAAAGACATTGCCATGGATGCGACTGAAAAGTTTAAAGCTGGTATTAAATTACAAGGCGAGCAAAATCTAACGCGCCCTGCAGTCTTAGAAGTCCTAACTTCACGGGAAGTGTTACTGACCATTACCGAAGGCAAGTTTCATCAAGTAAAACGTATGTTTTCTGCTATTGGCAATAAAGTGATTTCCCTTCACCGAGAGTCAATTGGTAATGTAAAACTTGATGTTGAGGAAAGACAATGGCGCTATCTAACCCCGAAAGAAATTAAAACCCTGAGTTAGGTTTTGAGATAAACGTTGAGATAGCTATTGAGATAGACAATGTTGGGATAGACGTAAAGTCTTTAGATTTTTAGTGTGCATTTTCTATTCTTTTTGTGTTTTAATCATTAATAGACAGGTTTTAATCGTAATTAATTTCAAATAGTTAAATTGTATTTTGTACTTGTAGCTATCTGCAGAGACGATTATTCATTCACCCTTTTTTGACATGGAGTCATGATGTTATCCAACAATGTATTTCTTAAACGCTTTATTGTTACTGTTTTACTTCTTCAGATCCCTTTGCTGTTAGCACTAATTGACGTCCAAGGTTCAATGTTACCAGCCTTACTTTGGATCAATATTCCTGTTCTTTGGACTGGTATTGCGCAGCTTTTGGGTGAAAGCCATTTCATAATTGGAGAGTTTGGAGCGTCGCCTCAATCCGCTCTGGCCTATGGCGTAATCATCACCTTTTGGACTGCGGTTGCTTTTTTAATTACAAAAATCACGATTAAGCTAAAGCCAGTGGTAAATGAATGAATAAATAGAATTGTTAACCCGCTATTCATCTTTGGTCGTGAAAAGCGGTGTTTACATGACTATATTGCAAGCACAAAGGTGTGCTACGTAGACAAGTAATCACCCGCTTCGGGAAAACCTTTTTAGTTGTATTTCAAGCGGCTATTTAACTTGATACTTACTATTGGTACGAATGTAAATAGTTGATTCTGTATTGCTAGAGTTTGTAATTTCGTGACTCATTTTACCCGAAGACTCTACATAGCTGCCTGGGCTTAAATGTTGCACCGTTTTATTATCTTTAGATTTATAGTCAACTGAGCCAGCAATCACTACGGCTCTAAATTCACTCGCGTTAGTAATAATTTTACCCTCAAAACCAGCAGGCAGCTTTATCATTGAGCCATTCATGTCTGCTGTGCTTTCCCACAACATTGTTAACTTAACGCCATTCGCATTTATATCAACAAGCGCGCTGTTATTTAGCCAAACCATATTGTCTCTGTGCAGGTTTAACGGGCGCTCGCCGTTATCAAATTTTTCTTTAGACGGTTTTACTAAATATGGCCCCGAATCGATTTCCAAATAAATTAAATTAGTCTCGGTATTGGCCGCAGTTGTATGGTCTTCACCCGCTGGCTGAGTCCAAAACGAACCAGCCGGCATCCACATCTTTGCCGCGCTTGGGTCGTCATTGTGCATCAAGCCCTCAATCACAATGCCGCGATAGGTTATGTTATGAATGTGTGGCGGCGACTCAAAACCTTTTTTAAAGCGAACTAGCATTCCCGTTGCAGTATCACTCGTTCGGTTACCCCACAAGTCAGCTGCACCAGGGCTTTTATCGCCTCTAAGCGGATTTAGATAGCCCCATTTAATATCGCTAGCTGCCACTACTTTTGAGGTTACAGTTTCTGCTAGCACTGATGGCGAGAAAATAGCACTCACCAATAAGAAAGTCGGGATATTTAATAAACGTGTCATGTCGCGTTCTCCGTTGAGTTGGTATGAACTTATCTTATGGTGTTATATTCTTTTGATAAATGGGCAAACTGCTTATACAGTTTCATGAAAAAAAAGATAATAGCGAATAGCTGTCAGGTTAGAAAAATATTAACTATCAGCCTTAATCTAAACAACAAATAAATACAAACAAGGAAAGGAAAATATGAGTCACAACCTCAAGCTTAACTATGTGGAATTTCCCTCTCGAGATTTGCCTGCCACTAAACGATTTTTTGAAGATGCTTTTAGTTGGACATTTATTGATTACGGACCAGACTACACCGCATTTAATGATCAAGGCTTAGACGGCGGCTTTTACAAATCTGACTTAACATCAAGCGCAGCAGCCGGAGCCGCTCTACTAGTTCTTATAACTGACAACCTAGAAGCGACTCAGAGTACCGTAGAAAAGTTTGGTGGAACAATATCGACCCAAATATTTTCGTTTCCTGGTGGCCGTCGTTTCCATTTCATAGAGCCGAGTGGCAATGAGTTTGCGGTATGGTGTTTAGAGGATTCTTAATTGACTTTATTTGGCGTCGAATTAGTCATTGCTGGTGCGCTTAAACACCAGTTTATGGATAAAGACGGTACTATCAGTCGAATGCTAGGTAAATAAACATCGATTCTGGGTTCCTCTATTGAAGTTGAACCCAGTTTAACTCTACTTGCTCATCGCCAATGGCAGCATAAATAGATTGGCCGCTGATGGTTAATGAAATATCCATTGTGCGACTCGCGTGTGACGCTAACGCTTTAATCTCTTCCCAATTAAACTGATAAACCTCGACAGCAATGGTAGATAATTGAGGTTGTGATTGTTTCCACCAAACCTCTGATTTTGAATTAAACGTATAAACCACAGTTTGTTTTGCTAATCGCGATGCTTTTTTCATTCGTTCAAAACTTGGCTCTCCAACATCTAACCAAAGGTGTAATTGATCGTCCAGGCCCTTCAACCAAATGTCTGGCTCATCTACTGAGCTCAATCCTTTTGTGAATGTCATTAGCTGTTCTTTGTCGTTAGCACTTTGAATGCAGAACGCAACTACTCTGGCCATCATTCTTTCAATTGTTTCTGAAGGGTGTTGCGCTACCGTTAACTGAATGCTGTCGTAGTGATCATTGTTAAAGTCTGACAATGCAATTTTAAATTTATAGATGGTTGGCTTTAAGGCCATATTAGGTAAACTCCAGAAGTGACAGAACAAATTAGCTTGTGTTTAAACAAAGCGCGACCATCATACGCAGGACTCGGTGTAAAAGCATTAAATATGCGTGATGAGAACAACCACATTAGAGGCTATGTGAGCAAACGTGACTAAAGCAACAACCACACTTATTGGGCTTGGCGATAATGACGCACAATTTAACGTGTATATTGGCAACCGACCAGACTTTGACTTTAGAGTCAGCGATGACAATGTTCACCCCATGTCAAAAGGTGAAATTTATGCCTGTGGGCAAGCGTGCGGTAATGGTTGGCGAAAAGTCTTTAATGTTTACGCAAAACTTGTTTTTGCGTGCGCCTCTGAACGTCTAGGCACAAAGGAGTATCATTGTTGGCAAGACTACCGCAATCAAAAGCTATTACAGCTAAAGAGTGGCACAAGTCTGATGTTTACACCGCCTAGTTTTGCTGTACCTGCGGCCCCCGCACCACCAGCTGTGCACATCATTATGGGCCGAACTTACGCTAATTCACTAAACTTGCCTCACGGCTTAACGTGGTTAGACAATGAGTTTGCTATTAATCATGAGCATCAAATTATCGTGTGTCCTTATTTTGATTACCGGCAGTTATCCAACATAAAAATTATTCGCTTAGTAGAGTTAATAGCCGAACTTAATTCAAAAAAAGGCCCATCATGAAACCTGAAGACATAGGCAGAGCTTACGATAAAATCACCCACCTTTGGGATGCTAAGGTTTTTAATATGAGCAATGGCATTGATGAGCATAAAAAGGCTCTGAGTTTCTCAAAAAACCAAGGCGAAGCGTTAGATATTGGTTGTGGCCGCACAGGCCGTTTTATCCAACTTTTGTTAGAGCAAAACTACAGCCCTACTGGGTTAGACATTTCTGAAAAAATGCTCCAATTTGCTAAAGAAAAACATGAAGCTTGAATCCCAAAACCTGACATATCATCAGCTGACTGAGTCTGATTGGCCTTTCTTTAAGTTATTACATGAAACACCTGATGTTATTCAGTATGTTTGTGACGCTCAGTGCGAAGAGGAGATTAGGGCTCGCTTTGAGTCTCGTTTACATTCTTGGGAGCCAACATCTTCACATTGGCTAACCCTTGTTATTAAAGAAAAAGAGTCAGGTCTTCCAGTGGGCTTAACGGGCATGCTGGCTGAGTGGAGTCCATATAAACAAACTGAACTTGGATTTCTATTGAGCCCTAATTCTCAACGAAAAGGGTATGGCTTTGAGTCGACAAAATACATGATTGAGTTGTGCTTTAACCAGTTTAACTTTCACAAGATAAAAGCGACCGTCACAGAGGGAAATTTACCCAGTACTAATCTACTAAGAAAGTGTGGTTTTGTTCATGAAGGCACCTTAAGAGACAACTTTATTCTAGGTGGTGAATGGAAAAGCGATCAACTTTGGGGGCTACTTAAAAGCGACATCCTAGCCAATTAAATTCATGCTGAGTTTGATTTTTAGTCTAAGCTTTTAAAACCTATTCTTATTGTCGAGTATGTGAATGCAAATTATGCTTAAGTTTATTTTGCTCACTATCTTATTATTTACAAATTCTTCATTGGCTCAAACTGCGTTAATATTTTCGAGCAGCTCTGGAGGAAATTTTACCGCTAGCGAACTGGTGCTAACAGAAGCCTACGCTCGACTTAACATCCCTATTTCTATCGTTTTTACTCCAGCTGAACGTTCATTAAGACTTGCCAATAAAGGAATAGTCGACGGAGAGGTATTTCGGAAAAAGGGCATAGATGATGTTTATACCAACCTTATTAGGCTTCCTGTCCCAATAAATACCATTGAAATTGCGGCCTTTGTAAAAAATAGAAATATTAAAATAACAAACTGGGGCGATCTACGTCCCTATCGAGTTGGTATACGCCGAGGGATTAAAGTACTTGAAAGCGCCACTGCAGGTATGACTGTTGTTTCCGTATCTAGAGTAGAGCAACTACTTAAAATGTTAGAAAAAGATCGGTTGGATGTTGTTGTAGTTAGTAAAGTTCTTGCTAATAAGAGTTTTGAAAGTAGTCCACCTAATAATATTTACATGCTTAATCCCCCTTTAGCAAAAGTTGAGCTTTATCATTACATTCACAAAAAACACATAAAATTAGTCCCGGCAATTTCTCAAGTACTAAAAGACATGGAGCAGGAAGGGTTTATTAATAACCAAAGCAAATAAGCCTGTTCATTAGTCAATAGCGTATTGAAATATATCACCTTCAACCGGCTCTAATTTGACCCAATAAATTGACTTCTGATCTGGTGAAATTGTGTATTGATGAACAAAATTTGCAGGAGCCTGAAATATAAGCTCCTCGGTTTTTGCGTCCAAACTATAGCGCCAAACACCTGATGCCTTTCTATAAAAATAGATATTGGTGTCGATTACCTGCCAGTTCAGCCAATTAACCCTACTAAAGTCTTTTATGAGCAGTTCTTCAGCTGCTTCCTGTTCGTTGTTTAAGGAACGCTTTTTTCGCCAAAGCCCATCTGTTGTGTATTTAGAATAATATAAATACTCACCAACAACATGGCCGCTATATCCGCCATTTTTTGTTAGTTTTGTATGTGTATTAGTATCTCGGTCATATTGCCAAAGTTGCCACTGCCCGCTCTGATTTCCACTGTAAATAAGGCTCTGTTGATTATTAGTGTCATAATTTACTACGTAGCTGTGTTCATGATCATCAAATAATGTAGTTAACTGACCCGTTTCAATATCCAGCTCATACACCACTCCATTTTTAGTAAAAAGGATATAATTCTCATCACTTGAAATCTCATACCTTACAAATTTTAAATCAAAGGGCAATTCAGCTTTTATAATTGACGCATCTCCTTTATATACCTGCCACCACTGATGGTTTTTATAGCGGGTAGATAATACTAAGTGAGTGTTGCCTTTTACTCTGGGAAGCATTTCCGTCTGACCACTTTTTTGCCAAACCTCGCGATAACCATCGGCCAAATGTTGTTTTATGACGCTACTCTTTACATGCGCATTTCCAACTAATAACAAAGGTTTTCCATTACTGTAGGCCGTTGCCAGTGACTTCACATCCATATTGAGTTGCTTTACCTTTGTATAAATCCCAGTATTAGAATCCAACAAATATATATTGGATGTGTCTGCCATAAGTAACTGTTTTTTTGTTGGGTGCCAGGCTGAACTCTTTATGCCTAAACTGACGTCAAATTCAGCGACTTGGCTATTGTCTTTAAACAGAATAATTTGAGAAGCCTGCTCATCAAGATAACGAACCACTGATAACATCTTGCTTACATTACTAAACGAAAAGTTAAAATCGCCTCGGGTATTATTAGCGCTGTTGGGATTTGTTATTTGGGTTATCTGAGACGTATCTAAGTTAAAACTAAATACCTGATACGGGTGTGACTTACTGAGTCGTTTATTAAAATAGAAGGTATTGTTGCTGCCCCAAATAAGGTGAGATGGAGGTTCGTCACAAGGTATCAACGACTCGCTACGTTTGCTCGCAACGGTATATAAAGAAAAGGTACATTGTTGCGCTTCATAATTAACGTAAATTACATGCTCCCCTGACGGGCTAATAGCGGAAATTGAGTTTTCTAAAATAGACTTTTTTGTATGATGTTCAGTGCTATACAAATACACTCGCTGAACACTGTCAGTGCCGTCCATAGACTCACTGCCAACGTGATGGAAGAGTAATGTACTGCCATCAATTGTACTTGATAAGCCATACTCCCAACCTGACAAACCAACGAGCGGTCCATCCAATAATTCTAAACTAGCCGTGGGCGCTTTATCGACAGATTCGCTTTTTTGTAGAAAGATAACGGTTGTTAAAAATGCAACAACCAGCAAAGTTAAAAAAACAAATGGGAACGAATATCTAAAACGTTTTTTTGATTGTGCTGTTTTATTAACGTCAGATGATTGGCTTACTGTGTACTCATCTAGATTGGCAACAAGGCGATAACCTTGAGTAGGAACTGTTTCGATAATATCAATTTTGGTCAACGCTAAAAAGTGAGCTCGCAACAAAGATACAGTACGATTAATTGCCCCCTCACCTACAATGCGATTTTTCCAGACCTCAGCTATGAGTTCATCTCGAGTTACAATTTGACCCTTTTTTGAAATCAACAAAACCAAAAGACTAAAAACTTTAGGTTCAAGCGAACGAGACAGCTCACCTTTTATTAACTTTCGTTGACCTTGGTCAAAAGTAACATCAGCAATCAATAGCACTTAAACGATTCCATCCAATTGAAATATATAGAAAATAAAAACATAACATTAACATAACATAAACATAAGCTGAAAATATGTGCCGATTTACCTTCCTATGTTTTGGTAAGCATCCGTTTGGATAAAGAGTAAAACAATATGCGTAAATATATATACTTATTTTTAAAACTATTCGCCATCACATTATTTTTAGTGGGTTGCAATGGCACAGGCAATTCGCCGAAAAAGAGTCTCAATATAGAGAACTCAAACAAAACTTCCAATTCGCTTTCTAAGGTTGAGCTTAATGATCGCATCTATTATTTAGCAAAGCCTTCAACTGGTTTTGATGCAAATAAAGCCTATAAGTTGCTGTTGGTATTCCACGGCTCTAGGCAAGACGCAACATATATGCGAGATATATCTAACTTTGAGAACACTTCAAAAGATTACATCGTTGTCTACCCACAATCACAAGTAGAAGAGTGGAATGAAGGCTGTGATTGCAATAAACCCCACCGCTTAGGTATTGATGATTTAGGATTTGTTGAAGCGTTAGTTGCTGATGTTAAAAGCAAATATAACATCATCGAAAACGAACTTTATGGGGCTGGATTCTCTCAAGGTGGATTGTTTGTTCAAAACTTAATGTGTAATAGCAAACTCAAGTTTACTGCACTCGCGTCAGTTGCTTCACCAATGTCAAAACAGCTATCACAGCAATGTCGAATTGAAAACAATACAAACTATCTGATGGTGCATGGCAAAAATGACTCCGTTTTACCGTTTATGGGTTTAGAACACTCCAACTTTGGCTTAATTTCCAGTGAACAGGCCATTAACATTATTGCCAAAGAAAACGACATTGAGACAGAAGTAAAAGTAGATATTGGTGAAGATATGTCGACGCTTATATTTGAGAACGACTCAAATATTAATAAGCTTGTTGCTTTGGAGCGAGGACAACACTCTTGGCACTTTACTAACTTTAATTCTACCAACGAAATTCTGCACTTTTTTAATTCCGTTAGTGCGCTCCCTTTGGACCAATTTTCTAGCCTATACAGAATAAACAAAACCACCCCATTAGACGTTCACGTGCGCAGTATGGGCCTGGAACACGACGGACCAGCAGTAATTCTGTTGTCAGGTTTCAATAAAAATTATCACAGCGATAGCGCTTGGTTTTCGCTGTTACAACCTCTTATTGCTAAAACTCATCGAGTTCATGCTATTGAACGATTTGGCAATGGATTTAGCAGTATGGTGGCTGAACCGGCTTATGCTTCTTTTGCTCCTGCACTCGACCAAACTTTAGCCGCATTGAACGAAGAGGCTTTTATAATGGTCAGTTTTGCTAGTGGTAACTTGCTTGCTCACACCTGGCAAAACAGTTCAGACTCAACCATGGTAGATAAGTTAACTGGCTTAGTATGGATTGATCCCGATGTATTGCAGCCGCATTCCATTAGCTTATATCAAGACTACCCTGTTTCCTGGTATCGAGACGTTCAAGAAAGTTTAATGCCTCACATTGAACAAGGTAATTGGACTGAAAGAACACTCGTTAAATTAGAAAATGAAAAAATAGAAATGGAAGCATTAATTGCTCCTGAATATTCAGAAGATATGGACTGGCCTTACTTTAATTTAATAAGTCAGCGCCGAGCCAACATTCCGAATCAGCTGAGTAGGGCTATTGAAGTGATTAACTATCACGATGATTTAGCCATCGCTTACTCTTATGATATCAACTTAACCGTGCCAATCACCGTTATAGATAGCGATTTTGAGTCCATTGATATTGCGGAAGCTGAAGAGGAATATGTAGACCGTTTAACCTTATGGCAACAAGAAGGTATAAATTGGAGCAAAGCTATAAGTGAGAAAACTGGCGGACAGTATATTCCACTGGAAAATAGCGATCACATGGTGATCTTTCAAAATCCAGCGGTCATTATCAAAGCCATAAGCGAACTCAATTAATCTAAAAATTGTGCTTTTATTTCTAGAATGTCACCTAGTGATTGTTCTAGAAGCTCTATGAGCTTTGGCTCAAATTGGCGTCCACTTTGTTCGCGCATATAGTCCATGGTTTTTTCAACGCTCCACGCATCTTTGTAGGGGCGTTTGCTAGTTAACGCATCAAATACGTCTGCTAACGCGGTAATGCGCCCTTCAATTGGTATCTCCTCACCTTTTAAGCCATTAGGATACCCAGTGCCATCCCATTTTTCATGGTGAGTTAACGCAACCGATTTAGCTAACATGATTAACTCTGAGTCATCACCACCTAAAATTTCCGCTCCAATTTGAGGGTGAGTTTTCATGATGGCAAACTCTTCATCAGTTAACTTCCCAGGCTTGAGCATAATACTGTCTGGGATACCTATCTTGCCAATGTCGTGCATAGGTGCCGCATTCAACAAGTTTTCTGCCATAGACTCGCCCAAACCATAAGCAAGCGCTAACACCTGTGTATAATGACTCATACGCATTACATGCATGCCAGTTTCGTTGTCTTTATACTCGGAAGCACGACCTAGGCGTTGAATAACCTGTAACCTTGTTTCGCGCAGCACATCCGCTTGAACAAGTGACAAGTGATTTTTTACTCTTGCTTTAACTCTTGGTGGTGAAACTGGTTTACTAATGTAGTCAACTGCTCCCAACTCAAACCCAAGCGTTTCATCAGTTTCGTCATCGAGCGCAGTAACAAAAATTATAGGGATCTGTTTAGTACTAGAGTTTTTCTTTAAGGTTTCGCAAACCTCAAATCCAGTCATGTCTGGCATCATAATATCGAGCAAAATTAAGTCTGGCTTTTTTTGCTCGGCCAAACGCAATGCCTCAGCACCATTTTTAGCGAAAACTAAACGGTAGTCCTCTTGTAGAATTTGTTTCATAACTCTGAGGTTTGCAGGCTCATCGTCAACGACAAGCAAACTAGGCTGTTCATTTTTAGACATTTACAATTCCTTTTGTTGACTGTGTAGTTTGCTTAAGAGTGTTTGAATATGCAGCTGAGCTTGCTCAAATTCAAAGTCATTAATGGCATCAGTAATTGCACTTACATTTTCACGGTACTGGCTGCTCTTAAATTCAGATAGTGTCTCCAAAAGGCTTTCATCTATTTCATTTTCAGCCACGGAGGCCTCTATTTGATCAAGCAGCTTAGTTAAAGAAAGGACATCAATATCTTTGGTTGCCTCAGCCTTTTTTTCTTCTATCGTCTCTGCCACTTTAATTTCTACTTGATGAAATAGGCTAATTATCGAATCTACTGTACTTCGACACTCTTCTGGAGTTTTTGTTAAAACGACTTCTAGTTTTTCAAAGTTCCGCATTAAACTAATCAAAGACAAATTACCGCAAATACCTTTTAGTTTATGTGCCGACGCACTCAAAGTAGCCCAGTCGCTGGAATCAACGCTTTTTTGTAGTTCATTAAACTCAACACGTTGCTCTTTAACAAAATACATGAGCTGTTGGTAATACTCAGTTTTGCTTCCCCACAACGAAAACCCTTTTTTCTCATCAATAAGTGCACAACTTTGAGTACTTGAGCTTTTAGTTTGAGTGTTAGAAACATCAATTTTTAAGACTCTTGCCATTTCTTGATTTAGCAATAAGAAGTCAATAGGTTTATTTGCGAAACCTTCCATGCCAGCCGCTTCTGCAGCTAACCTATCATCTTCTAAAACGCTCGCAGTAAGCGCAACAATTGGAATAGGTTTAATATTGTGTTGTTGTTCTATTTTACGACGCTCAATAGAAGCGGTTAAACCATCCATTACCGGCATTTGAACATCCATTAATACCAAGTCAATATTAGCTTCTGATTCCATTCTTATTAATGCCTGTTGACCATCACGTGCGGTAAGCACCTTGTGACCATTTCGAGTAAGCAGAACCGACAATAAATCTATATTTTGCTGTATATCATCAACCACCAAAATGGTTTGAGGTGGCAGTGTAATATGCTGTTTCTCTTCTTCTTTTACTTCCTGTGAAGCCGACAGCGGAATAACAAATCGGAACTCACTTCCTTTATTCAGCTCACTATTTGCTGAAATTTTTCCGCCCATCAATTCCACTAGCTGTTTACTAATAGTGGTGCCTAAGCCTGTGCCACCAAAACGACGACTCATAGAAGCATCTGCTTGAGTAAATGGTTCAAACACAGTGCTAAGTTGCTCTGGACTCATGCCAATACCTGTATCTTTTACAACAAACTCGATGTGATTGCCGTTAATTGGCGCAACGGTTAGCTTAACTTCACCCGCCTGTGTAAATTTAATCGCGTTATTAACAATATTGGTAAGGACTTGCCTAATACGCTCAGGAGATCCTGAGTATAAGCTTTCCAGCTCGGGCGACACTTCGGTAATTAAAGATAATTCTTTGTTACGAGCTTGTAGCCAGAGAGTTGAAATTACAGCGTCAACTTCTTCAACCAGTGAAAACGTTCTGATCTCTAAATCTAGTTTTCCTTTATCAAGCTTGGCGCTATCTAAAACCTCATTCAGTAAGAATAATAATGACTTAGCAGAGTTGTTAATGGTTTTTAAGTGGCGCTGTTGCTCATTCTCCATTTCGCTATCAAGGAGAATGTCGCTAAAACCTATAATCGCGTTCATTGGAGTTCTAATTTCATGGCTCATATTGGCTAAGAAGGTTGCCCTGGCTGAAGCAGCTTGTTCTGCTTTATCTTTCGCCTGACGTAATTCCTGAACCATTTGATAACGTTCAGTAATATCCATTATAAAGCCGTCCAGCCACACTTCGCCTGTTTGCTTTTCAGTTATATAAGCGCCGTGCTCCATTACCCACCTAACGGTGCCATCCTTTCGGATGATTCGGTATTCAATGCTAAAAGAGCCTTTATTAATACCAATTTCATTAACACCTGCTAAATCGTCTGGATGAATTAGGTCTGAGTAGTTAACGGTTGGATTTGGCAAGGTAAAGTCGTTGGCAGCATAACCAGTAATTGCTTGTACGGCATCACTAATGAATACCATACTCCAGTTTTCGTCATCTAAGCATCGATAAGCAATACCTGGAATATTAGAAATAAGAGAGCGAAACTTTTCTTCATTTTCACGAAGTGCATTCTCCATTTTTAAGCGTTGACGTATGTCAGATATAAACGCAACAAAAAAATCATTATTTGCTAGTTTCACATGGCCTATACCTAATCGGATATCAACCGTTTCGCCATCTTTGTGGCGGGCTTGAACTTCTCGTCCCTGGCCAATAATTCGAGCCTCACCGGTTTCTAAATAACGCTGTATGTAGCCATCATGACCGCTTCTGAAAGGCTCCGGTACTAACATTTTGACGTTATTACCAACAAGCTCAGCTTCAGACCACCCTAGCAAATGTTCAGTGGCCTTATTAATACTAGTAACCGTACCGCGCTTATCTATTGTAATAATACCGTCAACGGCAGTATCCATAGTGGCTTTTAAACGTCGCTCATTTTCTAGCGCACGCTGTGAAATATCGCGATACTTGTAAACGATGTTAATACCCATAACTAAACAGATAATTAGAATAGTGATACCTGATACCGCAAGCGCTAAGTAAATTGACGTTTCAGGGGGCTGAGAGCTTTCTTCAAAACCTGGGGGCTTCACAAAACGCGCGGCTGCCATTCCGGTATAATGCATGCCAGATATCGCCAGCCCCATTACAGCACTCGCCGCTAAATTAGCCTGCCATTCGCCGCCTTTTTTATGCCAAATTTTACTTAAGCCGAAACGAATCCAAAGTGATAAAACGGCTAACGAAACTGCAACAACAATAGACAACGCGAATGTAGATAGGTCGTACCTAAGTTGCGAAGCCATTTCCATAGCGGCCATACCGGTATAGTGCATTGTGCCAATACCGGCACCAACAAGCACGCCACCAATAAGTAAAGATACAGGCCCATTTTTATTACTATAAATATGATTTAAGGCCACCCAAGAAGCACCTATTCCCGGCAGTAAAGACAACAAGGTTAGTTGCCAGCCATACTCTACGTCTGTGCAAAGGTTAAACGCTAACATGCCAATAAAGTGCATGCTCCAAATACCACCACCTAAGGCAATACTTCCTATCAACAACATTATTTGTTTGCGTTTAAAAGAAACAGCTCTAGCCGCTTCAGCTGATACTTGTAAGCCCATAAATGAAGCAAAAATCGCGATAAAGATCGACAGCACTACCATCCAATTGCTGTAGGTACCAAACATCAACATGTTATCTGGGGGAATTGAGAAAAGCGTTGTTAGCCAATTGAGCATAATATTTTTGAAATTCCATTGGGATAGCGCAACCGGTTGGTAAATTGCTATTACTTTTAATACGTTACAAATTTTGTAAGGAAATATTTCATGACTAATGATGTTACTTAACTTTTAGATCAGATGATAGCTAAATTAAAGGTGTTCAGCGTATATTAATGTTTATTCGACGGACTTAAAAACCTTACTTTTCAAATGGTCAAATTAGAAATAAATAGAACATTGACAGAAATCCACCCTCGCCATAATCTAATAAGTTGAATAAATGCGGTATTAATTGTGAGAAATAACATGTACCAAAAAATGAAGCCTTTTGTACAGCAAGAGTTTATCTCGGCAAAAAAATTTGCCGCTGAAGGTGATAGCCGCCAGGCATTTAATGCACTTGAGAATGCTCACGTATTGGGTCAACACTCAACAGTATTGCATGTTAAGTCCCATCTAAAAATGCTTCAGTGGGCCATATCTCAAAATGACCTGAAAGAAGCGCTAGGGCAAATTTTCAGAATTGTTGGCGCAGCAACCAAAACCTTTGTGGGTCTTGTTCCATCTGGTAATACAGGTGGTGCAAATGTGAGCCCTTTTAAGGCAATGCCTCTGTCGGAAAGAAACAAACGCATTATAAAGCTAGTCAATGAATCCTAATTAATCGTTAAAATGACACCGGCTATTAAACAGCTTATTACAACAAAAGTTAAACATTCAGTTTTAGCTTACACGCTCGAGTTTGAAAAAATATACGTCAGTGGTGGAAAACGAGGTTTAGAAATTGAGCTATCTGCTTTAGACTTAATCTCTATAACAAAAGCGGTTGTTTGTTCACTAAAAAAATAATAACGAGAAAATAATGAATACAATTTTAAAATCACTACTCTTTGTTGGCCTTTTAAGCGTTGCTCCTGCATCCCTAGCCGATAATTCCACACAACAATTTGCCTCTTGTTTAGTAGACAACTTAAATGGCAAAGAGCGAAAGAAGTTAGCAAAATGGGTTTTCTTTGCCATGGCTGCGCACCCTGAAATTGAGTCTTTTTCAAATATTACGGCAAACAACTATACCAATAGCGACAAAGCAATTGGCTCATTAATAACACGCTTGCTTACAGAAAACTGCTCTGCAGAAATGAAGGCCGCATATAAAACTAATCCACAAGCTATTGAGCAGGGTTTTGAACTTGTAGGTCAAGTGGCAATGCAAGAATTAATGAGCAACGACAAAGTGATGACGGCCATTACAAGTTATAGCCATTTCACTGATCAAAGCAAAATCAACTCTATTTTGGTGGATTAATCACGTTTTATGTCTAAAAAAAAAGCCGCTCCCATTGGCATATTTGACTCTGGCGTTGGGGGCCTCTCCATTGCCAAAGACATTAGCGAGCTTTTGCCACATGAACATTTGATTTATGTGGCCGATCAAGCCTATTCACCTTACGGTAATAAGAGTAAAGAAAACATTGAAGAACGTTGTTTAGCTATAGCTCAGTTTTTTCTTGCACAACAGTGTAAGGCGATTGTTGTTGCATGCAATACAGCGACGGTTAACGCCATTGAGTTATTAAGGGCCAACTTCGATATTCCAATTGTAGGTGTTGAGCCTGGCATTAAGCCCGCTGCATTAAACAGTAAATCGGGCATTGTTGGTGTACTAGCAACAGAACAAACCATTAATAGCGACACATTTAAAGCTCTTGTAAACCGCTTTGTCGACCATGTAGATGTGCGAGTTCAAGCCAGCCCTAAGCTTGTAGATTTAGTTGAAAATAATGATCTTACTAGCGAATATGCTCAGCAAATAGTTAATGAATATGTAACACCATTAATTAACCAAGGCGTTGATCAAATAGCTTTAGGCTGCACTCATTATGTTTTTTTAGCTCCGCTTATAAAAAAAGCCGTCGCGGGCAAGGCAAGTATAATAAATACCGCAGCCCCTGTTGCAGCTCAATTACAACGTCGGTTGCTAGAAAAAGAACTGTTGAGCACCAATGATGAAAAAGCGTCGGTTACACTGTTCACTACCTTAGCCTCTAAGCAGAATAAGTTATTAATAAAGGACTTGTGGAGTCCTAGCGATCGAAAGTCTGATATTGCCGTAAACCAATTAGATATTTAATAAATAAAGGTTATAAAAATGAACGTAAAGCTCATTGTTTTTATTCTTACTGTGGTGCTTTTAAGCGCCTGTAGTTCTAAAAACTGGCGAGAAACAAGTCGTGAGCCAGCAGGTTTAGCGCCAAACCCGGAACTGACTCAAGATGCAGTTATTCAATTTTATGCAGCTGACGCTTTTAGCTGGCGTGGCTGGTTTGCGGTTCACTCTTGGTTTGCGTTAAAAAAACAAGGCGCTGATGAATATACTGTATACGAAGTGGTTGGTTGGGGCGTAAAAGAAGGCCGCCCAGCTATTAGAACCTATACTACTAAAACGCCAGATCGTTACTGGTATGGCGCCAAACCAGAGGCATTTTTAACCATTAGCGGTGCTAAAGCATCAAAGCTGATTCCAGAAATAGAAGCAGCGGTAATGCAATATCCTTGGAAAAATGAATACACTTTATTTCCAGGTCCAAATAGCAATACATTTCCAGCGTGGATAGGCATACAAGTGCCTGAACTGGAGCTAGACATGCCCTTTCGAGCTATTGGTAGCGGTTATGCCGATTAGTGCCTGTTACTCGAAAATCAAGGTTTTAGCTTAAAACCAGTTAGTAATATGTTATCGCTGAATGGTCTTTGTCAGCGATTATCGCCTTGGATATTATGCCGTCCTTATTTTTGAATACGCAGAATATCCAAGGACCAAAATATGAGCTCGACGAATTCCTCCACTAAAATGATGGCTCTGAGTCTTGCTGTTGCAAGCGCTTTAGGAACATCACCATTTGCTTTAGCTAACGAAAATGAAACGCAAGACGCGCTGTTAGAAAATGTTGAAGTTATCTCGGTAACAGGTACTCGTCGCAGTCTTCGCAGCGTAGCCGAAAGCACGGTACCGGTAGACATTATTACTGGTGAAGACTTACAGCGTTCAGGCTTGTTAGAGATGAGCCAAGTTTTAAGCGGTCAAATCCCAAGCTTTAACTATCCTAGTGCAACTCTTGCTGATGGCACAGATCACGCTCGACCAGCTGTCCTTCGTGGCCTAGCTCCCGATCATACTCTAGTTCTTATTAATGGTAAGCGCCGTCATTCAGGTGCGTTACTTAACTTAGGTGGCACGGTTGGTCGTGGTAGTTCAGCGGTTGACTTAAACATGATCCCAACCTCAGCAATTAAACGTGTAGAAGTTTTACGCGACGGCGCGGCTGCACAATATGGTTCTGATGCCATTGCCGGCGTTATCAATATTGTTTTG
The DNA here is from genome assembly GCF_039523615.1 of Psychrosphaera haliotis. NCBI lineage: Bacteria > Pseudomonadati > Pseudomonadota > Gammaproteobacteria > Alteromonadales > Pseudoalteromonadaceae > Psychrosphaera > Psychrosphaera haliotis. The sequence continues at coordinate 125,856 of NZ_BAAAFQ010000007.1, read as the reverse complement.
AAAGATGCTTCAGAGGGTGGCAGCGTAAGCTTAACCTATGGTGAATACGACTCACAAATGGCTGGTTCTCCTCAGTTACTTGAAACGGGTATTGATGCAAATGGTAACCTTGATTTTACTAAAGGCTCTGACAAAAAAATCAATGACGGTGCAACTCGCACCTTTAGCGCAAATAGTGGCTTTGCACTAGGCGAAAAAGGTTTTGTGAATGTGTCTTTAGAGCTACGTAACAACGAACCGACTAATCGCTCTGGCATAGACGAAAGAGAGCAATACGATCGTTTAGCGGATGGTAGTTTAGACCCTCGTGAATTAACAATTGATCGTTATAACCATCGCTTTGGTAAAGCCGACATTGAAGATATGGCTTTATTTTACAACTTAGGTTACGCCTTATCTGACTCTGTTGATTTATATTCATTTGGTAGCTATTCAGATCGTGAAGGCAACTCAGGCGGTTTCTATCGCCGTGCTAAAGACTCTAGAAATGTTGAGTCAATCTATGCCGATGGTTTTTTGCCACAGATAGTCTCTGATGTTAAAGATTACGCATTTGCCATTGGGGTAAATGGCGATACAAACGATTGGACTTGGGACGTAAGTGCGAATTACGGACTTAATGACTTTGGGTTAGGTGTCACAAATAGTTTAAATACATCCCTTGGTGAAAATAGCCCAACATCATTTGACAATGGCGCTCTAAAATATCAACAGATTGTATTAAATGCCGATGCTAATACCTCGGTAGATTTAGGTTTGCCTGACGTTGTGTATTTAACGGTTGGCGCAGAGTACCGACACGAAAATTACCAAATTGAAGTGGGCGAAGAAGCATCTTACATTACAGCTACTGACGCAAACGGAGATCCAATTGCCTCTGGTGGCGCGCAAGTTCTATCGGGTTTTTCTCCTGATAGCGCAACCGACGAAAGCCGTCACAATGTTGCTGTTTTTGCAGAGCTAGATACGTATTTAACAGACAGTTTAAATGTGGTCCTAGCGGGCCGTTTTGAAAACTACAGCGATTTTGGTAGCACCTTCACGTCTAAATTAGCCACACGTTATAGCGTAACCGATGACTTTTCGATTCGTGGTGCAATTAGCACTGGATTTAGAGCGCCGTCACTAGCGCAAACCTCATACAAGTCTATTAGTACTGTTTTTGAAGACGGTATTCCTAAAGAGGTGGGTTTGTTCCCAGTGACTGACGACGCAGCAGTAGCGCTAGGAGCACAAGAGTTAGAAGCTGAAGAGTCAGTAAACGCAACGGCAGGCTTTATTTATACTTATGACGATTTTACCTTCACCGTTGATGCGTATCAGATAAAAATTGATGACCGCATAGTGCTATCTGAAAACTTAAGCGGTGCTGCAGTTGTGGATATTCTGCAACAAGCAGGTGAAACCAACGCACAAAGCGTTCGCTATTTTACCAATGCAATCGACTCTACAACTAAAGGTGTTGATATTGTTGCTACTTACCGCTTTGATTTAAACGGTTTGGGTGAAGCAGGCTTTGGTTCTTTAACGTTAAATGCGGCAGCAAATATAAACGATACAGAAGTAACACACATTAAGGACAATCCAGCTGAATTAGCGGCACTTGGTGATAGTTACCAATACTTTGCGCGCAGAGAAGTGGCTCGATTTGAACAAGGCACACCAAAAAACAAAGTTAATTTATCGGCAACTTGGGATTATAACGATTGGTCAACCACGCTTAGAGCAACGCGATATGGCGAAGTAGTTGATGTTTCAAGTAACCCAGAGAATGATGAAGTGTTAGCGGCGAAGTGGATTACTGACGTTGAAGTTTCGTATCAAGCTAATGAGAACTGGACGGTATCTGTAGGTGCAAATAACCTATTTGATCAATACCCTCAAGACACGGTAAACAACATCGGTTTTAGTAACTTTAATCAGATATTTACCTACAGTCCATTTACACCTTACAGCTTAGATGGCCGTTTTGTTTACGGTAACGTCAGCTACCGTTTCTAACCTTAGCCCTAAACATTAGTCCTAAACAAAGGCGTCTATTTTGAAGTAAATTGAAGTGACGCCTTTTCTATTTTTACACTTTCATAAGCAACAAGCGCGCTGTCGGCAAGCTTACTGTTTCCCTTTTGCATTCGTTTATAATGCTCTATTGTTTTTGATAAATAGCGTTCAAGCACCTTTTGCTCACTCACCGTTTTATATTGCCAAAAAGTCTCACCTGCAACGCTAATCAGCGGTAACTGATTTGTACTATCTGATGTCACTAAAAGTACTTCATAAAAACGCTGGTTATCTTCCAGCACCTCTTCATGGCGCAAGCTAAATTCCATTTTCCTTAGTTGACTGCGTAATGAAAATTGGTGGTGCACAGGGCACAATAGGAAGTCTAACGACAAGTCTGGAAATTGTTGGTTTAGTTGGGTAATAAACTCAAGCATTAAGTCACCACCAACGCCCGCTATAATGATTAAATGTTTGCCACTTGGGTTTTCTACGCCGTTTAAGGGCAAGCAGGAAACGTCTTCACACAATACTCGCCATTGATGCTTCTGATTGGGGAAAAACTGATTAAGATTTTGCTCTAAACTAGCCATTAACTCAGGAACAATATCAACAAAAAAGAGTTTGCTGCTTATGCCGTTTTTTAACAGACCTGCCCCTAGCTGCCCATGGTCACAACAGGTATCCCAAATATAGTCGTAGTTATATTGTTTATGGGCATGCTCTGCAATTGATTGAATTGTGCTTAAACGATTGCTAAGTCTCACCTGCGGCGTCCTATTTTAATATTATGAAAGCTACTGATTGAATAATCATCGCGTTACTGCAACAATCATTTTATATTATTGATAACTCGATACAAAGGAATCTACATGGACCGTTATAAAGTCAAATACATGTCAAAAAACATTCAACTACTCACAAGTTTATTTGTACTTTTAATTACGATTTTTGCATTCCAATCAAACGCAGCAGAATTTGAAGAAGGCGTGCATTATCAAGAGTTAAAACCTTATGACGTTAAAAAACCTGAAGTTCGTGAGTTCTTTTCATTTTACTGCCCTCACTGTTTTAAGCAAGAGAGCTTCATGAGAGAAATTAAATCTACATTGCCGCCAGGTACTGCGTTTATAAATAACCATGTCGAGAATATGCCTGGCCAGAATGTTGAAGTAGAAAAATACCTAAGCAAAGCGCTAATTGTGGCTGAACGTTTAAAATTAAAAGCTCGCTTTACTGATTCAGTCTTTAACCTTATTCACGTAAAAAAGCAAAAGCTCAGCTCTATTCGCCAAGTAAACTCCATTTTTAATCGTTTAGGTGTTGAAACAAAAAAAGTATCAAAGCTCATCAATAGTTTTGTTATTAAAGGTGAATATGCGAGCCGTAGTAAAAAAACTCAATTCATTCGTCAACAGGGTATCAATAGTGTGCCTACGTTAATAATTAACGGCCGTTACCAAACACTGAGTACTGGTTTCAAATCAAAAAAAGAGTACTTTGCCTTAATTCAATATTTATTAAATAAACCGCTTTAATTACAAAGGTATATTTTGACCAAATACATAGACAGCAACGCCCATTATTTAGATGAGTATTTTACCCACTTAGACATGTCTGACAGCCCTATAGTGGAAGGTGAATTTGAAGGTTGTACATTCACCGACTGTAATTTTAGTGACGTAAACTTAGAAGACTGTAAATTTATTGAGTGTCATTTTGTCCGATGCAACCTAAGCTTATCAAAAGTAGGTGGTTGCCAGTTTTCAGATGTTTTATTTGCCGATTGTAAAATGCTAGGTATAGATTGGACGCGAGCTTATTGGCCAAATATTACCTTGTCAGCACAAATAAAATTTGAAAAGTGCGTGCTCAATGACAGTTCATTTTTTGGCTTAGAGTTACCTAGTTTGGTATTAGAAGAATGCAAAGCCTACGATGTTGACTTTCGTGAAGGTGTTTTTAAAAACGCAGACTTTAGTTTTACTGACTTTACCAATAGCCAATTTAATAAAACCATTTTAACCAACGCTAACTTTACCGAAGCCGTAGATTATTCAATTAACTTATTTGAAAATGACATTGAAGGCGCAACCTTCTCAAGATTTGAAGCTGTAAACTTACTAGAAAGTATTGGGCTAAAATTAGTTTAACGTGTATAACGCCTTTTTTCAGAGCACTATTATGACATTAACAGAAATACTATCCATTCACCCTTTTAGCTGGAAATCAATTGGCGCGGCTTTGCTTTGCGGCACAATTATTGGACTTGAAAGGCAACTCCGCGGAAAACCCGTTGGCATTAGAACGTCATCATTAGTAGTGCTAGGCACTTATATGTTTGTGGCTATTGCTACTTTTGTTATCAATGACGCTTCCGACCCATCTCGTATTATTGGTCAAGTGGTCACCGGTGTTGGCTTTTTGGGTGCTGGGGTCATGATGACACGTGAAGGTGTTGTAACGGGTGTAACGTCCGCCGCCACTATTTGGGCATTAGCCGCGTTAGGTGTCTGTGTTGCCGTTGTTGACTCTCTTGTTGCTGTAAAACTATCAATACTGGTTGTTGGTATATTGTCTGGTATAGATGCTGTGGAAGGTTATTCCACCAGCCTAACAAAGGGCGTGCACGCAAAATACAATCGCTGGCGAAAGCACAAGTAATCTGTAATCTGTAATCTGTAATCTGTAATCTGTAATCTGTAATCTGTAATCTGTAATCTGTAATCTGTAATCTGTAATCTAACAAATTATCCTATTTGGGGCTCCTGTGATTAGTCAAAAGTATCATCGTTTTGTATTTTCGTTTTTTATGGCACTGATTATGTCTTGCATTATGTCTTTGGTGATCAGTATTTTTAATGTTGGATTAATTCCGGGGATTGTTTTGATGTGGCTAAAAGCCTGGGGGTTTGCATTCTCAGTGGCCTTTCCCACTATTTTTATTGTTTCGCCGTTAGTGCATAAACTAGTGAATTTGGTCTTGGTCAAGGAAAATTAACAGACAACCAAAACGAAAAAAGCAGTGCCGTAGTGACACTGCTTCTAAATCTAAAACCTACTCTTCAACCGCGATGCCAATGTTCGTCACGCCGTCTGCATAAGCCTTAGCAATACACTGCTTTTTAATGTCGTTTGCTGACAGCTTTTTCATGTCAAAGCTTTCTAGCCAACTAATTAACTCAGTTAATAACTCAACTTCATTAACCATTAACTCGTGCTCTCTGATAGCACTATTATCTAACTCTACATCACCAGATTGGTATTCAATTAGGTGGACAATACAACCTTGCGATATCTTCGCAATGGCTACTGCGTCATAATCGTCTTCTGTTTGCTGACCGGCTATATAATTTAATAGCCCTGTGCAAAAATAAATAGCTGGGTAAACGCCATACATTTCGAAGTCAGCTTCGTCTGGTGTCAGTATCTCTACTTTTTCTTCTAGGGCAACGAAGTTAAGCTTACTGCCATGAACTAACAAACGCTCCCATAAGCTGTTCATTACATTTTCTATTTGATGAGGCTGAGGGAATTCGGTAACGGCCGTAAATAACTGATAATTTGGTAACATGCGTTGTAGCAATATAAGAGAAAGAATACCTTGCTGCTTACGCGGAAGTGCACGGATTTGTGCAAAGTTGTTCGCCTTGTTTTGGCTCATAAATAATGTCTCAATTTGTTAAATCATAAGCAATTACTTTACGTATGCTAGTCTGATAACTGTTGTTGCTCAACTAATTGTTGCTGAGCAAAATTGAATTTTAACCGATACTCGGTAACCTGGCTTTCTAAATCTGAAATTTTTTCATCTAAGTCTAATTTTAAACGATTGTTTTCAGCTCGCAACTGCTGAATAACCGTTCTTGCATGGTTCACTTCAGCTTCTGCCACTAATTCACTTTCTTCAATATGACCTTGCTTATAAGACTCAAGCTCTTCTCTATGCTGTTGCTCAAGCTCATTAACTAAGTTTAGCTCATGTTCAAATTGATGACGTTGCTCTTTCTCTTTTCTTAACTCGTCAGCAAGTTCTAACATCCTATGCTGATCTTTAATTAAGTCATCATCAACTTGCGCTAATTGTTCAAGCGAGTCATCTAACCTTACTTTAAGTTTTTCATAGTCATTTCTGTATTGCGCATTCTCTACTTTTAGCCGCTCAATTAAGTCATTAAACTCAATATTCGTTTCTAGTAATTGGTCACTTTGCTCTGTGCTAACACTTTGAGATGTCGACAATTGGGCTTGCAACGATGCTGCTTTTTGTTCCGCATAATCTAATTGGCGTTGAAGCTCTTGCTTCGCTTCACCAATGTTTTGCAGTTCATTTGTTAGCGTTAGGTTATTTTTTTCCAATAACAACATTGCTTCATCAGTTCGCGACAACGTTGATATTATCTGCTCTTTTTCATCTACTGAATTTTTATAATGATGTAGTTCAGACTCTAAGCCACTTACTTTTTGCTGTCCCTGTACCACAAGATCATTAGCCAAAGCTAGTTGCGCTCGAGTGGATTCAATATCACTCTGTAGTTGGCTAGTATGTGTTTGTTGGTGACTTTCTACCTGCTCTAGCTTGGCCGTTAGCTCACTAATTCGTAATTCCGCAGCATCCACTTTTTGTTGCTGTTCGGCCACTTCACCTTTGAGCATAGAAATTTGTTCTGATTCCGACTCACTTGCCAACTTAAGTTGTTCTTTCAGCGTCGTTTCTTTGCTACTCAGCTCTACTGATTTTTTCTCAGTCTCTTCAAGCTTAAGGGCTAATTCAGCGGCATTATCTTTTGCTTTACCAAGTTCACGTTCGAGCTCATTAAGTGCACGCTCCACCTTGCTTAGTTCAGACTCAGTTTCACTTAACTTAGCCTCCGATGCGGTAACCTTAGCGTCAAATTCTAGTGATTTTTTCTCAGTTTCTTCAAGCTTAACGGCTAATTCAGCGGCATTATCTTTTGCTTTACCAAGCTCACGTTCGAGCTCATTAAGTGCACGCTCCACCTTACTTAGTTCAGACTCAGTTTCACTTAACTTGCCCTCCGAAGCGGTAACCTTAGCTTCAAGTTCTGTTCGTTTTCGTTCGGCGCTTTCTTCTGCTTTTGCGGCTCTCTCTTCTGAGTTAGCTATGCTAGATTTTAGATCTGCAATGACCTTTTCATTCTCAGCGTGTGAGTGTCTTAGCGACGCCATTTCTGACTGGCTAACATCCAAACCGGATGTTGCCTGGTGCAATTGCTCCAACGTTGTGACTAACTCAGCTTTTGTCTGTGTTAATTCAGATTCAGTTTTTGCTGACTCAGCTTTTACCTGTGCTAATTCAGATTCAACTTTTGCTGACTCAGCTTTTACCTGTGTTAATTCAGATTCAGCCTTGTTCAGTGCTTCTATTGTTGTCTGATGGGTATCTTCAAGCTGACTGACTTTACTATCAAGCTTGGAGGCACTCGCTTGACTTAACCTTAATTCGGCTTGGCTAGTTGTAAACAGGTCCTCTGATTTTTCTTTCTCTTCACGTGTTGCTTTCAGTGCCAAACTTTCATTATCTAACTGCTCACGCAATACCGCTATTTCGCTTTTATGCTTGCTACTTTCATCGTCAAGTAAGTCGTTTAACGCAGTAACTTTGTTTTCAAGTTCAACGACCGATTGGTCTACCGACTGTTCTTGCTTTACTTGAGCTTGAATTAGCTCAGCATTGCGCCTTTCTAGCTGCGATACTTTAAGTTGGGCTGATTCCAACTCAGTTTGAAGTGTATTGAATGTTTCTAGCTTGCTCGTTAAATCTGTATTTAATAATTCTGCATTTTGAAACTGCAGCTTATATCCTGTAGCAGCTTGAATCTCAGTTTCAAGGCTCTCTTCTAAATGTTCGACCCGCTCTGTCAGAGACGCATTCACCATTTGTGCATCGGTTATTACATCCGCTTGTTTTTCAATATCACTTTTGTAACCGTCAAGTTCAGCCTGTAAGGTGTCTAACTCAAAAGTTTTATGTTCATTTTCTTGTTTTAGCGAGGCAAGTTGCTTATTGATTTCTGCCGTAGTGAGCACTTGATTATTAGTAAGCTCAATATGCTCATCTAATTGTTTCTGTTGCTTAGATAAAGACTCCGTTGCCCTTTCTAAATCATTTTTATACTGTTCAACGAGTTCATCCGTTTGGCTCTTTTCAGCAAGAAGTTTGGCTATCGCAGCTTTATCAGAGTTAGACAGCTTTTGATATTCTTCGCCTTGTTGTTCCATGGCTAATAATTGTTTTTGGAGTTGGCTAAGTTGGCTTTGAAACTCTTCTGACTGGCGTGATGACTCTTGGTTTTTATTAGATTCGATTGATTGATAGTGTTCTAGTAAATCTTTTAAGTCGCCGATTTCAGTAAATAACTGACTCATGGATAAGTCTTTTGCTAATAACTGTTCAGATAAACTTTCAGCTTCCAATTCAGATTTTTTAAGTCGAGCATAAAGGCTGTCTAGCTCACTATCAGAGGACGTGGACCTTGCCATAGTGGAGTTTGAGTTGGTGTGTAATAACTCCAGTGATTCTTCTTGGGCAGTCAGGTGCTGCGATAATTCTAGAAGCGCATCCTCCGCTTCTTGTTTATCACTTTCTACTACAGCTAAAGACTTTTGCAGTTTTGCCAGTTCGTCTTTTACCTTAAGTAGTTCTTTTTCTTCCACTTTATTTACAGCCAATGGTCGCTCTCCATGAAAGGCTAGACTCTATTCAAAACAGAATAGCAACTTTTGTGTTTAAAAATAACTACTTTTTGAGCCAAAAACTATTGTAAATTCGCTGATACAATCTGTATGCTTTTTAAACCCTATTTTTTGTGGATCTATCTAATGACCCTAACGACCCCCGCCCTTTTATTTCCTGCCATTTCCTTATTGCTTTTAGCCTACACAAATCGATTTTTAGTGCTTGCTCAGTTAATTAGAGAGCTAAATCAAAGAAATAACAAAGGTTTAGAAGTGGTCGTCAAAAGGCAAATCACTAACTTAAAGAGTCGATTGCATTTAATCAGATCCATGCAGACCTGTGGTGTATTGAGTTTTTTGTTATGTGTATTAGCCATGTTGGCGTTATTTTTAGAGCAGCCTCAAATGGGGTCGTTAATGTTTGGCGGCAGCTTGTTAACGTTAGTACTGTCGTTATTAATGTCATTATATGAAGTGTGGATAAGTTGCAGAGCGATTGAAATTGAACTTGAGTCAATGCAAGACTAATACAAAAAAACCGCATGATATTTACATCTAACATTGCGGTTTTTGGTTTTCGCTTTTCTTTTTAAATTAAAGCTTAAAGAAGGTGTCTTTATAATGTTTAAGCTCAGCAATACTCTCGCGAATATCGTCTAACGCTAAATGGACACCTTTTTTCTGAACGCCGTCTAGAACTTCAGGGCGCCATCTTCTGCCTAATTCTTTAATTGTGCTGACATCTATATTTCTATAGTGGAAAAACTCTTCTAAAGAAAGCATGTGAATGTGCATAAAACGACGGTCTTGACCTATGCTATTCCCGCACATTGGAGAAACACCAGCTGGCACATAATCCTTTAGAAAATCGATAGTCATTTCACAGGCTTGCGCTTCTGTTACTGTGCTTTTTTTACAGCGGTCAGTAAGGCCAGTTTTGCCGTGTTGGCGAATGCACCACTCATCCATGTTATCTAAAACTTCGTCCGACTGATGGATAGCTAGCTCTGGGCCTTCAGCAATGATATTTAATTCACTGTCGGTTACTATGGTGGCTATTTCCAAAACTTTGCAATGTCTTGGTTCTAGTCCAGTCATTTCTAAATCTACCCAAACTAGATTATTTTCACTAAAAGACATATAAGGTCCTACTGATTCCTTTTTATCAAGGTCGGTTACGTATACTATAAAGGCATTGTTATTCTTTTTAATGACTTTCACAAGTTTTAATAACTAAATCATAGAGCAAAAGTGGCAAAACAAAAGAAATTATCCAAATCACAGACACGTCGCATAAAGGCTAACCAAAGTAAGCGCCTGGCTAAGGCCAAGAACGCTGAAAACAATGAGCCAGAAGTTATTGTTGATGACGCTTTATTAGGCCCTCAAACCTTTGGCCGAATTATTACGCGTTATGGACAACACGCCGACGTAGAGTTAGAAGACGAAAGTATGATCCGATGCAACATTCGTCGTAACGTAGCCTCTTTAGTATGCGGTGATTCCGTTGTTTGGCGACCATACACAGTTAACAATGAAGACTTCCAAGGTGTAATAGAAGCCGTTGAACCACGAACCAGTGAGTTTGTACGACCGGACTTTTATGATGGTTTAAAACCTGTGGCAGCCAATATTGATAGAATATTAATTGTTTCTGCCTTGCTACCAGATTTAACACCTAACATTATTGACCGTTACTTAGTGGCCGTAGAGCAATTGAGCATCACACCAATCATTTTAATCAATAAAATGGATTTGTTAGACGACAGTAATCGCGATGTAGTTGAAAATACCGTTGCCTTGTATCGTTCTATTGGATACGAAGTGGTTACTTTGTCTGCCATTGAAGAAGAAGGCATTGACCAAGTTAGACAACTCATTGAAGGTCACACTAGCGTGTTTGTTGGCCAGTCTGGTGTGGGCAAATCATCACTTACTAATGCAATATTGCCTGACGTAAATATAGAAACAAAAATTGTATCAACGAACAGCCGTTTGGGTCAGCACACAACAACCGCTTCTAGGCTTTATCGTTTAGAGAATGGCGGTGCTGTTATTGACTCGCCAGGAATTCGTGAATTTGCCATGTGGCATTTAAGCCAAGAAGAAATATTGGCTGGTTTTGTAGAGTTTTCAGACTTTATAACGCAATGTAAGTTTAGAGACTGCAGTCATAAAAATGACCCTGGTTGTGCATTAAAGCAGGCGATAAAAGACGGTAAAGTGAGTGAACAACGCTATAAAAGTTATATCCGAATATTACAAACCGTTGATGAAATCACCCTTCGTCACCAGTCAAAAGACGCAAAATAATTCTCAATTTAAGATGGGTCGGTTACAATTACCGGCTCACAAAAAACAGTAGGAAAATACAGTGAAATACGACAATTTAAAATTAGCCTTTCAATATGCCTTGCCTAAACATGGTATTTCCAAGCTTGTCGGTTACTTAGCAAAAGCTAAATTAGGTTTTGTTACCACGTTTTTTGTTAAAAGTTTTATCAAAGCTTACGACATCAATATGGATGAAGCTAAATATCCAGATCCAAAACACTACAAAACCTTTAACGAGTTTTTCACCCGTGAGTTGGCTGAAGATGTGCGTACTATTGTTGATGGCGAAAACGAAATTGCACATCCAGTAGACGGCGCAGTAAGTCAATTAGGTAAAATTGACGATGGTCGTTTAGTACAAGCCAAAAATCACTACTACACCGCATTAGAATTACTAGGTGGATATGAAGATTTAGCAGAGAAATTTGATGACGGAGACTTTGCCTGTATCTACCTTGCTCCTAGCGACTACCACCGTTTGCATATGCCTGTAGCTGGCACGTTAACTGATATGATTTATGTACCGGGCGATGCATTCTCTGTTAATCCATTAACGGCTCAAAACGTACCTAACTTGTTTGCTCGTAACGAACGTGTAGTAGCAATGTTTGATACTGAACTTGGTCCAATGGCGATGGTACTAGTAGGCGCCACTATTGTAAGAAGTATTGAAACTGTTTGGGCTGGCGAAATCACACCTCCTCGCGGTAAGTTTGTGAACCGTTGGGATTATCCAGCGGAAGGCGAAAAGTCTGTGAAACTAGAGCGTGGCGAAGAAATGGGCCGCTTTAAACTAGGCTCAACGGTTGTTTGCCTATTTGGAAAAGACGCTATTGAATTTGCAGACGATGTTGAAGCAGGCTCAACAACCCGTTTAGGCGAACTGTTCGCAACTAAAAAGTCTAGCTAAACCTTTATGTCAGGTTTACTTCAACTCCACCTAGGTGTTTTATTACTAGGTGGAGCCGGGCTTTTTGCCAAATTAATTGATTTACCCGCATTGGATATGACGGCTTATCGAGCCATTTTTGCCGTTATTTTTTTGGCTTTATTCATTCGTTATAAAAAACAATCCTTAACGCTTAAGTCAAAAAAAGATGCACTGACCGCTTTAGCGATTGGCACATTGGCTGCTATCCATTGGGTTACCTATTTTTACGCGATTCAAATTACAACCGTTGCTATCGCCATGTTAGCGCTTTTCACCTACCCAATGATGACCGTTTTTATTGAGCCGTTGTTTAGGCGTACTCGCCCAACCAATAAAGATATGGTTTTGGGTTTAGCGGTTTTATTTGGTGTGGCTATGTTATTCCCAGATTTATGGTTTGGTGGAGAGTCATTAAGTGACGATACATTAATAGGCATAGGCTGTGGTTTAATTTCTGCGTTTTGTTTTGCGCTTCGTAACATCCTAGTACAACATAAATTTAGTCACTATTCTGGCGGCCAATCCATGTTCTTTCAATTTTTAGTGACTGCACTTTTATTGTTTCCAATTACAGAAACCCCAGCGCTTGATCTAACGTTTGAAACCATCGCCAAACTTGTTTTGTTTGCTGTTGTATTCTCCGCTTGTGCACATGCTTTATTTGCGTCTGCTATTTCATTGACCTCTGCAAAAACCGCCTCTTTGGTTGGTTGCTTACAACCTGTTTATGGAATTACCTTCGCATTTTTAATTCTTGCTGAAGTGCCTGCACTTGCTACTATTGGTGGAGGTTCCATTATTTTAGCGGCGGCAATTTATGAAACACAAGCAACAAAAAGAGCCAAGCCCAGTTCACCACCAGCAAAGTAGCGACCGCTCTTTATGATAGTGTTTGCACACAGAGGTGAGTCCGCAATTCACCCAGAAAACAGTCAAGTCGCTATCCGTCATTGTAATGATCAGATGATGGATGGCATTGAAGTCGACGTTTTTGAGACCGAGAATGATTTTGTTATTTTCCATGACCGTTGGTTAACTCGCTTACTCAACATTGATAAGCACGTTACGCAACTCACCGACTATGACTTAGCGACAATAAAAGGTAATGACGGTGAACCATTACCAACGCTCGCTTGGTTAATTGAATACTGCGCCCAATTTAACTTCACCCTCAACATTGAAATTAAATATTTGAAGTCTATTCATAAATTTGAAAAAGAATTATCATTGCTTTGTAGTCAACATAACTTTGACCGTTCAAGACTAATAATTTCATCATTTAACCATCATTATTTAGAAAATATCGCGACACACCTGCCAGATCTCAAACTTGGTCTATTATTAGCGGTAAACCCAATTAATATTGAGCTGTTGCTAAAGGACTTTCCGCTATATAGCGTCCATCTAGATATGGACTGTTTAAATGAAGCTTTGATACATAAAATCCAATCTTTTGGTTTAAAAGTGTTTGTTTTTACGGTCGACCACACTGAAGAAATTGAGTGGTTATTTAACGTGGGGGCCAATGGCATATTTGCTAATCACCCAAGACAAGCTTTTAATATAATTGAGCAGTTTAAACCAACACCTACTAGCTAGGAGAGCGTGTATGTCTATTAATTTGACGCCTAAGCCGGATCTTTGCTTTCGTTCTGAAACCGCTAGATTACTAGCTTTGAATGTAGCTCAAATACAAACTGGAATGCTAGATGGCGAAAACTCCATTGAGCAAATTGGCGATTCTTTTCAAGATTTAGCAAGCTTTTGTTTAAACATGCAAAATAAATCCGAGTGCCCTGCTGAACTAAAACAAGAAGCGGCATTAATGTACCAAAAGGTAAACGGGGCTATTGTTGCTTTTCAATTTTATGATCGCCTAGCACAACGACTTGATCATGTGCAGAAAAATTTAATTTTATTATCTGAAATACTTAGCGATAACGAAAAGCTTGATAACCCTGACGACTGGCAGTCTTTGAGAACTAGAATTAAAAGCAGTTATAGCATCGATAGTGAAGTTGTTATGTATGAGGCAGTAATGAACGGTGCTAGTATTACAGAAGCTATTGAAATATTTAAAAAAGAACTCAATACTACTTCTAATGATGAAGCAATCGAACTGTTCTGAATAAGGAACGCAGTAAATGAAGTCCGCACCTCTGCACAAAAACGAATCAGCACGTATACAAAAGCTATTGGAATATGAAGTTCTTGATACTGAGGCCGAGAAGTCTTTTGATGACTTGACTGAGTTAGCTTCAGAAATATGCGGTACGCCAATTTCCTTAATTAGCTTAGTTGACCCAAACAGGCAATGGTTCAAAAGCAAAGTTGGCTTAGGCGCAAATGAAACGGAACGCGATATCGCCTTCTGTAGCCATGCTATCCTTCAAGATGAAATATTTGAAGTTGAGGATGCAGCAAAAGATGAACGCTTTTTTGACAACCCATTAGTCACTAGTAATCCAGATATTCGCTTTTACGCTGGCATGCCTTTAATTTCTCCTGATGGCCTTCCTATTGGTACCTTGTGTGTCATTGACCGAGAGCCTAAAAAGTTAGATGAGCACCAACGAAAGGCATTGAAGATCCTTGGCAGCGAAGTTATTAGTAAACTTGAGCTGAGAGTTAAGACAAAGCGTTTGGAGCAGGCGAATCAGTTCAAAACTGAATTTTTATCTAACATGTCTCATGAAATTCGTACTCCTCTCAATGCAATTTTAGGCTTCACTGATTTAGTATTGAATAATGCCGATGAGTATTTAAAAACACCTATTGCTAAAACCTACTTAGAAAACATAGATTTCAGTTCGAAACACTTATTGTCGATGATTAACGCCGTATTAGATTTAAGTAAAATTGAAGCGGGTAAAATGGAACTTGAGCCTAATCAATTTGATATATGTGACACACTAGACAACTTGTTAAACATGCTTAATCTTAAAGCTTCACAAAGTGGTATTAAAATTGTTCATTCATATACGTCGGACAGTAACTTTGACGTATACCTCGACGCAGGTAAGTTTTCACAAATCATCATTAATTTAGTGAACAACGCCATAAAATTTTCACCGTCCGATTCAACGATACAACTCAATTTAAAGATTGAAAATAACCAAGCTGTTATCGATGTTGTTGATCAAGGTATCGGCATAGCAGAAAAAGACCTCTCAACAATATTTGATAAATATCATCAGGTTGGGCAGAAAAAAACGCATGGAACAGGATTAGGCTTAAGTATCACCCTAGGTTTGGTTGAGCTAATGGGTGGTGAAATTTCACTAAAAAGTTCAGTTAATGTTGGTACTCACGTTACTATTTCTATTCCACTAGCTCCACCGCCAGTAGCTTCTACAGATATAGAAGAAAGTATTGAAAAACCTATCCCAGAAGGACTTCGCATTTTAGTTGTAGAAGACAACATGATAAACCAGGTGTTAGTTAAGGCGATGTTAGAAAACTTAAATTGCGTCGTAACCCTTACGGATTTAGGAGAAGAAAGCGCTGAACTGTATAAGAACCATGAGTTTGATTTAGTGTTAATGGATATTAACCTCCCTGATATTAATGGCTTTGAAGCAACCGAATTGATAAAAGCACATGACCCAGATAGCATAGTGGTTGCATTAACTGCAGATGTTTTTTCTCACGAAAATGAAAAACTCTTTAAGCATAAACTTACTAAACCAATTACGTTGGACGGACTTAAACAAACCTTGTCGGGTTTATTTGGTTAACTGGTTAACTGGTTATTTGGTTATTTGGTTATTAAAAAGCGAATCTATCAATCTATGGATTGGTTTAGGTTTAGCAGCGAGAAACATCAAAGCTAATGACGTCCGCTATAGATTTTGCACCAACTTTTAGCATGAACAACCTATCAATGCCAACGGCAACGCCAGCACAAGAAGGTAAGCCTACCGTAAGTGCATCTATCAAGTTGTGGTCTATCGGTTTAGCTGCTTTATGAATGCTTAGTCGTTGCTGATTGTCTTTTTCAAATCGTTGCAACTGCTCTACTTCACTTTGCAGTTCAAAATAACCATTAGCCAATTCTATGCCTTTAAAATAAAGCTCAAATCGGTGAGATACTTGTTCGTTTTCTGAATTCACTTTAGCTAATGCCGCTTGTGAGGATGGAAAGTCGTAAACAAAACAAGGCTGCCAACTTTTACTATTAGGGTCAAAACCAAGTACAGGTTCAATTCGGATACTGAATAACCATTGCAGCAATGTATCTTTGCTCGTTTCTGTTTCAACCCAATCGTCACTTGGACTATGCGATAACACTGCCGCCTTTAACTCTTTCAATGACGCCTGCAGCGGATCTATTCCTAGGTTATCTAAAAAAACCTGCTGATAACTGACTCGTAATCCGCGCTCACACTTAAGAAGGTGTTGTAGCAAGTCATCAAGTTCATCCATTAGCTGATGTTCATCAAAGTCTGGCCTGTACCATTCAAGCATTGTGAACTCAGGATTGTGAAATCGCCCTGCACTTTCGTTTCTAAAAGCTTTGGCTATTTGAAAAATAGGACCTGAGCCTGCGCAAAGCAGTCTTTTCATGGCAAATTCTGGAGACGTTTGAAGATACAGCGTTTTATTTTCACCTGACGTATCGTGCTCAAAGTTTGTATCAAATGCATCTAAATGAACATCAGTAACAGTGCCTTGGCTTAACAGTGGTGTTTCCACTTCTACAACATGACGACTTGCAAAAAAGTGACGAATATCAGAGATAAAGGCGGCACGTTGCTTTAAAGTTTCGATGTTGCTGCTAGGTTGCCAAAGGGTGCTATTGTTCATATTTATGCTTCTTTGTAATCCGGTACGTTAAATTGTAAACAAAAAAAAGAGCCACTACGCGACTCTTAATTTTTATGCACATGTTTATTTGTGCTAACTCATAAAGCTAAACGCACACCTTTAAAGGTACGCATTTATCTTATTAGAATTATTTTTGTGCTCTACCAACATATTCGCCATTGCGAGTATCTACACGAATCACTTCACCCGTTTGAACGAATAAAGGAACACGTACTACTGCACCTGTGCTTAATGTAGCTGGCTTGCCACCTGTACCCGCAGTATCACCTTTTAGACCAGGGTCTGTTTCTGTGATTTCTAACTCAACAAAGTTAGGCGGTGTTACGGCAATTGGGTTACCATTCCACAGTGTTAGCGTACAAACGTCGTTTTCTACTAACCATTTTACTGAATCGGCAACGGCTTTATCGTCAGCAGCAATTTGCTCAAACGTGTCGTTATTCATAAAATGCCAGAATTCGCCATCTGTATAAAGATAAGCAAGATCGGTATCCATTACGTCTGCGCCTTCAACTGATTCGCCAGACTTAAATGTTTTCTCTAAAACTTTACCGCTAACCAGTTTACGGATGCGAACTCGGTTAAAGGCTTGGCCTTTACCAGGTTTAACAATTTCATTTTCTAAAATGTTGCAAGGCTCGCCGTCGATCATTAATTTTAGGCCAGCTTTAAATTGGTTTGTGCTGAATGAAGCCATGTCATCCTCTAAGTAGATTAATACCAAAATATAAGTGAAACGAATGATACAACAAGCAAACCTATCTGTTGAGTCCCAATGGCAAAAAGAATTGAAACAAAGTTTCTCACGCCTGGATGATTTGCTGTCATTTCTAGAAATTAGTACTGAAAATATAGACCAACACAACGAAGCTAGACGCCTTTTTGCGATGCGCGTGCCAAAACCATTCGCTAAATTGATGACACCAGGTGATATTGACGATCCATTGCTAAAGCAAGTGATGCCTAGTGTTCAGGAGTTTGAGACCAAAGCTGGGTTTATTACCGATCCACTTGATGAGCACAATTCTGAGCAACCTGGCTTATTGCATAAATACAAGTCTAGGGTGCTTATCATGTTCAAAACCGGCTGCGCTGTAAATTGCCGTTATTGTTTTAGACGACACTTTCCATATGCAGATAACTCGGTAAATAAGTCGCAACTTAAACAACATTTACAATATTTAGAGGATCACCCTGAAATAAATGAAGTCATTTTAAGTGGTGGCGATCCGCTAATGGCAAAAGACGACGCTATCTCATGGTTTGTATCGCAACTTGAACTCATTCCAAATATTAGACGTTTACGTATCCACACTCGACTGCCAGTGGTAATTCCATCAAGAATTACACAAGCTCTTTGTGACATCCTTAAAAACAGCCGATTAAAAACCATTATGGTTTTGCACATTAATCATGAAAATGAGATTTCGCCTGAGCTGGCCAATGGTTTACTAAAATTAAAGCAAGCTAATTGCACCTTGTTAAACCAAGCCGTTTTACTCAAGAACATAAATGATAACGTTGCAACACAAGTTAACTTGAGTGAACGATTATTTGAGGTTGGGATACTGCCTTATTACTTACATTTATTTGATAAGGTTGATGGTGCGAGTCACTTTAACGTAGACGAGGCTGATGCTAAGCGAGTTTATAGCGAAATGTTAGTAGAATTACCTGGCTTTTTGATGCCTAAATTAGTGAGAGAAATAGGGGGAGAGGCCAGTAAAACGCCAATTAGCCTCTAACTCTCCCCTAACAATCTAGGATTACGATGACGCATTGAGCTGTAAAGCCTGCGCCAAATAACATTACGTTATGCGGTAATATTAATTGTAGTCCCTATTAGTCCACCTGTACTGCCAACAGAGGGCGTTGCAAGTTGAAGTTGAGCCGTGCTTGCTAATAACTGCAATGCGGCCTGACCTTCAATTTCCTGTGCATTTTTGGCTAAGTTAGCCGCCAATGCCTCGCCACCTTCCATTGCTTGTGAGGCGATTCCATTACTTGATGATGAAACGAACACAGTTTTTCTCCTGGTTTGTTTATTCAAGGTACCAATAAAATTACTTAAATTGGATGTCTCGCTGTTTAGCCTAGTTAATTTCGGTTAAACTAGCCACTATCAGTTATCGGAAAATGCAGGAAAATCTTGAGTGGAAAGTTTAATCGTTAGTCTTGAAGAGAATTTAAAAGAGTTATATCGCAAAGCCATCGACGCCGATAAGTCTATAGATGAATTAAAAAAGCAGGGCCACGGTAAGTTTGGCAATATTTTTAAGGAAGAAGCGGGATTTAACTGTTCTGCTAAAAAGTTTATGCCTTACCTAGAAGAAACCGCTGAGCAAATTTTACAAATCAAAGAGTCTAACCAAACTCCAGCGATGCAGAAAAATGAAATTGAGAGCGTAGTGAAAAAACTGCACGCGCTTCATAGCACTCTAACTGAGTTTAAAGGTGCGATTAAGTAATCGTTAGCTTTCAGATAAAGTTAATACTCGTTTTATAGCAGCAAATTACTTTGTTGCTACAAACATAAAAAAAGCGCTCATTGAGCGCTTTTTTTACTTAGTTTATATTACGCTGGATAAGCCGCTTTTAAACCTTGGTAAACTTTGTCTTTGAAATCAGCTTGTGAAGCATCCGTTGAACGTAAAACGTCCATTAATACTTCATTGTCTTCTTTGCCATTCCAAATTTTAATATATTCGCCTGTTTTATAACCGTGATCTTGTCTAAAAAAGTTTAATACATTTTTACCGACGTAATGACGGAATAACTCATCAAAACTTAATTCACTTTGCTCCATCAAGCCTGCAAACGTAGCAACATCAAAACCTTTTGTAGCAAGAGTGTTAGCAACCATAGTTTCAATAGTTTCGGCAAACGATGCTTCTTTGTTTGGTGTTTTAAGCAACTCTTCAACACTATTTGCAATAACATCTACAGACTCACCAGATACTAACCTAGCACTTAGGCCAAAGTGAAAAATGTCGATTAGTTCTAAGTGAACCTGTTCAATATCTGGCTGCTGGTGTTTCCACCATTTCCAACCGTAGTGATCTAACATTTCTGCCAATTCAACCCACATAGCTCTATGCCAAGCAAAGCCCTGTTTGCGCCACTCTGGATGAACCTTTGTGTTCATCTCATCTTGCATAGTCAACATCGTTAAAATTTGTTGTTGCATGATAAATTCCGTTATTTTATTTTTGATTATGCTCATAATAACAGAGCTATTTTTTTATGGTAGTTGGGCTTGTGAAGGTTGTATGAACTACGTACACTCAAATGAAAATAAATAACTTTTTATGGAATTTAGACCTATGCTTCGAACGTTATTAGTCTCTGTATTATCCGCTACTTTACTAATCAGTTGTGGATCTGATGACTCAAACAGTAACCCAGCTCCTGACTATCCTGTATTAGCCAATGACAACACCGCAGCCATCGACGTATCCAGAGGCGATTATGCTTGTTATGACATGACAACGAGCTTTGGCCTAATCAAGATTGCAATTGATGAGAAATATGCACCGGCCACTGCTGAGAATTTTAAAAACTATGCAACACTTGGGTTCTACGATGAGCTTATTTTTCATCGTGTGATAGCTAACTTTATGATCCAAGGTGGTGGTTTTGATGCTGGACTAAATAGATTAGAAACAGCAGATGCCATAGAGATTGAATCTCGAAATGGACTAAAAAATTACCGTGGACGTATTGCGATGGCAAGAACCTCGGCACCAAACTCAGCTACGTCTCAGTTTTTTATTAACACAGTAAACAACTCATTCCTAAATCAAGATGAAGCTAGCGACGGTTATGGCTATACAGTCTTTGGTGGTGTAATTGAAGGTATGGATGTTGTAGATGCCATAGAAGCAGTTCAAACAGGCAGTGTTGGCGGTATGAGCAATGTGCCCGTGGAGAATGTGTTTATCAATTCTGTTCGCGAAGCATCTTGTAGCTAAATTAAGTAATATCTCGCGATATATTAGTTAGAGAGAGTAGTAATCGGTGAAGTTCTACTCCCTCTAATTAGTTCAATGTTCAAATGCTATTCAACAACTCTTTTCTAAACCAATCTTTAAGCATTCTTTTTTCATAGCGTAGCGTGTCACCTGACGAATACCCGACAAATGAGCGATCCATAAATACTAAATCTTTAAGTTCAACGGATTCACTTTGTATGACGTTTCCGCCTTTTAGCAACTCCGCTTTAAAGTTTAACCTCGGCCAATCATGGTGTTTTACTACCCTGATTTCTCTACTCATCGTAACGTTGTATTCAGCGCGTCCAGCCAAATCAATGTCCGTAAAAACAATATTTAGTGAATGTCCCTCAGGTAACTCTTTCGATAATTTCTGAACATAATTATCCAGTTTCTTTTGTAGACGAGAAGTAAACCGCTTTTGGCTTTCATCACTCGCGCGAATGTCCCTAAACTTCTTAGGGGTGTCAAAGCTAACTGAAGATTTGTCCGCCTTTTCATTCGCAACACTACTAAAAGTTACTAACAAGCTAGTAGCGATAAATAAAAGATTAAAAGTCCTCATATTTTTTTTCCCTCTTGCGTTAAAGGTTAAAGTTTCACATAGTCATACCATACTACGTGGTTGAATCTAACTTAACAGGTTTGCCCTTCTATTAACACTAGTTCAAATTTAATACTAGTTCAAATTGGAATTCCTGTGTTTTCAAATATGCATAAGAACGTCTGGCTACTGATGTTCGCTCAAGCCTTAATGGGCTCTATTGGCCCTGTTGTTGTTTTTGTTGGTGGTTTTGTTGGATTAAAACTCGCCCCATCTCCTGTTTTAGCAACCCTGCCTATTGCTTGCATGATTGTTGGCATTGCTTGTTATATGTTGCCCGCCGTAAAGCTGCTCGCAACAATTGGTCGTAAAAAAGGCTTTTTGCTTGCTGCGAGTTGGGGGATGATAAACTGCTTAATAACTAGTTATGCCATTTACTTACAGCACTTTTGGATGTTCTGTTTCGCCATCTTTAACTTTGGTTTTATGATTGCAAACTCCCAGCAGTTCCGCTTTGCCGCTATGGAATCTGTGAAAGAGCAACATGCCAGTGAAGCCATTTCTGTTATGTTAATAGCAGGACTAATTGCCGCTTATATTGGGCCCGAGATTGCCTATGTTGGAAAGGATATTTTCGACATTGAATTTGTCGGCTCTTTTGCGGTTATGTCACTTCTTTATATTCCTGCTTTATTACTTCTTTCAAAGTATGTGGATGTTCATAAAGCCACCAACCAGGTTGAAGGTGAAGCTAGGTCGTTAAAAACGATTATCTCCCAACCAATCTTCCTCGTTGCCATAATTTCTGCAACCGTTGCATTTAGTGTCATGAGTTTCATTATGACCGCAACACCTATCAGTATGCATGTTCATCATGGCTTTGATATGGCCGATACTAAATGGGTAATTCAAAGTCATATTATCGCCATGTACCTGCCTTCTTTTTTCACTGGCTCTTTAGTAAAGCGCTTTGGCCACAAAAAAATGATCATTTCTGGCGTTATTATCTTCTTTTTATGCCTATTGATCGGATTTTTAGGAAAAGAGTATGTTCATTACTGGGCGTCATTGGTACTGTTAGGTGTTGGGTGGAACTTTATGTTCATATCTGCAACATCCTTGCTTCCCAAGAGCTACGAGCCAGAAGAACGGTTTAGAGTGCAAGGGTTTAACGACTTGATAATGTTCTCTTGCCAAGCCATAGCATCGCTCTCCGCTGGGTGGGTAATAAAGTCGTACGGTTGGAATAGTTTGCTAACTATGTGTATTCCACTGCTACTGTTAACTCTGTGGATAGTTTATGTTTGGCAAAAAAGCAGAAAAAATAATAATAACGTTTAGGATTTTTAGATGGAATGGTTAATTAATGTAACAGCCGCATTCTCCAATTTTGTATGGGGAATGCCAATGATAGTGTGGCTTGTTGGCGGCGGTATCTTTTTCTCAATATACTCGCGGTTAATTCCCTTCCGTTACTTGTCTCATGGCATCAGCTTATTAACTGGCAAGCATGATCATGACTCAGAAAAGGGTGACCTTACTCACGCGCAAGCATTATCGGCAGCGCTTGCCGGTACAGTGGGCATGGGTAATATTAGTGGCGTAGCACTAGCAATTACCGCTGGCGGTCCAGGTGCGGTTTTCTGGATGTGGCTAACAGCATTATTAGGTGTTTCCACTAAATTTTTCACCTGTTCACTTGGTGTTATGTACCGTAAAACAGATGAAAATGGAGATGTTCATGGTGGTCCAATGTACGTCATCATGGAAGGCCTTGGTAAACGCTGGAAACCGCTTGCATTATTGTTCGCATTTGCTGGCTTGTTTGGCACTATTCCATCGTTTCAAGCTAACCAATTAACAGCTGCATTTAGAGAAGAATTGGTTCCAGATAGTTGGGTCACTAACCCAATGATGTTCAATGCCATTATAGCGGTTGTTATTACGGCCCTTGTTGCTGGCGTAATTTTAGGTGGCTTAAAACGCGTTGCTTATGTAACGAGTCGTTTAGTTCCTATCATGGCTATTAGTTATTTCTTAATGACACTTGCGGTTCTGTTTAACCATTTACCTGAGATACCGGCCATATTTTCTAGTATATTTGTACAAGCTTTTAAAGCTGAAGCAATATCAGGAGGGATTTTAGGTGTCATCATTATTGGTGTTTCACGCGGTGTTTTCTCAAACGAAGCGGGTATTGGTACTGAAGTTCTAGCACACGGTGCAGTTAAAACGGACGAGCCAATAAGAGAAGGTTTGGTTGGCATGTTAGGTCCAATGATCGATACGCTATTAATCTGTACTTGTACTGCTCTAGTAATTTTAGCATCTGGCATGTGG
This sequence comes from Psychrosphaera haliotis, assembly GCF_039523615.1. NCBI lineage: Bacteria > Pseudomonadati > Pseudomonadota > Gammaproteobacteria > Alteromonadales > Pseudoalteromonadaceae > Psychrosphaera > Psychrosphaera haliotis. The sequence goes on along the minus strand of NZ_BAAAFQ010000007.1, from coordinate 102,188 downwards.
CAAGACGTTGAAGGTGTTAAAGGCGTTGAACTGACCATGCAAGTGTTTGGTCAAGAACTAGGTTTAGTTGGCCAGATACTGCTCGCAATTCAAATTCTGTTCTTAGCTGCATCAACCATGTTTACCTATTGGTATTACGGTGAAAAATGTTTTGCCTTTATGGTAGGTGACAAAAATGCCCACTTATATAAATGGTTCTATCTATTGTCTATCGTTGCTGGTTGTATTGTAACGCTCGACGTTGTGTTTAATTTCATGATTGGTATGTATGGCTTAATGGCTATACCAACAATGCTTTCTGCGTTCCTTTTAGCACCAAAAGTAAAAGCCGCAGCCAAAGTTTATTTTGCGAAACTGGACGCTTAACAAAATGAAACGTAATGAGAAACAACAGTGAACAAGTCATTAATTGGTGTTATTGCTGCACTTATTATTGCGGTCACCGTTGTTTTTCTTTGGGAAGTTAAAGTGAATGATTTTTCAACAAAAAATTATGAGCCTAAATACACTCAATGCGAAAACGTTTACGTAAGAAAAAGCCCGCATCCTTGTAATGCGGGCGATCTTATTTATATTGATGCGGATGTTGCGCAGCGATACTGTACCAGCAATATCATCGCCCGTTTTGATGACAGCGTATACTGCCAGTACAACGGCTTTAGAGACGACTTAGCGGAAATAACGTCATATTAATTAAGCCTTTACCCCGCCGTTTATCTTTATAATTTAGCCACTAATTTAAATAGTTTCTTTTTAAGCGATGTATAAGGTGCATATCTGATTGGTGCATCTGCCCAAAAGCTACGATGCATAATCGGCTTGAGGTGACTAAACGTATCAAATCCCCATTTACCGTGATAACTCCCCATGCCCGAATTGCCTACACCACCAAATGGTAAGTTATGGTTCACCATGAATATAACGGCATCATTGATACATAAGGTGCCAGAGCTCGTTCGCTGAGTGACTAATTTAACATTCTTATCATTGTTGCTGAACATATATAGCGCCAATGGTTTTTCACGACTGTTAACAAAATCTATTGATTCTTGTAGCGACTCCACTTCGATAATTGGCAACACAGGTCCAAAAATCTCTTCTTGCATCACACCACTGGTTAAATCAGGGTTTAACATCAGTGTTGGTTCAATATACTTTTCATCGCGATTAACCTGTCCACCATGCACAATCGTGTCAGATTCTGCAGCAACATACTCAGATATACGGTCAAAGTGACGCTGATTAATGATCCTGCCATAGTCTTGCGACTCTTTTGCAGACTCACCATACTGCTTTAATAATGACTGTTTTAAAGCTTCAATTAACGCTTTTGAGTGTTTGCGCTCAACTAGCACGTAATCTGGTGCAATACAGGTTTGCCCGGCATTTAAAAACTTTGCCCAAATTAAACGATCGGCCGTCACTTTAAGATTTGCGTCGGCGTCTATAATGCACGGGCTCTTGCCACCAAGCTCTAGGGTAACAGGGGTTAGGTGTTCACTGGCCGCGCGCATCACTATCTTCCCAACGTTTTCACTACCGGTATACATTATGTAGTCAAATCGGAGTTTTAATAGCGCTGTAGTTTCTTCAACACCACCTTCATAAACGGAGATAGCACTGGCATCCATATATTTGGGAATTAAACTAGCAAGCAATGTTGATGTTGCCGCAGCAAGTTCTGATGGTTTCAATACAACACAGTTACCAGCGGCTATAGCAGCCACCATAGGACTTAAAACTAGTTGCAATGGATAATTCCATGCTCCCATAATTAACACAGTACCGTATGGTTCTGGACGTATAAAGCTTCGACCAGGTTGCGCTAACATTGGTGTGGAAACGTGTTGCGGTTTGCTCCAAGACTTTAACTGCTTAATAGAATGCTTAATGTCTTTTAATACATATTGATACTCAGAAACGTAAGCTTCAAATTGACACTTGTGGAGATCCGAAGATAGCGCGTCATATATTGCATTTTCGTTTTCCATTAACATTCTTTTTAATGCTAACAATTGCGACTTCCGCCATGACAGTGGTTTTGTTTTACCTTCGTTAAAAGTAGCTTGTAGCGTATTTAAAAATTTCATCGTTTCCCACTTAATTATCGTTGGCAATGCCCGCAAAATACGGTACTGCGCTGTCCTAATCTTATTTCTTTTAGCTTTTGGTCACACTTTACACACGCTTCGCCGCTGCGCCCATAAACTAAAAGCTCTTGCGCAAAATAGCCCGGTTTACCGTCGGTTTGTATAAAGTCTTTAAGCGTTGTACCGCCTTGCTCTATCGCGTTCGCCAAAGTCTCTTTAATATGTTGAGTGAGAACTTCATATCGTTTTTTTGATATCTTCCCTGCCGCCCGATTGGGATGTATACCAGCCTTAAACAAACTTTCGTTGGCATAAATATTACCGACGCCAACCACAACATGGTTGTCCATTATAAAGTTCTTCACAGCAACTTGTTTGTTTCTGGATTTTTCGAACAAATGAATATCTGTAAAGTCGTCGGTTAATGGCTCAGGGCCAAGTTTTCCCATTAATTCATGTTCTGTGTCTGGTACCTGCCATAAACAAGCTCCAAAACGACGAGCATCGTTTAATCTAAGTACCGCGCCATTGTCAAATTCAATATCAATATGATCGTGCTTTAATAACGGTACCGACTTATCAACGACTCGCAAATTCCCTGACATCCCCAGGTGCAAAATAATACTACCTACTTTGGTATTTAATAACAGGTATTTAGCCCTTCGACTCACTGAGTCAACCACTTGTCCTTCTGCGCTTTTCACATCATCGGGAACAGGCCAACGCAAGTTAGGGTTTCGTACTATCACTTTTGATATTTTTTGGTCGGTAATGTGAGGTGATATACCTAACCGACTGACTTCTACTTCTGGTAATTCAGGCATCTAAAAGCTCTCTTGGGATAAACTGAGGTAGCATCGAATACTTTAACGCATACCAATTTCCCGTCATTTTGTTTTGTACGTATACGGACTGCTCTTGATGATCGATGACAAATTCAAAAATTAAACCCTCTTCGTTACCCGCTAACCAAACTACAACTGGCAATGACACCGCGCTGTCTAAAACTAAAGGCACTGACTCAATTTGTTCAAGAGGTTGTTGAACCCATGTTTCTACGTATTCCTCAGGATTGCTGATAGTCGCTGTAGGGATTTTACTCAACACTCGCCAACTCGCCCCTAACCTTTGAATTTCAATGCCACTAAAGTCGATAGCTTGAACTAGCTTGGAGTTTTGCACCAAAGGTTCAACGGCCATTTTTTCTGAGTTTGTAGCAAACATATTACTCGTGTAGTTAAACAGAATAATCATAAATAAACAGGCGAAAATAAGAACGTTGTTCCAGCCTTTTTGAGAAAGACGCATAAGATTGATTCTTCTTTTTAAATAAGATTCTTAAAGGTTAGCAACTTATAGGAAGAAAATTAAGGAAAAGCTGTGAATGAGGGATTTGAAGATACAAAAAACCCAGCACTTGGCTGGGTTTTTAAAACTTTTGCAAAAGTTTCAATAGAATCAATTTAAAGCTTACTTAATTTTAGCTTCTTTGAAGATCACGTGCTTACGGATCTTTGGATCAAATTTTTTGATTTCCATCTTTTCAGGCATTAACTTCTTATTTTTATCAGTTGTATAAAAATAACCAGTTCCAGCCGTTGAAACTAAACGAATTTTATCACGCATGATTTAGTTCCTTAAACCTTTTGACCAGCTGCACGCATATCTGCAAGCACTGAATCAATACCATTTTTATCGATGATACGCATACCTTTAGTAGATAAACGTAATTTAACGAAACGCTTCTCACTTTCAACCCAAAAACGGTGAGTTTGTAGGTTAGGCAAGAAACGACGTCGTGTAGCATTGCGAGCGTGTGAACGGTTGTTACCAACTGTAGGACGCTTGCCAGTTACTTGGCACACTTTTGACATGTCAATTTACTCCAAAACTTAAATTCTGACGCCAATCTAATTAACCCTTACGGCTAATTATTTGCCCGGGCATTTGAAAGGGCGCAATTTATACAGAATTTGACGCTAAAGATCAAGTTAATTCGTGTTCGCACCTCGAAAAACTCGATATTGGTCTTTTTACAATCAAAATCTGGAAAATATAACGTCAGAGTGACTAATTTAGTGGCGCGTATTCTACTTTTTTTTCGGCAACAGTACAAAGAAAAGATCACTTTTACTGGCTTCATTTCAAATTAAATTCACTTCGCCACTTTAACTAACGGATATTTAAACGAAAACCTAGATGAACAACGAGATCTTTCACTGTTCTCCTAATAAAGTACTAATCGACTTGGTAAGGAGTTTCCAGCCTAGCTTTTACTTCTCTAAAATGCTCTTGCTCGTTAGATAAGTTATTCCAACTTTGTTTGATTAAATATTCATTGGCTAAATAATCTAAGAACTGAACACGTAAAATAGGATCAAAGTTCCAGATCTTAAGTTCAGTGATCGCATCTGCTAACTCTTTGGGCGATTGGCAGTGCTTTACCAGACCTTGAATATTTAAAAAGGTATTGCCTAACGTGATCACTTTTTTGTTCAACAATAATGCTTCAATACCCACAGTTGAGTTTATTGTTAGTACAGCTTCGGACTCTTGAATGAGTGATGACGTTTCATTGTTATTTGCGAAAATAATTTGTGGGTTTTTATGGTGTAAATCTACAAATGAGCGCGGCCAAGATGGATGTTCTTTAACGACAAACTTTACGTCCGAATCCATAAAGCTAACTGCTTTTTCGAGTTCTTCGTAAAAAGCTTCCATTGATTTAATCCATGGCGAGTGACAAACAATCTGGGTGTCATTCGGCACTTGAAATGGAACAAAGATAAATCGTTCTGGCAATGTCACTTGGGCATCATCAGATTTCCGATTCTTATGTGGCGCTCTTTTCACTAAATTAGACGACAACTCATTTTTTTCAGTGGAGCCTGAGTCCCAATTTAAATAGAAGTTTGCATCTCTAGGCACTGAATTTAAAGCGTTCACACCTTTTGGATCAAGTACTGTTGTATTTGGAAGCAATCCGTTTTCAAACAATTGAGTTTTGATACCGCATGCTTTGGCGACTTCATAAGGTGTTTTATTTGGTTGCTTCATGCCATTCCAGACAATGACAGTATCGATATCATGACTAGAGAAATAGCTAAAATAGTAACTTGCTCTGCACTTTTCAATAAAACGATAGTAACGAGTAATAGCACCTAGCAATATAGGGTTAGTATTTAGAATTGGGTGCCTAACTTTCTTTCTTTCAACATGTACATTAACTAGGTCATCTAAATCAAGGTCATTAACTTGTGAGAAAAATGATGGTCGAGGAAAAGCGAAAAACTTTAGTTTTTGTAGGTGAGCTTCATCGCCTAAGAATTTCGTAAGCTTACGATAGTAGCGATAATGAGACGATACCCGCGATATAAACAAATATTTAATTTTTTTCATATACCTAATTTAAACAACCTAACCTAAAAAAAGAGTTCTTTTACTCATCATTAGAATAAGATTCTAAGGAGATGATCGACGTAAACAAGCTTTTTTTAATATTTCCGTTATATTCTAGGCATTTTACGATATTATGATGCTTCAAATTTCTTCCGCTCAACTCTAAATCCTAACAAGATGACATTAATGACAAAACGAAACATTGCCATATTTATTGATAGCCTTGGTGGCGGTGGCGCTGAGAAGGTAATGATAACGTTAGCGCGACAAATGCAGCATCAAGGTCATTATGTTCACTTTTTTATCTTAGAGCCTCGTATTGAATATACGGATAAGAGTTTAAATTATAGCGTTTTGTACGAAACCACCTGCCATCGTAAAAGTACTTCGACGGGTCGGTTAAAGCAAACAGCAAGAGACATGCAGCAACTTGTCTTACAAACGGAAAAAAGTGTCGGTAAATTTAATCTTCACTTGGCTAACCTTGACCCTTCTTGCCAAGTTGCAAATCTATGTTCATTTAAAAACATTTACTACGTTTTGCATAATGCCATGGCCCAAGAAATTAAAAGAGAAGGTAAGTTGGGCCCGCTAAAGTTATTCAGAAAGCTGAAGCAGAAAAAAGCTTATAACAACAAACATATTATTGCTGTAAGTGAAGGCGTAGCTCAAGAAGCACTATCTGGAAAGCTTATAAAACCAGCTAGCGTAACTACAATTTATAATCCGATTAATAAGGCTGAGATTGTAACCGCTTCTGAAGCAACAAACCCTGGCATCCCTAATGAACCTTACCTCATTCACGCCGGCCGAGTTGTAAAACAGAAGCGCCATGACATTCTTTTTAAAGCGTTGAGATTAGTCCCGGATATAAAACTAGTATTGCTGTGTAAAAATATACCAAAGGCACTCAAACTTGCGAAACGTTATGGTGTCGCTGACAGAATAGTTACGCCACAGTTTCAAGACAACCCTTATGTTTGGATTAAAAATGCGAAAGCTTTAGTATCAAGTTCAGACTTTGAAGGTTTAGGGATGAACCTGATCGATAGCCTTATATGCGGTACGCCTGTTGTAAGCACAGATTGTGACTTTGGTCCTAATGAAATTTTAACCGGTAACCTTGCTGACTTTTTAGTGCCAACCGGCGATCATAAAGCCCTAGCGGATAAGATAAATCAAGTACTGAAGTCACCTCCCACAATAGATATCAATGGAGTGAGTGAGAAATTTGGACTTGAACAAGCAACACAAAAGTATTTAGCACTCATAAAATAAAACTAGTAATAAGGGGCGTCGTTTATTGTTAATTATTTTGCGACGTTTCTGTGATTCAAAAAGTTAGATCAATCCTCTTTCAGCAAAGCTCACCACTTCTTCATTACCAATAATGAAATGGTCTAGAGTCCTCACGTCAATGAGTAACAGCGCGTCTTTTAATCTTTCCGTTAACCTTATATCCGATTGGCTTGGCTCACTAATGCCTGATGGATGATTGTGCGCAAAAATAACAGCGGCTGTATTGTGTTTAATTACTGTATCTACAACCACTCTTGGGTAAACAGCAGCAGAGTCAATCGTGCCCTTAAACAATACCTCGCTTTTAATAACACGATGTTGATTATCCAAGTGCACCAGTACAAACTGCTCATAAGGCTCATCTCTTAATAACCTATGTAAATAAATGCGAACCGCCTGTGGCGAATCTAACAATGTATCGCGCTTCATTACCTCACTAAAATATCGATTTGAGAGCTCCAAAACGGCTTGAAGTTGCACAAACTTAGCCTGCCCCATGCCTTTAATTGCAGTAAACTGTTCAACGTTAGCGCTCAGTAATGCATTGAGCGAACCAAATTCATGAAGCGTATGGTTAGCCAAACTAACTGCATCCATTCCCGATATGCCAGTTCTAAAAAATATTGCTAAAAGCTCTGCATCGGATAATGAACTAGCTCCTTGATTGAGTAATTTTTCTCTTGGTCGGTCGGATAATCGCCATTGTTGTATCGACATTTTGCCTCCTTGCCATTGATGTGAGTTTTTTATGGTGAAATGGTTTCAAAACCGATAAAGTAAGCACCTAATTTGAATATAAAATATAGCCTGCTTTAGGTTAACAACCACTCAAAGCGACCGATATATGTCAGAACTGAACCATAAACGCATTTTATTAATTATCAGTGGCGGAATTGCTGCCTATAAAATGCCGGAATATATTCGCCGAATAAAAGAGCGAGGCGCTGAAGTAAAAGTGGTCTTAACTTCTGGCGGTAAAGCTTTTATCACCCCTTTGACCTTGCAGGCAGTTAGTGGCGAACCAGTTGCTGAAGATTTGTTAGATCCAAACGCAGAAGCGGCAATGGGTCATATTGAATTTGCCAAGTGGGCAGACCTAGTTATTGTTAGTCCTGCATCGGCCGATATGCTGGCAACCATGAGAGCAGGTTTAGCCAATAATTTAGCAAGTACACTATTACTTGCCACTCCAGCCCCAGTTGTTGTTTGCCCAGCCATGAACCAACAAATGTATGCCCATGCAGCTACCAAAGAAAACTTATCAGTATTGTCCTCTCGTGGAGTCCATATTTGGGGACCCGCTGTTGGTGAGCAAGCTTGTGGAGATGTAGGCGCAGGCCGCATGATTGAGCCAAGTGAAATTGTTGAACGCACTGTTTCAATGTTCAAATCAAATACAAAAATATTAGCTGGTAAAACAATCACAATTACCGCAGGTCCAACTCGCGAGTCAATTGATCCGGTTAGATATATTTCAAATCATTCAAGTGGAAAAATGGGCTTTGCCATTGCTGAAGCTGCGGCAGAGCTAGGCGCAAAAGTAAATCTTATTGCTGGTCCGGTTTCTCTTTCAACACCTAAAGATACGCTTCGTTATGATGTTCAAAGTGCCCGAGAAATGCAAAACGCAGCGTTAGAATTAGCACAACAGTCAGATGTTTTTATTGCTTGTGCTGCAGTTGCCGATTATCGACCTGAAATTTGTGCCGACCAGAAAATAAAAAAGAATGATGACGACATGACCGTCACTATGGTGAAAAATCCAGATATCGTTGCTGATGTAGCAGCACTAAATAAAAATAGACCTTTTGTAATCGGTTTTGCGGCCGAAACACAAGAGGTAGAAAAATATGCATTAGGGAAACTTACCAAAAAGAACCTAGATATGATCTGTGCAAATGATGTATCCGTATCTGGTCAAGGGTTTAATTCTGACAATAATGCATTAAAAGTATACTGGAATGATGGAAGTAAGGACTTACCTCTGAATTCCAAAAAACACCTGTCTTATGATTTATTAGACGTTGTGTTTGAGCAGTTAAATAAAGTTTAATCATTAAATTATAAATGTGCGCCGAGGGGAAGTATGCCTGCAGCTAAAAAGGGTAACCGTAAAGAGCAAATTCTACAATGTCTTGCTGAGATGTTAGAAAGCCACGCGGGGCAAAGGATTACAACAGCTAAACTAGCCGAGAAAGTCGGTGTTTCTGAAGCTGCGTTATATCGACATTTTCCAAGCAAAGCGAGAATGTATGAAGGGTTAATTGAATTTATAGAAAACACTTTATTAAGCCGTATTAACGTTATTTTGGAAAAAGACAAAACAACGGAAGGTCGCATTCAGAATATCATGAAGCTAATTCTTGGTTTCGCAGAAATGAATCGTGGCATTACTGCTATTTTAACTGGTGATGCACTTTTAGGTGAGCATGACCGATTAAGAGAGCGTGTTGTGTCTTTGTTCGAGAAGCTTGAAACACAATTTAAGCAAGTTTTACGAGAGCGTAAACTTCGTGAAGGCAAAAGCTTTCCAATTGACGACGCTGCTTTAGCTAATTTATTGTTAGCTTACACCGAAGGTAAAATGAATCAGTTTGTACGTTCAGGATTCACTCGTAGCCCAATGGACGGGTTCGATACACAGTGGCAAGGCTTAAAGATGTTCTGGTAGGATCCTTCTTATAAGCAATAATAAAAATAAAAAGCTTATTATGCAGTACTTTTTAAAATTTTCAGGTTACCTGCTAGTACTATTGCTAGCAGGCTTATGGTTAAAGCCCCAGGCTACCTTTGATAGCGTGCCGGTGATGGCACATCCATGGACGTTGAAATCGACGGAATTAAACGAGAGTTTAAAGCCGCAGAGACTACAAAAGTCTACAAACGGTCACTATCAATTTAGCGCCACATCAGAATTGATCAATGTAACACCTAGAATGCTACATTGGTTTTATCAAAATCAAATTCAAAATAAGCTAACCTTTAATGGTCAAAGCTTATCTTGGTTTAAGCTTGCGCAACCTAGAACCCTCAGTAATCTTTTTATTGTCACTTCGCCTGAGCCTCAAAATAACCGCCTTTTACACGGAGTTGTCTTTCAAGAACAATCCAGCTTTGACGATGAGCAATGGCAAATGCGATATAAAATTCGCTCTTTTGGCGACGAAGGCCTAACGCTTGACGTTCTGCATGCTGGCTATGCTATTGGAAGTATAGAATACAAATATACTGCGAATAAAAATGGCACCTCTATACAAATAAACGGTAGTATGGGCATGAACGTACCAATAATAGGTGATTTTGCTAATTTCTATTTGTTTAACAAGGTGTATCCATCAAGACTTTTAGACGACTGGTTTAAGAGTACACTAGAATCATACGGACATATGGATCAGTTAATTCCAATTTTATATTCGCAAAAACACAAAGCATCTTATTCTATTAATTCATAGTTTTTTAAAGACGGAGTTTTAATGAAAAAACTAATATTTTACATAGTGTTGTTAATGACTTTTGCGGTCAATGCCGACCCATCTGCTATTCCTTCAAGTGGTGTTATCAAACGCTTTGAAGATTTTCATTCTGAATTTATATCAAGCCGAACTATTGATGTTTGGCTACCTGAAGATTATTCCTACGACCAAAAATATGACGTTTTGTACATGCACGACGGCAACATGTTATTTGATTCATCTGACACTTGGAATAACCAAGAATGGAAAGTGGATGAAGCGGCAGCTAAGCTGATGAAGGAAGGAAAAGTTAGACCGTTTATTGTGGTTGGCATTTGGAACGCGGGTAAAAAACGTTACCCAGAGTACTTCCCTGAAAAGGTATACCGAGAGCTTTCTCTTTTAGACAGAACGATTATAAAAACTAGGCTGGCATTTCAGTCAAAGTCCTTTGCGCCTATTGGTGACTTCTTTTACGGCGATAATTACGTTCGTTTTTTAGCTAATGAAGTTGTGCCATTCATTGAGAAAAACTTTAATGTTCATTCTGAACCAGCACATCGTTTTGTTGGCGGCTCTAGCATGGGCGGCTTAATGTCATGGTATGCATTGCTAGAAAGACCTGATGTGTTTGGCGGAGCGATTGCTATGTCAACACATTGGCCTGGTATGTACGATGTGGACAATCCGTTTCCAAAAGGGTTTGAAGACTACATACGAAAAAATATAAACAAGTTAGATGGCCATAAAGTGTATTTTGACTTGGGTGATCAAACTTTAGACGCGGTATATCCTCCGTTGCAAAAGCGTATCGATGCAATCTTTGCCGCATCCTATCCAAATGATTTATGGAAGACAGAGTTTTTCCCGGGCCACAAACATGACGAAGTATCATGGGCGAGTAGAATCCACCTGCCACTGATGTTTATGTTTGGTAACGAGGAACAAGAGTGAAACGTCAATACCGACAGTCAACCCATAAGGAATATGTAGGGGACAAATACGGAAACCTCTATTATAACAAGCTAAAGTATTTTGAGTTTCACTCGTACCCTGGTATTGAATTCCACAAGATGTGGTGTATTTGTGTCATTTTATTACTGTTATTCAAACTCGATAACTTATTTGCGCTAAGCGCTGCATCGGGTATTGGTGGAGTTTACGTACTGTACTTAATGATGGTAACTTTGTATTTACTGATAAAAAAAATATCACGTAATAAAGGTTATTTTTTATACCCTACTTTTATGATCAACTTTTTTAAAAAGCGCCGTAAAAGCATGGAGTCTGCGACCCATGTTGCTTAAGCTTTAAATAACTTCATTATCAATATCAATAACGACAAGCTTAAAGCTTGTCGTTTTGCATTTTCCATAAATGGTAATAACGCCCTTCAGCTTCTAATAGCGTTTTATGATTACCCACTTCAACTACTCTGCCCTGCTCCATTACAACTATTTGATCAGCATCAACAATGGTTGATAAGCGGTGCGCAATCACCAAAGATGTATGACCTTCTGCAATCTCTCTCAACGACTTTAATATTGCTTGCTCCGAGCCTGAATCTAACGATGAAGTTGCTTCGTCAAATACCAAAATTGAAGGCGCTTTTAATAAGACTCTAGCAATGGCTACTCGCTGTTTTTCACCACCAGACAGCTTTAATCCGCGCTCACCTACTTTTGAGTCTTTACCGTCAGGTAAGGAATTAACAAAGTCGTTTAAATGCGCCATTTTTATGGCCTTCCACACTTCCTTATCGGTTGCAGTTGGTTTGCCATAACGAATGTTCTCAAAAATAGTATCGTTAAATAACACAGTATCCTGCGGCACAATTCCTATATTTTCTCTAAGCGATGTTTGAGTCACGGTTTTTGTATCTTGACCGTCAATGAAGATTTGGCCGTTATTTACATCGTAAAAACGAAACAAAACTTTAACCAAAGTAGACTTGCCCGCGCCGCTAGATCCAACAACCGCTACTTTTTGCTTTGGATGAATTGTGAAGCTGACGTTTTGTAAAATAGGTCGCTCTTTGTTGTAGGCAAAGTCTACATTTCTAAATTCAATGCTTGGCTGTTTAATGGTTAAATCAGTGGCGTCTTGGTTATCAGTGATTTGCTCTTTTCGCTCTAACAACAAAAACATTTTTTCAATATTGGCGAGTGACCCTTTGATTTCTCTATACACAAAGCCAAGAAAGTTAAGAGGCATAAACAGTTGCATCATAAAGGCATTGATTAATACAAAGTCACCAATCGTCATGCTTTTATCCACTACACCTTGAGCAGCTAACATCAACATACAAGTCATGGCAGTTGCAACAATAAGCGCTTGCCCGCTGTTTAGTCCAAATAAGGTTAAGCGGTTACTTCGTCTTGCAGATTCCCACTTTTCTAAATCTTCGTCATAACGATTTGCTTCATACTTTTCATTGTTAAAATATTTAACTGTTTCGTAATTTAATAGACTATCAATGGCTCTGGTATTACTTTGTGAGTCGGCTTCATTAGCGGCTCTAATGTAGCGAGTACGCCATTCTGTTGCGTAAGCGGTAAAGCCAATATATAAAACGATGGCCGATAACGTAATGACCGCAAAATCCCAACCGTATTTAGTAAAGAAAATACCGACAACAAAAAGGATTTCCAATAAAATTGGGACAATATTAAAGACCATAAATCGCATCAAAAAGCTGATGCCACTGATGCCCCGCTCCATGTCTCGAGATAGGCCGCCCGTTTGACGATTTAAGTGAAAATCTAACTCTAGTTTATGTAAGTGATTAAAAACTTTAAGCCCCACTTTACGCATAGCGCGTTCTGTAACTCGCCCAAACAAAGTGTCTCTGACTTCACCTAAAATGACATTTAAAAAGCGTATGGCTCCGTATGCAACAACTAAAGCAACTGGCACGGCAAGAATGGCTAACGCAGGCTCTACTGAGTCTTTCGCATTTAACGTATCCACTAAGTTTTTTAATACAAAAGGCAAACCAACGCTGGCAACTTTAGCTAGCACTAAACAAGATAATGCAAGAAACACCCTAACCTTATGCTCCAACAGGTATGGCACTAGCGCAGTAAGGCTTCGCCAACTAAACTCAGCATTAGGTTGGTCTGTCACGTTTCGCATTTTTCTCACAATTAGCCCTATTTTGTTTGATGTGTATTAAAGTGTTGTCCGTTTATCGGTAAGTATATATTGGCAATTTTTAATTGCCGTGGGAGAATAACAACACAATTGAATTCATTAGTTTATTTATTGCTTTGCAAAGTTTAAGTGCACAAATTTATTTAGAAACCAAACAACTCACTTGTATTAAACAAGACCGCATATTGTTTGAAGATCTAAACGTTCAGTTTCGCCGTGGAGATATTATCCAAGTGGCGGGGCCTAACGGTGCCGGAAAAACAAGCTTACTTAGAATTTTAGCTGGATTAGCTCAGCCTTACGAAGGCACTATTGAGTTTGATCAGAATAATATCAATGAACAACTTGAACTATACCGACAAAACCTACTTTATTTGGGCCACTTACCTGGTGTTAAAAGTGAATTAACCGCCCAGGAAAACCTAGAGTTTCAACTATCTCTGCATGGCTATGGTAACAGCGACGCTGAAGCATTGTTAGCAGATGTTGGTTTACTGGCGTTTGAACAGTCATTAGCTGGCCAATTAAGTGCTGGCCAGAATAGGCGTATCGCACTGGCTCAGTTGTGGCAAAGCAAAGCCAAAATTTGGATTTTAGACGAACCCTTTACCGCAATCGATGCAAAAGGGGTTGAAGCTATTGAGCAAAAAATACTAGAACATGCCAATAATGGCGGTTGCGTTATATTGACGACTCACCAAGAATTAAATCTTCCTAGCAACAGAGTGTCACGCCTAGAATTGGATTATCGGTTTTAATATGGAACAAGGTAACGTACTTTCCTACTTTAACTTATTTAAGTTGGTATTAAGCCGAGATTTAAAAATTGCGCTTCGTCACCGCGACGATGTGCTTAATCCATTACTGTTTTTTATTATTATTATCACCTTATTTCCGCTTGGAATAGGTCCAGAGCCACAAACCTTAGCAAAAATAGCACCTGGTATTATTTGGGTATCGGCACTTTTAGCGACCTTGTTATCGTTAGACAGAATGTTCAAATCTGATTATCAAGACGGCGCGCTTGAGCAACTTTTATTAAGTCCTTATCCGAGTTTTATTTGGGTATTAGCAAAAGTTATTGCCCATTGGATTTTAACTGGTATTCCGTTGATCATTATTGCGCCTGTCCTTGCAGCTATGCTTAATTTACCGGCTGAGAGTTTTTTAGCAACTTTTTGGACCCTTTTATTAGGTACTCCCGTACTAAGTTTTATTGGTGCAATTGGTGCGGCATTGACGGTAGGGCTAAAAAAAGGCGGTGTTTTATTGAGCTTGATTATTCTACCTATCTATATTCCTGTACTAATATTCGCCACTAGTGCAATTGACGCAGCGTCATATGGTTTACCCTATGGTGGTCAACTTGCTATTATTGGCGCATTACTAGTGGGTGCATTAACATTAACCCCTTTTGCAATTACATCAGCTTTAAAAGTGAGTACGAATTAAATGTGGAAATGGTTACACCCATACGCAAACCCTGAAACAACTTACCACCTGAGTGACCGAGTTATTCCTTGGTTTGGCTGGTTAAGTGGCTCTTTACTAACAATAGGTTTAGTTTGGGCACTACTATTTGCTCCAGCTGACTACCAACAAGGCGACAGTTTCAGAATTTTTTATCTGCATGTGCCAGCGGCAAGTTTATCGATGGGTATTTATCTAGGTATGGCCATCGCTGCACTATGCGGCATGGTTTGGCAATTAAAGCTATCAGATGCTGCCGTTGCAGCTCTAGCTCCTGTTGGCGCGGTGTTTACAGCTATAGCATTGTTTACCGGCGCAGCATGGGGAAAACCTATGTGGGGCACTTGGTGGGTCTGGGATGCGCGTTTAACATCTGAGTTGGTGTTACTGTTTTTATATCTTGGCGTTATCGCGATAAACAACGCCTTTGAAGACAAGCAAATGGCAGGTAAAGCTGCATCAATTATTGCTTTAGTTGGCGTCATTAATCTGCCTATTATTAAATATTCAGTGGAGTGGTGGAACACCCTTCACCAAGGTGCAACAGTAAGCAAGTTGGGCAAGCCTGCAATGAGCTTAGAAATGTTTTGGCCATTTGTAGTTTGCTTTCTTGGGTTTGCATTTTTTGTCGCTACGGTTACCTGTATACGATTTAAAACGGAAATTTTACTTCGTAATAGCAGTCGCCCTTGGGTAAAAAACTTAATGCTTGAGCAAGCTAAGTAGGAGTCATTATGCAATTTGATAGTATCACCGCATTTTTAGATATGGGCGGATATGGCTTTTTTGTTTGGTTGTCTTTTGGTTTTGGGTTTATTGCTTTGCTGATATTAGTATTACAAAGTAAGTCAGCATTAAAGCGCGCAAAGAGTGACATAGCAAAGCGCATTGTTACCGAACAAAAGCAAAAGCTGGCTGCTCAACAACAGAATAATCACCGTTAGAATTTAAAAGGTAGTAAAAAGAAATGAATCCCCGCAGAAAAAAAAGACTCACTATAGTTATCACATTGCTTATTGGCTTTAGTGCAATTTCTGGTTTGGTTCTTTATGCGTTGAGCCAGAATATTGATTTATTTTACAAACCGTCTGAAATACATTTTGGCAAAGTAGAAACGGGCATTAAGCCTGAAGCAGGACAACGATTAAGAATTGGTGGCATTGTTGTACCTGGTTCAGTAAAGCGTGACCCTACTAGCCTGAAAGTTAGTTTTGACCTTATAGACATGGCGACACCATTAGTTTTTAATGACACGGACCCAACGGTTACCGTGACTTACAGTGGCATTCTTCCGGACCTATTTAGAGAAGAGCAAGGCATTGTAGCCAATGGAACTTTGCAATCAAACGGCAGCGTTTTAGCAAGTGAAGTATTAGCTAAGCATGACGAAAATTATATGCCTAAGGAAATTTCTGACCAATCAATAACTAAAGAAAAGTACCAATACTAGTAATAGAATGGTACAAGTGTTTTAAGGCACTGAAAAATATTTAAAATATAAAATAATAACAATAAATAATAAGAAGAAATGATGGATTTTGGAGGTCTGGGATGATTACCGTGGCATTGTGGTTTTTGGCCACATTACTGGTTGTTGCCATCGTATTTATTGCGATAATTATCTATTCTCGCTACCAAGAGTTGAAACTGAAAGAGCTTAAGCAAAAGCGAATTGCTCACAACTGCAGGATTAGGCAGCGTGAGTTTAGAGATCTTCTTCAATCCATACAAAAAGAAGGCTGGCTAAACCCGCAACAAAAGCAGCCATTTATTATGCTTGCCAATAACTATTTTGTTTTTCAAACCGTAAATGAAATAAATTGCAGTCATTTTTACGAGTTGATGAACAAACTTGATAGTGCGATCAATAAGCTAAAAGCAGCACCATTTACTGTCAAAGAGGACCTTATTGAGGCATTAAATAATGTTGCACAGCGCCTTCCTAAAGTGCCTACACAATATAACGCACAGTTTTATTCCGACCGTGCTCCTAAAATTGTAGACAACCTAAATGACAAAATTGACTACACAATTAAAATGCATTTAGAAGCAGAATTAACCAAAGATAGCTCTGACCCTTCAGAGCCTTTAAATACGGATATTAGTGATAGCGGTTCTATGGAAGAACTAGAGGCCGATGCCTTTGACGATTACACAAAGCGCGCATTAGAATCACATACTCAACGATCTCTTTCTAATGAAAACTAACCTATACTCAGATTTAATTTTTACGCTAGGCATTACTAATGACAGATAAAAAATACATTACCTCTCAAGAATTATTAGTTGATTCTTTTAAACTAGCACACCAAGTGTATGAAGATGGTTTTCGCCCTGACTTCATTATTGGTATTTGGCGCGGCGGTGCACCAATAGGTATCGCGGTTCAAGAGTTTTTTGACTTTAAAGAGGTTGAAACAGACCATATTGCCGTCCGTACATCCTCTTACTATGGCATTGGTAGGCAATCTAAAGAAATAAAAGTACATGGTTTGCACTATCTAATTGAAAATGCGAACGCTAGCGACAGTTTGCTTATTGTAGATGATGTATTTGATACCGGCAGAAGTATTGAAGCATTGATAAAGCAAATCAAAAGCCTGTCTAGGCTTAATACACCGTCGGATATTAGAATTGCGTGCCCTTGGTACAAACCTACAAATTCTAAAGTGGATATTGTACCTGACTACTTTGTTCAAGAAAGTGATGAGTGGCTTGTATTTCCACATGAGCTCTCAGGCTTAACGCAAGAAGAGTTGCAGTCGGGTAAAAGTGACTTAGCGGAAATTGCACACCTATTTACAAAAGAGTAAATACGATACATTACTGTTCAGCAACTCGATATAAGTAGAGTTGCTGAACAGTCGTTATGATTCGTTTAAAACAACTATTTTTTTTAAACAATTATTTTTGAAACAACGATTCTTCTAAAAGCTTATTCGTCTCGAACCACAATCACTCTGTCGCCTTTAAACGTAGCGGCATTAATAATTGACCACAAGTGGATAAGCCCGCCAATAATTGCTGGTACAACTAACCAAAACAACGCATAACCACCGAACACTAGCATTGCTGTCACGATAGCAGCTAAAATTCGACCTTGAACTAAAAAACCTAAGCCTGGAAAAAAGACATTGCACAAAGCGGCAATAACGTTCCCAGCAGAACCTTGTTGTGACATAACCAATACTCCTTGATGCTATTTAATGTTGACTGGTAGTGTAACTTTAGCCGTCAAACCACCTTCTTTTCTGTTAATTAAGACAATGTTACCGTTATGCATATCTATTATCTTTTTAATAATAGCTAAGCCTAAACCACTTCCTTCCACGCCTCGAGCTGAGTCGCCTTGGGTGAAAGGTTCAAACAAGCGTTTCATATCTTGCTCTGGTATACCCGGCCCTTTATCAGAAACTTCAAAGCTTATGTGTTGCTTATCTTCTTCTAAATATGAACTGACGATTATTTCATCAGATGAATACCGTAACGCATTTTCCACTAAATTTGAAATGGCACGTTTAATTGCCACCGGCCTGATGGTGATTGCTGGCAGGCTATCATCTAGCTTCAATTCAAAACTTCGTGGCCTGTTGACCTCTTCCGCTTCAACAACGTCAGAAATTAAACAGTTAATTTGATAAAACTCCAATTCTTCCATTTTATGATGACGAATATATTCCATGAACTGATCAATAATTGCGTTCATGTCTTCGATATCTTTGATAATGCCTTCTCGAAGAAATTGCTCGGTTTGCGACATCATCTCTGTTGCCAGGCGAATTCGAGTTAATGGCGTTCTCAAGTCATGAGATACACCTGCCATTAAAAAGCTTCTGTCTTTTTCCAACTGCTGAATACCGCTAGACATATGGTTAAAGGCTTGTGTTACCGCCACGACTTCTTCTGAGCCTTGTGCTTTTATTTCCGGTGGAAACTCACCTTTACCAACCTGTTCAGCCGCTTGTTTTAAGGATTGCATAGGGCGATTTAAGTGACGCGCAAATAACCAACCACCAGCAACACTGAGCACACCTATTGCAATCAGGTAAATGAGTAGTGGTGATAAATCTTTCTTTTGAAAACCGTCTAAGGGAACTTTGACCCAAATATGAGGAGCCTGAGGTGGTCTTATCCAAACATAAAACATATCCCCTTGGGATATTCTAACTTCCGCAGGACCACCAAGTTGTTCGGACATTTGTGAAGAAAAGTGTTGATAATACTCCGCGTCATTGAGGCCATTCTCAATAGCCTGACGCTCATTTAGAATATTAATATCGGTGGCTTCTAAGTATTTTTTAGACAAGTCTGCACTAATAATGAATTCACGGTCATCAGCAATAAACAGCACTTTAATTTGTTTGGCCAGTAAATTATTTATTTGCTGATAGCTAGGTTTAATGACATATAACGCAACGCTGTAATACGACACCACTTGGTTTACTAATAGTACAAAGCCTAAAAGAAAAACCGTTTGGCCAAATGCGCTGCGCGGTAACAATCTCATTTAAGCCCCTTTAAAAATATCACTAACCTTTACCATCCGGTATGAAAACGTAACCCACACCCCAAACTGTTTGAATATAACGAGGTTTAGTATGATCTTCTTCAATCATCTTTCTAAGCCTACTCACCTGTACGTCAATACTACGTTCAAGCGCTGAATAATCTCGACCTCGAGCCATGTTCATTAACTTGTCTCGCGACAGAGGTTCACGGGCGTGATTAATTAAGGCTTTTAATACCGCAAACTCTCCACTGGTTAATGGCATGATTTTATCGCCACTGCGCATCTCGCGAGTTGCTAAGTTTAAGGTAAAGTCACCAAAGCTTACTTCTTCTTCTTCCGTAGACGGAGCACCTGGCAGCTCTTTGGATTTACGACGTAGTATTGCTTTAATTCTTGCTAATAACTCTCTTGGATTAAATGGCTTTGGTAAATAATCATCGGCGCCGAGTTCTAAGCCAATAATACGGTCAACTTCATCACCTTTAGCCGTTAGCATAACAATTGGAATTTCATTTTCGTTTTGGCGTAAACGGCGACAAATAGACAAGCCATCTTCACCAGGCAACATTAGGTCTAGCACCAATAAATGGAAATTTTCACGCTCTAGTAGTCTATCCATTTGCTCGCTATTCGCTGCACTTCTTACGATAAAACCTTGTTCCAGTAAGTAGCGCTCTAATAAGCTGCGCAGACGCATGTCGTCATCTACTACTAATATTTTTGTCGTTTCCTGTTCCATTTCAAATCCTATGTGCCTATAACAAGTCCGAATATAAAGTAAAATGCATGGATTGCCAAAGCACCAAGCCAACTTGGTTGTTACAAAGTTTGTCAGTTGTGTATAAAACGTACCAAAAACCGTTTGTTGTAGCCTTGATTTAAATAATCTTGCTACAATGATCAACTAATCGAAACTAACTTGAACTCTATGAATACAAACTTAGTTACTCGCGAAGGATACCTTGCGCTGCAAGCTGAATTGGATACGTTATGGCGGGTAACCCGACCGGAAGTCACCAAAAAAGTTACTTGGGCAGCGAGCCTTGGTGACCGCTCAGAAAATGCAGATTACAAAGAAAACAAGCGATTGCTTAGGCAAATAGATCGACGCATCCGTTTTTTAAGAAAACGACTAGAAGACCTTCAAATTGTTGATTATTCCCCTCAGCAAGAAGGCAAAGTGTTTTTTGGCGCATTAGTTGAAATCGAAAACGAACAAGAAGAGCTTTTAACTTTCAGAATTGTTGGCCCTGACGAAATATATGGCCGCAAAGATTACATCTCCATTGACTCTCCAATGGCACGCGCGTGTCTAAAACGATCGGTAGATGATGAGTTTGAAGTGAACACCCCAAGCGGCAAGAAAGTATGGATTATCAATACTATCGCATACCCTGCCAAACCAAATTAAATGAAGTTGTTGGAATAAAATTTTTATGACTGTAGTTAACACCCAGATTATCAATCAAATTTCAGAAGAGCTAGCCGTTAAATCAGAACAAGTTGCGGCCGCAGTAGCCTTGCTTGATGAAGGTTCCACTGTTCCCTTTATTGCTCGTTATCGTAAAGAAAAAACCGGCGGACTAGACGACACTCAACTTCGTAACTTAGACAGTCGATTAAGCTATCTAAGAGAACTTGAAGACCGACGTGCCGTTATAATTAAAAGTATTACTGAACAAGACAAGTTAACTCCAGAATTAAAAACTAAATTATTAGCCGCCGACAACAAAACTCGCTTAGAAGACCTATACCTACCTTATAAACCAAAGCGTCGTACAAAAGGTGAAATTGCCAAAGAACAAGGTCTAGAACCACTGGCTAATGACCTGTTTAATAACCCAATGCTTAATCCTGAAGCAGAAGCGACTAAGTACTTTAACGACACTATTACCGATGAGAAAGCGGCACTAGACGGCGCTAAGTTTATTTTGATGGAGCGTATTGCGGAAGAAGCAGACTTGCTGAATAAGATTCGTCGTACCGTACGTAAAAATGGCCACCTTGAAAGTAAAGTTATTGCGGGCAAAGAAAAAGAAGGCGCAAAGTTTCAAGACTACTTTGAACATTCAGAGCTCGCCACTAAAGTGCCATCGCACCGCTTATTGGCTATGTTAAGAGGTCGTAATGAAGGCGTATTACAACTAACACTAAATGCAGACCCAGGTGCGGAAGCGCCAGTTCGTGAGTCACATTGTGAAGCCATTATTGCTCACCACTTTGATTTAAACTTTAATCAAAAACCAGCGGATAAATGGTTAAAAACCGTTGTTCAGTGGGCTTGGAAAATAAAGATATCTTTGTCTGTAGAAAATGAATTAATGACCGAACTACGCGAAAAGGCAGAAGTAGAAGCCATTCGTGTATTTGCTAAAAACCTAAGTGATTTATTAATGGCGGCGCCTGCTGGTGCCAAAACGACCATTGGTATTGACCCTGGATTTAGAACCGGCTGTAAAATTGCCGTTGTTGATAAGACAGGTAAACTTTTAGATACCGCGACCATTTTCCCACATGAGCCTCAAAACCATTGGGACAAGTCTATACGTACGATTGAGCATTTAGCTCGTACGCACAAAGCTGAATTGATTGCTATTGGCAACGGCACAGCTTCAAGAGAGACAGATAAACTGGCCGCTGAGGTTATTAAGAAAGCCAATGAGCTGAACTTAACCAAAATCATGGTTAGCGAAGCGGGTGCATCAGTATATTCAGCAAGCGAATTTGCTGCCAATGAATTCCCAGACTTAGACGTATCTATTCGTGGCGCGGTATCTATCGCTCGCCGTTTACAAGACCCTCTAGCAGAGCTAGTTAAAGTAGAGCCTAAGTCTATTGGTGTTGGCCAATATCAACACGATGTTAGTCAAAATTTATTATCAAAAAGCTTAGAAGCAGTAGTAGAAGACTGTGTTAATGCTGTAGGCGTAGATTTAAACACAGCATCAGTGCCACTGCTTACGCGAGTTTCTGGTCTAAACAAAACACTTGCTAATAACATTGTTAAATTCCGAGACGAACATGGTCGCTTTAATAACCGTAAAGAACTCAAAAAAGTGGAGCGCTTAGGGCCAAAGGCTTTTGAGCAATGTGCTGGTTTCTTAAAAATAGCGAATGGCGATAACCCATTAGACGCTTCATCGGTTCACCCTGAGGCTTACCCTGTCGTTAAAAATATAATAGAAACCCATAACCGTGCCGTTGATGATATCATTGCAAACCACGCCTTCTTAACGTCTTTAAATGCAAACGACTATATAAACGACTCTTTTGGTTTATTGACCATTAAAGACATTGTAAAAGAACTTGAAAAGCCTGGCCGAGATCCTCGACCTGTATTTAAGACGGCAACCTTTAAGGAAGGCGTTGAGAAAGTTAGTGACTTACAGCCTAGTATGATTTTAGAAGGTGTGATCACTAACGTTACTAATTTTGGAGCCTTTGTAGATATAGGTGTTCACCAAGATGGTCTTGTGCATATTTCATCACTTACAGATAAGTTTGTTGCTGATCCGTCAGAAGTTGTAAAAGCAGGCGATATTGTAAAAGTAAAAGTGTTGGAAGTTGACGTCAACAGAAAGCGAATTAGCTTAACGATGCGTTTAGAGGAACAACCTAAACCAGCAAACGCCAATAAAAAAGCGCCAACTGAAAATAGAGCTCAACAGAAAAAAGCACCGGCGCAAAAGCAGAATAAACAAAACAATGGGGCATTTGGTGGCATGGTTAACAGTGCTTTTGCTGACGCCTTTGCGAATGCCAAAAAAAAGTAATTCACAAATAGATAATAGTTAGACAAAATATTAACAATTAGTTATTCGCTAAGCGCTCATCTTACTGATAAATGCGCTCTGATAATAAAATAAAAAGTGGAGTCAGTATGTTTTCAATTGGATTTTCGTTGACGCGTTCAATTACCGTCAATCGACCTGTTAGTGAAGTGATGGCAATTGTTGGCGATTTTAACCAGTGGAATGCCTGGTCTCCGTGGATCATTCAAGAGCCTAGCTGTCCAGTTACCGTTACTGGCGAGCCTAGCAAAGAGAACCACAAACAGCACTGGGATGGCGAGCGAATTGGTTCAGGCCAAATGATATTAACTGAGGTTATTGCAGATAAACAACTAAGTTATGACCTCGAGTTTTTCAAACCTTGGAAAAGCAAATCAAAAACTCAATTCACCTTTGAAGCTATCACTACGGACAGCGGAGAAGAAGCAACAAAAGTGAACTGGTTAATGCAAGGCAGCTTGCCATTCTTCTTATTCTTTATGAAAAAGATGATGATCGCATTTATAAGCTTTGACTACGATCGTGGCCTTAATATGCTCCAAGAGTATATTGAAAGCGGTAGCGTGCAGTCTTCTGTAGAGGTACAAGGCATTAAAAAGCAGAAAGGCTTTCATTATGTTGGCTTTAGGCACAAGTGCAACATTGAAGACATTAAACAAGTCATGGGACCTTGCTTTCAGCAGTTGATTGACGAAAAGGTTCCGTTGCCAGACATGATGGTGACTATTTCCCACAAGTTCGACTTTGTTACTGGCGAATGTGAATTAACCGGTGCCTTTGCTTATTTTAATAAACCAAGCTTTGATGTGCCTACCAATATGGTATTTGGCGAAATTCCAGAACATGACGGTTTGCAAGTTGATCATACTGGTAGTTACAACTATTTGTCTAACGGCTGGGCAACCGCAAAAGGTTATCAGCAGTACGCTAAGTTAAAATCTTTAAAGGGTGTAGCAGACTATGAGGTTTATAGAAACTCGCCTAAAAGTGTAGCGGAAGAAGAATTGCTTACTAGTATTATTTTGCCTGTAAAAAGCTAGATATACTGTTTTAGAAGAGCCAAATAATTATTACCTTTAATTAACTTGGCTCTTTTATGTTCCACTGAAACTTTAAGGTTTTTTATACGTTAGCTGATAGCGGTCGCTTTACCTTCATCAATGGCCGACGCTAACTCATTCACAATTTCATTAAAATGAATCATCTGGGTATCATCAAGATCACCAACATGTAACGCGTTTATCGTATTTGATGCTAGCTCTTTCTGTGAGTCATCCAAACCTTCACTACGATGAATAGCAACCAATACCTTTAAGAGGCTCAGCGCCACTTTGACATTTCG
Organism: Psychrosphaera haliotis; assembly: GCF_039523615.1. Lineage (NCBI taxonomy): Bacteria > Pseudomonadati > Pseudomonadota > Gammaproteobacteria > Alteromonadales > Pseudoalteromonadaceae > Psychrosphaera > Psychrosphaera haliotis. The sequence continues at coordinate 77,682 of NZ_BAAAFQ010000007.1, read as the reverse complement.
AGGTGTAAGCTGAAGTGCTTGCTCAAGTGAACGCAATGCTGGCGTCATTTTTTTCTTCTTAAAAAACTCTACTGCCATGCTATTGAGTTGCTTTGGAGTAAAATGAATTTCTGACTTTTCTTTTGCTTCCTGCTCAACAAATTTACTGGTTACTGCCCCAGCCAGAGAGTCACATGCTATCTGCTTTTTAACCGCCTCTAATAAATCTAAGGCCTCTTCTCTCATGCCTACTTCATGGAACACTTTTACTTTGTCTAAGTTGTCTTCCAATGAATTGTTTGGACGTAATGAAACCTGCAGCTCCACCAAACGTTCTGCTTTGGACTTCTCTTCCCTTGCAGTCAACACTCTTGCTCGCACTATAACAAGTTGCTCTTTAAAGTGGCTTATATCATCGTAGTCGGCTTCAAGCTCAGCAATATACTTATCTACTCGGCTTAACAGTTCAAATGACTCTGCAGCGTCTACAGACAATGCTAAGTCGATACAAGAACGCATGACATTCAATAATAGTTCAGGAGAGTCGTGAATAGACTTTTTGGCATGTTTAGCCATCATCAAGGTAGCATTATACTGCTCGCGCTGATCATGATTTAACCTTGCTAAATCCCATACCTTTTTGTTTCGTGCAATATTTCGAGGTGCAAGTGCTGCGGCTTTTTTAATAGTTTCGTAAGCTTGTACAAAATCTTCATTTTCAACGTAAAACTGAGCCAATAAGTCGTAAGTGGCAAAACGGGTTTCCACTTTCGTAGTTAAATTTTCCAGAAGTTTTTTAATTTCTTCAATTTTGTTTTGTTTTAATAGAGCGCTTACAAAACCAAGGTACATCCAAGAGTTTTTTCCTAACGTGAGGAGTTCTCTAAAGTATTCCTCAGCGTCATTGTATTCCATTAAAGACAACAAGCATTCGCCTTTAATGCGCATGAGTTGCATATGATATTTTTTTAAGTCTTTATTTAGTAGGTGGCGTTCTATGTAGTAAATAGCTTTGCCAAAATCACGATTATCTATACATTCAAACACGTTAAATAACTTGCGCTTAACCGCAATCGCATAGGAAAGACGTTTTATTACGTGGCCTGTGTTTAATGGTTTTACCCAAAAGTCATCGGGGTGAAGTTCAGAAATACTGTTAACTAATGTTTCATCGGTTTCAGAGCTTAAAAATATGAGGATTGTACTTTTTGAGACATATCCTTTAAATTTCATTTCTTCTAAAATATGAAAACCATCTTTATCGCTTTTTACATTAAAAGCACAAATAACCACGTCAAATCGAGTTTGAGCGCATAACCTAAGCCCATAATAAGCGTTTTCCGCACACATGACATTTCGTATTTCTAGGTCATAAAGCGCTCGCTTTAATAAATCATGCACTAGTAAATTGTCATCAATTATTAATACGTTAAGCTCTTCAATCGATTTTAATCCTTCAAACTCCATCTACTTCTGGGTCTCCGTTCGGGTATTTGTTACTTTATAAGACTGAGTATTATAGTTCCTAAATTAGCAAACATATTAATCTTATTTGTTATTTGGCTTTTTTTTAGCCCTAGGGTGAGCACTGTCATAAACCGACGCCAGGTGCTGATAATCTAAATGCGTATATATTTGCGTTGTAGACAAATTTTCGTGCCCAAGCAACTCCTGCACAGCTCTTAAATCGCCACTAGACTCTAACATGTGGCTGGCAAAGGAGTGTCGTAATTTATGAGGGTGGACGATATTATGAATCCCTTGTTTCTTGGCCCAGTGCTTCAATCGCTGATCAATTTGTCTTACCGATATTGAATTTCCTAGCTGACTTAAGAACAACGCATCCAATTGATATTTATTAATTTCGATACGAACTGACAGCCAATCAGATAAAGCCTTAACGGCCATTCGACCGATGGGTAGAATTCGTTCTTTTTTTCCCTTACCCAATACTCTCACTTGCTTTTCTGCTAGGTCGATATTGCCAATCGTTAACGTTGCTAATTCTGAGAGTCGTAAACCACTGCTATAAAAAAGCTCTAACATGGCTTTGTCTCTATATTCAATGGTGGTCTCAGGTACAAAAGACAGCAAAACGTCCATTTCATCTACTGCAAGATTTTTAGGTAAGGCTCTACCCGCTTTGGGTGCCATAAGTAATTCGCTGGGATCGTTTTTAACTAGCTGCTTTTGCAATAGATATTTGAATAAACCTTTCGATGCGGAAATCTTTGCTTGAATTGATGAAGGCTTTAATTGCTCCTTCCTAAAGACCATTAGCCAGCCTTTTAAATCATCAGGCTTTACCTGTACCCATGAGTTTATCTGGTTTTCTAGTAGGTGCTTACACAAATGACAAAGTGTTCGAGTGTATGAGGCAAGGGTATGCTGAGAATAACCTCGCTCGTTTTTAAGGTAGTTGAGATAACGCTGAAGAGGAACACCCAGCGACACTGGATATTCTTCCAATTCAAAAGGCATGGTTTTAACGAACTAAATGAACAAAATGACGGCTTAACAAACGCGCTAATTCTCGAATAAAGAAAGTATCCATTTGTGGTTGAAAGTGGTCGGCATCTTTGGCGCCAAAGGCTGCGATTCCAAAAATTTCTTCGGTATCTTCAGACTCATGAACCACTTCAATTAAGGCAATGGAATGCGCTTTTTCATCAAAAACCACTTCCATTAATTCTTGAGAAACTCGGCCTAAATAAGTACCTCTATCACCCAGCTTAGCTTGTAAGTGCAGGTAGGCTTCGTCTTGAGGTTGTAACAGTCTGAATTGAACAAGGTATAAATGCTCTTGGCAAATCTTGTTAACTGTATCTTCTAATTGCTGAATACTGTTACAGCCAACCAGAGCGATATAAATTTCACTAATCGCTTTAAAAATAACTTCGTTAACCCGAGCGTTACCAATTAAGGTGGTTAGCTCTTCTTCTAGCTGAGTGATTTTAGCACGCTGCATTTCTTGGCGTTTTTCCAATAGCGAAACCGCACCGCGAGACACATGCGTGATCTGCAGTTGATTTACTAACTCTGGGTACTTAGCAAAAAAATCTAGATTTTGCTCTAGGTATTCCTTTACTAAGTCAGCATCTAAAACCAAATCATCTAGATTTGGGGTAACGAGTTTACTCATAAATGTATTTGTCCATCAAACACATATTGCGCTGGACCAGTCATCTTGACCGGTGACGATTCATCATGCCAACGAATATGTAAGCTTCCACCCGGTAAATCTACTTGAACTTTGCTGCCAAGTAAATCCTGAATTCGACCAACTACCACAGCAGCACATGCTCCGCTACCACAAGCCAAGGTTTCACCAGCACCTCGCTCATAGACTCTTAGCTTAATATGTTCACTGTTAATAATTTGCATAAAACCAATGTTGGCTTGCTCAGGGAAGCGTTCATGTTGCTCTAACTCTGCTCCTAAAGCCAATACATCAGTATCATCTAAGTCATCAACCACAATAACGCAATGCGGATTGCCCATCGACACCACGCCTGTCATTACTGTTTTTTGACTCGTTTTTAACAAGTACGTTTTTTCTTGCTGATTGGCGATAAAGGGAATTTGTTTCGGCTCAAACACAGGTCGTCCCATATTTACCGTCACTTTATCTTCGCCCTCAAGATACAACACCATATTGCCAGACTTAGTACTTACCTTAATGGCTGACTTATTTGTTAAGCCTTTCAGCTGAACAAATCTAGCGAAACAACGCGCACCATTGCCACATTGAGCAACTTCGGTACCGTCTGAATTAAATATCCGATAATGAAAGTCTAAATCTGGGTCATAAGGAGGCTCAACCATTAGTAGCTGGTCAAAACCAATTCCAAAATTTCTATTCGCTAGCGCTTTAATTTGATCTTTAGACAAAAATACATTTTGCGTCACGGCGTCTACCACCATGAAATCATTACCTAAACCATGCATTTTTGTAAAATTTAACAACATTTTATTTCCCAAATTAATCGGTGATTACCGACTCACCATGCCACAAGGACTCAATGGTTTCACGTTTTCTAATTAAATGAACGTTTTGATCATCTACCATGACTTCCGCAGCTCTTGGACGAGAGTTATAATTACTGCTCATTGTAAAGCCGTAAGCCCCCGCTGAACGCACGGCTAAAATATCTCCAGCCATTACCGACAACTCTCTGTCTTTACCAAGGAAGTCGCCAGTTTCACAAACTGGGCCAACCACGTCATAACTTTTAACCGGTAGGTCTTGCTGGTGAATAGGTTCAATTTTTTGCCACGCTGAATAGAGCGCAGGTCTAATTAAATCATTCATTGCAGCATCAACTATACAAAAGTTCTTGTCCGCGTTTTGCTTTAAATACTCTACTTTGGTTAACAAGATCCCTGCGTTGGCCATAATGGCACGGCCAGGTTCAAAAATAATAGTTAAGTTAGGGTAAGCCTTTAACTTGGACATAAGAGCGGCAGTATATTCACTTGGATGAGGCGGCGCTTCACCGTTGTAAGGAACGCCCAAACCACCACCTAAATCTAGATGGCTTAATTCAATACCTTTACTTTGCAATTTACCAATAAGGTCAATTAGCGCATCAAGTGCATCTAAAAACGGAGCAATTTCAGTAAGCTGCGAGCCAATGTGACAATCTACACCTTGCACACTTAATGATGGCTGTTGGTTTGCCCATTCAAAGAGTGAAATTGCTTGCTCTAATTCAATACCAAATTTGTTTTCTTTAAGTCCTGTAGAAATGTACGGGTGAGTACCAGCATCAACGTTAGGATTTACTCGGATGGAAATAGGCGCCACTTTATTTTGTTCTTTAGCGACTGCAGCAATTCGTTGTAGCTCAGCTTCTGACTCTACGTTAAAACACTTGATGCCAACGTCTAATGCGTACTTAATTTCTTCTACGGTTTTACCAACGCCTGAAAATACAACTTTACTTGCTTCGCCACCGGCGTGCAGGACTCTTGCTAATTCGCCACCAGAAACAATATCAAAACCAGAGCCCATTTTTGCAAGTACGTTTAAAACCGCAATGTTTGAGTTCGCTTTTACGGCATAACAAATTAAATGAGGGTAACCTTTCATCGCATCATCAAATGCCAAATAATGGCGCTCAATTGTTGATTTTGAATAGACAAAACAGGGCGTTCCAAACTGCTCAGCAATGTGCTGACAGTCTACGTTTTCGGCAAGAAGGCGACGGTTGGTAAAGTTAAAATAATCCACAGTACTAAGCTCTATCTTTTATAAGTTCTTGTTTTATTAATCGGTTATACTTTTTATTTAGTATATATACCAAAACCGATTAAGGGTTTTATTGGGTTGAAGTTACCGGTTTACTTGCAGTAGACGGTTGTTCTTTTTCTTCAGCCTTTGATTCTACTGGCTTCTCCGGTTTATCGCCGGGTAAATACAACGGACCTTTTTGTCCACAGGCCGTTATTGAGCCAGCTAAAAATAACACGGCAATAAGAGGCGAGACGTTGAAAATGCGGGATTTAAGTCGACTAGTCATGTTTTTACTGTATCTATTTTAATTGCCGCCTATAATCGCATCATAATCCGTAAATGCAATAGGAAACTACTATGAATGACAGCCAATATCATCAATTAGCCGATGACCTTTTAAATCAACTTCAAGACAACATTGACGAAATTGATTTTGATCTTGATTACGAGACGGCCGGCGGCATTTTAGAAGTGATTTTTCCAAATGGCACAAAAATCATTATTAACAAACAAGCGCCTCTTCATCAAATTTGGGTAGCCACTAAATTTAACGGTCATCACTTTGAATATAAAGATGGCGTATGGATAGATAATCGTACCGACGTAGAGCTGTTCACACTATTAAATGACGCTGGCACTAAACAAGCTGGCACCGCCATTTCTTTTAGTTAATCGCAGTTAGGATATCAACAGCATGGTTTTTAACGGTACTGATAATTATATTGTTTCAGAACAACTTCGCTTAGCGGTAAACGCTGCTATTACGCTTGAAAAGCCACTTTTAATTAAAGGTGAGCCTGGAACGGGTAAAACCCAGTTGGCTGAAGAGTTAGCAAAAGCACTCGATACTGAGCTTATTCAATGGCATATAAAGTCCACCACTAAAGCTCAACAAGGCTTATACGAGTACGATGCCGTTTCACGATTAAGAGACAGCCAACTTGGCGACGAGCGTGTGCATAACATTGGCAACTACATTGTAAAAGGTAAAATGTGGCAAGCTTTTGAAGCTGATAAACGCCCTATTTTGCTAATTGATGAAATAGATAAAGCCGATATTGAGTTTCCAAATGACTTGCTTCAAGAACTCGATAAAATGGAATTCTTTGTTTATGAAACTCAACAGCTAGTTGCTGCTAAACAAAGACCTATCGTTATCATTACCTCAAATAACGAAAAAGAGTTACCGGATGCATTTCTACGTCGTTGCTTTTTCCACTACATCCAATTTCCAACTCGTGAAGAAATGGAAAAAATCATTGATGTTCATCACCCAGACGTTAAAGCCACTTTGCTTCGCGAAGCACTAGAAGTGTTTTTTGATTTGCGTGAATTAAATGGCCTAAAGAAAAAGCCGTCAACATCAGAATTGATTGATTGGTTAAAACTGTTAATTGCCGACGACGTATCACAAGAAGTGTTACTAGATAAAGATAAAAGCGTGGTGCCTTTATTTGGCGCGTTGCTTAAAAATGAGCAAGACGTACAGTTATTAGAAAAACTGGCCTTTATGAGCAGAAGAAAAAGCTAAGCTATGTTCATCGATTTTTTTCTAACGCTAAAAAAGTATCAGGTCCCAACATCTTTAAAAGAGCTGTTGGACTTAATTGAAGCGGTAAAAAAGGGTGTTATTTTTGCCAATGTTGAAGAGTTCTATCATCTTTCAAGGTTGATCCTAGTAAAAGACGAAATCCACTATGACCGTTTCGATCGTGCTTTTGCCGACTACTTTGAAGGCGTGCAAAATATTGATTTAAGCGAACACATCATTCCTGAAGATTGGCTTAGAAAAGAGTTTGAAAAGCAATTAAGCGATGAAGACAAAGCTAAACTGAAGTCTTTAGGTGGTCTGGATCAACTGATGGACACCTTGAAAGAACGCTTAAAAGAACAGCAAGAGCGTCATGCCGGTGGTAACAAATGGGTTGGTACTGGTGGCACATCGCCTTTTGGCGCCTACGGGTACAATCCAGAAGGTGTGCGCATTGGCCAACACGAAAGTCGTCATCGTAAAGCCGTTAAAGTTTGGGATAAACGTGAATTCCAAAACTTTGATAAAGACAACGCCCTTGGCTCAAGAAACATCAAATTAGCCTTAAAGAAACTGCGTAAATTTGCCCGCACAGGCAATAGTGAAACGCTAGATATAAAACAAACCATAAGAGCCACCGCTAACAATGCGGGTTACTTAGATATAAAAACCCAACCCGAACGACACAATGCAGTAAATGTGTTGATGTTTTTTGACGTTGGTGGATCTATGGACGATTATATTCATATCTGCGAAGAGCTTTTTGCCGCGGCACACGGTGAATTTAAACATTTAGAGTTCTTTTATTTTCACAACTGTCTCTATGAGCAAGTTTGGAAAGATAACGCCAGACGTTATGACAAAGGCCTAGATGTAGACGAGTTAATTAGGACTTACGGAAGTAATTACAAAGTCATTTTTGTTGGTGATGCCACTATGGGTCCTTATGAAATTATGATGCCTGGCGGTTCCGTAGAACACTGGAATGAAAAGTCTGGTGCCGACTGGATGAACAAAGTACTTAATCACTTTGACAAAGTTGCATGGTTAAACCCACAAGAAGAGCAGCATTGGTCATTTTACGCCTCTATTGGTTTAATGAGGCAACTCGTTAAAGATCAGATGTTTCCATTGACGGTAGATGGAATTGGTCGAGCAATTAAACATTTAAGTTAGGGATTCTTTATGAATAACAAAAATAATGTGACATCGACTCGCATAGCTGGCTTTTTTATTGGGCTCATTGCCCTGCTAGGCTCTACTCATTTAATCGCGAAAGAGACTGGCCAATTATCTAATAAGTTTATTCAGCGAGCGGTATTAACCACTGAGGTGACTGATCGCGAACCGGTGGATAATCTTAACGCCACAGCCATTGATGAAAATACTGCTAAAGTTTACTTTTTTACGGAAGTAACTGACTTATCAGGGCAAAGCATCACTCACCGCTGGTCTTTGGATGGTAAAGTACAGGCCGAGGTTTCGCTAAATATTGGTTCAAATAGATGGCGTACTTACTCGAGTAAAAATTTAGTACCAATCCTAAAAGGCACTTGGTTGGTCGAGGCGGTTGATGAGCAAAACCGAGTAATCGCGAGCACAACCTTTACCTATTAATCCACACTTTATTATTTAGAAGTGTCGCTAAAACTGGTAGTCTTAGCGACACTTTCTTATGTTAATCCAACCGTTAGTAGTTATTTTATGACCCAGACTTCTGTAACCGAAATTCGAATCGCCACCCGTGAAAGCGCGTTAGCTATGTGGCAAGCTTATTATGTAAAAGCGCAGCTTGAAGCTGCTCACCCTTCGGTTAATGTTGTATTAGTGCCGATGACCACTAAAGGCGACCAAATTTTAGATACTCCTTTGGCAAAAATTGGTGGTAAAGCCCTGTTTGTTAAAGAGCTAGAAGTAGCCATGTTGGAAGATCGTGCAGACATTGCAGTTCATTCAATGAAAGACGTGCCTGTAGAGTTCCCTGACGGACTTATGCTAAACACAATTTGCGAACGAGAAGACCCTCGTGATGCGTTTGTAAGTAACCACCATGCTAACTTTGATGAATTACCAGAAGGTGCGGTAGTAGGAACGTCGTCGTTACGCCGCCAATGTCAATTAAAGTCATTACGTCCAGACCTTGTTATTAAAGACTTAAGAGGCAATGTTAATACGCGTTTACGTAAGCTTGATGAAGGTCAGTACGACGCCATTATTTTAGCAGCAGCCGGTTTAATTCGATTAGAAATGCCTGAGCGTATTAAACAGTATTTACCTACAGAGTTATTACTTCCTGCTAACGGGCAAGGTGCCGTGGGTATTGAATGTCGTAGTAATGACACAGAAATTAAACAATTGTTAGCGGCACTTGAAGATGCACCAACACGAGCAAGAGTTTTGGCTGAACGTGCCATGAACCGCGGACTTGAAGGTGGCTGTCAGGTACCAATTGGTAGCTATGCAGAAATAGAGGGCGATACCATTTCGCTTAGAGGCCTAGTGGGAAGCTTAGACGGTAAAACCATTATTCGTGATTCCATTGAAGGTCCTGTGTCTAACGCCGAAGCATTAGGTGCTGAACTTGCCAACAAATTATTAGCGCAAGGGGCTGACGTAATTTTGAAAGCCGTTTACGCCGAAGGTTAGTGAATGAGCTCACAAGACGAGCAACCTCAATCTATTCAGTTACTAAATACTCGCCCTACTCCAATGGGCGAGGAACTGACTGTTTTACTTGATGAATCTAACATTTCATCAATCCATAGCCCTGCTATATCCATTGAACCTACACCGCAACCTTCAGTTATTTTTAATGCGTTACTATCATCAAACACCCTGTTTATTTTCGTTAGTAAAAATGCGGTTAAGCAGTTTTTTGAGGCTATTAGCCAATACCCAGAGTTATTAAACGCAGCTAAAAGTCACCAACAACTATTTGCGGTAGGTGAAGGCACAGCGGAGTACCTAGCTCAGTTATTAACAATTCCAAAAACAAATATCCATTACCCACTTCAAAGTGACAGCGACGGCTTGTTAGCCATGGCTCCATTTAATCATGCCAATAGAATGCAAAGCGTGATTATTGTTAAAGGTAATGATGGCCGTGAGCTGATTAAAGACACTTTAATTGAAAAAGGATTTGACGTAAGCGAGTGGTCACTTTACAAACGAATCCCGAATGATCTTAAAGCTTTGCCTGTGCCTTGGACAGACATTCAAACACTATTGGCCACCAGCACTGATATTGCTAACGCACTGGTAAATGGATTGCAGCTAGCTTTAAGTAAGACTAACAATGGGGCGCTCAGTAATCCGGAGAACTTCCCCCAATATTTAAATAAATGGCAATGGCTAGTTTTTAGCCCTCGAATAAAGGTATATTTACAGACAAAGGGAATTGATGATTCTCGTATTATTATCTGTGAACAAATGAACAATTCTTCTATTATCAATAGTATCCAACGATTGGCGAAGTGAGACGATTATGGCGCAAGGCAAGGACAATAAAACACCTAAAGCGGGTGCAGACTCAAAAGTAGAAAAGAACACTCAGTCTGACGTGAGCAATGAGCAGAACAAAAAAAAGAGCAAAGCCGATCAAAAAACCGCAAAGGCCAACGCTGAAATAGAAAAGCTAGAAGCAGAATTAAAAGCTCAGGCAGCATTATCAGAAGCAACTTCAAAGCCTACGCCTTCAAGACAAGAGACAAAGCCATCAAGCTCTAAGCCAGACGTGAAGCCGGCTCCAGGTTCAGGTTCAGGTTCAGGTTCAGGTTCAGGTTCAGGTTCAGGTTCAGGTTCAGGTTCAGGTTCAGGTTCAGGTTCAGGTTCAGGTTCAACACACAATACTTCATCTCGTGTACCGGTAAACAAAACTAAAAAACCATTTAGTTGGTTAGCTTTATTTGCATTCCTATTTAGCCTTGTTGCAGTGTCCGGTGTGGCATATTTATGGTGGCAAGCTCAGCAATTTACGCAAACCCAACAAAAAGACTTAGAGCAAACAAAAACGCTTGCGGAACAAAGCTATCAACAAACTCGAAATACGTTACAAAACGTTCAAGATAACTTGGCACAATTGCAACTGAATCAACAGCGTGGCAATGACTTTGTGCTTAATACTCAGCAAAGTTTGCAAAGCCTTAATAATCGAATTAAAGAATTAGGCCAAAGCCAACCAAATACATGGCTCGCAGCGGAAAGTTTATACTTGGTTAACTTAGCAGAGCACCGCTTATTGATCGAAAAAGACACTGCAACGGCTGTACAATTGTTATTAGCTGCCAACGTAAGATTAGTGGCAATGCAAGATCCAAGTGTGTTTTACATTCGCACTGCGATTAGTGAAGACATAGCGGTTTTAAATAGCATTGTTCAACCTGATACAGAGTCTTCATTTTTAGCGATATCTGGCGTTATAAGCCAGTTAGAAACTTTACCTTTAGCTCGAAAATACACACCAGATCCTGTCGCTAATGAAAGCAAACCACAAGTTTCGGAAGACATCAGTGATTGGAAGCAAAACCTAGCAAATAGCGTTGAGCGATTTATGGGTAACTTTGTCACCATTACTCGTCGAGATACGCCAATTGAACCTGAACTACCGCCTAAACAACAATGGTTTGTTAGAGCTAATGTTACGAGTCAGTTATTGGCAGCGCAAAACGCGAGTCTAAATTACAAACAAAAAATTTATCAAACCAGTATTGATCAGTCTTTAACTTGGTTACGCCAATATTTTGATTTATCTAGCCCAGCGGTTATTTCAGCAATTACCACACTTGAAGCAATTCAAAACAAACAAGTTGAATTGCAGCTACCTGCAGGTTTAACAACACAACCTATTTTAAAAGCTTACGTTGCACAACAACTAAATCTACAAAGCATCACGGAGGCCGGCAATGAATAGTTGGCTAAAAAAACTGCTGGCGTTAGCACTCATTGTTTGTGCATTTCTTTTTGCGTCGAGCCTAACTGGCGAGCAAGGATACGTTTTAATCTCGTTTGCTAACTGGACTCTTGAAGGCTCTGTCTTTCAAGTTATCGCGGCATTGATCATTATCGCTGTCGCAATTTACGTTGTGGTTAAGCTGATTCAATATCTATTTTTAATGTTAATTTGGCCCAGTAAGTGGTGGCAAAAGTTTCATGCAAAAAAGAGCACCAGTTTTTATCAAAATGGCTTAAACCTTATGTCATTAGGTCAATGGGATTTAGCCGCAGAGGAATTTTTAAAAGTTCGTCGCACCGACCGAATTGAATCTGCAAAAGCGTTGAGCTTAGTGTGTGCCGCTCATGCAAATAACGAAACAGTGACTAAGAATGTTCAAGAAAAGTTAAAGTTATCTAACTTAGACGATGCGAATAATCTAACCTTTGATAAGTCTAACGTGCCGTTTTCTCAATTAGTATTGGCTTGTCAATCCAAAGACTATCAGCAAGCTGAACAACTATTAAACACACTTAGCACGCCCGTATTGAAGCAAACCATTGCGTTTCAACAGTTATGGCTAGAGGTGAATATTTATCAACATAACTGGAAAGAAGTTGATGAATTGCTACCAAAGCTAAATAAACAAATTAAAAAGCAAAGCTCAGAGCCTGTTTTTGAAGCTTGGCAGACACAACTTACAACTTGGTTTGAAAGAGGTTTTTCTTCATTCGTAGCTCAGAAGTCTTTAAATCAGTTGGAACAATCGTGGCAAGGGCTGCATAAGTCTAATAGACAATTACCTGCGCTGCTATTTGCTTACTTGTCTGCACTGTCAAAAGCACAACAATCGGACAAAGTAGAATCGATAATTTTAGAGCAAAAGAAGGTTCTGAATAACAAATTTATACTAAATATAATCCGCCGCTATTATCAACTTAATCACTCTGTGCAAATGGATATTTTATTTGGGCGAGTGCAAAAACACTTAGTAAATTCGCCCGACGACAAAGAGTTGTTAACATTATTAGGATATTTAGCAGCCGGTCAGCGAGATCATCAACTGGCTAAACAAGCTTTACAGAAAGTGGTGTACAGCCAAAACAACGCTACTGACACTAAACTGTTTGCGCAAGAACTTGCATTGTTAGGCGAAACACAAAAAAGCCTCGAAGTGTATCACTCACTTTAGTGAATAATCCCCTGTAAGCTAGGCCTAAAATGGTTTAGCTTACTGGGCGATATCGAATAACTCTTACCTAGCGACGGATACTTACTAACTCATAGTTACCAGCATATATTTATCAACTCATACTTACTAACTGATACTTATTAACGGATACTTACTAAATGATAGTTACTATCTAATTTCCGGCTCAGGTCCTGATTCAAGTTCAGCGTTTACATGTAATGTTTGAGTTGGGAACGCAAACTCTCCACCGTGTTGCTCAACAATATCCGCAATGGCTAACAGCACGGTATGCTTATGTTCATGAAAGGTTACCCAAGACGTAGTGACTGTCATGCAATAAACGAGGATGTTTAAGCTTGATGAGCCAAATCCGTTAAAATTAACAATAATAGTTTGGTCTTGAGCAATATGTTCTGAGCCTTTCAAATAGGTTTTTATATCCTCAACAATGGCGTTTACCTGCTTGATGTCATCGTATCTCACCCCTATGGTTTCTTTGATACGACGGTGAGTCATTCTTGACGGGTTTTGCACAGCAATATTATTAAACATGGCATTAGGCACGTATAACGGACGCATATCAAAAGTTCGAATTTTAGATATTCGCCAGCCAATGTATTCAACCGTGCCTTCAATTTCTCTATCTGGTGAGCAAATCCAGTCGCCAACTTTAAAAGGCTTATCCATGTATAACATGATGCCGCCGAACCAATTTGATACTAAATCTTTTGAGGCAAACGCCAATGCGGCACCTGATACACTGCCCAAGGCAATTAAGCCACTGGCATCTAAACCTAGTAAATCAAATGCAACAATGGCTAAAATTACCATGAGCAATAATCGACATACTTTAGCAACGCCAATAATGGCCGTTTGATCTAATCGACCCGTTTCAGAAGAGTCTAGAAACGCAAACTCCAATGTATTTACGACTCTAAAGCCAAACCAACTCATATGAACCGCAATAAGAAGCGGTATTACTGGCATTTCAGATAGACCTAATTTGAGTACCCAAAACTGATTCACAAGTTTAAGCGCATGCCACAAAGTAAGGAAAATTAGAAAGGACTTTGCCGGAAGGTAAAGCGAAAACAAACTGGCTCCCCATATTTTATTTTGAGGTTGTGCATGTAACTTACTTTTCACCGCGCGAAGTACTAATAACGTAATTGCCGTTACTGTCAGCGTCATTAGCTCAATGAAGTAGATATTATCTGGATTAAAAAAGTCTTTTACTAAGTCCACGTTTGCGAATCTTCCAGTTGTTTTTTTTAAGAATAACGTTAGGTTATATAAAAACCACGGTTACGCAACCGTGATAAGCCAACATCAATAATAATTAAGGCAAATTAATGAAACTTTGGACCGCTGCTGTTTTCACTCTATCTATTATCGCCAGTCAGTTTATGGCATTTTCAACTAGCGCTAACGCAGAGCCGGAGTACCTTCCTGTAGAGCAATCGTCGCTTGTTTATATGGAAACCAATATTGGCCAAGTTATTATTCAATTAACTGACTTACAGTCACCAATGGCCGCCAAACAGTTTTCAAATTTAGTAACTGAAGGTTTTTACCATAACCAAAGTTTTTATCGAGTCATTGATGGTTTTGTGGCTCAAGCTGGCGAAATGGATTATGAAAAGGGTGTCAGTAAAAAATCGAATTTTCGTCGTTCTATATCGGCTGAATTTACCAACGTGAGTAGTGAGCAATCGGGGTTTCAAGTTGTGCAATCGCCTGCGTTGCTCGCACCTGAAACAGGCTACTGGCATAACTTCCCTGCAGGCCAAGACCCTTCTACAAAAGAGCGTTGGTTATTACATTGCCCTGGCGCAGTAGCGATGGCTAGAAACAACGACCCAGATTCATCGTCTACTGAGTTTTATATTGTTATTGGACAAGCACCTCGCCATCTCGATAGAAACATGTCAGTAATTGGCAGAGTTGTTCATGGCATGTCAATTGTGCAAGCAATGAATCGCGGAGAACGAGCAGAAGGCGGCATTGTTAAACCTAAATCTGAACAAGTAAAAATACTTAGTGCGGCTATTGGTTCATCGTTATTAAAAGCACAACAAAAAAACATTCGTATTGCTAATACTAAGTCTGATAAGTTTATCAAACGAATTAACAATGCCAAACATAACCCTGGCCCATTTTTGGTATACCCGGGCAATGGCAATGTTGACGTTTGTTATTATCAGCCAAGTATTAAAATAGGTTAACGATAAGCCGGAGCTCTATCATGCATATTTCACTTTTAGCTTTTCTAGGGTTATTACTTCTATTGGTGTCGGGCAGTCAATCTGTCTATGCAGCAGACACTTCTAAAGTCGTGATAGGTGAAGAGTACTGGCATAACTCTAAAGTGCTTAATGCGCCTCGCAAGTACCAAGTGTCGTTGCCTGAACGCTACGAAGGCACTATACGAAAGTACCCTACTCTTTACATCGTTGATTCTGACTTTCACTTTTTACATGTAGCCAGCACCATTAAACATTTAACTCGCATGGGAAAAATGCCACCTATGATTGTGGTTGGCGTTGCGACCTTAAGTGATCCTGACTACGTGTATCATACAACGTGGTCGATTGGCCCTGGCACAGTTAAAAATGAAGATGCAGATGCGGCTCAATCAAACAAAGCACAGCCAGAATATGGCGGTATTCAGAAGTTTGACCAATACGTTAATTCAGAGCTAGTGCCAATTATAGATAAAGCGTTTAGAACCAACGATAAACGGGCCATAGCTGGCTATTCTTTAGGTGGCTTATTTGTGCTCAATAACTACTTAAATTCGAGCTCACCGTTTAGTGCTTTTTTAGCCATGAGCCCAAGTGTTTGGTATGACGACATGTCTATTATTCAGCGATTTAAACAAATACCAGCTGCTTCAATAGACGCTTCAAACTCAGCTACAACTCATAAAAAGCCATTGTTTATTTCCGTTGCGAATGAACAAGGCATGGGCGTTACAGAATTAGTTGCCGCAATAAAAGTAAATCCAGCGATAGATAACTGGACCTTTGCGTCTATACCTGAAGAAAACCACTTTTCCACCGCATTGCCTGCGCTACTAAAGGGCTTAGAGTTTTTGGCACCTGAATATGGCAAAGACGGCGGTGAGCTTGCGGCGTTGGGTGATTATAAAGCTGTGCTGAAATATTTTGAATCAATAAACACTCAATGGGCTGGCTTTCAAATTGAATGGTTACAAGCTTACCAATTTAGTAAATATGTTTTTTGGTCAGAACAAACGGATAAAATTTCTGAAATCCTTAACGCTGTCCATAAACAATTCCCAAATTCACACGCGCAAGTCGCTATTCAGCTCGCCAATGGTTTAATAAAAACCGGTGAGCTTAGTAAAGCCGATGCGATTATTGCACAAGTAAAACTCGCCGCTAAAAAAATGCCAGAATGGTACAAAGCTAAGGCTGATGTACTGCAAGCACAGAATAAACCTGAACTCGCAAAAGCCATGTACCTGCGCGCGCAGGAGTTAGCTAAATTAAACAAATGGTCAGCATGGGAAATAAACGGCTTAAAACCATAGAGCCCGTTTTAACGAAAGGCAAAGCTGTCAATTTCTCAATACAGTTTTGTCGACAACCCAAATATTCTAGCTATTAAATTTTGTCCTAATGTTTGATTTTTTTACTCTTCGCCCCTATATTGTCTACAATTTACAAAACCTAGAGTTTGATTGTGGGCAAAATTACACTTCCATTTGAACAGCCAGTTACCGCGGCAGACAAGACTTTTATTAAATTAAGAGCGGATATCGTTGAAGGCGACCTTGCTGCTGGACAAAAATTGAGCGAAGCAGAGTTGTCGACAAAGTATGGTGTCAGCCGAGCCGTTGTCCGCGAAGCTATGAACCGATTGGAGTCTAGCTTTTTAGTTGAACGCAAAGCCAATGTGGGCGCTCGTGTTGCAACGTTATCGGTAGAAGGTTTAATCGAGCTTTATCAAGTCCGCGAATCTTTAGAGGGTATGGCCGCCAGGCTAGCAGCTAAAAATATGACGGATAAAGAAATTGCCGACCTTAACAAACTCCTCAGCAAACATTTTGACAAGGTTAAAGATGGCGAGTCTTATTACCAAGAAGCCGGCGATTTAGACTTTCATTACCGTGTCATATTAGGCAGTAAAAATCAGCATTTGATCGATATGCTCATTAACGGAATTTACCATTTAGTTCGCATGTATCGTGTGCAACTAGGCATGGCAGGCCCTCGTGTCACTACTGCTTTTGATGAGCACAAACATATTGTTCAGGCCATTAGTAACCGCGACGAAGAACTCGCTGAAATGCTAATGCGTCGACACATCCTTTATTCTAAAAATAATATCGAGAACAAATTAATCTCGATGCAATCAAATTAACCGACATTGCTATTAAATGTCATCAACAGGTTTAACAAAAAAGAGAGAACAGCATGAGCGCAGGTAAGAAGTTTCGCCAAGCATTAATAAACAACAAACCTCTACAAATTGTAGGCACAATTAACGCGTACTCAGCAATGATGGCTAAACAAATTGGCCACCAAGCTATTTACCTTTCTGGCGGCGGTGTTGCTAACGCATCATATGGTCTGCCTGATTTAGGTATGACTTCATTAAATGACGTTATTGTTGACGTACAGCGCATTACATCTGCCTGTGACCTACCATTAATGGTGGATATTGATACTGGTTGGGGTGGCGCATTTAATATTGCCAAAACCATTCGTGATATGGAAAAAGCTGGTGCAGCTGCCGTTCACATGGAAGACCAAGTGGCGCAAAAGCGTTGTGGTCACCGTCCTAACAAAGAAATCGTGTCTACTGCTGAAATGGTTGACCGTATAAAAGCGGCGGTTGATGCTCGTACTGATCCAGACTTTTTCATCATGGCGCGTACAGATTCTTTTGCACAAGAAGGTTTAGAAGCGGCTATTGCCCGTGCTAAAGCGTATGTTGCTGCCGGTGCCGACGGTATTTTTGCTGAAGCTGTGCAAACAGAAGAGCATTACCGTGCATTCTCTGATGCGTTAGATGTGCCAATTCTAGCGAACATCACAGAGTTTGGTAAAACTGAACTTTGGAACAAAGAACAGCTAGGTGAATGGGGCTGCGACATGGTTCTTTATCCATTAAGTGCGTTCCGCGCAATGAATAAAGCTGCTGAGAATGTTTATAAACATATTTTGAACGATGGCGATCAAAAAGCCGTAGTAGATTCAATGCAAACTCGTATGGACTTGTATGATTACCTTGGGTATCACGACTACGAGCAAAAGCTAGATTCACTATTTGCCGAAGGCAAAAATAAGTAATAAAAACAGTCAATTTATAAATATTGATTAGTACAACTAGATAAAAAGTGAGTCAATTTTTGGCTCGCTTAAAAAATAATAAAGCGTCGTAAATAAGGCGCTCAACATGAATAAATTTAACAGGTTAACTCAGGAGAGAAATCATGGCTAAAGTATTAAGTGGCGCGGGTCTTCGCGGTCAAGTTGCAGGTAAAACAGCCCTTTCAACCGTTGGTAAGTCAGGTTCAGGTTTAACCTACCGTGGTTATGACGTAAAAGATTTAGCGAACAACTGTCAATTTGAAGAAGTGGCGTACCTAATTCTAAAAGGCAACTTGCCAACTCAGTCTGAACTTGATGCATATAAGAAGAAGCTTCACGGTATGCGTGGTCTTCCTCAAGCACTTAAAGATGTGCTAGAGCGCATCCCTGCAAACGCGCACCCAATGGATGTATTACGTACAGGTTGTTCAATGCTTGGTAACCTAGAAATGGAAACTAGCTTTGATCAACAACAAGACGTTACTGACCGTTTATTAGCAAGCTTCCCAAGCATCATTTGTTACTGGTACCGCTTTTCACACGATGGCGTTCGTATTGATGTTGAAACAGATGATGACTCAATTGGCGCGCACTTCCTACATATGCTTCACGGTGAAAAGCCAAATGAATTGCATGAGCAAGTAATGCACGTGTCTTTAATTCTTTATGCTGAGCATGAGTTTAACGCGTCAACATTCACTGCACGTGTTTGTGCGTCAACATTGTCAGACATGCACTCTTGTGTAACTGGTGCGATTGGCTCTTTACGTGGTCCATTACACGGTGGCGCAAACGAAGCGGCGATGGAAATGATTGAAGGCTTCACATCTGCTGATCATGCCGAACAAGAAATGATGGGCAAACTTGAGCGCAAAGAAAAAATCATGGGCTTTGGCCACGCGGTTTATTCTGACTCTGACCCTCGCAACGAAATCATCAAAGGTTGGGCTGAAAAGCTAGCAGCTGATGTAGGCGATACGGTTTTATACCCAGTATCTGTTCGTTGTGAAGAAGTAATGAAGCGTGAAAAAGGCTTATTCTGTAATGCCGATTTCTTCCATGCGTCTGCATACCACTTCATGGGTATCCCTACACCATTGTTTACACCTATCTTTGTAATGTCTCGCGTTACAGGTTGGGCTGGACATGTTATGGAGCAACGTGCTGACAACCGCATCATTCGCCCTTCTGCAGATTACACAGGTGAAGAGCTACGTCCAGTAACGCCAATTGCAGAGCGTTAATACCTCGACAATAGCAAACCCCTAACGTCAGGCTTTAAATTGAGTTTACAAACACTTGTAGGTTCAACATTTTAAAGCATTTGATGCTCTAAAGGTGCGGGACTTTTAAACTCCCGCTTCTTTTTTATAAAACCAAACAACATTCATTCAAAACAATGAATTGGTGATTAAAATGAATATGAATTACAGAAAGCCACTACCAAATGCAGGTATCGACTTTTTCGATACTAAAGAAGCAGTCGATGCCATTAAGCCAGGCGCTTATGCAAAATTACCTTATACATCAAAAGTACTAGCAGAAAACCTAGTACGAAAATGCCCGGAAGATAAACTGACGGACTCATTAACGCAATTAATCGAGCGCAAACGCGACTTAGATTTCCCTTGGTTCCCTGCCCGCGTTGTGTGTCATGATATTCTTGGCCAAACAGCATTAGTTGATTTAGCTGGCTTACGTGATGCCATTGCTGAAAAAGGTGGCGACCCGGCCAAAGTAAACCCGGTTGTCCCAACGCAGTTAATTGTTGATCACTCGTTAGCCGTAGAACACGCAGGATTTGAAAAAGACGCGTTTGAGAAAAACCGCGCAATTGAAGACCGCCGTAACGAAGACCGTTTTCACTTTATCAACTGGACTAAAACTGCATTTAAAAACGTTGACGTTATCCCTCCAGGTAACGGCATCATGCACCAAATTAACTTAGAGCGTATGTCACCGGTTATTCAAAACCGTGATGGTGTTGCCTTTCCTGACACGCTAGTTGGAACCGATAGCCACACACCTATGGTTGACGCGTTAGGCGTTATTGCGGTTGGAGTTGGTGGTCTTGAAGCAGAAAGCGTAATGTTAGGCCGTGCGTCTTACATGCGTTTACCAGATATTATTGGTGTTGAACTTACTGGCAAACCTCAGCCAGGCATTACCAGCACAGATATTGTTTTAGCGTTAACAGAGTTTCTACGTAATGAACGTGTTGTCTCTTCATACTTGGAATTCTTTGGTGAAGGCGCAAATGCACTAACGCTAGGCGATAGAGCGACCATTTCCAACATGACACCAGAATTTGGTGCCACAGCTGCAATGTTCTACATAGATCAGCAAACTATTGACTATTTAACGCTAACTGGCCGTGAAGACGACCAAGTGAAATTAGTTGAAAACTACGCAAAACAAACTGGCCTGTGGGCTGATGAAATGGTTGAAGCCGAATACGAACGTGTTCTGACGTTTGACCTTTCTAGTGTTGTTCGTAATATGGCTGGCCCTTCAAATCCTCATGCTCGTGTTGCAACCACTGACTTAAAGTCAAAAGGTATTGCCGGCATTGTTGAGAATGAAGAAGGCAAAATGCCCGATGGCGCAGTTATTATCGCGGCTATTACAAGTTGTACTAATACCAGTAATCCACGCAACATGGTTGCAGCTGGCCTGATAGCTCGAAACGCAAACAAACATGGCCTGTTACGCAAGCCTTGGGTTAAGTCTTCATTAGCGCCAGGCTCTAAAGCCGTAACTATGTATTTAGAAGAGGCAAACTTATTGCCTGAATTAGAGCAACTAGGCTTTGGTGTTGTTGCTTATGCCTGTACTTCTTGTAATGGTATGAGTGGCGCACTAGACCCTAAAATTGCGCAAGAAATTAAAGATCGTGATTTATACAGCACCGCGGTTCTATCTGGTAACAGAAACTTCGATGGCCGTATTCACCCTCATGCAGATCAAGCCTTCTTGGCATCACCACCACTTGTTGTTGCTTATGCTATTGCCGGTACGATTCGCTTTGACATCGAAAAAGACATTTTAGGACACGATAAAGACGGTAACCCAATTACTCTTAAAGACTTGTGGCCAAATGATGAAGAAATTGATGCTGTAATTAAAGCGAGCGTTAAACCTGAGCAGTTCCGTAAGGTTTACGAGCCAATGTTCGACCTAACGGTAGATTATGGTGAAGATAACGACCCATTATATGACTGGCGTCCGCAAAGCACGTACATTCGTCGTCCTCCTTATTGGGAAGGTGCGTTAGCGGGTGAACGCACAATGAAGGGCTTGCGTCCATTAGCTGTGCTTGGTGATAACATCACCACGGATCACTTATCGCCTTCAAATGCCATTATGATGGACAGCGCAGCCGGCGAATACCTGCATAAAATGGGTTTACCGGAAGAAGACTTTAACAGTTACGCAACGCACCGAGGCGATCACTTAACGGCGCAACGCGCCACTTTTGCCAACCCAAAACTATTGAATGAAATGGTTCAAGAGAATGGACAGGTTAAGCAAGGTTCTTTTGCTCGAATTGAGCCTGAAGGCAAAGTAACGCGTATGTGGGAAGCGATTGAAACCTACATGGAACGCAAGCAGCCGCTCATTATTGTTGCGGGTGCCGATTACGGTCAAGGCTCTTCTCGAGATTGGGCTGCTAAAGGTGTTCGTTTAGCGGGTGTAGAAGTAATTGTAGCCGAAGGATTTGAGCGTATTCACCGTACTAACTTGATTGGTATGGGCGTTTTACCGCTTGAGTTTATGCCTGGCACAACACGCAAGACATTAGGTTTGGACGGCACTGAAACTTATGATGTTAAAGGCGAACCAACGCCTGGCGCAACGTTAGCAGTTGTTGTTAATCGCAAAGATGGCAGTTCTGTTGAGGTTCCGGTTAAGTGTCGCTTAGACACTGCAGAAGAAGTTTCTATTTATGCTGCTGGCGGTGTATTACAACGTTTTGCACAAGACTTCCTAGAATCCCAACACAGCTAAATTATGAGCTAACTGGTATATACGGTTAAGATTCTAATATAAAGCGGTGAGTTTAACTTGCCGCTTTTCATCTCATACAAACATAAGGAGGAACGTAATGTCTTCAACACATTTGCCTCAGATAAAAATTCCAGCCACTTATATGCGCGGCGGCACCAGTAAAGGTGTCTTTTTTAGTTTAGACGACTTACCACTAGAAGCTCAAGAACCAGGCGAAGCGCGTGACGCGATTTTACTTAGAGTGATTGGTAGCCCAGATCCATACGGAAAGCACACAGACGGTATGGGCGGAGCAACATCAAGCACAAGTAAAACGGTAATATTATCGCAAAGCAATAAAGCGGATCACGATGTTGATTACTTATTTGGACAGGTTGCTATAGATAAACCTTTTATTGATTGGAGCGGTAACTGTGGAAACTTAACCGCCGCAGTTGGTACGTTTGCCATTTCAAATGGTTTAGTTGACGCCGAACGAATTCCAAAAGACGGCATTGCGACGGTTCGAATTTGGCAGGCTAATATTGGTAAAACCATTATTGCCCAAGTCCCTATGACCGATGGCGAAGTTCAGGAAACCGGTGATTTTGAGCTTGATGGCGTTACCTTTCCAGCAGCAGAAGTGGAAGTGCAATTTTTAAATCCAGCTGACGGTGAAGGCGCTATGTTCCCTACAGGTAACGTAGTGGATGAGTTAGAAGTGCCTGCAATCGGTGATTTTCCTGCTGCGACCTATAAAGCCACTATGATCAATGCTGGCATACCAACTATTTTCCTTAATGCAGCCGATATAGGTTATACCGGCACAGAATTACAAGAAGCTATTAATAATGACGACGCCGCATTAGCGCGTTTTGAACATATTAGAGCACACGGCGCGGTTAAAATGGGCCTAATTCAAAACATTAGCGAGGCCGTTGCACGCCAGCATACGCCAAAAGTTGCCTTTGTTGCTCCACCAGCAGATTATGTTACCTCAAGTGGTAAACACATCGCCAAAGCTGATATAGATGTGTCTGTTCGTGCATTGTCTATGGGTAAACTTCATCATGCTATGATGGGCACAGCCGCTGTTGCAATTGGCACTGCAGCCGCTATTCCAAATACGCTTGTTAATTTAGCAGCAGGTGGAAAGAACAGACAGGCTGTTACTTTTGGTCACCCAAGTGGTACCTTAAAAGTTGGTGCTGAAGCCGAAATGCTAGATGGTAATTGGCAAGTTAAGAAAGCTATTATGAGTCGCAGTGCGCGGGTCTTAATGGAAGGCTGGGTAAGAGTGCCTCAACGTTAATATAAACGAAGCCACCTTTTGGGTGGCTTTTTTAAGGAAACTATATCTATGCCAGAGCTAAGTTGGCTATATCAATTCAGCAGCGTCACCATTGCCGTTTGTTTATTCATTAACATTATTTTATTCAATGAATTTGGGTTCCGTATTGGCCGGTTTGTACAAAAACAAACCCCT
Organism: Psychrosphaera haliotis; assembly: GCF_039523615.1. Lineage (NCBI taxonomy): Bacteria > Pseudomonadati > Pseudomonadota > Gammaproteobacteria > Alteromonadales > Pseudoalteromonadaceae > Psychrosphaera > Psychrosphaera haliotis. Next base: position 53,999 of record NZ_BAAAFQ010000007.1, on the reverse strand, counting down.
GAAGAAGTGAAGTCGCTAACGGGCTCCATTCAAGCATCAATACTTGGCTTACTTGCGCTGTTACTGGGCTTTACATTTAGTATGTCTATGGACAGATATAAAACACGAAGCATTGCCGTTATTGAAGAAGCTAATGTTATTCAATCGACCATCATCGAATCTAAATTTTTACCGGTTACAGAGGCTTATAGGGCAAACAAATTACTTACAGAATATGTCGAGATAAAATCTGAATTGAGTAAAACAAGTATTGTTGATGAAAGCCATCGCACGCAACTTCACCTTGAGTCAGTCCGAGTGCAAAAACAGTTACTTGAGGTATCTGAAAGTAGTGATTTTAGATCTAAGATAATTAAAGTGATTGAACAGCAAAATACTCGAAACGCCTTAATCAAAATGCACGTGCCTGACGTTGTACTAATATTACTGTTTGTAGTGTTCTTATCGGCCGTCACCATTTTAGGCTATTCAGTTGGCCTTAGTGGCTCAAGAATGATGATGCAAATATCTATGGTATCCTTACTTATCACTTTGATTGTATTTATCATTATTGATTTAGACAGGCCCAAAAGAGGTTTGATTAAAATAGACCAATCACCTCTGCTCTATTTGCAGCAACAGCCTTATTAGTTAGGCTGAACTTTAATATTCATAAGGAGTTGGACAATGAATAAAACGCTAACAAAAATAATAAAAGTAAGCTTAAGTGCTGGCATCACTATTATTGTTATTGGCTGCAGTAATATGCAGGCGAGCTATGATTCAGAAACCCGCGTAATAGAAGAAAAAGAACTTAAGAAAAAACGCACTGACAGTTGCCAGAATGCACAAATTGACGTATCCGAAGCCAAAGCTGCGAACGATCAAGCAGCTATCGACAGAGCCCTTCGCATGGCGGAAAAGGCTTGTGCTGAGTCAATTAAAAAGGCGAAAAGCAAACAGTGATGACGACTTGTTCACATTCAACAAGTAATCAGTAATCAGTAATCAGTAATCAGTAGACATAAAAAAACCAAGGAGTATTCCTTGGTTTTTTCGTTCTGGATAATTAAAAGTGATTAGATTGAGTAATCAACCACTTTAAGGTCCATTGCTTCTAGTTTTGGCTTTAACGTTTTTGCACCACCTACAACAACCATTATCATGTCGTTAATGATTAAATGCTTTTTCGCTAATTCATTAATTTCTTTTTGACTAATGCCAGCCACAATTTCATTTCTAGTATCTACAAAAGTAGGTGCTAAATCATGTTCTAGTATTTGTGCTAAAAAGCCTAACTTTGCGCGAGGTGTTTCATATTTTAATGCATCACCTTGGTTAATTGCTAAGCGCATAAAGTTTAGTTCTTCCGGCGTAATACCCGACGCTTGATATGTGGAAATTTCTTTAACAAACTCCTCTATCGATTTGTCCGTCGCATCAGCTCGAACTTCCGCACTAGCTGTATAACCACCGGTATTTTTGTCGCCCCAAAAACGAGAGCGAGCACCATAGGTATAACCTTTATCTTCTCTCAAGTTAAGGTTAATACGGCTATTAAATGCACCACCTAACGCAAAGTTCATTAGGCTCGCTTTATAAAACTCACCTGTAATATCTTGCGTAAGACCGCGCTTGCCAATCCTAATAGCCGATTGAGCGGCGTTGTCTTTATTTACTAAATAAACCGTACCTTTATCTAACTCAACGGCAGGTAAATTTAACTCAAGCTTTGGCGCTTCGCCTTTCCATTTTGCAAACGCAGACAACGACTTATTAATAGACGCTTGTGGCAGATCAGAAACCACAATAAGCTGTGAGCCTTTTGGTTTTATGTGTTTTGCATAAAACGCTTTTACGTCCGCTAAAGTAATGTTGGCAACAGTAGCTTCATTACCATCAGAAGGAACTCCAGCAATAGAATCACCAAATAGGATTTGAGCATAAGCTGTTGATGCTAAATAACCCGCATCTTTTTTAGCATTATTGAACTGTTGCAATACATTATTTTTAACACGAGCAAACTCTGCTTCATCAAAAGCCGGATTCATTAGTTTTTCATTCACCAACGCTAATGTTTTATCTAAGTTTTTACTCAGTGCATTTACGTTAACGTTAATGTAATTATTATCTTCACTAATATAAACGTTGCTACCCAGTTTACGCAGCTCTTTGCTCATGTCTTCTGCAGAACGCTGAGTTGTTGATTCAGCAAACATTGACGCTAATAAGTTAGATAATCCGGCTTGCTCTTTTGACTCATAAAAGTGACCAGCTGGAATTTTAATTAACATTGACGTTGTTGGTGTTTCGATACTTTGAGCACCTAAAACAGATAAACCATTAGTTGTAGTAACTTGCCACATCTCTGGCACGTCTACTGGCTTATTTGCTCCGGCTGTTGGCATTGTGCTTCTATCAAAATTAGATTTAGCGACGCGTACGTTTAAGTCATCGGCTGTAGCGTTTTTAAGCTCAGGAATAGTGCGCTCTGGCGTTACATAAGTGTCTTCATGAGCAATAGTATCAAGTTTGCCTTTAGGCACGACACTCATGATCACTGCATGTTTACCTTTGATATATTCTTTATAAACTCGCATTACATCGGCTTTGGTTACATTTGCGTAACGAGCAATGTCTTTTTCAATATAGTTTGGGTTACCCGTAAAAATTTCATTGCTTGCTAGCTGGCTTACTTTTCCTGAAACACTTTGTAAACCAAAGATGAAAGACGCTTCCATATTGGCTTTTACTTTAAGTAAGTCATCATCTAACACACCGCGAGTTTCAAATTCAGTCATCGAATCTCTAATGATTTTTTCTAAATCAGCCAGTGACTTGCCCGCTGCAGGGTTAGGTAAAGCAAACATGTTTAGCGTGCAAGCTAGCTCTGAACATGGGTGACTTACCGACGCTTGAACTGCAAATTGATTCTTAACTAAGTTCTTGTAAAGCAGTGATGTTTTTCCGCCGCCTAAAATCTCAGCCAAAATATCCATTGGCGCTTCATCTTCATGGCGAATATGAACCGTAGGGTAAGACATATAAAGTAGTGGTAAGTGAACGTTATCTTCCATGGAGATATATCTATCAGCATCTAACGTTACTGGCGCCTTCTCAGGCATTTTAACTTCTGGGCCTTTTGGAATGCTTCCAAAATACTTATTCACTAACTCAAGAGTTTTAGCTTCATCAATGTCACCACCAATTGTGATAGTTGCATTGTTTGGACCGTACCAGCGTAAGAAAAACGCTTTCAGATCGTTCACATTAACTCGGTTTAAGTCTTCCATATAACCAATAACCGGCCATGAATAAGGATGACCTTCTGGATATAAAGCTGCAGAAACACGCTCGTTTAATCTTCCGTATGGACGGTTATCAACTCTTTGACCGCGTTCATTTTTTACTGTTTCACGTTGGACTTCAAACTTCTCTTGAGTAACTGCGTCTAAAAGGTAACCCATTCTGTCTGATTCTAACCACAGCATTTTTTCTAGCTGATTCGCAGGAACCGTTTCAAAGTAGTTTGTGCGGTCGGTATTTGTTGTGCCATTTAAAGTACCACCGGCTTCAGTGATAATTTTAAAGTGTTCTTCATCAGCTACATTTTCAGAGCCTTGGAACATCATATGTTCAAAGAAATGGGCGAAACCTGACTTACCAATGTCTTCACGGCCTGAACCTACGTGATAAGTTACGTCAACGTGAACTAACGGATCTGAATCATCTTGATGAAGAATAACCGTTAGACCATTGTCTAGTTTGAACTTTTTATAAGGGATGGCAGTTTTGCCTGGTTCGGCGTTAACTTGGTCTAATATCTTAAAGCCAGCAATCTCTTGAGCGGCTACTTGCTGCTCAGTATTTTGGCTCTTTGATGGTACGTCACAACCAGACAGTAAAGCGGCCGCAACTAGTGAAATCTTCCATGCTTTCATGAAAGTAGCTCCTTTTTCATTATATAAAAGATAAGTAATTAAACTAAACGATTATGAGTTTAATGTCACTTAAGTTTCTTTTCCCAAAACTCGGCTTTACCCATTTCAGGATCAAGTTCGTAACCTTTAAAACCATACTTAAGATAAGAATTTCTAGCCACAGTATTGCCTTCTAAAACTTCGAGTGTCAGCTTGCAAGCACCTTTACTGCTGGCGATTCTCTCTACTTCATCTAACATTTTCTGACTTAGACCTAACCCTCTAAAATCACCAGCAACGGTAACATCGTGAATATTAACTACGGGTTTACAGGCAAAGGTAGAAAAGCCCTCAAAACAGTTTATTAAACCGGCTGGCTTACCATCAACGTATGCAAGTACAGAAAATGCATGAGGTGTTTTTGCCAATGCCGCCACTAAGTTATCTTGACTGAATTGACTTAATGGCTCAGCGCCGCCCATTGGGTCTTGTGCGTATCCATTTAGTAAATTAACTAAGTCTGTACCGTCTTTTTCTACGTTGTAATCGGCTTGTCTGATTTCTATGTTCATTAACGCCCATTCCTTTCATTTAGTATTAAATTAAAAAACCCACTGACTAGTTTAGTGAGTGGGTTCCGATATAACATGCTTATTGCTAAATAAACGCAAAGGCGTCGGCAAACATATGTTCTTTTATCGCGCCTTTTTGGCTTATGAAGTCTTCCCTTGCGATTCCAGCCATTTTAAATGGACCCGCTAGATAAATATCATAAGGTTCTAAACTAACAATATCTTCCATCACTGCCTGATGAACATAACCCACTTTACCTGACCAATTATCTTCAGCTTCTTCCACAACCGGAATGAATTGAAAGTGAGGGAATTTGTTGGCCCACTCAGCTAAATACTCTGATGCATATAAAGACTCTTCATCTTTAGCGCCCCAATAAAGTAATACGGTATGGAAAGGTTTTGTTTCGGCTAGGTAGTCAGCAATGGATTTAACATAAGAAAAACCTGTGCCACCCGCCATTAATACAATTGGACGCTCAGATGCAGAATTAAGATGTGCATGACCTAAACCAATTTCTAACGTTACCGTTTTGTTTTCGGCTAAGTGATCAAGCGCTCCTTGCGGATACGCATCACCTGGACCTGCACCAATATGGAGTTCTATAAATTCAGAAGTAGGGCTAGAGGCGATAGAAAATATACGTTTGTCGTCATCTGACAAAACAACTTGTAGATATTGACCCGCTAAAAACTGAGCTGGCTCAAGCGGTTTCATCTTAACGATTTTTACATAATCCGTGACAGCTTCAATTGACACGACTTCGGCAGTTATCTGATGTGCAGACATTAAATCTCATTTCCTAATATAGAAGCGACTATATGACTATAGTACGCTTTGTGTTTACTTTTTAAGTGAAATACCAAATTCATCCCAACGATCATCAACTTTTGATTTAATCTCTGTTGACATTTCAATTGGCTCGCCCCACTCTCTGTCGGTTTCACCAGCCCATTTATTAGTGGCATCTAAGCCCATTTTTGAGCCCAAACCAGATACAGGAGAAGCAAAGTCTAAATAATCTATTGGCGTATTTTCAATTAATACCGTGTCTCTTGCAGGATCCATACGAGTAGTTATCGCCCACATTACGTCATTCCAGTCACGGGCATTCACGTCATCGTCACATACAATAACAAACTTGGTATACATGAATTGTCTTAAGAATGACCACACTCCCATCATCACGCGCTTTGCATGACCTGGATATTGTTTTTTCATTGTCACTACAGCCATTCGGTAAGAACAGCCTTCCGGCGGCAAGTAAAAATCGACAATCTCAGGGAATTGCTTCTGAATTATAGGCACAAATACTTCGTTTAGAGCCACACCTAAAATTGCCGGCTCATCAGGTGGACGTCCGGTATAAGTGCTGTGGTAAATTGGATCTTTGCGATGCGTAATATGCGTAACAGTAAAAACAGGGAACGACTCAACTTCATTATAGTAACCTGTATGGTCGCCATAAGGGCCTTCCGGTGCCATTTCCTCAGGGTCTAAATAACCTTCAAGAACAAACTCAGCAGATGCAGGCACTTGCAAGTCGTTAGAAATACATTTAACCACTTCGGTTTTTTCACCACGCAATAAGCCGGCAAAACCGTATTCACTTAAAGTGTCAGGCACAGGTGTTACCGCGCCCAAAATTGTGGCAGGGTCGGCCCCAAGTGCAACGGCTACAGGGTATTTCTCACCTGGATTTGATTTTTTAAACTCTTGGAAATCTAAAGCACCACCACGATGTGATAACCAGCGCATGATCAGTTTATTTGGACCCAATAACTGCTGTCGATAAATACCTAAGTTTTGCCTAGGTTTATTTGGGCCTTTAGTTACTGTTAAACCCCAAGTTACCAATGGAGCTACGTCACCTGGCCAGCAGCGCATAATAGGTAACTTTGTTAAATCAACATCATCGCCTTCAATAACCACTTTCTGACAAGGTGCTTTTTTAACTTCTTTAGGTGCTAAGTTAAGAACTTGTTTAAATATAGGTAACTTAGAAAAAGCATCTTTTAAACCTGCAGGTGGTTCTGGCTCTTTTAAAAAGGCTAACGTTTTACCAACTTCACGTAATGCTTCAACATTATCTTGTCCCATTCCCATAGCAACACGTTTAGGTGTGCCAAACAGATTTGCAAGTACCGGAATTGAATGCCCTTTAGGGTTTTCAAATAATAGCGCCGGCCCTTCGCCTCGCAATGTTCTATCAGCAATTTCCGTCATTTCTAGGTCAGGGTCGACCTCAGCAGTAATGCGAACTAACTCACCCTGCTCTTCTAGCTTGTCGATAAAATCTCTAAGATCTTTATATTTCATAATGAGCTAAACGTTTACCATTAATTTGAATGTAATTTTTATATACGAACTAGTAATTGTGAAAGTTTACTAATTACCATGTAACTTACTTTTAAATAACAAAAAAGCCCAATAAACATTGGGCTTTTGCACGATTTAAGCGAATAAACAACGCGCTAAAAAGTTAACTACGCGCCCTTTTGACGTTTCATTGCTTTAAAGAACTCTTCATTCGTTTTTGTCATCGCCAGACGGTCAATTAAGAATTCCATTGCTTCAACTTCTTGCATTGGATTAACAATCTTTCTTAATATCCACATTTTCTGTAGTTCATCTTGAGAAGTCATTAGCTCTTCACGACGAGTACCAGAACGGTTGTAGTCGATAGCTGGGAATACACGACGCTCCGCAATTTTGCGGTTTAAGTGTAATTCCATGTTACCTGTACCTTTAAACTCTTCGTAGATTACTTCGTCCATCTTAGAACCTGTATCTACTAGCGCTGTAGCGATAATTGTTAAACTACCACCTTCTTCAACGTTACGAGCTGCACCAAAGAAACGCTTTGGTTTATGAAGTGCATTGGCATCAACACCACCAGTTAGTACTTTACCTGACGAAGGTATTACCGTGTTATAGGCACGCGCTAAACGAGTAATTGAGTCAAGTAAGATAACTACGTCTTTCTTGTGCTCTACTAAACGTTTTGCTTTTTCGATTACCATTTCAGCAACTTGAACGTGGCGGCTCGCTGGTTCATCAAACGTTGAGGCTACAACTTCGCCTTTTACAAGACGTTGCATCTCTGTTACTTCTTCCGGACGTTCGTCAATTAGAAGTACCATTAATGTTGCTTCTGGGTGGTTCGCTGCAATTGATGTTGCAATATTCTGCATTAACATCGTTTTACCCGCTTTTGGCGGCGCAACTATCAAACCACGTTGGCCACGACCAATCGGCGCTGCTAAATCTAAAACTCGAGCTGTAATATCTTCAGTTGAACCGTTACCGCGTTCCATAGAGAAGCGTGATGTAGGGTGCAAAGGAGTTAAGTTTTCGAATAAGATTTTGTTGCGAGAGATTTCAGGTTTGTCATGGTTAACTTGTTCTATTTTCAGCAACGCAAAATAGCGCTCTGAATCCTTAGGCGGTCGAATCAATCCTGAAATTGAATCACCTGTTCTAAGGTTAAACCTGCGGATCTGGCTTGGCGACACATAAATGTCATCTGGACCAGCAAGGTAAGAAGAGTCTGCAGAACGCAAAAAGCCGAAGCCATCCTGTAAGATTTCTAATACTCCATCACCATAGATGGATTCACCGCTTTTGGCGTGTTTTTTCAAGATTGAAAAAATGATGTCTTGCTTGCGCAGACGCGCCATATTCTCTAAGCCCATAGACTCGGCTAATTGAACGAGTTCGCTAATTGGCTTATTTTTTAATTCACGTAAATGCATATTGAGATGTCTTTGTAATTGATAAGAAGGTTTTGAAGTTTTTGATTTAATAATTTTGGCGCGGGTTTGCGCAGACAGTAGATAAGTTAGCAGTAATTTTGACCACCGTAAAGCTTGAAGTCCCACAAACCTGCATTTTCTGCCACTTTTTTTTACGTTGGTAAGAAATTAACGCTTTTTCTACTGATTTTAAAAATTTCATTGTTCTATTTTTTATTTTCGATATTCTTTTACTTACTTAAAAACGAGCACAAGCGATCAATTCATTTAATGCGTTATTTTGTTCAGTTACTTTTTATTCTATGTTTAGCAGGGAACCTAATTGGGCCAAGTGTCTCAGTTTTGGCGAACTCCGAGAATGATAAGCAACTCATTTGTACAAAAAACGGTTTTGAATGGGTTTCAAAAACAACAGCCAACGAGTTTTACTACCAGCTTGCCATAGAAATAGGGATTGAAGCTGACGCTTTTAGCGATCTTGATCCTAAGGCCCCGCCACACCACTCCTTTTCTTCTGGTCACTGCCCACTGTGTATTTTTGAACTTGATGCACCTGCAATTGTTCATTCTAACTATCTAACCGTTCAAGCCGTTGTAGTACATCACGTTAAAATTTCAGCTACTCTTTTTGCTCAATCCTATTCAACGCAATATCTTCAGCCCGAAGGTCGAGCCCCTCCAACGCACCTTGTTTAAACAAAAATAATTAAAATTTATTAAACAAGGATTTAAAATGAAGTACAAAACTGTATTGGCTCCGTTATGCGGCCTGTTAAGCATATCTGCACCTGCTGTTGCAGAAACATCAATGGAAGTGATTGAAATAACTACAAAGAAGATCACATCTAAAACATCATCTCAACCATTAGAACAAAGTGTCACCTCTCCTGATGCTGCAGACTGGCTAACATCAGCTGCAGGTGCCGCCGCCAATAAAAATGGTGCTATTACTGGTATCGCGCAATATCGTGGTTTATTTGGCGATAGAGTTGGCGTGTCTATAGATGGCCAAACTATTGTTGGAGCGGGGCCCAACGCTATGGATGCGCCGATGAGTTATGCGAATCCTACCAACGTTGAATCCGTCACCATATACCGTGGTATTGCACCGGTTTCCGCTGGTTTAAATACCTTTGGTGGCGCAATTAAAATTAACCACCGACAAGCAAAGTTCTCTGACTCAGCGGACGCTTTATTTAGCGGAGACTTAACGGCAGGTTATAAACATCAGGGTGATGCCTATTTTGTAGCGCCTACTTTAAACATCGCTAACGAAAACTTGGCCTTTTTAGTGTTTGGTAACAAACAATCAGCTGATGACCAAGAAACCGCGAGTGGTTTTGATATTGTACCTTCAAGTTATGAAAGAACTCAGTCTGGTTTTGACTTAGGCTATTTAACAGAACAAACAGAAACCCACTTAAATTTCAAAAATACGAATACTAAGCCAAGCGGCACAGCGGCATTACCAATGGATATTGATTACATAAAAACCGATCAATTTAATCTGTCAGGCGAAATTCAAAATAATGAACAAAATATAAAGTGGAATGTAAACTACACAGACGCTACGCATGGCATGGACAACTATAGCCTTCGCACTAACATGAACCCAATGATGACAAGATATAATACCGCTGAATCAACGTCTTTTGGTGGCCATGTATCGGTAGAAATGCCGTTTTCTTTGATTGAAAATTCAATGGTAGTTTTAGGTACTGACTGGCTATTCTCAGAACACAAAGCCGTAATTACTTCTCCAGACAACATGATGTTTAACGTGGTGAACTTTAATGATGTTACGGACGAAGTGGTTAGTGTGTTCGCGGAAGTAAAAACCGATTTAACCGACGGCCAGCTCACCTTAGGTTTAAGAGCAAAACAACATGAAAGTGATGCGGGAGACGTTAGTCACCATATGGCTATGATGAATCCTGCAATTATGATGCTTCGTGATAACTTTAACTCTGCAAATACTGACCAAACAGAAACGCTTTATGACCTATCAGCTGCCTATACGCACTTAATGTCTGAAGAGTTGTCACTACTTTTTTCAGGCGCGATAAAACAACGCGCACCGTCTTATCAAGAAAGGTATCTTTGGGTCCCAATGCAAGCCACTGGTGGTTTAGCTGATGGCCATACTTATGTAGGCAACCCTGAGCTAGAACACGAAACTGCTTATCAATTTAACCTAGGCTTAGAATATAAACTGGCTGATGTACTTATTTCACCACAGTTGTTTTACCAAAATATAGACGATTATATTCAAGCGACACCATCTACCAATATGCAAGCGAATATGGTTGCAACTATGATGACGGGAAGCGCGCCTATGCAGTTCGCTAATGTTGAAGCATCACTTTATGGGGCTGACGTTATTGCACAATGGGCAGTTAATGACGACCTATACTTGGATGGCTCAATTAGCATGGTTCGTGGTGAGCGTGACGATATTGATGATGACTTATATCGAATTAGCGCAGATACATTGAGACTTTCAGCTAGCTACCAGTTGAATGATTGGTTGTTTAAAGTCACCGAACAATTAACGGCAAGCCAAGATAGAGTCTCTGCTATTAACAACGAGTCAAAAACATCGGGTTACGGCACAACTGATATCTCTGCATTTTATGCGCAGAAAGATTGGTCTGTCACCATTGGAATTTCAAACTTGTTTGATAAGTCATATACCAGTCATTTAGCTGGTCGTTACAGACCAATGACAATGAACAGCAGCATGGACTCAAGCATGGATATGGGAAGCTCTATGGATATGGGCAGCAGCATGGAAATGGATAACAATATGAGTAGCTTACAAACGGGTGATAAAATCCCGGCGATTGGACGAAATATTTATATCTCGGGGTCCATTGCTTTCTAAGTTATTAATCTTGTAACAAAGTGTGCTTTAAAGTGGTTAACTAACGCTTTAAAGCACTTATCTCATCTGACCTCACTATTTATTCCCTTTTTCTAATATTTATGTTTGATTTATGAATATAAATTGAGTAGTTTTAAGTTGCCGATATAAATTCGTTATCAAAATATAAAAGGTTATCTGATGTTACATGACCCGGTTACGCAAGCTACACTGATTTTTTTTGAAGATGGCGCTCTTGATCTGCGTCACGAAACACATAACTTCAACAAAAATCAAAACGGCCGTATTGTTATACCTGAGGAATTGAAACAAGGACGCTCTATTATCGCAGTATGCGATGGTCAGGTAGATATTTTAAATAGTATTGGGGATAGGATTGTCCCGTTTGAAGGTGTTGCATAGAGCTGTTGTGTAGAGTTGTTGCTTAGAGATTTGTCGAAGGTAATCTCGATATGACGTTGCAAGTATAGTCTCCACTCAATATATAAAAAGTAAAAAAGCCACTTTAGATAAGTGGCTTTTTTGTGTCTCAATATAAATTAGTTTCTAACGTTCAGTATCGTTAACTACACTGCCTTTTAAACCGTAATACGCAATGTAAACGAAGCAGAGAACAGGTAAAACAAATGACGCTGTTAGACCAAGGGTATCCGCCATAACGCCTTGTAAAACTGGTAATAATGCTCCGCCAACAATAGCTAAACACAGAACACCAGAACCATGACTGGTATATTCTTTCAGATTCTTTAAGGCTAATGAAAAAATAGTTGGGAACATTATAGAGTTACATAGACCAACAAGAAGTATTGCCCACATTGAAACAAAACCACTGGTAGTCAATGAGATAGCTATTAACAGACATGCCATGAAGGCGTTAAATGCTAACGTTTTACCCGCATCAACTTTCTGCATTACTGCTGCGCCAATAAATCGTCCAACCATAGCGCCACCCCAATAATAAGTAATATACGCTGCAGCTTGAACCTCTTCCATTGCGCTAACTCGGTCTAGCCCTAAATAGTTTATAAGTAAGCTACCTATACTAACTTCAGCTCCAACGTAGACAAATATACCAACGGCACCTAAGGCCAAATGCTTATGTTTTAATGCTTCTTTAAAGTCTGCAATTGTAGAGGAGTTTTTGTTTTCCGCCGGTTGCTGAATAGCAGGCAGTTTCAGAAATGCGAAAATTAACGCAAGTATTAATAACATTAGTGCCAATAATAAATATGGCACTTTGACCGAAGATCCAAGTTCCGCGCCTTCATTAACGGCAGCGCCTAAAATCAATAAGCCTCCAAAAGAAGGTGCTACTGTAGTCCCTAACGCATTAAACGCTTGAGTTAGGGTCAGTCTAGATGAAGATGTTTTTGGGTCGCCTAATGCACTAACATAAGGATTTGCAGAAACTTGCAGAATAGTAATTCCTGAAGCCAGTACAAATAATGCTCCTAAAAATAGCCCATAAACTTTATATGCAGCTGCTGGGTAAAATAGAACACACCCAATTGCCGCTATCAATAAACCAACAACAATACCTTTTTGGTACCCAAGCTTCGAAACCAATTTTCCTGCTGGTAGTGATACCAGAAAATAAGCGCTAAAAAAGCAGAATTGAATCAACATTGCTTGGGTGTAGTTTAGTGAAAACAGATTTTTTAAGTACGGGATCAATATGTCGTTAAGACAAGTAATAAAGCCCCACATAAAAAACAAAGAAGTAAGTGATATCAATGCAAAACGAGTATTCGACTCACCTGTTTCACTTTGCACAGGACTATTTTTACCCGCATTTTCAATAGACATTTTGATTAACCTTAATAGCGTTTTATACGCCTTCTTATAATAGTGTTATCTACTTTACTTGTTTTTATTTAATGGAGAAATAACTTTTAGCTTTCATAATGTTAGAGCCAACTCATAAACAGTCTTTTTTGATACAAAAAAAGGCCCTTAAAAGGACCTTTTAAATACCACGTTACGCTAAACGCAATTAACGTAAAGTAACGTACTCTTCCGCTGATGTTGGGTGAATAGCAACACAAGCGTCAAAATCTGCTTTTGTTGCGCCCATTTTGATAGCCACGCCAAAGCCTTGCAGAATTTCGTCCATGCCAAGACCAATACCATGAATACCAACAACAAGCTCATTGTCGCCAGCACAAATTAGTTTCATTTTAGTCATCTGACGGTGTTCTGTTAATGCCGTATACATAGCTGCAAAACTAGAGTTGTATACTTTTACATTGTCTTTGCCGTATTGAACAATAGCCTGCTCTTCCGTTAGGCCCATTGTTCCAATTGCTGGGTGACTGAATACAACGGTTGGGATATTAGTGTAATCCATCACAACGTCGGTAATATTATTGAATAAACGCTCTGCCAAAATACGACCAGACTTAACTGCAACCGGTGTTAATTCAACTTTACCTATGATATCGCCTAATGCGTAAACGCCTGGAACGTTAGTTTCATGATGCTCATCAACTGGAATGTAACCCCATTCATCACGTTTAACACCTGACGCTTCAATATTGATATTGTCAGTACTTGGCGTACGACCAATCGCCCAAATTACACAATCAGTTTCTACTTGAGTGCCGTTTTCAAATTCAAGTACTAAGCTACCATCTGCCTGTTTTACAACTCGTTTAGGCACGCTATGTGTTAATAATTCAATACCATCTTCAGCCATCATTTCTACTAGTGTTTCAGAAATCATAGTATCGAAATTACGTAAAGGCGCGTGTTTACGAACCGCTAATTTAGTTTCAGTACCTAGGCTATTTAATACGCCCGCCAATTCAACAGCAATATAACCTGCACCTACAACAACCGTTCTTTTTGGTTGTTCGTTAAGATCAAAAAAGCCATCAGAATCAATACCTAAATCAGCACCTTCAATCTCAGGCCAAGTAGGACGACCGCCTGTGGCAATCGTAATATGATCAGCGGTATATTGCGTGCCATCTACTTCTATTGTTTTCGCATCAACAAACTTAGCAAAGCCGTTAATAACCGTAACGTCGTTATTTCCTAATACGCGATCGTAAGAACCATGAATTCTTTTGATATAAGCTTCGCGGCTAGCAACAAGCTTGCTCCAATCAAATTTATTAACCGTCACATCAAAACCATAGTCTGGGCTATATTTATGAATAGCCTCGGCAACTTGAGCGCCAAACCACATGGCTTTTTTAGGTACACAACCTACGTTTACGCAAGTACCGCCCATTGCTTTCGCTTCTACTAGTGCTACTTTCGCGCCGCGCATTGCTGCTCTGTTCGCCGATGCAATACCACCGCTTCCGCCACCAATGGCAATATAGTCAAAATGAGTTGTCATAAATCTGATCCTGTAAAATTACTATCCCGTAAGGATATGGGCTACGATGAATAAAACCAAATAGAAATATTAGATAATCACCATCGATATTTTTATTCTAATACAAAACCTTGTAAAACAGGGTTGTCGCACCTATTTATTAACTAATTATTTTAATCACCGCTGACAAGGTCGTTTATGTCTGAATCTAACAACCCATTATTATCTGATTTTCAATTGCCGCCATTCTCAAAAATTAAGCCGGAGCATGTTAAACCGGCTGTTGAGGCGTTGATTAAAGAGTGCAAAGAAGCCATTGAAAAAGCCGTTTCTGAAGCAGAACCAACTTGGAAAACCTTAGTAGAAGACGTTGAAAAGGCAGATAATAAATTATCAAAAGCTTGGTCACCTGTTTCTCACATGAATTCAGTGGTTAGTACTGACGAAATGCGTGATGCGTACGAGTCTTGTCTTCCTATTTTAAGTGAATACGGTACTTGGGTTGGCCAGCATGCTGAACTATTTAAAGCGTACGAGAACTTAAGTAAATCAAGCCAGTTTGATTCTCTTAATGCCGCTCAGCAAAAAGTCATCACAAATGCACTTCGTGATTTCAAATTATCAGGTATCGATTTACCACCAGAGCAGCAAAAACGATATGGCGAAATTCAAAGCCGCCTTTCAGATTTAAGCTCACAGTTTAGTAATAATGTTTTAGATGCTACGCATGCATGGCAGAAAGTCATCACAGATGAATCTGAACTAGCCGGCCTACCGGAGTCAGCCATTGCCGCCGCCAAGCAAATGGCTGAAATGAAAGAGCTTGACGGTTACCTGTTTACGCTAGATTTCCCAAGCTACTTACCAGTAATGACATACTCTGACAACGCGTCTTTACGCCAAGAAATGTACACAGCATTTACCACTCGAGCGTCTGAAGAAGGCCCTAACGCCGGTGAATTTAACAACACCGAGCTCATGGAAGAGATCATGGCGCTTCGTCATGAGGTATCTAATTTACTTGGCTTTGACAGTTATGCTGACAAGTCTGTTGCAACAAAAATGGCGTCATCGCCTGAGCAAGTCACTGAGTTTTTAACGCAACTTGCAGAAAAATCGGTACCTCAAGCCAAGCAAGAAGTGGCCGAGCTTAAAGCGTTCGCTAAAGATGAACATGGTGTTTCAGACCTAAATCCTTGGGACTACACTTACTACGGTGAGAAGTTAAAACAAGCTAAATACTCTATTTCAGACGAACAGTTACGTCCTTATTTCCCAGCTGAAACCGTTGTAAATGGCCTGTTTAAAACCGTAGAACGTTTGTTTGGCATTACCGTTAAAAAGCACCCAGAAACCGTTGATACTTGGCATAAAGATGTTCAGTTTTTTGATATTTATGATCAAGAAAGTGAATACCGTGGTAGCTTTTTCTTAGACTTATATGCACGTGAGAAAAAACGTGGTGGTGCTTGGATGGACGATTGCCAAGGCCGAATTAAGTTTTCCACAGGTGAACTACAAACCCCAATTGCTTATTTAACGTGTAACTTTAATCAGCCTATTGGTGACCAACCTGCCCTATTCACTCACGATGAAGTAGTTACTTTATTCCACGAGTTTGGACATGGTATTCACCATATGCTTACGCAAGTTGACGAAGCTGCGGTTTCTGGAATAAATGGTGTGGCTTGGGATGCTGTTGAATTACCAAGTCAGTTTTTAGAAAACTGGTGTTTTGAAGAAGAGGCGTTATCGTTTATTTCTGGCCACTTTGAGACTAACGAACCTTTACCTAAAGACTTGTTAGACAAAATGCTAGCGGCTAAAAACTTCCAATCAGCGATGATGATGGTTCGCCAATTAGAATTCAGCCTGTTTGACTTCAGAATTCACGCAGAATACAAACCTGAGACTGGCGCTCGTATTCAGGAAATTTTAGATGATGTTAGAACGACGGTGTCTGTTATTACGCCTCCGTCATTTAACCGCTTCCAACATAGCTTTGGACACATCTTTGCAGGTGGCTACGCCGCTGGTTATTACAGTTACAAATGGGCTGAAGTATTATCAGCCGATGCCTTTTCTAAATTTGAAGAAGACGGTATCTTTAATTCAACAACAGGTCACTCGTTCTTAACTAATATTTTAGAGCGTGGTGGAAGCCAAGAGCCAATGGAGCTATTCAAAGCCTTCAGAGGTCGTGAGCCAGAAATTGATGCTCTGCTTCGTCACTCTGGTATTGCAGCCTAAAGTTTTAAACATTTAAAGGCTTCGCCGCGTATTGGTTTTTTCGTAAGCCAAGCGCGGCTTTTTAGTAATAAGTCATCGAGAATAAAATATGAGCATTAAAAACCTCGAGCCGTTTCGAGATATATTAAACCGAGCGATTGAACGCAAAGGCAGTAAAAGCATTGTTTTTGCAATGGCCGGTGTCAATGAGCCTAAGCCTGATTTAGCACAAATCTCTGATGACAGATGGTTAGCTCAGTTTAGTAAACAAATTTTTCAAAGTGGTTTTGTTTGGCGCGTTGTGGAACAAAAATGGCCTGGTTTTGAGGAAGTGTTTTTTAGTTTTGATATTGAAAAAATGCTGATGATGCCTGACGAAATGTGGGAAGCAAAATGCAAAGACGAACGCATTATTCGTAATGGCAAAAAAGTGATGTGCATAAAAGACAACGCTCAAATGATTTACGAAGTATCTGAAGAGCATGGTTCTTTTGGTCAGTTCATCGCTAATTGGCCTAAAGACGACGTGATTGGACTTTGGGCTTATTTAAAAAAGCATGGCGCTCGACTCGGCGGTAATACCGGCCCATATGCCCTTCGATTTTTAGGCGTAGATACTTTTCTACTAAGTCGTGACAACGAAGCTTACTTTAGAGCTTATAAACTCATTGATGGCGGCCTGAATACTAAAAAGAGCCAAACTATGATCCAAGACTGTTTTAAACAATGGCATAACGAAACTGGGTTTGGCTATTCGGCGTTAAGTCGTATTTTGTCATTCTCAGTTGGCGACAACGTAGTAGGTATGCGATGAATGAACAAAGCTCCACATTGAAGTTTTTCCAGTGGCAACAAGCGCCGTTAAACATTATCGAATTGACTGAAAAATTTGATTGGCAGCAAGTTAACCACCAACCAACCGATGAACTTTATGCGCTTTTTGAAGACGACCAACTTAAGCTTACCATTGATGGCAAAACTAAAATTTCTGTAGACTTTGCCGGCGGCGCTAATGCCCACAGGCAAAAGTTTGGAGGCGGAAAAGGTCAAGCCGTTGCTAAGGCGGTTGGATTAAACAAAGGCGCAACGCCAACGGTACTAGATGCAACGGCCGGTATGGGTAAAGATGCATTTGTATTGGCCTCACTAGGTTGCAAGATGACCTTAGTTGAACGCCAAGTGCCTGTTTATTTAATGCTTGAAGACGGCTTTAGACGTGCATTGCAAAGTGAAGAGTTACCTTGGTTTAGTGAACGCATGACTATCATTAACAACTCCTCTCAAAACGCGTTACAAACAGCCATAGACAATAAAGATAAATACGATGTGGTTTATCTTGATCCTATGTTTCCGCACCGAGAAAAGTCAGCCGCGGTCAAAAAAGACATGGCCATTTTTCAACAGTTTGTAGGCACAGACAACGATGCCGATGAATTACTGCCATTAGCCATGCAAGTGGCAACAAAAAGAGTCGTTGTGAAACGACCTGACTATGCTCCGTTTTTAAATGGGCAAACGCCAAGTACTCAAATTAAGACTAAGAAAAATCGTTTTGATGTTTATGTCAAAGCGGCCATGAAATAGATGCGCCGATAACAAACCGCACTTAACAAAAGTATTGAAAGAACAGGATTAAATTATGATTAAAGTAAATGAAGCATTACCAAACGTAGATTTTCAATTTCGTAAAGACGGCTCAACAGTAACAACCAATACAGCAGAGTTATTCGCAAATAAAAAGGTCGTGCTTTTTGCTGTACCAGGCGCGTTTACGCCTACATGTTCAGAAGCACATGTGCCAGGTTATGTTGCTTTAGCGGATAAAATTAAAGCAAAAGGTGTTGATACTATTATTTGTATTTCCGTCAACGATGCCTTTGTGATGGACGCTTGGGGTAAGTCTCAAAATGCTGACGAGCTGATTATGCTTGCTGATGGCGGCGCAGATTTTCATAACCAAACGGGCTTAAGTAAAGATACCGGTTTATTTGGTGGCACTCGTGCCCTTCGCTATTCAATGTTAGTTGAGAATGGTGTGGTGACTCAATTAAATGTAGAAGCGCCACAAGAGTTTAAAGTCAGTGACGCTGAAACTATGTTGTCGCAGCTTTAATTAGGCTGGTTTTTACTTCGACCATTAAGCAGGTTTGTTAACCACATGCCTGCTAATACCGCCGCAAAAAATACAATAAAGTCTGGTTTTAATGTAACTAACTGAACTAGCCCAGGGCCAGGACAAATACCACTTAAACCCCAACCTAAACCAAACAATACTGATCCTAAGATTAAGCGTAAATCCACCAGCTTAAAGTCACTTAGTGTAAAGCTATTTGCCATTAACGGCGCAGAACGTTTAGAAGTCCAACGCCACGCAATCATCATAATTCCCATGGCCACTGCCATAACAAAAATTAGGCTTGCATCCCACTTTTCGCCTACGGTTAAAAAGTTAATCACCTTAGCGGGGTTTGTCATTTGGCTAATGATAAGACCAAGTCCAAAAATTATACCCACCACTAAAGTTAAAGAAAAAGTAACGACTTTGTTTTTCATCTAATCACTCCTTAACCTAACCAGTACATGGCATTGGCTGTTATAAACGCAATAACCATAAAAGTAATAGTGGCGACCCATGAACGAGCAGAAAAGCGTGACATGCCACAAACGCCATGACCACTAGTACAGCCGTTTGCCAGTGACGTACCTACGCCAACGAGTAAGCCCGCAACTACAATTAACCACAGCGGTAAATCCATCTCGCCAACTAGAAGTTCCGGCTGAACAAGCTGCACAATAACACCAGCGATTAATAACCCAGCAACAAATACTAATTTCCAACCTGCTCCTTTTTGAAGCGGGTTTAACAAAGACTGTACTGCTCCAGATATGCCAGCAACTTTCCCAAATACAACTAATAAAATAGCGCTCGCGATGCCAATAAGCGCGCCACCAATGGACGCACTAATAGGAGTAAATTCCGTAAGCACGATTAAAACGCCCACTCAAATGAAGCAGCAAAACCACTTTGGCTCATTTCAAGCGTTATATCTTGATTAGGCGCTAGCATATTACTTCCGGTCACTGATTTTGATGGTGAGTAAAAGGCCATTAAGCTCAATTTAGTATTATCACCTACCGACTGAGTTAACCCGGCCGTGTAATGCCACTCTTGAACGCCAGGCGCCAAAATATTAAATAATGTTTGAGTTGAGGGTATAGGTTGTTCGCCATAGGAAACCCCTAATCGTAGCTTTTGCTCTGCTGTACGCTGCCATTGCCAACCCAGCTTAACCACTGACATGTCTTCCCAGCCAAAACCAGCGCCGTTATCTGCACCTAAAGGCGCAACCATTAAGTTGCTTAGTGGGTTCGCAATACTATTTACTTCAGCGTAGTTAATTTTCTGCCAATCTAACAAAAATTGATGTTCCGAAGACGCTTGCCAAGCAACACCGACTTGCAGTGAACTTGGTAAGTCAAAACCACCTTGTTCTGCAAACAAGCCAGCATATTTATCAAATTCATCCATAGATACCGACGAGCGGTAGCTAAAACCAACACGTAACGGCTCTGATATTTGATGTTGAATACCTACTTGAAGGCCTAAACCTGTAGTAGTGTCTGTACCTTGGTTTGACAGATTCTCAGGCGATGATGAAAAGCCGCCAAAACTCGCTAAACCCGTTGCCTTAAATTGCTGAACCACTAGCAAAGGTGCAAAACCAACTTGTGTTGATTCAGACACTTTATAACTGAAGGTTGGGCTGATGAATAACTGCTTAAGATCAACACCGGTTTTACCTGCGTAAAAAGTACCTTGTTCGGCAGCCGGCGCAGCGTACTCTGTATTCATACCGCCATTCGCATAAACTACAAGCCCTGCATTCCACTTGTCGTTAAGCTTTTTACCAATCGCAAACTCAGGGATCACAAAAAGAGAATTGCCGCTTTCTTTGCCTGGTGACTGAAGATAAAAGCCTTCCGGTGCATAAAAGTCAGGTTGGGAAATACGATATTCACGATCAGGAGAAAAAAGCTCAGCGCCTACAATAATGCCCGTTTTACCGTTTAAGTAATCTAGGTTTAATGCGGCAGGGTTTGTAGCGGCAGACATTAAGTCTTCCGAGATGGCAACGCCTGCACCAGCCATACCTTTATGGCTAGTTCCGTAACCATGAGTAAAGTAACCATTGGTTGCACTGGCAACAGGTGATACAGCAACACTGGCTGCTACTACACTTAATACAAATTGCTTTTTCATTTATAAAACCTTGAATAAATATTATGGGCGAATACTAGTCAAGGTTTGTTATTTCAAAAAAGAATTTAAAAAGATTATATATATCGAAAGTGAATAAAGAAGTTAGCTTATCAACAGCAAACCTCTTTACTTCAAACACTTAATCTTGGACACATGTTAGCCGTTATTTATAATCGATGAATTAATTAAAAACTCAAATAACTGTCAAACGGATTTCTTACTGACTTAAAGCGTCACTTTTAATTTCTTCATATTGCGATAACTCGAATAGCTGTACACCACTAACGCAGCCCAAATAAATCCAAAGGTGACCCAACGTTCTTGGTCAAACTGTTCGTGGTAATAGAAAACGGCAAACATAAACATAATGCTAGGGCCAATGTATTGGAAAAAGCCTAAGGTTGAGTATTCAAGTCTGCGAGCCGCTTCTACAAAACACAACAACGGTGCTGTGGTTACGAGCCCTGCTCCAATAATTAACGCATTTAAGTACCAGCTATTTTCTAACAAGTTAGCCGCTGGACTGTCGGCAAAACCATACCAATACACAATCGCTGGCAATATCAAAACTAGCGACTCTATTAATAACCCTGGCATTGCATCTACCGCTGCTAACTTTCTTATTAGCCCGTATATTGCAAAACTAATTGCCAAGCTAAACGCAATTATAGGGAATGAACCAAAGGTAACCACTTGGATCATTACGCCAACAACAGCAAGTGCGACGGCCGCATATTGTAATTTGGACAGTCGCTCTTTTAAGAATAAGGTGCCTAAGGCGATATTAAGAAGTGGATTAATGTAATAACCTAAACTTGCATCCAGAATATGATCGTTGTTAATAGACCAAATAAATAACCACCAGTTAAAGCCCAGCAATGTGGCACTAATGACAAGGACCAGCAGAGTTTTAGGATCAGTTAGTATTGCCTTAACTTTGTGTAAATTTTTACGAAGACCAATGATCACAACGAGCAGTAATGCAGACCAAATCACGCGGTGTGCAAGAATTTCCAACGACGGCATAAACTGTAGTTGTTTAAAAAACAGTGGCGCTAGGCCCCACATGACAAATGCAAAAACTGCGTAAATCATGCCGTGTTTGGTTTCTAATTTCATTTAGTTTTCTCTAATTTAGGTAATAGGGAGTTAAGCTAATCACGATTTATTTAACATTGACTTAGGTAGTAATACCATAGGAGCAAGCTGTTAATTAAAGCAAGTTAAGTTGGGTTAAGTACAATTGGATTAAGTATAGGTGGATTAACCAACTAGGTAAGTTCCGGTTCCAAAGGCAATTTGATCGCCTTTATTGTTGTGCAGTTCCATACGGCAAACACAAACCCGACTCCCTGAACGAATTAGTTTAGCCGACGCAATAAATTCATCTCCTCGTCCTGGCCTTAAATAATCAGTTCGTAAATCGATGGTGCCCACACGTTTTGTAAATTCAACTAGTTGCTCTTGGTTAACAATGTCCATATTGTCCAGTCGGCTATAAATGGCGAGTATGCCACCTACGGTATCTAGTGCCGTTGCTGTTACACCACCATGCAAGATTTTTTGCATTGGATTACCCATTAGCTTGTCGTCCCAAGCAAATCTAATCTCCGCTTTGTCTGACTCACAAATAGTGATGTTCAAGCCCAAATTTTTATTAAAGTTCAAGCTATTAAAAACACTCGTTAACCAAAGTTGAGTTTCTTGTTTAGATAACATACTTTTCCCTGCCCATGTTGAAGGTTGAGATGGTACAATGCTCACCAAGTTGTGTCACATCTAAAGTTAAGAATCTTTTGTCTGAATTAACAAACTCTCCAATTAGCGTTTTAAAACAAGTCTTTGGCTACTCTGAATTTAGAGAAGGGCAGCAAGCTGTTGTTGACGCGAGCCTAAGCGGCCAAGATGTAATGGTACTGATGCCAACGGGCGGCGGTAAAAGTTTGTGTTATCAAATTCCTGCGTTAATTTTAGATAAAGTCACTATCGTTGTGACGCCTTTGCTTTCGTTAATGAAAGACCAGGTAGACCAGCTATTGGAATCAGGCGTTGCAGCAGCATTTGTTAACAGCCAACAGACTCGTGAACAACAGTCTCACATCCTAAATCAGTTACAGCATGGCGAAATTAAAATTCTTTATGTGTCTCCTGAGCGCTTACTGCAATACCAGTTTTTAGAACACATTAAGTTTTGTGGTGTTGGTTTGTTTGCCATCGATGAAGCTCACTGTTTGTCGCATTGGGGCCACGACTTTAGGCAAGATTATTTACGCCTAAACATGATTAAACAGCACTTTCCAAATGTTCCCATTATGGCGCTAACGGCAACGGCTGATAGAGCCACTCGCTACGATATTGCGGCGCAACTGCAGCTACAAGATCCGTTAGTTCATACCGGTAGTTTTGATCGCCCTAACCTGCGATTCACTATTGAAGAAAAGTTTAAGCCGCTGAGTCAGTTAATGACATTTATGAAATCTCAGTCTGATCAGTCCGGTATTATTTATTGCTCAAGCAGAGCAAGAGTTGACGATATAGCCGAAAAGCTTATTGCGAAAGGTTATCGAGCGGCAGCTTACCATGCTGGTTATGACACAGAGACCAGAAACCGTGTTCAAGAACAATTTCAACGCGACCATGTTCAAATTGTTGTGGCGACGGTTGCTTTTGGTATGGGTATTAACAAGCCTAATATTCGATTTGTTGTGCATTACGACTTACCGCGCACTATCGAAAGCTATTATCAGGAAACAGGCCGAGCGGGACGTGATGGTTTACCGGCAGAGTGTTTGTTATTTTTTGATTCGGGTGATGCACCTCGTATTAAAAAAATGATAGCCGATAATCCCAACGAAGAACGAGTGAAAGTTGAGACGCAACGTTTTAATGCGATGGTGGCATTGGCCGACGCTCAAACTTGTCGTCGCCAAGTCTTACTCAACTACTTTAACGAATTTAGCAATGATGCTTGCGGCAACTGTGACATTTGTTTAGACCCACCAAAGTCTTTTGATGCCACTATTCCTGCGCAACAAGCCTTGTCTTGTATTTATCGTTGTGAACAACGAGTAGGCATTGGTCATGTGATTGATGTTTTACGTGGTAGTTTAAATAGCCGAGTCCGTGAACAAAATCACGACCAACTCTCTACGTTTGGCATTGGTAAGACTCAAAGCCATGAATTCTGGATGAGTATCATTCGTCAATTAATTCACCGAGGTTTTGTAGAGCAAGACATTAGCCGCAACAGCCAGTTGATGCTGACCGATAAGGCCCGCCCAATTTTAAAAGGCGAAGTGGTATTAAACCTAGCTAAACCAAGAATTGGTCGTAAAGTTTACGATGAAAAACCTCTTCTGGTTAACTACGATAAACGTTTGTACGCCAGACTTAAAAGCCTTCGACGTTCTATTGCTGATGAGCATGACGTACCACCATTTGTGGTCTTTAATGATGCAACACTGGTGGATATGGCGAATAAGTTACCAACCAATCAACGTCAGATGTTAGCAGTGTCTGGTGTAGGTGAAACCAAACTCAAACGTTATGGAGAAGCCTTTATTCAGGTTATAAATCGCCACCTTGAAAGCGGCGTTTAAAAAGCTAAACACTAGCTTATAACTTTAAGTTTAAGTTTAAGTTTAAGTTTAATTCTTTCAGTTTAATTCTTTCAGTTTAGTTCTCTCATTGTTGGCCAATAACAAAGCAGCTGTTATGGAGTGACCCATAGAGCTGCCTTTTCTTAAACTTCGTAATCTATCGTGGCCTAACTAAAGCCCCTACTTCAATGACGCGTAATACGCAGCAACATTAATCATGTCTGCGTCCGTTAGCATCGTCGCCATTGGCTTCATGATTGCGTTGTTACGCTCACCAGACTTAAACGCCTTTAATTGTTGCACAATATACGCTGGTTTTTGTCCCGCTAAATTTGGGTACGTTGGGATTGCACTAATACCATTAGCTCCATGACAGGCAGCGCAAGTCGCAGCTTTTGCTTTACCCGCTTCAATATCTGCCGCTTGAACTTGTGTAGAAAACGCAGCCACAGCCGCAATAGCTAATAAAAATGCTTTTTTCATATATACTCCGATTCTCGAAACAAAATAAACTTTAATAAAATTACAGTCATAAAAGTACTGTAATAAAAATAACACCAAAATCTAAAAACAGCGAATAGCGTATACTGTTTTACTAAGATTTTATTAAGCCAGATCAAAAGGCCTCAGGATAATCATGTCTACACAAAAGAATAATCCAGACATTCTATTTAATAACACCTATATCAAATACTTGCCTGAACTAGGCGCAGTGATTAATCCCGCAAAATTTAACAAGCCAAATTGGCTTATTACCAGTATTGATACTGCAGAGCTATTAAGTTCGCCTTCGTTTCCATCTCTTCAATGGCTAAGTGAAAGCTCTTTGGATTGGTTTGCTGGCAAATCATCAATAAGCGGAGCTCAACCTTTTGCACAAAAATACACTGGTCACCAATTTGGTCACTACAACCCACAACTAGGTGATGGTCGTGGAGTACTACTCGGTGAAGTAGAATCTAGCCATGGTCGTTTTGATATCCACGTAAAAGGGGCCGGACAAACGCCCTACTCTAGATTTGGTGATGGCAGAGCTGTGGTTCGCAGCAGTATTCGTGAGTTTTTGGCCTCTGAGGCCCTACATCATTTAGGTATTCCTACCTCTCGAGCATTAGGTGTATTTACCACTGGCGAACAAGTTCAAAGAGAAACAATTGAACAAGGTGCTGCACTAATACGAGTATGTCCGAGTCATATCCGCTTTGGCCATTTTGAAAATGCCTTTCATCATGGTGACACCGACTTACAAACCCGACTGGTTGAATACTGTATAAATCACGTGTTACCGAAAGAACACTCTGATTTAGCCGAGCTGTATAAGGCTGATGCTTCCGACGTTAACATTGAAGAAAAAACGCGTCTATTGTTTCGCTTTACCATAAAACGTACCGCTGAAATGGTGGCTAAATGGCAAGCTCATGGTTTTTGCCATGGCGTAATGAACACCGATAACATGTCTATTTTAGGCCTTACTTTTGACTATGGTCCGTTTGGCTTTTTAGACCAATATAATCCACAACATATTTGTAATCACTCTGATCACACAGGTCGATATGCTTTCGATGAGCAGCCCGGCGTTGCCTTGTGGAACTTAAATGTACTAGGTCACTCTTTGTCAGGCTTACTTGATGGACCAATTTTACGAGCTGAACTTGAGCAATATCAGCCTCATTTATTAGCTGAATATTCAAATTTAATGCGTCAAAAAATGGGTTTTGCAAAACATAAAACCGACGATCGTATTCTGCTTGGCGAGCTTTTATCGTTAATGCAGGAAAACAAAGCCGACTATTCAATTGTTTGGCGCACACTGAGCGAGATGAACAATGTCATTGTTGAAAGCAACAAGTTTACCGACCTGTTTATCGACAGAGATGGAGCGCTTAAATGGCTGCAGAAATACAGTAATCGCCTAGCAATAGAAACACGCAGCGATGAGAAACGAACCCAAACAATGCAAGCCATTAACCCTAAATATATATTACGCAATTATTTAGCACAGCAAGTTATTGAAGCTGCAGAACAGGGTGACAACAAACCTCTTGAAGAACTTTATTCAGTACTAAAACGTCCATACGATTCTCAACCAGAGTACTCACGTTACGCACAACATCCACCCGCATGGAGTGAAGAGCTGAGCATTTCGTGTAGCAGTTAGAAAATCTTGAAAGAAAGTAAGCGTGCACTTACGTTCAATAAAACAGCAACATAAAAGCGCTATTGTGTGCACTTAAGCATTGAGGTTTTAGCCGCTGTAAACGTATAATGACGGCATCAATAAAGGAACTTATTAAATGAACTTATCAGTAGTTATTTTAGCGGCCGGTAAAGGCACGCGCATGAAATCTAGCCTTCCAAAGGTTTTACATCCTGTTGCCCACAAACCTATGGTGCAACACGTTATCGATGCATCGAAGGCACTTAATTCAGACAACATTACTATGGTTTATGGCCACGGTGGTGAACAGTTAAAAGAAGCCCTTTCTTCAAACAAAGTGCATTGGGCGCTTCAAGCTGAACAAAAAGGCACAGGTCACGCAGTTAAAGTCGCTGACGAATTTATGCCTGACGACCAAACTATTCTAATTCTTTACGGCGACGTACCACTTATTCAAACTGAAACATTAGAACGTTTGTTAGCTGTTAAGCCTGAAAAAGGCATTGCACTTTTAACGGTTAAACTAGATAACCCAACAGGTTATGGCCGTATTGTTCGTGATGAAAATGACAAAGTTGTTGGCATCATTGAGCAAAAAGACGCGAATCCAGAACAACTTCTAATTAATGAAGTGAACACTGGCATTATGGCGGTAAACGGTGACTTGTTAAAAGGCTGGTTAGCTAACTTGTCTAGCGACAACGCGCAAGGTGAGTACTATCTAACTGACGTCATTGCAATGGCGAATGAAGCAGGTTATGCCATCAACACGGCTCATCCAGAAAGTGGCATTGAAGTAGAAGGCGCGAACAATCGTGTTCAACTTGCTACGTTAGAGCGTGAATATCAACGTCGTGCGGCAGAGCAGTTAATGTTATCTGGTGCTTCAATGCGTGACCCAGCTCGAGTAGACGTTCGCGGTGACGTGACGGTAGGTCATGATGTGTCGTTAGACGTCAACGTGGTTTTTGAAGGCACTGTTGTTCTAGGCGACAACGTAACCGTTGGTCCAAACTGTGTACTAAAAGATTGTATCATTGAGAGCGGTGCTAATATTGAAGCTAACTCGCTAGTGGACGATGCAAAAGTTGGGGCGAATGCTCAAATTGGTCCATTTGCTCGTTTACGTCCTGGTGCAGTTGTTGGCAATAAAGCCAAAGTTGGTAACTTTGTTGAAATGAAAAAGTCAGTACTTGGTGAAGGTTCAAAAGCAAACCACTTCTCTTATTTAGGCGATGCGACTATTGGCGCTGGCGTAAACATTGGTGCAGGCGTAATCACAGCCAATTACGACGGTGTGAATAAGTTTAAAACGGATATTAAAGACAACGCATTTATTGGTACAAACTCAACGTTAGTGGCGCCAATTACCATTGAAGAAAACGGATTTGTTGCAGCCGGCTCAACGGTGACTAAAAACATCGACAAAGATGGTCTTGCAATTGCGCGTGGCAAACAGCGCAATATTGACGGTTGGAAGCGTCCTACAAAGGACTAGCGGCTTGTTTCTTCGTTAAAATCCATACGCCAGGGAATACCAAATTCACTGGCGTATATTTACTACTCAAAAATCTCAACGTCATTACGAAACTAGCTACTTGTCACCCTTAACTGCCAACTCAAAAAGATCTTCAACAGCTACACCAAAATAGTTTGCGAGCTTTAACGCAATGACAACTGAGGGCGTAAAACGACCTGTTTCAACAGTACTAATTGTTTTTCGTGAAACGCTTATCGCATCTGCTAACTCCTGTTGTGATACCTTTTTATCACTCCTGAATCGTGCAATATCGTTTCGTAAAAAATCAGTCATTGTTACCTCTTAGCTTTATAAGAATGGTCAACCCAAAAGAAAAAAGCATAACACCTATTATCGCTTGGCAAACTTGATTTACTGAAGCCGCTTCATTAGTAATTGAACTTCCATAAAGAGAAAATACAATAAGCGTGGTTAACGACATCGTCCAAGAGTACTTATAAGCCTTTTCATTGATATGGTTAAAAAACTCATCCTCGAAATTTGAGAACCAATAGTTTTTGCTATCAACTTTTTTTCCAGCCTTTATTTGTTTAACCAGACTTACAATTAGTCCAACAAACAAAGCTAAAAATATTAATACCTTAGCTGTAATCAAAGACTCACCTCCTAAAGATGTGGACTTTAAAATATCACTAATAACTGGCAGTAAAATAATACTACCAGTGAAAAAACCCAATAGGCCTGTTTGCTTTAAAAGAATCTCTTCGTTAATTGGTGTTGATTGTGCAGTCATATCTAAATCCTTAATTTTATTTATCTAAACTTGTAACCCTTAGGTATCAAAAGATACCCTAGGGTTACATTAAGATCAAGAGCCCAGTTTAAATAAAATGATTTTATTTTGAGCAACTCCAAACATACGAGTCACAAAAGGACATGGCTAAATGAAATTCTATATGGACTATCAGAGTGTTATATTACTTGCTTGATTCACGTTTGATTATTAGAGGTTACTTTGGCCAAACCGAATGCAAAAGCGCCAGATAAGTCGGTGACTATTTACTGCAAAAAGTGTCAGCAAATCCTTTTTAAATACAAAAAAGGTGGCAAAGGTGCGTTGATAAAGTGTTTTAAAGAGAGAATTACAAAGGATTATACAACGGAGAATTGTACCTGCCCTCAGTGCAACAGTGTGTTTGCTCGTGACACCTTAGTGAGGGGCACGCCTGCTTTTAAATTTATTGGTGGAAAGGTCTGGTTTAAATAACCTAAGCAATGCCCAGCTTTTTCTTCAGATAATCACTAGTGAGGTGTTTTACGACATCAAATGGATCACACTTCTGACCATCTTCATTAAAGACTATTGGACCTATGCGTTCAGCAACGTCTAACGCTGCACGATTAAGCTCTACGTTGCGCTTGCCGATGCCCATTAACGCGCCGCCCATCGCCAACTGAACACGTTTTGACTCTTTGTCTACATTCTTACTTATATTACTGATCACAGACAAGAAAAACTCATCGGTATAAGCCTTAGCTTTTTTCTTGGACAATTCGTAAATCAATCCGTAGGCACAATTGCGTCGAACTTCATCATCACTATTGAGCCACGACTTTGCTACTTCAAACGCGACTGGAGATTTAGCGAGCGTCGCGTCGCATGAAGAAAAAACATGACGCAACATGCCACTATTAAGTTCTTCAACTTGTTGTTCTGCTTGCTCTGTGGTTATTTGTTTTGGATCGTCTATTAACAGACCAAGTACTTTAGCGTCGTAATTATCCGTCGCCCACAATTCATGCGCCAACGGACGATTTTTACCTATTTGTTTAGCAAGTTTACGCTGTACTGTTAATCCAATACCAAAACTAGATAAACCGCCTGTCTCAGTTAGCTTTTGCCAGTTTTCAATGCCACGCGAGTTTTTGTTTTGCTCGAGTAACTCAAACACTTGTGCTTTATTCATCGTCGACCTTTAGGTATTACTTTTGACATTGACAACGAACTTCACCGCTCGATGTTTGCCACTCAATATAATGTCTACCATCTAGGTCTGCGCAGCTCACCGCAATAGTTTGGCAGTGGCTGTTTTTTTCAACTTTGCTGTCGTAAATATTTTCTAATGTTGTTTCAGCAACAACGGCACAACCACTCATTAATAAGGCAACACACAATGTAATCAATTTTTTCATCGTAAATCCTTTTAGCTCTTACTGCGAAAGTAAGAAAAAACCAAAGCCAGCAAACAAGGCTAAGCCTATGATAACCATAGCGGTTAGTGTTTTTGATTGAGTCATAGACTTCAATAAAGCAAACTCTGTTAATGTGCCAGTAAACAACATAGCCGTTGTTTTTAAATCATCTTTTGTCTGCTTTTCCATTCAAACATCCTTAATTCGTTTTAAACTAGTTTACTGTTTATCGACTTCAAATACTGACAGAAAAATGGCTAGCAAGTTCAAAATCTTTGTAACAACTCTTGTTTATAGTCTTCTACATTAACTTCTAGTCTTAGCTCTTCGAGCTTTTCTTTAAGTTCATTTGATTTTTTATTAAGCGCGCTAATCGTGATGGTATTGTCGTCTAAATTATAAAGTTGTTCACAGGCTTTATAATAAAAAGTCATTATGAGCATGGCATCTACATTGTCATCTTCAATCGCGGCTTCAATCTTTTTTTGCTTACGATAAATAAAGTTAATTTGCTGTTTAAGGCGCCAAACATAATAAGCCTCAGCTAAAAATGGGTGTTCTTTATACTTATTAAGTAATGACCCCACAATAATCATACCGAATACAACACCCATCACGTTGAGCCAAAAGTGGGTACCTTCTCTATCAGTAAAAAAGTAAATAGCGGCCTGGGAAATACCCAACGACAAACCAGCAAAGCTTACAATGCTGATAAATATAATAATATTTAAGTGTTTTCGGTAGGTTTGTTTGTCTATAGATTCAAGTTTCATTTGAGATATTCTACTAAATATAATGGATAAAATTGACTTACCACAGTTTAACTTAAAGTATTTATTATTAGGGAATTATGTTAGCGTTTTTAAATGGATATATTACTGCACAGACAACATGTTACTTTTAAATAATACAATGCAGGCTCGCCTCTATTTACAAAAGCGAGCTTTTTTCATCTCCTTTTTCACCGTTGCTGTGCTATTCATTTTTCAACCGTTTGGGACTTACGAGTCGCAAGATTCTTTTAAGTATTTAAAACTCACCGGTTATGGGCTTGCTACGTTCTTTGCCATTATTGTGTCTGGGCTCATTGAGTTGCAGTTAACTCGCTTTAAGTCTCAATATAGGCTTTATCCCGTTGGGATATTAGTTATGAACTTAATCATCGCGGCCGTTTTTAATCACAGTTACTTTGTCGTCGCCATCTTAGAGCAGTGGCATTGGGCCAACCAACTAATGTTTGTTATTTATGTCTCTGCCATTGCTACTTTCCCATTGTCTATCATGTATATACAAGAGCAAAGTCGCCAAGGCATTAAGCAAGAAGCTACTCAACGCACAAAAACGAGCAGTATTGAAGATCAAGCAAAAACACTAGACCCTACAAATGAACGAGCCAACGTACATACCACTGGGTTTACCTTGTATGGCGACAACAAAACAGAGCAACTTACTCTAACGATTGAAGAGCTGGTTTACCTCAAAGCGGCTGACAACTATTGTGATATTTACACTTATAAAAATGAGATGCTACACACCACGGTACTGAGAATTCCTTTATCCCGTGCAATAGAACAGATTCCTTCAAATAAAGGGATCATTAAGTGCCATCGCTCTTATGCCGTCAATTTATCATTTGTAAAAAGTAGCTCAGGCAATGCCAATGGATTACAACTCGCCTTAAACGTGACTGAAGAGAACATACCGGTATCTCGTACATTTGTGGATGCCACAAAACAGTCTTTGTTGGCCACCACAGACACCTAGTCATTCGCCCCTAATAAGCGCAAACAGCCCAAAATAAGGGCTTTCACCCCTGTCCCATTGCTGAGAATGAAAGCCTATCTCACACTTCACCTCGTTAATTAAATTTCATTGAGGAAAGTGAAAATGAACAAAAATATAAAAGCTATATTACTTCTTATCGTATTCGTGTGTTGCCACTTATTCATGCGCAGTCTTTTTCCTTCAGAGTGGGTAAGCACTCTACGTGAATTAGATTCTGGCTCGGGCGTTGTTTTGTCTTTGGTCAGTTGGCTCTTTATTTTTGGGCCTTTTGTCGTATTAACGTTAATCCTGTTTAGAAACGAAGACTGGTTAACCACACTTGGCTTACGCTCTGACAATGGCAAATGGTATTTTAAAGCTGCTGTCATAACCTGTATACCAATGTGTATTGGCTATGCTCACTTATCAACAAGCTTAGATCTATCACTCGCTAATATCTTAACTGGCTCAGTGTACCCTGCCTTTTTCGAAGAAATCATTTTCAGAGGTGTTCTATTTGGGCTTCTGTTTAGAATTTGTAAGTGGGGATTTGTGCCGGCAGCATTGGTCAGCTCACTGATTTTTGGATTTGGTCATCTATACCAAACTAACGATGTTATGTCTGGACTCATGATGTTCGGGTTTATGGCGATCGCAGGTTCTTGGTTTGCTTGGTTGTATTGTGAATGTGGCTATCGAATTTGGTACCCAATGTGGATGCACTTCATTATGAACGCAGCCTACGGCATATTTGGTATGTCAGGTGGTGCAATGGGAGAAGCGGATGCCAATATATTTAAAGCCTCTGCCATTGTATTGAGCATCGTTTATGTCACTTGGTTAATTAAAAATGGTAAGAAAAGAGAAGTAACAAAACAGCGCTTGTTTAAAAACAGAGAGACCGAGGTTACTTTTCAATCAAATAGAGTGACCGCTTAGGTAAAGTTATTGTTTATTTTTGTTACGTTTTGACTATAATACTTTCGGTTCGAAACTTAAGTCGGAAGAAAATGGTACAGAAACGTAACACTCAATCCCGTCGTCGTGCAATTGTTGATAAGGTAATTGCCTTTCAAGAAGTGTCCGTTGAACAGTTAAAAGATGAGTTCAATACGTCTGAGGTCACTATTCGTAAAGACTTATCAGCGCTTGAAGCCAATGGTTTATTGTTACGTAAATATGGCGGTGCAGTGGCACTGCCAACTGAATCTTCAGAGCTAACAAACACTGAAGTTTCAAAAACGAAACAAGCGATAGGTAAAGCGGCGGCGGCTCTTATTAAAGATCACAACCGAATTGTTATTGATAGCGGCAGTACAACGTCCGCTTTATTAGAACATGCTCAATCCGTTCGCGGTTTAGTGGTGATGACAAATTCAATTTCAGTTGCGAATCGTATTCTAGAATTAGAAAACGAACCTACTTTATTAATGACCGGCGGTACGTGGGATGCGCAATCTCATTCATTGCAAGGTCAATTCGCTGAAAACATGTTACGTGCCTATAATTTTGACCAAGCGTTTTTAGGCGCATCAGGTTTAGACGTTGAGCGTGGTACCACCACATTTAATGAGCTGACAAATTTAAGTCGAACCATGGCCAATGTATCGCAGCAAGTTATTGTTATGGCCGAGTCTGAAAAGTTAGACCGAAAGATACCCAATTTAGAATTAGCATGGGAACACATAGATATTCTAGTGACCGATGCTGACATTAATATCGACAGTGAGCGAAAAATTACCGCTCACAATGTCCAAGTAATTAAAGTTTAAGGATTAAATTATGTGCGGAATTGTTGGTGGCGTAGCTGAGCGTCATATTGTAAATATTTTATTAGAAGGCCTAAAGCGTCTTGAGTACCGTGGTTATGACTCTGCTGGTGTTGCACTACTAGAAACTGATGGCACGTTAATGCGTGAACGTGAAGTAGGTAAAGTACAAGCCTTGGCTGATGCTGTAGCAAAGTCTGGTGTTAACGGTGTAACTGGTATTGCACACACTCGTTGGGCAACACACGGTGGCGTTACTCAAAAAAATGCACACCCACACATGTCGAACGAAAAAATTGCCTTGGTGCATAACGGTATTATTGAAAACCACGAAACGTTACGTGAGTCACTTCAAGCGAAAGGTTACCCTTTCAGCTCTGATACTGACACCGAAGTAATTGCTCACTTAGTGAACGAAAACCGTCAATCGTCTGCGTCATTATTAGCAGCCGTTCAAACCTCAGTTAAACAGCTAGAAGGCGCTTACGGTACCGTTATCATGGAGCCGTCAAACCCAGATACTATCGTTGTTGCACGTTCTGGCTCACCATTAGTAATCGGTGTTGGTATTGGTGAAAACTTTGTTGCCTCTGATCAGTTGGCACTTCTTCCAGTAACACGTCGTTTTATCTTCTTAGAGGAAGGTGACGTAGCTGAAATCACTCGTGATCGCATTAGCATTTTCGACACTGATGGCAACCCAGTTGAGCGTGAAATCACTGAGTCTGACATTACTCACGATGCCGGTGACAAAGGTGAATACCGTCACTACATGTTAAAAGAAATTCATGAGCAACCAATTTCAGTTCGTAATACGTTAGCAAATCGTATTAACGACGAAACGGTTATCGAAGAATACTTAGGTGAAAATGCTGCAGCAATTTTAGAGGGTATTGATCACGTTCAAATTATTGCCTGTGGTACGTCTTACCACTCAGGTATGGTTGCTCGTTATTGGTTAGAGTCATTAGCAAACGTTAGCTGTAATGTTGAGATTGCATCTGAGTTCCGTTACAGAAAGTCATACGTGCCTAAAAACTCACTAATCGTAACGATTTCACAATCAGGTGAAACAGCAGATACGTTAGCTGCATTGCGTTTAGCAAAAGAAATTGGTTACAAAGCCAGCTTGTCAGTTTGTAACGTACCTGGTTCTTCACTAGTTCGTGAATCTGATCTTGCGGTTATGACTAACGCCGGTGCTGAAATTGGTGTTGCTTCAACAAAAGCATTTACTACCCAGTTAGTTGCACTTCTTATGCTTACTGCTGCGTTAGGCAAGCAAAAAGGCATGTCAGCTGAATTACAAAAGCAATTAGTTTCAGCACTAGCTAGCCTACCAGCTAAGTTAGAAGAAACCTTGTTAATGTCTGATGGCATTGAAGAGTTAGCAAAAGAGTTTGCTGACAAGCACCACAGCTTATTCTTGGGTCGCGGCGAGCAATATCCAATCGCGATGGAAGGTGCTTTAAAGCTTAAGGAAATTTCTTACATTCACGCCGAAGCTTATGCGGCTGGTGAACTTAAGCACGGTCCATTAGCGTTAATTGATGCAGATATGCCAATTATTGTTGTAGCGCCAAACAATGAACTACTTGAAAAGCTTAAGTCGAACGTTGAAGAAGTTCGCGCTCGTGGTGGCATCTTATATGTCTTCGCTGATAAAGACGCGAAATTCAAGAGCGACGACACTATGCGTGTACTTGAAGTACCACACGTTGATGAGTTGATTGCCCCGATTGTATATACAATTCCTCTGCAATTACTGAGCTACTACGTTGCTATTATTAAAGGTACTGACGTTGACCAACCACGTAACTTAGCAAAATCAGTGACGGTTGAATAATCTGTTCGAACAGGTTGGCCACTAAAAACAACAAAACCTTCAAGCATTGAATAATGTTTGAAGGTTTTTTTATGTGCTCAGTTTGAACATTATTAGTTTCGGCTATATTGTTTCGTTTACTTTTTGTCTGCTTATGTCTGCTTTTTAACGAAGCCGCACTAAACTATTTAACTTAAATAACGTATTAATAAGCCATTACTTCAACTTATTTTAGGCGGGTGTGTTATTTCTGAAAACGGTCGTAAAATCCCAAAATCCCGATTGTCTAGGTTTAGTCACTTTGGTGGCTTAGCGGCACGTGTGGCTGGCAATATGCTTGTAGACGGCGCTAAACAATTGAGTAGAGGCCAGAAGCCCTCAAGTCAAAACCTACTTCTTACCCCAACCAATATTGGTCATGTTGCTAATAAGTTATCGCACCTTCGTGGAGCCGCGATGAAATTAGGTCAAATGATTTCTATGGACGCAGGTGAACTCGTTTCGCCCGAGTTAAGTGCCGTACTTGGGAAGCTACGATCTGACGCCGCACCTATGCAACATAAACAATTATTAACCTTGCTAAAAAGTCATTGGGGTGAAGATTGGTTGGATAATTTTAGTCAGTTTGAATTGCGTCCTTTTGCGGCTGCATCCATTGGCCAAGTTCATCTTGCACGACTTGAAAATGGGCAAAAGTTAGCGGTTAAAATTCAGTATCCTGGAGTTAGGGATTCAATCGCAAGTGATGTGGATAACGTGGGTACACTTTTAAATATGTCAGGGCTTTTACCCGCTCAAGTAGATATGAGCGATTTGTTAGAAGCCACTAAATCACAATTGCAAGATGAGGCGAATTACGCTCTTGAAGCCAGTTACATCAAAAAATACCAGTCTCATTTAAATAGCGCTGAATTTGTAGTACCACAAATTAATGAAAGCCTGACTCAAGGTGATATTTTAGTTATGCATTTCATCGAAGGAGAAACCATAGAAAAAGCGATCAATCAGCCTTTAAACGTTCGCAACCAAATTGTTCGAAATCTCATTTGGTTATTCTTGAAAGAGCTTTTTGATTTTCGATTAATGCAAACAGACCCAAACTTCGCAAACTTTTTATATGACCCAGCCTCTAAAAAAATTGGCTTGTTAGACTTTGGGGCCACCCGAGTTATTCCGCAACATATAAGTGAAGGTTACCAAAAACTGATAACAGCAGGTATGAACGACAATCGAGAAGATGCATTGTTAGCGGCGAAACAAATTGGTTTTTTTAATGACCAAATTAGCCCAGAGTATTTAGACGAAGTAATGAAAATATTCGATATGGCCTGCGAGCCTTTGAAGTACGATGGTGAGTTTAACTTCGCCACCAGCCAGCTGGCCAGTAGAGTTCGCGATGTGGGCTTAAACATTAAAAACCATCGTTCTGAATGGCACACTCCACCAGTTGATGCGCTGTTTATTCACCGAAAGTTAGGTGGGTTATACTTACTTGCCTCAAAACTAAATGCGTCTGTTAATATTAAAGAAATTTACACAGAGTTTTTACACCTGAGAAATTAAATAGAAATATTTGTAATAAAAGGTTTTAAATCTCTACTAATGAAATAACAATCATTCGGGAGATAACAAATGAACCATCAACTTAATCTCAGTTATTCCGGCCCAAGGTTAACTTTTCCGAAGGCCGGTTATGTCTGAATATCAACAAAACTTCGAATCAATTATTTCTAAGTACCGACTTTCACTATTCAAAGTGGCTTCGACTTTTGAAGCTGATCCTACGTTACGACTTGACCTACTTCAGGAGATGTTTGTTGCTATTTGGCAGGCTTTAGCTTCGTTTAAAGAACAAAGCTCTCTACATACATTTATCTATAAAGTTGCTTATAACCAAGCGTTAACTCACGTGACTAAACAGCGTAAAAACCAAAACTTTGACGAGCTGACAGAGAGTATCGAATGTAAAAGAAGTGATATTGAATCTCATGTTAGTGCCTTGCAGTCATTGAGTTATTTAACAAACAAGATAGGAAAATTACCCATTATACAAAGACAGTTAATTACTTTGTCTTTAGAAGGTGTTTGTTACAACGACATGGCTGAAATATCCGGCCTTTCGGTGACTAATGTTGGAGTGCAATTAAACAGAGCAAAAACCAAACTTAACAAGCTATTGGAGAGAGAATAATGAATCAACAACAAAACGCCTGGGACGACTTAATCCAAAACTGGAATGCAAACGATGATGGCATCAGTAAAGCCCTGCCACCTGATCAGGATTTAATAGAACAAATAAATAAGCAAAACCGTAATGACAAAGTTGCGACCATCCTTTCATTGATTGCCAGTGTTGCACTATCTAGCTATATCATCTTTGAAATGTATGCTGGATTGCCATCTGTCGCGGATACAGTCTTGTATTCGGTTTTTTTAGCTCTTTCTTTATCTGTTGGTTTATTTACTGTTTTTTCAACAAGGCGCTCAAACCAAACTTCTGCAAACACTACGCATCACCACATATTGACGTTAATAAATCAGTCAAAAGGTAACTTAAAAGCCATAGCTTTTAGCCGATTTATTTGTGTAATAGCGTTGATAATGAGTACGTTGTTAGTGGCGTTGATTGTATTTGTAGCGTTTAGTAAAACACTAGAAATAAAACACTACTTAGTGGGCGGTGTTGCACTGAGTTGCAGCGTACTTTTTGTTGGCATTTTTATTTGGCTAAAAAAACAAAAAGCCCTGTTAGAGAGTCACATAGAGAGATTATCTAGTCACCTAAACTAGATAACAAAAGTAAACAAACTATTCATCACAAACAAAGCCTTGCTGTAACCGCTGCAGCGAGGCTTTTTTGCCAAAGCGTGACACGATAAACAAATGATCATATTCAGACTCATCAATCTGGCTCACCTTCTGTCCTGACAATATTGACGCAAGTTTGTCTGTTGTATTGCTATGCCCTACCACCAGCACGGTTTCCTGTTTCTGGAGGAGCGTGTTTGCAAATGCGGTTAACTCTCTAGGGTTGTAACTAGTAATCGGTAAATTCTGTTTGTCGCCGGTAGGAGCTGCTGTTCGCTGTGTACGAAGGTATTCAGTGCTGTAAATTGTTTGTATTGCTGTATTAGCTAACATGCTGGCAAGTCGTTCCGCTCGTGTATTCCCGCACTTAGTCAAAGGTGGGTTTTTACTATTCGGATACCCTTCTGTATCTTTTTCGGCGTGCCTCACTAAATAAATATGAAAAGTATCACTGGTGTCTAACGCATTGTTTTTCGCTTCAATATCAGCCGTAAATAAAGCCATACTAAGTGTGAAGAATAAGATCATTGCTTTTGCATTAAATTGCTTCATGTTTGAGTCCTTTCTAATTACATAACTATTTACATAATAGCTACATAGCGACGCATGGCTACATTTGATGATAATTTTCGTTAAACAACAAGAAGTCGCTATTAACCTTTCTACCAATAAGTAGGTGAAACGATGAAAATTAATTCAATAATAATTAACTTGGTCATAATATTAGCCGCAGCATCATGGAGTGTCTTGGCAACGTCAAGCCCTCAAACATTCGGCTCTGGCGCCAACACTGATAATGTTTCAAAAATATCGACGATTTTGGCCTCTCCAGATGATTACCTTGATAAAGACGTTACGATAAAGGGCACTATTGTTAAGGTTTGTAAAAAACGTGGATGTTGGATGGAACTGACCTCAGACAAAAAATTTCAAACGTTTAGAGTTAAAGTAAGAGATGGTGACATGGTATTTCCTATGACCGCCATGGGAAAAACAGCATTCGCAACTGGTAAGATTCAAGGGTTCCCTATGACATTGGAGCGCACCAAACAGTATTTGGCTTATCAAGCCGAAGAGATGCAAGAAAGCTTTGATCCTGACTCTGTTACTGAAGCGATAACCGTTTATCAACTTGCGCCTCATGGCGTGACGATTGTTGATTAATGTCTAAGTCCGTTAATTGGTTTAAGTTAAACCGGTCATTACATCGCGACATAGGCTATTTTTGCATTGGTATGACGTTGATTTTTGCTGTGTCTGGCATTGCCGTGAATCATGTTGAAGACTGGAATCCAAACTACGATGTCACCCAGCAAACCGTAATACTTAATGACCTTTCTGATCACATTAAGCAACCGGGTTTTGAGCAAAAAGAGTTTGAGCAATGGTTATTAGCTGAGCTTAATTTGCAAACTACGATTAAAGCTCAGTTTTGGGAGACACCTAATCGCTTAAAGCTATTTAGCAAACAAGATCATACGTTAATTATTTCGCCGGCAAACAACGAAGTAGTGATTGAGCAGGTGAAACCAAGAGTATTACTGCGATCCGCAAACTTTTTACATTTAAACGAAGCACGAAAGGCATGGACCTACTTTTCTGACGCTTATGCGGTCATGTTAATATTTTTATCGCTTTCAGCCTTGTTTATGGTCAAAGGTAAGTACGGTCCGTTAGGCAAAAGAGGATTGTTAATTATTGCTGGTATCGCTATTCCTATTAGTTTTGTGGTTATGTACAGCAGTTAATAAAAAAGCCGAAACAAGTTCGGCTTTTTACTTTGGCGATAGCTCAGTTAACGTTAAGCATGACTAAGCTATTTTTCACCGTAGCTCAGCTAGTTTTAGGCATAGCTCAACTACTTTTTGTCGTTGTGCTATTACTCAATATTAAAATTGGTAGTTTACCGACAACCTAATAGTACGCGGTTCAAACACGTGATAATGAACATCTTCAACTGGGTTCATTTCTGACGCTAGTTGAGACTCATAAAAGTAGTCAATGTCATGGTCGTTACTGTTCGTTAAGTTTAGAACATCAACTTTATACGTTAGTGGACCATCACGGTAACCTACTCTTAAGTTACTGATAAAGCTCGCATCAGAGTATACCGAACCGTCTTCGATTAATGGTCTCTTACCAAAATACCTTACTCTAAAACTACCAAACCAAGCTTCGTCAATATCGACATTTACACCGGCTTGTACAACGTGCTTTGGTGCTCCCGGGATTAGATCTCCGCCTTCTGGGTTACCCGCAAATTTTGCTTCTGTATAGGCGTATTCTAAATCAACACTTAGCGTTTCATTAAAGTAGTAGTAAGTTGTTAGCTCTAAACCGTGGCGTTCAGAAGCGTCGCTTGCTTCAGTATTACCAGCATCGCCAACAAATAGTAACTCGCTGTCTAAGTCTAATTGCCACAATGCAATAGAGACATTAAACAGTTCACTCATGTAACCGCGCAAACCAAGCTCATAGCCTGTTGATTTTACAAGTGGATCTACTGCATCAACAGCCTCACCGTTTGATGGGTCAATGCGTATAGTTGTGCCTCTAGCGTCATTTGAGTGAAAACCCTGGCCATAAGAAAGATAGCCTTCCCAAGCGTCATTGATTGAATAAATCACATTGGCTTTTAAAGAAGTTTGGCTATCGTCAGACTCACCACTATTGGCTGCAAGGTTCACATTATTAATATTTGTAGACGTTGCTCCATTACCAACGCGATCACGAACATCAAAGTCATAATAATCATGGCGTAGACCAATCACAGTGCGAACGCGTTCGTTCCAATCAATACTGTTTTGCCAATACGCACCTAGGCTAAATTCATCCACACTATCTCTGCGAATAGTTCCTAGACGTTGGCGTTCTTTAGTGCGGAATAAACCCACTTCTGCAACGTCATCGTTACGAAGCTCAATTCCAACTAAGTTGTTCATTGCCATGTCATTAGATAACTTTATTTCGTCTAATTTATAACTTAACGAACCACCCCAAATTGTGCGGTCATCTACTTGTTCAAACTGATCGCCATCAACATTGTCATCTAGCAAATAAGTGAAGTTTGACCATAAAGTCATGTCGTAATTAATAGCATACGCATTCGCTTGCCACTGACCTTGTTGCCAATCAACACTTAAACTATAACGTGAAGACTCACCTCCCACGCTAGTATCAATTGAACCTAGCTCATCAATTAAACCGGATTCAACCGCGCGACCAGGTATTTGGTCAGCACTATTCCACGTATTGTCATACGCCATAAATGCAGCACTAATGAAACCGTCTTCTAACTCATAAGTTTGCTTTAGTAACAAATTAGTTTTGTCTAAGTCTTCGTCAATATCAGTCCAAGGTCCATCATAGCCAGTATGAGAAAACGCATATAATATATCGCCACCGGCTATTTGGGCATCATTGAGTACAACAAAACGATGATAGTTATCTTCGCCTAGCGTTAGCTCAACTTGTCCTTGTTCTACCTTTTTAAACGTAGAGAAAGCTGCATGTCCCGCACCACTGAAGTCGCCAACATCGGCATAATAAGAGCCCTTTTTATAGCTCAATCGTTCTACACTTTCTGGTATTAAAAAGTTTAAATCTGTATAACCTTGCCCATGTCCGTGCGAGCGCATGTTAACTGGCATGCCATCAACAAAAGTTGAGAAATCGGTACCATGGTCTAGATTAAAGCCTCGTAAAAAGTACTGATTCGCTTTGCCTGTACCACTATGTTGAGTCACAACCATTCCTGGCACTAACTCTAGTACTTCACCGGTTCTTAATAGTGGTCGTATTGAAATTTGTTCTTGGCCAACTATGCCTTCAGATGCTGATATTGCATCGCCAATTAGATTGGTTTTACGGCCTTCAACGGTAATAGTTTCAAGCGTCTCATTTTCTGGACCAGCCGAGTCGCTGGTTTCTGCTAAGGTAGAAAATGGCAGTGCTGTTGAGCCAAGAACGATTGGTAACAGCCATTGATTATGCTTCATTATGTATCCTTTCAAATCTTTATTAGAAAACAGCCAGTGGGCTTTTCTTATTGCCCGTATTATACGGATACCTAATAAAATTGGATGCAGATAAAATTAACTCATATGGTTAGTTTGTGGAATTGTCGATTCGTGTAATAAAAAACCTCTATCAAATGGGGACTATTGACCACCTGATCGGTCTACGACTATTTTTCGTTTAATCTTTTTGAAAGTTTTTTATGACTTCCACGGTTTATTGTAAAAAGAACTGGAATAAATTATGAATTATAATGCGACGTTAAAATTTGCTGTTGTTGCTTTACTTGTAGCATTGATTGGGCTTTCTTTTAAATCTATTCAAGCCTCACCTACACAGGCTAAACTAGGACAAAGTCAGTTTAGTGATATAAGTCAAACTACTGAATTGCTTGAGTCCACTGACATTTCCGACGCGACAATACAGCATCAAACCTTAGTTTTAGGCTTAGGTTGTTTTTGGGGTGCCGAAAAGCG
Source organism: Psychrosphaera haliotis (assembly GCF_039523615.1). Taxonomy (NCBI): domain Bacteria; kingdom Pseudomonadati; phylum Pseudomonadota; class Gammaproteobacteria; order Alteromonadales; family Pseudoalteromonadaceae; genus Psychrosphaera; species Psychrosphaera haliotis. Next base: position 10,984 of record NZ_BAAAFQ010000007.1, on the reverse strand, counting down.
CTTTGAAGCACTTCCTGGTGTTATTAATGTTTTATCTGGATATGCTGACGGGCGAGGATTAAAGCCTACTTACCGCGAAATCACAAAATTAAAGCAGAAGTTTAATGATGATAATTTTGCTGAAGTTATCCGCGTTGAATATGACCAGAGTGTCATTGCCACAGACACTTTAATTAAACTGTTTTATGAAATGCATGACCCTACTCAAAAAAATAGACAGGGAAATGATGTTGGCACTCAGTATCGCTCAACTATTCTTTATAATTCTGAACAACAAGCTGACATTGCAACTCGTTTAACGAAAACCTTTCAGCAACGTTTAAATGAAAAAGGTAAAGGCTTAATTCAAACCCAAATTAAACCATTGGATAAGTTTTACCCTGCTGAAGATTACCATCAAGATTATATTGCTAAAAACCCAAATGGCTACTGCCCTGATCACAGCACTGGCGTAACGTTTGAAGACTCGCCGCTGCTCGCAAAAAAGATGACTGAACCACCAGCAACAGTGGACAATACTGGACTGCTTACGGGTAAACAAATTGTTGTTATCGATGCACCAAACTGCCCTTATTGCGAGCGTTTTAAAGAGGACGTGACCAATGATTATGCTGGCGATATACCGTTGCACTTCCGTTTAGCGAGCCAATTGGACGGACTAACGATTTCGTCTCCAACTTTTGGAACGCCAACCATTTTGTTTATTGAAGATGGTAAAGAGCGCTTAGGTCATATGGGTTATATGAGCAGCGACTCTTTTTATAAGGCGCTGGGTGCATTCAAACTTGGGGATACCGAGGCGTTTAAGGTGGCATTTGGTAAAGGCACCGATAACCGTTTTTGCAAAGCTTACGACAAATTTAAAAATACCCCACCAGGCGTTTTTATCGACAGTTTATCTGGGGCGCCGCTGTTTGATACCTCTGACCGATTTAATTCTGGTACTGGTTGGTTATCTTTTCATAGTGCGATTGAAGATTCTGTGACTTACCATGAAGATAACTCTTTTGGCATGGAACGAACTGAAGTTAGAGCTAAAATTACTGGTATTCATTTAGGTCATGTTTTTAATGACGGCCCTAATGGTGGTAAACGATACTGTATCAATGCAACGGTTTTGGATTTTGTTCCTAGAACTTAGTTAACAACCGTCGAGGATTGCGCCTATAACAGGTTCATTTCCTCGACTTGCTGCGCTGTAAGCGTAATAAACGTAGCAATTATCCGCTGTACTTACGCCATTAGGCCAAATAACCATAGCGCTCGAAGAGCCAGCCACACTCACATCGCCGCCAATATTAAAGTCACTATCTACACAAAGCTCAGCGTCTCCATCACAAATTCCGCCTGAGCTTTTGAGTTCAAAGTCACCCTCTAGCATTTGTCGCCAAGCTGTTTCCCAGCTGTGTTCTGGATACCCGTAGTCTAGCCTTACTACTTCACCGCTTGGTAACGTTAAGTCTTGGTTAAGGGCATTTGTTACACCTTGTACATGGCCGTAAGATAACGTCATAGACATTGACGACTTCATGGCACCCTGAACACCTTGCAGTATGGAAATACGCGCATCTGAAGATATACCTATAAGCTTAGGCCCTGCAGTTACGGCTAAAATGCCTAAAATAACAATGACTATTATAAGTTCGATTAGCGTAAAGCCTTGAGACTGACGACTTTTCATTTTAACCCTTAACTACGCGAGTGTTATGTAAGTATTGACCAAGCAATACACTCGTTAAAGCAAAGGCTGGTACTGTGATGGCCAGCGACATTGCACCACTTGGAAAATAATAACCAACAATAATTCCAACAATTGAAGTAACCGTAAATTGTAGAAACCCTAATACTGATGATGCTTTGCCTGCACATTCAGGAAATGGCGCCAGCGCCATACCTATAGAGCTTCCTAAACTAAAAGAGAAACCAAAACTGCCTATACTCAAAAAGACTAAATATTGAGTTAAAGAGTTTGGATTAGGCTCTACAAAAAACATAGCCGAGGAAACCATCATTAGCAATAAACCCAAATTGCAGGTTGCCCGAGCTGACGACAAACCAATTAATTTAGTCGCGCAAAACGCCGCAAACATAATTAAAAAAGCGTTACTACCAAAAACTAACGAAAACTCCGTTGGCGTTAGACCCAAATTATCAATCAGTAATACAGGTGACTTAACAACATACTGAACAATAAAAGCCATTGAAGCCATTGACGCGATTGCATTAGGCGTGAAATTAGCGTGAGACAATATATACCGAAAGCTTTTATTTGACTCTTTCGGGCTTGATTCAGGAGGATTTGTATTGGATTCCCCTCCTGTATTTCCAATCCTTGATGACTTACCTGAATCCAAGCTTTGAAGCTTTACCGATTGGTTTGTTTCGCCCATTTTAAATTTAGTAAATATAAACGTCATTGCTCCTAAAACCACCAGCAATGCAAAACAATAACGCCAACCTAGCTGTACTGATATCAAACCACCTAATAAAGGTGCAAGTGCAGGGACAATACTTTGTGCGCCGTTCAAAATTGAGTATATTTTTGCGCTTTCATCTTCATCAAATAAGTCACGTACAACCGCTAGCGCGGTCACAGCACAACCACAAGCACCAATGCCTTGAATAAGTCGACTGGCAATGAGTGTTTCGAGGTTCGTTGATATTGTTGCCAGTGTTGATGCCAATATATAAACAAATAACGAAACCAAAGCGATAGGCTTTCTTCCGTACTTGTCTGACAGCGCTCCTAAAAATAACTGCCCAACTCCCATACTTATTAAGTAAAAAAAGATGCCTAGTTGCACGTTATCAACAGAGGTATTTAGGTCGGTCGCGATTAACTGTACCGCTGGTAAATAAATATCCACAGGCAATAGGTTTAAGACCATAAACAGCATCATTAACCAAACAATGCCTTTTTTACCTAAATTACTATTATTTTTGACGATAGGGGAAAACGAACCAGACAACTAAACCTCCGACGAATACATTCTATATACAATGATTTTAGAATATTATAAACAGCCGCATTATAGGTAGGTTCTCGTTTTTCACAAGATGGGTGATTTGTTTTTAATGAATTATTGACCTGAAAAAAGCGACTTAATAAAAGCCGCTTAATTATCAAACTACATTCAAGACGAGTCACTTTATCTTTTAGGTGACTATGTATTTGGGGTTGCCTCTCCCAAACTATTGAAGACTAGTTCAACTCTAAGGCCACCAGTAGGCTTATTACTTAGTAATAAATAGCCAGAATGAGCCGTCATGGCTTTTTTCGCTATAGCAAGACCTAAACCTGCCCCGCCACTATTTCTCTCTCTAGCGTCGCTATGACGATAAAACGGTTCTGAAATTTTTGACAACAAATGATCTGGTATTCCAAGTCCATTATCTTCAATAATGAGTTGAACCTTGTTGCCTTCAACTTTCGCCTCAAAGTTGATCTGACTTTTTGCATATCGAATACCATTTCTGAGGATATTCTCAATTGCACTAGATACTATTTTTCTGTCTACCCTTATATTTAAGTTTGGTAACGCTTCAATATTTATTTTTTTACCTAATGACTCGGCTTCAAATTCGGCATCTTGTAATACAGGTATTAAAACGTCAGACAATACATATTCTTGTAAATCTAAATGCTGTTGTTTTGTTTCTAAACGCGACAGCATCAAAACAGAACCAATCATTTGATCAAGTTGCTCGGCTTCTTTTTCTATTCTAGCTAGGTAACCTTCTCGCTTTTCTTCATTGGACTCTTTTGCTAATCCTACTGCGAGTGACAGCCTTGTAAGAGGTGAACGAAGCTCATGTGATATATCGGCAAGTAAACGCCGTTGCACACCCATGGATGCCTCTAACTGCTCAGCCATGCTATTAAAGTCTGCAGACAGTTCTCCAAGTTCATCCTTGCCCACATATTTGTCAGGCACTCGGCTACTTAGCTCACCTTTACCAACTTTTTCAGCCGCGTCTCTTAGCTCTCTAATTGGCCTTGCGATGCCACGAGTAAATAAGAAGCTTAAGCCTAAAGAGACTAAAATAGGCACGGTAAACTTCAGCCAAATAGGCAACAAACTAAACTTAATAAGTAACGGTGGGTTACGTTTGGGCGTTACTTCGTATAAATGAAACACCTCATTGTTTATCTTTACTTTAATTGGGCCAATGGCGTGGTAATTTTCTGTAAAAATATATTGCGGCGTTAAGTCATCAACTTCCGCTAATAAGTTCAAGTCAACACTTTCAGGAACCGGGCCACTCAATACCGACATCTCTGAGGTCGAGCCTTTTAAGAACAAAACTCTCTTTCTCGACGAACGATGCAACAACCTCTGCAACTGCTTACTAGTGGGTAAACTGTTAAAGCGCTTCTCAATAAATAATGCGTACTTCTCTATTCCACTAACTTTTCTAGAGTCTAACGGTTTAGATACTAAGTCGGTAAAGCTCACTGAACTAATTAATAATAAAATAACAATGGTGATAGCAATTGAAGACCAAAACCATGCAAATACTTTGAATAACAAACTGTTTAAACGTGCCATAAACTACCTCCAGCCACTACTTACCGCCAACCATTATGTAACCAGAACCTCTTATTGTATGAATGCGTTCATGATTTGAGTACTGGGCAATTTTTTTACGTAAGTTACTTACGTGCATATCAATAGATCTGTCATAAGCCGCCAAACGTCTACCTAACACCTCTTGGCTTATGGTTTCCTTGCTTACAATGCTGAGTGGATCTTTAAGCAGTAAAATAAGAATCTCGAATTCAGTACCGGTTAATGTAATGGCCTGCTGGTTTACTTTCGCACTTCTTGATTGAATACATAACTCAATATCTTCAAAAGTAATTGTATGTTCATTTTGAGGTTGAGTGAGCAAATCAACTCGACGAACCATCGCTTTTACGCGCGCTAGCAACTCTCTATGATTAAACGGTTTAGCTATATAGTCGTCCGCTCCCACTTCTAAACCATAGATCCGATCGTAGTCTTCGCCTTTAGCTGTCAACATGATTACCGGCGTTGCTTTGGCCTGTCTCAGTTTTTGTAAAACTTCAAACCCATTTAAGCTTGGTAACATAACGTCGAGTAATATAAGGTCGTAATCATCTTTTATCGCCGCCTCTAAGCCCTGTTGTCCATCATGTAGCGCCATTACATCAAAGTCATTAGACATCAAGTATTCAGACAATAATTGCGTAAGTTCAGTGTCATCATCGATGATTAAAATAGATTTTTTTGCCACGATAGTTTCTCAGCTATTAAGGTAGAAATGCCATTTTAAGCAAAAAACAGCAATGAACGTTAATCTTTACATTACTTTGCACTCCCTTGGCATTACTTTGCATTGCAGGGTTTAGTATTAATATCAACTTAACAAAGCGAGGTGCTTATGAATACTAAATTACTTTTATCATTGTCTGCGGTAGTGGCGTTAGTAGCCGTTTCTGCAACCCAACCAGCTCACGCTGAAGGTAAACATAAAGAGCGTAAAGCTCATATGGAAAAACGAGGCCCAATGCTTTTATCTAAGCGCGTGGCAGAAAAGCTTGATTTGACTGAAACTCAACAGAGCCAAATAAAGCAAATTTTTGAACAGGCTAAATCGGAAACAAAAGCTGATAAAGAGAGCCTTAAGTCACTAAAAAAACAGTGGCGTACATTGTCTAAAGCAGATGCGCTAGACGAGCAGTCATTATTAGATGTAGCGAGCCAACAAGCGACTCTTAAGGCTAAATTGCAAGTAAAACGCCTTCAAACTGAAAAAGCCGTTCAGTTAGTTCTAAATGAAGAGCAGCAAGAAAAGATTGCTAAATGGAAAAAGAAAAAACAACGTAAAGCTCGCCATCACGGTGGTAAAGATCGAGCGTAAGAAGTTAACTTCAGTTTCCGTTATAACTTAAAGCTGGAAACTGAATCACTTAATGAAGCAGCCAAGTGGGCAGTACCCGTGGCTGCTTTTTCATATTCGGATAATTGATAACAATTTAACTATAGTAAAAGAATCTAAAAGTACATTTTGTTACAGTGAAAATATTGCGTCTACTTGTAAGTTAGCCCTAAAATAAAGCAAAAACAACTACATGGACGACCAATAAATGTTTAATAAAAACCTTCTCACCCTAGCGTTATTTTCAAGCCTTTCCTACACGGCACAAGCCAAGCAAAATGACTGGAACTTTACTTTAGGTTCTGGCTATCCATATTTTGCAACCGTTGGAACAAATTATGAATTAGACGATTCATCAAACATTTTTGTAAATTATAAAATTGGCTTGGATGATGGTTTTTCTATTGGATATGAAAAAGCATTAGAAAATCCGAATCACTCAGTAGGCGGGTATATTGGCGCAGTTGGCATTAAGGATAATAAATGCGAAAACATAGATACCACTGCCAATAACAACAATGATGATTTTGGCACTATCATTGGTGTTGCATTTTCAGACGCATTAGGTTGTGCGCTGTCAGCTGTATTCGGTGATGAAACAACGCAAGGGGCAGCGTTATTTTACGGTTATAGTTTTAATGGCTTGAATCAATCAGGTTGGAAACTTAGGTTTGAAGCTGGTTACGGAGAGAACAAAAACCGAGAAGACAATGTGGGTCATCTAAACTTCTCGGCTCGTTATCAATTCTAAGAAGACCGGAGTAAACTTATTGTCTAGCTTACCGTCCTTCTCTAAAAAGCAGGCTATCCTTACTATTAATCTATTTCATTATTAAATACGTAACGTACCAAGTAACGTCTAAAAATTAACAAGGAATATATAATGGCTAAAGCTTATGCGGCAAAAGAAGCGGGCGGAAGTTTGTCTCTCATAGACATCGATTTAGGTAGTTTGGATACTAATGAAGTACTCATCGATGTTGAATATTGTGGAATTTGTCACTCAGATTTATCAATGTTAAATAATGAATGGGGGATGTCTAGTTACCCTTTAGTAGCAGGCCACGAAGTAGTCGGCAAGATAAATGCTGTCGGAAGCAGTGTAAAAACACTAAAAGTAGGTCAAACCGTTGGGTTAGGTTGGCATTCTGACTACTGCCAAGCTTGCAGCAGTTGCGGTACGGGTGATGAGAATTTGTGTGATCACGCACAACCAACAATTATTGGCAGACATGGTGGTTTTGCAGAGCAAGTAAAGGCAAATGAAGCATCTGTTGTTGCACTGCCCGACGGGATGGATACAAAGTCTGCCGGTCCCTTATTTTGCGGCGGTATTACTGTATTTAACCCAATGGTTCAGTTTGATATAAAGCCAACAGATAAAGTTGCCGTTATTGGAATTGGTGGACTTGGCCATATTGCGTTGCAATTTTTAAATGCTTGGGGTTGTGAAGTTACTGCTTTTACATCGAGTGAGAGTAAAACTGAAGAAGCCAAGTCCTTAGGTGCGCACCACACTATTAACTCTCGGAGTGAAGCTGATATAGAAAAGGCAGCTGGCTCTTTTGATTACATTCTTTCAACGGTAAATGTAAAGCTGGATTGGAACTTGTATATTTCTACCTTAAAGCCAAAAGGCAGACTTCACTTTGTAGGGGCAACACTTGAGCCTCTTGATATTGGAGTATTTGGTTTAATGGCGAAGCAACGTTCTATTTCATCATCGCCTGTTGGAAGCCCCTCTACAATCAAAGCAATGTTAGAATTCGCGCATCAACATAACATCAAACCTCAAGTTGAAATGTTTAAATTTGATGATATTAATAACGCGATTGCGCACGTAGAAAGTGGTAAAGCTCGTTATCGAGTTGTATTAGAAAAATAGCAAGCTTAATACGTTAAAAAAGTAAGCTTGCTAAAAGAGTCTAACAAATACTAAAGATGGTTAATCGTTAACTGATTTTGGTTAACCACAGTTTGGCTTTTGAGCACTTACTTTATACATTGGCTGAGTAACTTTTAGGTGCTCAGTCAGTTTTTTAATGCGAGTTTCGTTTGATGGGTGAGTAGACAAAAACTCTGGTGGAGCACCACTACTCGCCTTCGCCATATTGTGCCACAAATCAACCGCCGCTTTAGGTTTAAAACCTGACTTTGCCATTAGCTCTTGACCAATAATGTCAGCTTCTTTTTCATGTGTTCGACCATAAGGCATGAGCACACCGTATTGAACACCTACACCTAATCCAGCCATTACTAAACCTTGAGTTTGTTCATCTTGTCCTGACAATAAAACCCCTGAAATTTGTAAAGCACCTTGTGCCACAGAATTTGAAGACAGCCTTTCGTTTGAATGATTTGCAATAACATGTCCAACTTCGTGTCCCATTATTGCTGCAAGTTGATCTTGATTTTCAGTCACTTTGAGTATGCCGGTATACACGCCAATTTTGCCACCTGGCAACGCAAAGGCATTAATTTGATCTGATTCAAATAAAACCACTTCCCAGCTGCCATCGTGAGCTTCTTTACTTACATTTGGCGTTATTTGATCAGCAACACACTGAACATAGGCAGTAAGCTTTTTATCTGAGCTTATTGGAATGTCCTTTTTCATTTGTTCAAATGACTCTGAACCCATTGCTGACATTTTATCGCCTGAGAACATGGTAATTTGATTACGACCAGTTGGAGAAGTACTGCAGGCGGATAGACACAACGCAATACAAACACCAGATAATAGTTTTAACTTGAACTTCATTAAATAGAGGCCTTTTAAATGATTTAAATTAACTATAATAAAGATTACACGGATTGTTGAGCAAATTCCCTAACAAATAGCTAATTAAGCCACTCCATCAATTTAAGGAATAGTTAAAAAGCTTGTTAGTCATTGATTTTTATTAACTTTTAATGTTTCGCAAGCTTGCCTATATTTTGCTTATTAAAAACAAACTATAAAAGTATTTAAAAGGAATAAGTTATGAAACTAAAAGCAATCGCATCAGCCCTACTTGTAAGTTTATCGTTATCTGGCTGTGTTATTCACGTAGGTAAGTCACATGCAGCTGATGTTGAATTTAAGGAAGAGCTAACCTTAAATGCAGACAGTATTAATCAGTTATTGGTAGAAAATGGCTCTGGCTCAATTAATATTATTGGCGTGGAAGGGCAAACAAGCATTAGTGTTAAAGCACATGTTTGGACTGATGATGATCGTAGCCATAAGTTGTCATTGACTCAATCCGGTGATGAAGCTCGACTCGTAGCATATGCTAGTAACTCGTTTGGCTCTTGGGGCAGCAGTAATACTAAAATAGACATAGATGTAACAATGCCTAAACATCTTGCGCTATCTATTAGCGACGGCTCTGGAAGTATTAATGTAGAAAGTATTGGTAGTGACCTTGATATAGATGATGGTTCTGGTTCTATCGAGTTATCAGATGTAGGTGGCTCAGTAAAAGTAAATGACGGTTCTGGTAACCTAACCATAGAAAAAGTATCAAACAACTTAGATATTACCGACGGTTCAGGAAATATTAATATTAGAGACATCGGCGGTGACGTTGTTGTGAATGATGGATCAGGTGACCTGTCGATTCAAAACATAAAAGGTGGTGTAGACGTCGACGACGGCTCTGGCTCTTTATCTATTAAAAATGTTGATGGCTTTACAAAAGTTTTAGATGACTCTGGTAATTTATCTATCAAAAATATTATGAATAAAGTTTATATCGAAGATGGTAGCGGTGACATTACCGTTAAAAATACTAAAGGTTTAGAGATAAACGGTTCAGGCAGCGGTCAACTTTATATAAAAGAAATAAATGGACCCGTATCGCTTGATGATTAACTTAGGAGGTAATAAATGAATATTTTAAAACAATTATTCATTCACCTTGTTGGAGGTTCATTAGTATTAATGGGCATCATATTTGTAGTCGTTCCTGGGCCTTCTTTATTATTGTTAATACCAGGACTATATATTCTTAGCTTTGAATATGAGATTGCTCGAGTTTGGCTCAAAAAATGTCAACTGATGTTAAAGAAAAGCGCAAACTGGATAGATAGTAAAATTAGAGCAAGAAAATACAGATAAATCACTACAAATAAAAAAGCCCCAGCTCTTACGAACCGGGGCTTTTCTTCATCTACTTTGTTATTCCGCTAACTCTAAAGCTAACTTCCTAACTCAGCAGAATTAAGCGATTACTGTTGCTACAACACCAGCACCAACTGTACGACCGCCTTCACGGATCGCGAAACGTAGACCTTCGTCCATCGCGATAGGTGCGATTAGCTCAACAACCATCTTGATGTTATCACCAGGCATTACCATTTCTACGCCTTCTGGAAGCTCAACAGCACCAGTTACGTCAGTTGTACGGAAGTAGAACTGTGGACGGTAACCTTTGAAGAATGGAGTGTGACGTCCGCCTTCTTCTTTAGAAAGTACGTAAACTTCTGATTCAAATTTAGTGTGAGGCTGGATTGAACCAGGCTTCGCTAATACTTGACCACGTTCTACGTCTTCACGCTTAGTACCACGTAATAGGGCACCAATGTTCTCACCTGCACGACCTTCGTCAAGCAATTTACGGAACATTTCAACACCAGTACAAGTAGTTGTTACTGTGTCTTTAATACCAACGATCTCTACTGAGTCACCAGTGTTAACGATACCTTGCTCAACACGACCTGTTACAACTGTACCACGACCAGAAATTGAGAATACGTCTTCGATAGGCATGATGAATGGCTTATCGATGTCACGCTCTGGCTCTGGAATGTAAGTATCTAGTGCTTCAGCTAGTTCGATGATCTTCGCTTCCCACTCTGCTTCGCCTTCAAGAGCTTTAAGAGCTGAACCAGCGATTAGTGGAAGGTCGTCACCTGGGAATTCGTATTCTGAAAGAAGTTCACGAACTTCCATCTCTACTAATTCTAGTAACTCTTCGTCATCAACCATGTCACATTTGTTCATGAATACGATGATGAAAGGTACACCAACCTGACGTGAAAGTAGGATGTGCTCACGAGTCTGAGGCATAGGGCCGTCAGTTGCAGCAACAACTAA